>NC_008593.1:1273860-1910790 GCF_000014125.1 Clostridium novyi NT | reverse complement strand
ACTTGTAATGAAGGAATAATTGTTTGTGGAAATGAATTCATTAAACCTAAAGTTGTTTTATACAATATTCGAGGAAATGGAAATAGGTATTTGAAAAATTTTGATGAAGCAGTTAGAGATTATGGTCTGGTTTATAAAAATAGTAAGAGTACAGATTATAAAAAAGGTATTGTATTTGCGTATATTAATTTAGCTAAAATATATGAAGATTATTATCAAATATCTGATATATCAGAAGAATATCTTATGAAGGTAACTGATATTTGTGAAAAAAATAAATTTTTATATTATGAAATCGTAGCTTTACAAAAGTTGGGAGAAGTATATAATAGAAGATTTGAATATGAAAAAGCATTAAAAATATTTAAGGATGCTTTATTTAAAGCTGAATGTATAGAATATAAAAATGGAATAGTTGAAAGTTTAAGTTATATAGGAATACTTCAGTTAAAGTTAAGTAATTATAAAGCGGTATTTAAAAATCTTAATTTAGTTGAAAAGTACATTGAAAGAAATAAGAGTAGTATAGAGAATATACACCAATATTATTTACTAAAGGGAGAAATATTAATAGAATTAGGATTATTAAAAGAGGCTAAAGAATACTTAATAAAAGCTCTAAAAGCTTATGAAAAGGAAGAGAGTTTATTAAAATTAAAAATAAAAGAACTTCTTGTATTTATAAAACTTTTAGATGAATATGGTGAAATTGATTTAGAAGAATATATAGAATATATAAAGAATATGGCTAGTAACTATAAAAATTATTCAAATAAGGTAGATTATATTTATAGTTGTGCAATTATCCTGTATGAGCAAGGATACATTAAATATGCATTAAGGCTAGTTGAGTATATATCTCAAGATAATTGGATTAGTGTTAGTGAGTGTGTTAAGTTTAAAGAAATGTACTTTAAAGGTTTAATGTTTAATGACGATGAGAAATTAGCATTTTTATATGAAGCATTGAAACTGGTAAAAGCATTAAAAAATAAGAAAATAGAATGTAATATATATATTAAATTAGGTGATTACTTTAATGAAAATGGGCAGTATAATTTTGCAGCATATTACTATTTTGAAGCTTGTGAAATAATAAGAGTTATAACTGAGCAAATACCTAGTCAATATAGATTAAAATATTTTAAATTCAATAACTTTATTAAGCCATTTGAAAAAATAAACTTTATAAAACATGAATATTTTGAAAATAAGATTTATGATGAACAGTTATATAAAAAGATGAACGTAGCTTCAGAAAAAGACTTAAAAGAAGTATTGCAGTTTAAAAAGTTTATAAAGCTATTAGATAATAAAAAATTCATGAAGTCTATGGGAAAAATATATAATGAATTTTTTTCAATAAAGATTAAACACCAAAAAGATATAATATCTAAGTTACAATGTGATTCTATTAAAAATTTAAAATTGATTATACAGTATATAGCATCTAAAACTTTAGCCACTGAAGCAGAAATTGTAATTGAAGATGGAGTAAACAATTTTAAAACAATAGCATCTTTAACAGGAAATGATATAAGAGAAGAAAATAAAGAGATTATTGAAAGAGTGAAAAAAACTAAAAGTACATTTTATGTATTTAATAATGAAGTTTATTTTACTAATTTTAAATACAAAGCTTCCATGGATTGTAAAAGGTCATTTATGTGTATTCCTATAATGTCATATCCTACGGAGAATTTAAATTTTAATGAAGAAAAAAGACATATAAAAATAAATGCCACAATAAATGGATATATATATATAAGTTCCAATAAATTTTTAAATAGTATAAATCAAAATACCTTAGAGGAAATTATGAAATTAATTAATTTAATTGCGTATATAATAGACAAATATCAGCTTACTATTAGTTGTTCTATTGATAAGCTTACAGGAGCCTATACAAGAAAATACTTAGAAGATAAGTTAAGTGAAAGTATTGAATGTGCAAATTTTAATAATGATAAATTTTCCATAATAATGTTTGATTTAGATCATTTTAAAAATGTAAATGATACTTTTGGACATCAAGTGGGAGATAAGGTTTTAAATAATGTATGTGGTATAGTTATGAAAAATTTAAGAGATGGAGATATTTGTGGAAGATATGGTGGAGAGGAATTTATATCGATACTACCTGGAATAGGGGAAAGTAAAGCTTTAAATATAGCTGAAAGAATAAGATCGGCTGTAGAGGATAGTAAAATTTTAGGAGAGAAACATCCTGTAACAATTAGTATAGGAATATCCACTTATCCACAACAAGCACAACTAAAGAGAGAACTTATTGAAAAAGCTGATCAAGCATTATATATAGCAAAGGATTCTGGAAGAAATAGATGTAAGGTATGGAAGAAAGAATTTGAAAATAAAGTTAAAGTTACAAGTAAATTAACAGGAATAATATCTGGGAACTTTGCTCAAGATTCAAGAAATGTACTTGCAATGATTGAGCTTATGGATATAGTTAATTCGGATTTAAAATTTGAACAAAAGGTATATAAGGCTTTAGGACATATTACAGGTATAACTGAAGCAGAATATGGCAATTTGATATTTTTATCAAATGATAATAAGATAAAAGAAAACTTTGGTAGAAAAAAACTTCAAGAAGATTGGTCTTATGAATATGTATGTAATAAAAAGATACTTCAAGATGTTATTAATCAAAAACAAGGAACTTGTATTATGGAATGGAATGAAACTTTTAATTCAGATTTACTAACAGTTTTGCCAGAATGGTATTCTGTTATGGTAGTTCCTATTATTAATAAAAATGTTATGAAGGCTATATTATATTTAGCTATTCCATCCAAAATAAAAAAGTTTACAAGAGAAGAGCTAAACTTCGTTACAATTTTAAGCAAAATAATGAAAGATATATAAGTAAAATTTAAACAGATTTTAAAGCTATATGGAGAAATAATTATATTATTCTCCATATAGCTTTTTATAATTAATTTGGAGATTATAATGATAAATCGTCAATGCATTTTTTGATAGTTTTAGCTGAGTCTACTAACTTAGTTCTTTCTTCATCATTTAATGAAATTTCTAAGGCTTTTTTAACACCGTTAGCGCCAACGATTGAAGGAATACCAAGATATATATCATTAAGACCATATTGTCCTTCAAGAAGACTTGAAACTGTTAAAATTGAATCTTCATTTCTTAAAATAGCGTCTACAATACGTCTAACAGCTAGACCAATTGCGTAGTAAGTAGCACCTTTTTTTTCTATTACTTCATAAGCAGCTTTTTTAACACTATTTTCTATATCATACTTTTCTATTCCGTTGCATTTGTGGCAGAAACGAGAGCAGTATTCTTCTATATCCATACCAGCTACAGTTGTTGTGCTCCATGTAGCAATTTCAGAATCTCCGTGTTCTCCCATAATGTAAGTGTGGATATTTCTTGCATCTATATCGAAGTGTTCACTTAATAAATATCTAAATCTTGAAGTATCAAGAACAGTACCTGAACCGATTACTCTTTCCTTTGGGAATCCTGATAATTTATAAGTGATGTAAGTTAATATGTCTACAGGATTTGATACAACTAAAAGTATTGCGTTAGGGCTATACTTTGTTATCTCTGGAATCATTGATTTAAAAATTTCATAGTTTTTGTGTATTAAATCAAGTCTAGTTTCTCCTGGTTTTTGAGCTGCTCCAGCAGTAATGATTACAATATCAGAATCTTTTGTATCGCAATAATCACCAGCGTAAATGTCTACAGGGCTTACAAAAGATACACCATGTGACAAGTCCATAGCTTCACCAATAGCTCTATTTTTATTTATGTCAACAATAACTAGTTCTGATACTAGAGATGACATCATTAATGCATAAGCTGTAGTTGAACCAACAAGTCCAGCACCGATAATTGATATTTTCGTTTTCTTTGGATTCATAAGTAAATACCTCCATTTTTCTTTAGTGTACAATGTTAAAAATTTATTTTGGAATACTAGTATACCATATATTCTTTTCAAAATGGAATAATAATATTTATTAAAATTTTTAATAATAAAAAGTAATAATAATATTCAAATAAAATAAATATTTAAAACTAATATTATGGAAATTTTTTACGTAAAAAATGTAAATGAATAATTTTATTTTTAAATTTCAATATTTTGATAATGCTATTTATGAATAGAATTTACGTTAAAGGTGAATATAGCACCATAATTAACGATTTATAATGGGGATTATTATAAGGAAAATAATCTTTTCAAAAACAATAATGAATTTTAATAAAAAAAACTTGCAAAAAATTAAATTAGTAGTAATATATATATATAGTAAAAAAGAGTGAAATGTAAATTATTTTTCCTTTATACATTTAAAAAATAATAAAAAATAGGGGTAAGCCCTATGGAAAATCAAGAAATAAAAACTGTAAAATCTAATTTTTATTATGTAATTGTATCAAAATTTAGTGAAGATATTAACATACAAATCCAAAAAAATACAAAATGTATTATATTAAATGTAATAATATAGATTTAATGGATAAATATTTTGGGCGAAATTTATAAATAAAGTTGGAACAAATTTAAAATCTATAAGCCAAAAAGGTTATGCTATATTAAAATTTTTGCATAACCTTTTTATAAAATAAAAATTATCCATTTAAGAAATTGAGAACATCATCTACTTTATTAGCGAGTCCAGCAATTATTAGTCTATCTCCTTTTAAAATTTGAGTTTCTGCAACGGGAAGTATTTCTTTGCCATCTCGTATTATTAAGAATACTCTAAAACGATAGGGAAAAGATATTTCTTTAAGGGATTTTCCTAAGATATCTTCATTCATAGGTACAACTTCCATGATTGAAATATGATTTGTGGGTTCTATATCCATTTCTTCTATATTATCTCTTTTGAATACTTTATCAAAGAGCATAGGGAACAGTATACATGATATTACTGTAGTAAGTATAAAAGTTGAGTAATCAGATGAACTAATAATTTTTAAGTTATATGCCATTTGGGCTCCTACTATAAACAAGCTTAATTGGGCTGATAAAATTAATCCACCAGATAGAGCTTTGTTAAAACCAAATGAGTATGACATAAGTAAAAATGGCACTATTTTAATTATAAAAATTATTAATAAAAATAGAGGAATCTTAAGTAGTGATTTAGGATCAGCAAATACTGACGATATATCAAGGTTAACTCCAACCATAATAAAGTATATAGGAATTAAAAATCCATAGCCTAGTATATCAAGTTCATGCATAAGATCTTCTCTACCTTTATCAAGTATAAGTGTAAAAATAAATCCAGCTAAGAAAGAGCCAAGTATTATTTCTGCACCTATTTTATTAGAAAGTGTTACAAGTAAAAGTATCAGTGCAAAAGCAGCTCTAACACCTATGTGTAAATTTCTAAAAGTGGCTGTTGATAAATCTAAAATATGAGAAAACTTTTGAATTATTTTAAAGATTAAAAATGCTGCTATAAATAATATTATAAATAAAAAGTTTTTATAAGTTAGACCACTATTAATAGTTGAAGAAATAATAGGTAGTGCTAGTAAACATATAAACTCACATATAAGTGTGTATATAAGTAGTGTTTGACCATATTCGGTATTAAGTAAATTTTTCTCCTTTAAAAAAGGAACAATAAGTCCTGGGGCTGAAGCCGAAAATAAAAACGCTAAAAAACTTACATTGTTTATAATACCAAAGTGACGTAGTGAAAAAGATAAAACAAATGATACTACAAGAGAAATACCAAACATTCCAAAAGACATTAAAAGTCTTTTTACCAGTTGTTTTTTATTATTACCTGCTCTTAGTTTATCAAAGTCTATCTCTAGACCACTTAAAAAAAGCAGATAAGCTAAACCTAGGTGAGATAAAAAACCTATCCATATATCTTCATTAACTAGGTTTAAAAAGCTTTTACCAATTATAATTCCAATAAAAATTTCTCCAACAACAAATGGAATTTTAAATTTTTTAAAGGAATTTATTATAATCGGTGTTATAAAGGCAAATATGGATAATATAAGCATTGAATCAAAATTAATGTTTTCTACCATGAAATCACTTCCAATCTTAGTAAAATACTTACTGTAATTTATTATTATAGTTTAGCAAAAAAAATTTAAATTACAAGTAAAATATTTTTAACTATTTATAGTATGTGTAAAAATTATATAAATAATTATAGGGGGCTGGGGATATGAGTATTAAAAATAAAGAAATATTATCAAAGAATCATGTGCTTTTTGACAATATAATAGATGAATTTTCAAGTGTCGCAGAAAAAAACAATATTATAAATCCGTTGTTATATAAAAAGTATGATGTAAAAAGAGGACTTAGAAATGAAAATGGTACAGGAGTTTTGGTGGGACTTACTGAGGTAGGGAATGTTCATGGTTATAAGATAGAAAATGGCAAAAGGATTCCTGATGAAGGAAAGTTAACTTATAGGGGTATTAGTATAAATGACATTGTAGAGGCTTGTAATAAAGAGAAAAGATTTGGATTTGAAGAAGTTATTTATCTATTGTTATTTGGAGAATTACCTACTAAAAATGAATTAGAAAAATTTCAATATGTAATTTCAGAAAGTAGAGAACTTCCAGAAGATTTTACAGAAGATATGATTTTAAAGTTTCCAAGCCATAACATAATGAATAAACTTCAAAGAACTATACTTGCAACATATTCATTTGATGACAATCCAGATGACATAAGTACAAAAAATTTACTTAGACAAAGTATAGAATTGATTTCGAGAATGCCAACAATGATAGCACATGCTTATCAAGCAAAAATTCATTATTATGATAATAAAAGTTTAGTATTACATTCGCCAAGGAAAGATTTAAGTACAGCAGAAAATATTCTATATATGATAAGACCGGACAATAAATATACAAGAACAGAAGCTGAAATGTTAGATTTATCTCTTATAATTCATGCAGAACATGGTGGCGGAAATAATTCAGCTTTTGCAACTCATGTAGTTTCATCTACAGGAACAGATACGTATTCCGCAATTGCAGCGGCAGTAGGATCTTTAAAAGGACCTAAACATGGTGGAGCTAATATAAAAGTTACTAACATGATGAAAAATATAAAAGAAAACATAAATGATTGGGAAGATAAAGATGAGATAAGAAAATATCTAATAAAAATATTAAAAAAAGAGGCTTTCGATTATTCAGGATTAATATATGGTATGGGACATGCAGTATATACATTGTCAGATCCAAGAGCAGTATTACTTAAAAAGAAAGCAGGACAATTGGCAAAGGAAAAGGGAAGAGAAAAGGAATTTAATTTATATAAAAGTATAGAGGAAGTGACTAAAAAGATATTTAGAGAAATTAGAGGATATGATTCAATTACAGCAAATGTGGATTTATATTCTGGACTTGTGTATGATATGTTGAATATACCTAATGATTTATATACTCCTATTTTTGCGGTGGCTAGAACTCCAGGATGGTGTGCTCATAGAATAGAACAAATACTTAGTGAGTTTAAAATAATAAGACCAGCTTATAAAAATGTTAAATTAGAAAGAAAATATGTATCTTTAAGTGAAAGATAAAAAATAAGCCAATCTTCTTAATTTGAAGGTTGGCTTATTTCAATATTAGGATTATTTTGTTTGTGTGCAAAGAAGCTTGTACCCCAAACTCCTAATATTATCATTATAGCTCCGACACCATGATAATATTTAAGTTTTTCATGTAAAAATACAACTCCACCCAATATAGATATTATAGAAGTTACATTTTCAAATACAGAATACTTTGAAACATCTATTTTAGAAATTGTAAAATTAATTAAGAAAAATCCTACTACAGAAGATAAAATCCCTAAATATAAAATAGATATAATAAAATTAGTATTCTTCAAAGGGTCAAAATATAAATTTAATGTATGTGATCTTAAATGAATTATAAGTGATATAGAATTAAAAATAACAGTAGCAATACCACTCATAAAATAAGTTATTTCTATTGGTTTAAACTCTGATGATAGCTTTTTAGATAATATGCTAAAAGTTGAACCGCATAAAACTGATCCAAATAGAAAAAATATACCAAGTAGAGTACCTTTATTAGAATCTGATGATTGCATTAAAACAATATAAATTACTCCACAAACTGAAAGAATTATTGAAAGTATTTGAAGTAGTGTTTTTTTCTCCTTTAAAAAATAAGAAGAAAATATAGCAACAAAAATAGGAATGAGTGCAATTACTATTCCAGCTTGTGATGCAGAACATAATTTAAGTCCTTTAGCTTCAAAAGAGAAATAAATTACAGGTTCTATTATAGACAAAACAATAAGATATTTTATTGGTTTGTTTTTATAATTTACTTTAACAACCCCTAATACTATAAGTACTGTTATGGTCAAAAAAGCTGTTAAAAATCTAAAAGATAATAAAGTAATAGCATCTACAATATTTAGAGCTGTTTTAGAAAATATAAAAGTAAGTCCTAAAATTACAGAAACACAACATGCTGTAAAGTAAGGCAACATACGACTTTTGTGATTCATTATACGACCTCCTAGTTATTAATTTTTCTTTGGTTTTGACGTACTTTATAATAATATCATAGAGGTTTATGTAATAAAAGAAGGAAAAGAGGCATTGTATGAAGATAGGATACGCGTGTATTCCAATGATACTAAATTATAGAACTAATAGAAGTTTTGTACTTAAAAATTTTAGCTATGAAAGATTTTATAATTGTGTTAAAGAGAATCTTCAGGATTTATATAAAATTTTAGAACAAAATGTTAAAAATAATATTTACTTTTTTAGAATAAGTTCGGACATTATTCCTTTTGCAAGTCATGATGTTAATGACATTAAGTGGTGGGAAATTTTTAAAGATGAATTATGTAATATAGGTAATTTTATAAAGGAAAATAATATAAGAGTATCTATGCATCCAGGTCAATACACTGTATTAAATTCTCCATCTAAAGAAGTAGTAGAGAAGGGTATAAAGGATATAGAATATCATACAAAGTTCTTAGATTCCTTAAAATTAGATTATACTCATAAGATAGTTTTACATGTAGGTGGAGTTTATGGAGAAAAGCACAAGGCTATAGGTAGATTTAAAAGTAATTTTAAAAAGCTATCATCAAATGCTAGAAAGAGATTAATAATAGAAAATGATGAAAAAATGTACAATATAGAAGAGGTTTTAGGATTATGTAAAGATATAAATGTTCCCGCGGTATTTGATAATTTGCATCATAAATTAAATATATCTTTGAATGATGATTTAGATAAAATTTTAAAAGAGTTAATCTCTACTTGGAAAATAGAAGATGGAAGACCTA
The DNA here is from genome assembly GCF_000014125.1 of Clostridium novyi NT. Lineage (NCBI taxonomy): Bacteria > Bacillati > Bacillota > Clostridia > Eubacteriales > Clostridiaceae > Clostridium > Clostridium novyi. Next base: position 1,901,438 of record NC_008593.1, on the reverse strand, counting down.
AACTTCACTATTCAGATGAAGGTTTTTTCAAGAAAAAGGGAGCGCATTCAACCTTTGTAGATACAAAAAATTTTTTAAGTTATTACCATAAAATAAAAAAATATGATGTAGATGTTATGTTAGAAGTAAAGGATAAAGAGATATCAGCTATAAAATGCACAAAAGTATTAGATAGCATTAATTTTGAAAATAATAAAAAGAATCTTATTATTAAGGAGCAGTTAGAAAGATATAAGTATCTAGTAATGGAAAGAGGATTAGAATTTTACACAGAACTTATTGAAACGTTTAGTGATAGTTATGATGTAATAGGATTTTATGAATTTATTGATGAAGTTTTAAAAGAGAATATAAAAGAAAAAGATTTTATTAAAACCTTTAATGAAATTTGGAAAGATTTTAATGATGAGGTAACAGAAGTGGAGCATAAGCAAATTTTAAAACTAATAAATAATGATTTAGATTATAAAAAAGTAAAAGAAAAGCTAAGGAAATTATCTATTAAGTACCATATTAAGAGCATGGAAACAAGTTATTACTTTTATTATTAAAATAAAAAAAGGATAAGTATTCTAAACGCTTATCCTTTTATACTAATTTTATATCATTATGTTTTAAAAATTCAGTTAAAATATCTTCTGTAATATAGTGATGAAGGTTTCTAAAATTTCTAGCACGACATATAAAACGAAGGGTTAATACAATTTTTCCATCATCTATGGAAGTGTATATTGTATGAGATAAGTTTTGATAATTTATAGGAAGTGTTTTAGAGGCTATATCTAAAGCATCTTTAGCTTCTTCTTCAACATTACCAAGTCGCCTACTTGCAATGGAAAGTATTATTTCTTTTGCTTTTTTCCAATTGCTATCCATACTTACTACAGTGCTAATTTCAATCCATGTATATGGAAAGGAGTTTGTTTCATTTATAATTTCTTTTGTTAAAAGTTTTATATTAGGTATTGATATTAGTCTTCCTGTACTTTGACCATAAGTTTTATTATCAGTTGTAGTAACTTCAATTATAGTAGTATAGAACCATCCAATTTCTAAAACATCACCAAGACTATTTCCTATTTTAATTCTATCTCCCATTTCAAAGGGCTTTTGAGTATGTATAGTTATCCATCCAATAAAATTACCTACAACATCCCTACAGGCAAATGCCACAGCAGCAGAAAATATTCCGAGAAATGCAAATAAGTCTTTATGATCATACATCCATATAGGAAGTATAAGAATTATGCATATAAGTTTAAAAGTTGATGAAATTACTTTTTTATATTTGATTGTATCTTTAGAACAAAAATTAGATCTATCTATTATGTTAGAAATGCTTTTTATAAGGAAGTAAATAATAGATACTATTAGGAGCGTAATAATAAGCTTAATTACTATATTGGTATTCTTAAATTCATCAGTTAAGTTTAATATTAATTTCTGCAAGTTTAAATCTCCTTTTCTAAAAATATTTTACTATATTAAAACATATTATTATAAATAAGTATATATTATGATAAAAATTATAGTAGTTTTATTTTAAATCAGAAAAGTATAAATATATGTTTTTAATTGAATAAGTAAAAGTTAATAGTTATAATTGTAAATATAGTTTATTAATAGAAACATAAAATAAGAGGGGGAAGTTAGTTGCTAAAATTTGAGGACATAAGAAAAGAAATAATAAATACAGGTCTTTTAATGTTAAAAAGCAATATGACTGTTGGAACGTGGGGAAATATAAGTGCCAGAATAGAAGGTAGGGAACTGATGGCAATAACTCCAAGTGGGGTAGATTATGAATGTATACATCCTGAAGATGTTGTTATTATGGATTTTGAAGGGAATATAGTTGATGGAGATAAAAAACCCTCAATTGAATTTCCCATGCATGGCACTATATATAAGGGAAGAGAGGATATAAGTGCTATAGTACATACGCATAGTGAATATGTTACCTCATTTGCTATTGCAAGAAAACCTATACCAGCTGCTGCTGAAGATATGGTAGAAATTGTTGGTGGGGATGTAAGAGTCAGTGAGTACAAGCTTCCTGGAGACATGGAACTTGGATATGCCGCACTAAATACACTTCAAAATAGAAATGCTGCTATACTTGCAAATCATGGGTGTATTTCTGTAGGAAGAAGTTTAAAAGAAGCACTAAAAACTGCACTAGTTGTTGAAAAGTCAGCTAAGTCAGTTATTTATTCAAAAATATTAGGTAGAACAGTTACTTTAGGAAAAGATGATATAGATAAGATGAGAGAATTTTATTTGAACAGTTATGGACAAGCATAAAGTACTCTAACAAAAAATAGCTCCCTGTGAATTTAATAGGGGGCTATTTTTTATATAGATAATTAATTCATAATTTTTTCTTGTCTTTTTAAAAGTTTTATATCTTTAATAAAAAAGTAACTAGTAATCAAAGTAGCTGCTATATCTGCAATAGGTTGAGATAGCCATATACCATCTAATCCTAAAAACTTAGGAAGAATTATAATTATAGGTATAAGGACTATAACTTGTCTTAAAAAACTTAAAAATATGGATATTTTAGCTTTGCCAATGGCTTGAAAATAATTAGATGTTACTATCTGATATCCAACTAGTGGAAGAAGGATTAAATCAATTCTTATTCCACGACAACCTAAAATAATAAGATTTGGAGCATCCTTTGCAAAAGCTTTAAATAATACATGAGGGAAAAATTCAACGGCAATAAATCCAACTGATGCTATTGAAATCCCGCATATTATAGCAAGTTTAATAGCTTTAATAACTCTTGAGTAGAGTTTAGCTCCATAATTATATCCTAATATAGGTTGAACACCTTGATTTATTCCAAAAATAGGCATAAAAATTATAGTAGATATACTGGCTATTATGCTCATAGCGGCAACAGCATCATTACCTCCATATTTAAGAAGTCCCATATTATAAAGAGCAACTACAGCACTATTTGCAATTTGTATTGAAAAAGGAGAAAGTCCTATTGAAAATATATCTTTACATGTTTTAAATGTTAATTTAAGGTTACGTTTTCTGATTTTTAATACACTACCACTATTTTTACTAGTAAAATAGTGAAAGACTAAAGCCGTATTTGCTGTAGCTGATATAATTGTTGCAATTGCAGCTCCCTTAATTCCTAGTCCAAGCCCTATTTTAATATTAAAAATAGAATCAAAAATAAAAATCGGATCTAATATTATATTTAATAATGCTCCAACAAGCATAGTTCTCATAGCAATTTTAGGATTACCTTCAGAACGAATACTATTATTTATTCCAAATCCTAAATTTTGAAATACACATCCAGCAAGTATTATTGATATATATTCTTTAGCATAAAATAAATTGTCGCCAGTGGCACCAAAAATATTTAAAATAGGTGTTAAAAATACTAAACCTATAATAGATACAATCAAAGAAATTATTATATTTAATACTACAGATTGTCCTAAAATTTTTTCAGCATAATCTTTATCACCTTCACCAAGTTTAATTGAAATAAGTGTAGCAGCACCTAAGCCAACTAACATGCCAAATGCCATTATTATAGTAGTTAAAGGAAGTGTTATTCCAAGTCCAGCTAAAGATTTTGCGCCTATGCCGTTAGGAATATTACCTATATAAATTCTATCAACTATATTGTAAAGAGCATTGACAAGCATTCCTATAATTGCAGGAATAGAAAATTTTACAAGTAGTTTTCCTATACTTTTAATTCCGAGTTCTTTTGAGTTATCTATGATATCGTCCCCCTTATTTTTGTTAAAATGCTAAAAAATATATAAAAGGAATTATATCATATATTTTAATTATAGTATATTGATTAATAAAATTTTATTTTACAGGAAAATATAAAAAGTAGGAAAATAATATATCAATATAAAAGGGGAGATAAATATGTGGATATCTTTAATTAGTTTACCACAAGAATTTGTAACTCCTATAATATCAGCTACATCAGTTATAATTGGTTCATTAATTGGAGGAATATGTACATGGATTACTGCAAAACATTCCATAAAAAAAAGTACAGAAGTTGAAAATAAAATAATTGAAGAAAACAGAAAATATGATGAAATAAAAGAAGAAGAAAATTTTAAGCAAAATGTAAATATAATAAGACTTGATATTTCTAATGCTATATTTCAGAGTATAAGAAATATAAAAAAGATTGAAGATAAAAATTACATAAATAAATATCCAATACCTTTAAATAAGGAATATGCAAAAGTAATAGCATGTTTAAATAAAAAATTTACTTTAAAAGAATTAAGTTATATATATCAGCTATATGCTATTATAGAAATTTTTAATAATCATATAGGAGAAATAGATATTACTGTTGGAGAAGATTTAAAATATAATTTAATTAAAAAGGATTGCGAACTTATATTGAAAAAAATATATGGTGAAAGGTACAGTGAGGTTTTGAAATGGAACATAGATGATATGACTTATGTAGATGTATATAATAATGACATCATAAAAGAAGGATATAAGAATATATTAAAAAAATTAGATAATATATGTTCCTTACAATAAGGAATTTTAAGAAAAAATGGTAAATAAAGAATGGAATATTAATTCTCTAAATTACACAAAATATCAACGAAGCTGATAAACAAGGAGGAATTAAAAATGTCACAATTAAATCAATTAGAATTACAAAACTTAAGACATTTAATAGGACATCATCAAACTATAACAGTTAAATTAACAGACTATGCTAATCAATCTCAAGATCCACAAGTAAAACAAATATTTGAACAAGGTGCAAATGCAGCAGCTCAAACAGCACAACAATTAATGGGATTCTTATCATAATAAACATCTAAATACAGAGGAGGTTATTAAAGTGCAAGAAAAAGATATGATGAATGATGTACTATCTATGGTAAATAGTAGTGTTGGAAAATATGGAGATATTATAACTCAATGTAGTAATATGCAGCTTAGACAAACTCTTCAACAAAAGAGAAATGGAGACGAACAATACCAACTTCAATTATATGAAATAGCTAATCAAAAAGGATATTATAAGCCAGCAGCTCCAGCTACTCCTCAAGAAGTACAAGAAGTTAAATCTCAATTAACACAATGTTAATTATAGGAAAATTTATTGTATAAAATAAAAATTATATATTAAAAACTGTTTATATATAGGTGAATATATATAAACAGTTTTTTTATTTATTAAAATATTGTTGTTGAATAATACCTAATCATTGACTAAAATTTAATACAAAGGAGGTGTAATATGGATAATATAGGATTGGTATTAGAAGGTGGAGGTATGAGAGGAATTTATACCTCAGGTGTACTAGATTTTCTTATGGAAAAAGATATTTATACTCCGTATGTTATAGGGGTATCTGCAGGAGCTTGTAATGCTTCTTCATATGTGTCTAAACAAAAATATAGAAGTAGAGATGTAAATTTAAAGTATATAAATGATCCTAGATATATAGGAATTAAAAATCTTATATTAGAAAAAAGTATATTTAGTATAAAATTTCTTTATGATGAAGTACCAAATAAACTTGAACCATTTGATTATGAACAATTTAAAAAATCTAATCAAACATTTATGATAGTGGCAACTAATTGTAAAACAGGAGAACCTGAGTATTTTGAAAAAAATCAGTGTAAAGACATACTTAAAGTAATAAGGGCTTCTAGCAGTTTGCCATTAGTAACTCCAATTGTAAATTTAAATGGGGAACCATATTTAGATGGAGGGATTTCAGATTCTATTCCAATAAAAAAAGCAATTGAAGATGGCTATACAAAAAATATAGTAGTTTTAACAAGAACTAAAGCATATAGAAAAGAGCCAATAAAACATAAAAGAATTATAAAATTTAAGTATAAAAAGTATCCTAAACTTGTAAATAAAATTTTTAACAGATATAAAGAATACAATGAAACTTTAGATTACATAGAGGATTTAGAAAAAGAGGGGAAGATAATTATAATTAGACCTTCTAAGGATTTAAAAGTCGACAGATTAGAAAAAAATGTTGATAAATTAGAAGCTTTATATAATCTTGGATATAATGATGCAAAACAGGCCTATGAGGATATAAAAACAATGTTGAAAGAGCAGAAATAGAACTGCTCTTTTTATTATGTTGAAAAAACCTGGAGAAATGTTTGCACTAAATGTAAAAATAAGTATAATATATAATTATATGTATCAATAATGAAATAAAGTGGCAAAAAAATTGGGGGAAATTTTCATGGAATATTATAAAAAAAAAGGTGAAGTAATCTTAGAAGAATTTATATGTAACAAAAAAGATATGAGTATAAAAGAATTCCTTAAAAATGCTTTAAAAATTGTTGATGCCGTATCAGAAGTACATAAAGAAGGGATGATATATAAATATTTAAATCCTAAAAATATTATTTTAGACATAAATGGACAATTGAAATTAATGGAATCAACATTTATGTGTAGAGATATTAACTATAATTTAAGATATATGGCTCCAGAACAAATTGGAAGAATTAAAAAAAATGTAGACTTTTCAACAGACCATTATTCTTTAGGAGTTATTTTTTATAGAATGCTTACAGGAAAACTGCCTATAGAAGTTGATGACGAAATTAAGTTATCTTATTGTAATACAAATAAGAAACCAGTTTCACCTAAAAAAATTAAAAATACAATACCACTAGTCATATCAAAAATAGTTATGAAGTTATTGGAAAAAGATTCAGAGGAAAGGTATAAAAGTATCTATGGTATAAAAGTAGATTTAAATAAATGTTATAAATCACTAATATTTAGTGGTGAGGTATACAATTTTCCTTTAGGGGAAAGGGATGTTTCCGATAAACTTAAATTTACTAATAAAATATATGGAAGAGAAAAAGAAATTGAAACTATAATGGATAAGTACCATAAAGCTTGTAGAGGCACATTACAATGTGTTGCTATATCAGGAGATAGTGGTATGGGAAAAACCATTATTGGAAGTGAAATAAGTAAAAGGATAGTAAAAGAGGGCGGAATATTACTTTCAAGTAAATGCAAAAAATATAACAATAATGTTCCATATTATCCTTTAATTGAATGTACAAGAATGCTTATAAATAAAATTTTAATGGAAGATGAGGAGAAAATAAGCTATCTAAAAAAAGAAATTTTAAAAGAACTAGGAAGTAATGCGCAAATCATAACTAAATTTGTACCAGAGGCAGAATTTTTAATAGGAAAGCAACCACCATTAGAAGAAAGAGGGTTTATAGAGTCTAAAAGTAGATTTAATATGGTTATAATTAGATTTACAAGAATAATTCTCAATATGAAAAAGCCTATAGCCATATTTTTAGAAGATATACAGTGGTTAGATGAAAGTTCACTGTATATTATAAGAAAATTCCTTTTAAATAAAGAAAATAAATACCTATTTATATTAACTACCCTTAGAACCACTGATGTAGAAAATAATAAATTCTTAAAAGAAATAGTAGAACAAGATGATGTATTAAATATTAAATTAGAATCCTTAAATAAATACAGTATAGAAAATTTAATATGTGATACATTGTATTGTAGTAAAGAAGAAGTAAAAGAACTTGTTAAGTTTATTAATATAAGAACAGATGGAAATCCATTTTTTATAAAGACAAGCATTGAAAGTATGTATTTAAATGGGGTTTTAAAATTCGATTATACTAATAATAAATGGGCATGGAATATGAAATTATTAAAAAATATGAAAATAGAAAATAGTATATTCGAAATAATAATCAGAAAAATTAATCAACTTTCAAGTGATACAAAAGAAATATTAAAACTTGGATCATGTATAGGACAAGAATTTTCTTTAAAATGTATAAGTGAGATTTTAAATACATCTATTAATGTTATATTCAATAATATAATACCGGCTATTACAGAAGGTGTAATAATACTTGATGAATATGCAACTAAAAACCCTAAAAATAAGGTATATAGATTTGCACATAGTCAAATACAAATGCAAATTTATGATGGAATCTCTAAAGAAAAAAAAGAGAAGTATCATTTATCTATTGGAAGATATTTTTATAATGAATATTCAAAGAATAATTTAGAAAGTAAACTCTTTGAGGTAGTAAATCAGCTAAACAAAGGAAGAAATTTAATTACAAACTATGATGAAATATATAAGTTGATTAAATTAAATTTAAATATTGGATTAAAAGAAAAGGAAGCTGGTATACACCAATTAGCTTTAGGGTACTTTGAAGTAGCATATAATTTATTAGAAGAAAATAGCTGGGAAAAAGATTATGATTTAACTTATGCAGTTAATATAGAATTAGCAGAATGTGAATTTATGAATAAAAATTTTGAAAAAGCGGAAGAACTCTTTAAAATTATATTAAAAAACGTAAAAACACCATGGGAAACTATAAAAATATATAATATGAAAGTTTGTATATACACATATTTTAAACAGATGGATAAAGCTATTGAAACTGGAATAAATGCATTAAAAGTTTTAGGAATACATATTTCAGAAAAACCTAGTTTTATAAAGATTTGTTGTGAGACATTAAAGTTTAGATTAATGAAGAAAAGCATAGTTAATAACAACAGGTATATTATAAAAGAAAACGGTATAATGGAAGAACTCAAAAAATTATTTTTTAATATGAGTTTTTTAGCAATACTCTATGACAAAAATTTATTTATACTACTAGTGTTAAAAGAAATGCAAATAAATTTATATAACACAAAATCTAATAATGAGATTTTTACAAACATAAATTATGAGTTTTTAATTATGAATTTATTAAAAAATTATGGAAAAAGTTATGAAATGGCATTAAATGATTTAAAAAAGTGTTATAAAAAAATAGATACAATAATATATGCAAAAGCATATACAGTATTTGCTAATTTTATGGTGCTTTGGAGTAATGATTATAATACAACTCTTGATCATTTATGTAAATGTTACAATATATGTATGGATACTGGGGAAAATAGTTGTGCAGCATTTACATTAAATAATATGATTACTGTATTTTTAATGAAGGGTGAAAATTTATTAGAAATAAAAAATAAAATAAAAGTATATATTGATGATATAGAAAAAAGCAACTTTGATGATATAAGAGATAACTTAGTATTAAATAGACGTATTATAGATGTTTTAATAGCAGATGAAGAAAACGAAGTGTTATCGGCAAAAGATTATATAATTGAAAGAGAATATTTAGGAATGTACACTTATAAAATAATGTTAAATTATATTCTCGGTAATTATGAAGATTCTATAGAAATTATGAAAGCTAGAGAAAATAATAACAATAACTTAAATGAAGTTTATATAGATAGTTTATATTATATATTTGCGTGTCTTACAAACATAAAGTTACTTGAAAAATGTCCTGAAAGTCAAAAAAGAAATTATACAAAAAAAATAAGATCCTATATGAAATATATTAAGAAAAAGGTAAATATAAATTCAGATATTTTTTTGAGTATGTATATACTAGTTAAAGCAGAATTTTATAGAGTGATAAACAAAGGATATAAGTCAGAGCGATTATATGATGAGGCAATAAAAATTGCAACTAAGAATAATATGATAAATAATATAGCTTTAATTAGTGAAATTGCAGGAGATCATTATAAATCTCAAGGAAATATAACTGTAAGTAAGTTATATTTAATTCAAGCATATACATTTTATAAAAGATGGGGTTGTAGGTTAAAGGTAAAGGACTTAGAAAATAAATATCCAGAAATTTTTAAAAAGAACTCTTCTTATAATAAAAATGGTTATTTTTTAGTTAGTGATATAGTAAATAAATTATACATTGATGATATATTTCAATGTTCTATTAAAATGAAGAGAAATAAGTATGAGTTTATGAAATTTATCAAAGCATTTCAATCGATTTCTGGAGAAATTGTTCTAGAGAATTTATTAAAAGAACTTATGATAAACTTAATTGCAAGTGTTGAGGCAGAAAGAGGATGTCTAATATTAAATAAAAATAATAAATTATTTATAGAAGCTGAGGGAGAAGTTGATGATATATGTTCTGTAATGGAAAATCCTATAGCACTTGAGGAATATACAAAAATTTCTAAACTTTTAGTAAATTATGTTGTTAGAACAAAGAAAAGTATTCTTTTAGATGATGGTAAATGCGAAGATATAGTTTTTGATGATAAGTATATAGTAGATAATAAAGTAAAATCAATTTTGTGCACACCTATAATAGCTAAAGAAAAAATAATCGGAATAATATATTTAGAAAATAGATTTTCCTCGGGAATATTTAATGAAAAAAGATTAAGTATAGTAGAACTTATAGCATCACAGGCAGCAATCTCCATTGAAAACGCTTTTATGTATGAAGAAATAAATACCTTAAATAAGGAACTTAAGAATACTGTAGATGAAAGAACTAAACTCTTAAATGAAAGTATAAAATATGAAGAAATGAGAACAGAGTTTTTTGCAAATATTTCTCATGAATTAAGAACTCCATTAAATGTTATATTTAGTGGATATCAAATGTTAAATGTGTTATTAGAAAATGAGGATTTGGAGAATAAAGAAAAAGTAGATAAATATATGGGTACTGTGAAACAAAATTGCTATAGACTAGTAAGGCTCATAAATAATCTAATTGATATTACTAAAATAGATTCTGGATTCTTTAAATTAAATATGATAAATGTTAACATAGTCAACATAGTAGAAACTATAACTTTATCTGTAGCACAATATATAGAAAGTAAAGGAATAAATTTAATTTTTGATACTTTCATAGAAGAAAAAACCATGGCTTGTGATGTGGACAAAATAGAAAGAATTATACTAAACTTGCTTTCAAATGCAGTTAAGTTTACCAATAAAGGTGGTAATATATTTGTTACAATGAAAGAGGAAGATAATAATATTGTAATATCAGTAAAAGATGATGGTATTGGAATACCTAAAGAAAAGCAATCTATAATATTTGATAGATTTATTCAAGTGGATAAATCTCTTTCAAGAAATAGAGAGGGCAGTGGAATTGGACTTGCCCTTGTTAAGTCAATTGTAGAACTTCATGATGGTAATATAACTTTAAAGAGTAAGCTTGGACGAGGCAGTGAGTTTATAATTAAATTACCGTGTAAAGTATTAGAAAAACAAAATAAAACTGCTAAGAAATATACAAATGCAAATTCTAATAAAATAGAAAAAATAATGATAGAGTTTTCGGATATATATTCTTAAATGTAATATTAAAGACACCTACTTCATAATTTATAAGGAATACTATTCTTATAAATTATGAAGGTGATACAGGGTGTCTAATTTTTTTACTAGTACCATATATAGTTTTTTAGTATCTTTTGGAATTATAGTTGGAGGAAGTTTTGCTGTAGGTGTGGGAGCTATTATTACAAATCATCCACCATTAAAAACCATGATAGAACTAGGAGAAAGTATAAAAATATGGGCAGTTGCAACAGCCATTGGAGGAACATTTTCTTCTTTTGAAATATTAGAAGAAGGATTTTTTAGAGGAAATATAAATTCATTAATAAAACAAGTCATATATATATTAGCTGCATTAATTGGAGCAAATATGGCAATAAGACTTTTAAGACTTATAGAAAAGTGTGGATTTTTATGGACAAAATGAAAAATAGGTATTTTACATTTTTTGCAACTGGATTATTTATAGGGGGAATAGTTGGAGTAGTTTTAATGAGTATTTTAGTCAGTTATAGATTTGATAATTATATAAGAGAAATAAAGGTTTTAAACTCTATAATTGAAGAAAATAATATGGAACTTCAAAAAATACAAAAATTTAATAATAAAAAAATATTAGTAAAAAAGATTAAGATAGAAGTGACATTTCCAAAAGAAAATGAAAAAAATGATATAACAAAAATAAATTTAGAAAAAAATATTAAAGAAAAGTATAATTCTGTTTTAGGAAAGGAAGTGGAAAAAGTAGATGCAGATATGTTATGTGAGATAATAGATAATAGAATTATGAAAATAGACGACAAGGAATATAAATTAAGGGTAAAAAAAGTAATACTATCAACTACTACTTCAATATGTATTGAGGCCAGATGCATAAATAATTAAGAAGACAATTAATGAATTAAATTATACTCATTAATTGTCAAAATTTTATTATTTATTATATATTGGAAAGTAAAGATCATTAGGTAAAGATGAGTATTTTTTTATATATTGTTCTTTTTTAGATGTAATTTTAGTAAGTGCATAAATTAAAACATCTATTTCCTTTGGAGTATTATAAATTCCAAGACTTATTCTAACCATGCCTGGTTTATGACTACCAGTTAAAATCCTATCATCTATTTCTTTTTTGGTTAATCCTAATATTTTTTGCACATATGGTTGAGCGCAAAAACATCCATCTCGTACAGAAATACCAAATTCATAAGACAAAATTTTAGCCACCGTTTCATGATTCATTCCAATTATATTAAATGGAATTGTAGCTATGTGATTGTAAGAAGGATTATCGTCGCAGTAAATTTTTAGTCCAGGAATATTTTTTAGTGCATCTATAAGATATTTAGATAAATAATTTTCGTATCTTTCAACATTTGTCATACCAATTTTATTTAATGTTTCAAGTGCTGATGCAAGAGCAACAACGCCAAAAACGTTAGGGGAACCTGCTTCATCTTTATTTGGAGTATCTAGCCATTTTATATAATCATGAGTTACTATATCTACAGTTCCTCCACCTGAATAATCAGGTGCAACATCATTAAAATCAGATTTAGGACCAATTAAAACTCCACTACCAAATGGTGCATACATTTTATGAGCAGAAAAAGCAAGATAATCTATATGCTCATCTGAATCCATAGGCTTCATGTCAACCATTGCATGGGGTACTAATTGGGCTCCATCAACTAAAAGTTTTGCACCATAACTGTGGACTATTTTTGCAATTTTATGAATAGGATTTTTATAACCAGTTACATTTGAAGCACCTGTTACAGCTACAAGTTTAACACGGCCATTATATTCTTGAAGTTTCATTGTTAAGTCATCTAAAGATAATCTACAATTTTTATCTATAGATATATAATCAACATTGTATTTTCTCCATGGAAGATCGTTTGAGTGATGTTCCATATCTGTTGATAAAACTACTGAATCTTTAAGTTTAGGATAAAGAGTACTTGCCAGTTTATTTATAGCTTCTGTTGTATTTTTTACAAATATTATTGAATTAGCTTCTGTGCTACAGTTAACAAATTTTGCAACAACATTTCTGCTGTTTTCATATATTTTAGTAGAAAACTGAGATTTATATCCAAAGCCTCTGTGAACGGAGGAATACAAATACATAAATTTTATAATATCATTTATTACAGTTTTAAATGGAGGTGTTGTGGCCGCGTTATCAAAATTTATAGCTTGACCATATTCTCCAGTTATTAGTGGAACTTTGGTATTAACAGCAACTACTAGTTTTCTGTATAGGGAAGTATCCAATATAATCATCCTCCCATTATTAGTATTAATATAGTCTATTAATAAAGTGGTGAAAATGTGTATAACTTTAAAAGTTAAGAAAAAATTAATTTGTATAAAGGACATATTTGAATTAAAATCTATAGATAATAATATGATATAATGTATTTCGGGTGTTAAATTCAATCAAATAGATTACGGAGATGATAATTATGGAAATGTGTTCCATTTGCAAAAAGAATATAGCAACTATATACACAGCAAAGATAGAAGATGGAAAAACAAAAATGGTTGGAATATGTTTGGAGTGCGCTAAAAAAATGGGTATGCCCATAATGGATCAATTCATGAAGCAAGCGGGAATAACTTCAGAAGATATGGATAATCTAACAGAACAGATGAATAAAGTATTTGAAGAGACTAATATAGATGATTTAGCAAATAATAATTTTCTTACTAATGTTTTAAATGGAATATTTCCTAAAAATGATGAAGAAGATTATGCAGATAATTTAGATTCTCTTGAATTTGATAAAGAGAAAACATCAGAGAAAGATAAAACTAATAGTGAAGGTATAAGAACTAAAAACATATTTAAGAATAAGAAAAAGACAAAATATTTAAATAAATATGGAATAAATTTAACTGATAAGGCAAAAGAGCATAAGGTTGATAAAGTAGTTGGTAGAAATAGAGAAATAGATAGAGTAATTCAAATTTTAAATAGAAGAAATAAAAATAATCCAATATTAATAGGTGAACCAGGTGTAGGTAAAACAGCTATTGCGGAGGGATTGGCAGTTAGAATTTCAGAAAAAAATGTTCCAGCAAAATTATTTGAGACTGAAGTGTACTTGTTAGATCTTACAGCAGTTGTTGCAGGGACTCAATTTCGAGGGCAATTTGAAAGTAGAATGAAGTCCATAATTGATGAAGCTAAATCAAATGGTAATGTTATATTGGTAATTGATGAGCTTCATAATATAATGGGTGCAGGAGAAGCACAAGGTGGCTCTATGAATGCTGCAAACATTTTAAAACCTGCTCTTGCAAGAGGTGAGATACAAGTAATAGGAGCAACCACTTTAGATGAGTATAGAAAATATATAGAAAAAGATTCTGCTCTAGAGAGAAGATTTCAACCTGTCTTAGTAGAAGAACCTACAGTTGAGGAAACTATAGAAATATTAGAAGGCATAAAAGATTACTATGAACAATATCATCAAGTTAAAATATCTCATGAAGTAATTGAAAACGCTGTAAATCTATCAGAAAGATATATAAATGATAGATTCTTACCTGACAAAGCTATAGATGTAATTGATGAAGCGAGTTCCAGAGCTAACTTAAAAAATAAAGGATTAGTTGAATTAAAGTCACTAGAAGATGAACTTGAAAAAGTTCAAAATGAAAAACAAAAGGCAGCTGATAGTGATGACTATGAAAAAGCAGCAGAATGTAAAGTAGAAGAATGCAGGTTAAAAGATAAAATAGATGAATTGAGAAAACAATGTACTGATGTAGAATTAACCACTGAAGATATTGCATTTGTAATAGAAGCTTGGACTAAAATACCAGTTCAAAGAATTACAGAAGAAGAAGGGGAAAAACTTATAAACCTAGAAGAAAGACTTCACAAAAGAGTTATAGGGCAAAATGAAGCAGTAAAATCTTTAGGGAGGGCAATACGTCGTAATAGATTAGGATTTAGAAAAAAGAAAAAACCAGCTTCATTTATATTTGTTGGACCTACAGGAGTTGGAAAAACAGAACTTGTAAAAGCACTTGCAAGTGATTTATTTGAAAGTGAAGATGCTTTAATTAGAATAGATATGTCTGAGTACATGGAAAAGCACACTGTATCTAAGTTAATTGGAGCGCCTCCAGGATATGTAGGATATGATAATGGAGGACAATTAACAGAAAAAGTTAGAAGAAAGCCATATTCAGTAATACTTTTAGATGAAATAGAAAAAGCTCATCCAGATGTATTTAATATGTTGCTTCAAATACTTGAAGATGGAAGACTTACAGATAGCCAAGGAAGAATGGTTTCTTTTGAAAACACAGTAATTATAATGACATCAAATGTAGGTACTAACTTTAAAAGTGATAGCATAGGTTTTGGAAAAGAAGGCTATGATGCTATGGAAATCCGTGTTAAAGAAGCTTTAAAAGAAACATTTAGACCGGAGTTTATAAATAGAATAGATGAAATAGTGGTATTTAACAATTTAAATAAAGAAGAATTATATAAAATCATTGATTTAATGATAGATGAAGTTAAAAATGAGATTAAAGGAAAGAAATTAACATTAACTATTGATGATACAGTAAAAGATTATATCCTAAAAATAGGATATGATAAAAAATACGGTGCTAGACCTTTAAGAAGAGCTATACAAAGACATATTGAAGATGAAATAGCAGAAGCATATCTTCTTAAAAAGTTTAAAGAAGGTTCTAACATAAATGCAAAAGTAGTTGATGATAAAATTGTTTTAGAATAGTATAAAATTTTAAAAATAAATGCAATGATATTAATGAACCTATTAATTTAAAAATAGGTTCATTTTTAAATTTTAATTAGTTTATTAAATTTCATAAAGGTTAGGATGTGAAAATTCCAAATGATAAAAAATAATTTGCAAAATCAAAATGTATTAATTACTGGAGCTTCCAGTGGAATAGGATATGAATTAAGTAAAATTTTTGCATGCAATGGATATAATCTTATACTTATAGCTAGAAATTATAAAGTTTTAGAGGAAATGAAAAAAGAAATAATAGATAAATTTAATGTTAAAGTAAAAATAATAAAAAAAGATTTATCTGTTGTATCTTCGGCATTAGAGATATTTGATGAGTTAAAAAAAGAAAATATAGATGTAGATGTACTAATAAACAATGCAGGGGCAGGGTACGTGGGATTATTTAATGATATTGATTATAAAAAAGATATAGACATTATCAATCTTAATATAACTACACTTACTGTTTTAACAAAACTCTTTTCTAGTGATATGATAAAAAGAGGATGTGGAAAAATATTAAATGTGGCATCAACAGGAGCATATCAACCAGGACCATATACGGCTGTGTATTATGCAACCAAGGCATATGTTTTATCATTATCAGAAGCACTAAGAATAGAACTTAAAAATTATGGGATAAGTGTATCAACTCTTTGTCCGGGCTCTACAAAAACAGAATTTTCTAAAAGGGCAGGAAAAGATGACATTAATGTAGCTATGAGTGCTAAAAGAGTAGCTGAAATAGCATACAGAGGATTATTAAAAAATAAACGAATTATAGTACCAGGATTTAATAATAAACTAGCCATATTGCTATCTAAAATTTCACCAGGGAGTGTATCTGGATACTTTGTTAAAAAAATTCAGAAAACTTTGTTAATAAAAAAGTCACCAAAATAATATAATAAATTACAAAAAATTCTTATGAAAAAATATGAATATCTATAATTAAAAGTAAAAGTAAAATGAAAATTAATATTTTATTAGAAAATATAAGAAAATTACTTTATATATATTTCAAAAACAATAAGGTTTAAAACAAAAATGTACATAATTACTGTTGTTTAATCAAATTTCATGATATAATATACAAGGAGTGACTATTGTGATAAATTTCACATTCATTTTAGCTTGTTAATCCCTTCTACTTTTATTTGACTCTTAAAGTAGAAGTTTTTTTATAAAAGAAAGGAGTTTTGACTATGAATTACACAAACGAAGTTGCAAAAATGACTTGTGTAGCAAAAGGACCTAATCATGGCCCAGCACCTATACCAGAAGAAGGAAAATGGGTAAGTGCAAAAGAAATTAAAGATATTTCTGGTTTAACACACGGTGTAGGTAGATGTGCACCACAACAAGGAGCATGTAAACTTACTCTTAACGTAAAAGAAGGAATTATTCAAGAAGCTTTAGTTGAAACAATAGGATGTTCTGGAATGACTCACTCTGCAGCAATGGCAGCAGAAATATTATCAGGAAAGACAATACTTGAAGCATTAAATACAGACCTTGTATGTGATGCTATCAATACTGCTATGAGAGAATTATTCTTACAAATCGTATATGGTAGAACTCAAACAGCTTTCTCTGAAGGTGGACTACCTGTAGGTGCAGGACTTGAAGACTTAGGAAAAGGTCACAGAAGCCAAGTTGGTACTATGTACAGCTCAGCTGCTAAAGGTCCTAGATACTTAGAAATGGTTGAAGGATATGTTACTAAGACTGGATTAGATGAAAATAACGAAATCATTGGATACGAATTTATAAACTTCGGAAAAATGATGGACATGATAAAACAAGGTATGGATGCTAATGAAGCTATGAAGAAAGCAACAGGAAACTATGGTAGATTTGCTGATGCTGTAAAAGTAATAGATCCAAGAGAAGAGTAATTAGGAGGTGTAGAAGAATGGCATTATTTGAAGGATATGAAAGAAGAATTGACGGAATTAATACTGTCTTAAAAAAGTATGGAATGAACTCAATAGAAGACGCTAAAAAAGTATGTGACGAAAAAGGAATAAATGTTTACGATATCGTAAGATCAATTCAACCAATCTGTTTTGAAAACGCATGTTGGGCTTACACATTAGGTGCAGCAATAGCTATAAAAAATGGATGTACAAGCGCATCAGATGCTGCAAAGAATATTGGAGAAGGACTTCAAGCTTTCTGTATTCCAGGATCTGTTGCAGACGACAGAAAAGTTGGTCTTGGACACGGTAACTTAGGAGCAATGTTATTAAGCGAAGATGCTAAATGTTTTGCTTTCCTTGCAGGACACGAATCTTTCGCAGCTGCTGAAGGTGCAATCGGTATTGCTAAATCAGCAAACAAAGTTAGAAAAGAGCCTTTAAGAGTTATCTTAAATGGTCTTGGAAAAGACGCAGCTCAAATAATCTCTAGAATCAATGGTTTTACATATGTACAAACTCAATTTGATTATTACACTGGAGAACTTAAAATAGTAAAAGAAACTGCATACTCTAAGGGAGAACGTGCTGAAGTTAGATGTTTTGGTGCTGATGATGTTAGAGAAGGTGTTGCTATAATGCATCACGAAGGAGTAGACGTATCAATCACTGGTAACTCTACAAACCCAACAAGATTCCAACATCCAGTAGCTGGAACATACAAAAAAGAATGTTTCGAAATGGGTAAAAAATACTTCTCAGTAGCATCAGGTGGTGGTACAGGAAGAACTCTTCACCCAGATAACATGGCAGCAGGTCCTGCTTCTTATGGTATGACTGATACTATGGGAAGAATGCACTCTGATGCACAATTCGCTGGATCTTCATCAGTTCCTGCACACGTTGATATGATGGGACTTATCGGAATGGGTAACAACCCAATGGTAGGTGCTACAGTTGCTGTTGCAGTTGCTATAGAAGAAGCTATGAAATAATAAAATTTAATTTGAATTTTTTAACCTCACACAAGGGACAAGTCCTAAGTGTGAGGTTTTTTATGTGAAAAATAAATACTTTCATATTTGCACAACTTTTTTCTTTAAAATATACTAATGTTAAGCGAAGTAATTAAAAACATATTGTTACTTGAAAAATAATAGAGAGTATAATTAATAAAAATTAAAGGAGAAATGATATGAATGATATATTAGATAAATTAAAAAAACGCATAAAATCAAATGGACATATAATAGGAATTGCGTCGGGAAGTGGACTTACAAGTAAATATTCAACTATGAGCGGAGCAGATATAGTTTTAGCTTTAAGTGCGGGAATATTTAGAAAGATGGGAAGAAGTTCATTAGCAAGTTATATGTGCTATTCTAACAGCAATGAAGTTGTAATGAATTTTGGCACAAGAGAACTTATGCCACTTATAAAAAATACCCCTATATTTTTTGGGATAAATGCAACAGACCCAACAATTAAGTTAAAAGAATACATAATGGAAATAAAAGAGCAGGGATTCGCGGGTATAAATAATTTTCCAACGGTTGGTCTCATTGATGGATTTTTTAGAGAAAAGTTAGAAGAAGAAGGGATAAGTTATAAAAAGGAAATTGAAGCTATAAAAATAGCAAGTGAACTAGGATTAATGTCCATAGCATTTGTATTTAATGAAGAACAAGCACGAGAAATGATTAACGCTGGAGCAGAGATTATATGTGTTCACTTAGGACTTACTTGTGGAGGATTTATGGGAGCTGCAAAAGTGTTATCCTTAGAAGTTGCAAAACAGCTTGCAAATAGAGTATTTGAAGTATGTGATAAGATGAATCCTAATATTATAAAATTAGTTTTCGGAGGTCCAATAAAAACGCCTATAGATGCACAATTTTTTTATCAAAACACTAGTTGTCAAGGATTTATTGGAGGTTCTTGCTTTGAAAGGATTCCAGTAGAAAAAGCCATTATAGATACTACAAAAGCTTTTGATAATGTTGGAAAGTATGATGAGGATAAAGCGATTTTAAAGGAATTAAATAATGGATCAGAAGAGGATTGTGTAGAGTATGTAAAAAAATACATCCATGATTTTTATATGAAACCTATATATATAAGAGAACTTTCAGAATCTATACATATTTCATCATCATATTTAAGCACCAAGTTTAAAAAGAAAGTTGGAATAAGTTTCACAGAGTATTTGGTAACCTTTAGGATTAATAAGGCATGTGAAATATTATTAAATAAGAGTATACCAATTAAAACTGTAGCAAATATGGTGGCATATGATGATTACAGTCAATTTAGTAAGATATTTAAGAAATATACGGGCAAAACACCAAAAGAATATAGGGAACAATTCTAAAGATTCAAAATTTAATATAATCACAATAAAGGGTAATATAATCACATTTACTGAAAAGGAAGATAAATGTAAAATAAAGATACAGTAAAGAAAAGCAACAAGAGAATTAGTGCTTGAATAAATATTCATAATTTACTGAATTTAAAGAAAATTCTTTAAAATATTTAAGTATGAGAAAAGGAGGGTATAGTATGAAAACGGTAGCAATTGCGGGAACATTTGATACTAAAGGAGAAGAATTTCTATATGTTAAGAATTTATTTGAAGAAATAGGAATTAATACATTAACAATAAACACTGGAGTATTTAAGCCGACCTTTGAAGCTGATATATCTAATGAAGAAGTTATAAAAGCCGTTGGATATGATTTAAAAGAAATAGTAGAAAAAAAGGATAGAGCATTAGCCACAGAATGTTTATCAAAAGGCATGGAAATATTAGTTCCTAAATTATATAAACAAGGTAAATTCGATGGAATAATTTCTTTTGGTGGTTCAGGAGGAACATCACTTGTAACTCCAGCTATGAGGGCTTTACCTATAGGAGTTCCTAAAATAATGGTTTCAACTATGGCATCAGGTAACACAGAACAATATGTAGGAACTAGTGATGTTATATTAATTCCATCTATTGTAGATGTTGCAGGACTAAATGCTATATCAACTAAAATATTTAAAAATGCTGTATTTGCTATGGCAGGTATGTTAAAACACGATACAAAAGAAGTGAGAAATAATAAACCATTAATTGCAGCAACTATGTTTGGAGTTACAACTCCATGTATAGATAAAGCAAAAGAGTATATGGAAGATAGAGGATACGAAGTTTTAGTTTTTCATGCAACAGGTACTGGTGGAAAAACTATGGAATCTTTAATAGATGGTGGTTACTTTAAAGGAGTGCTTGATTTAACAACTACTGAATGGTGTGATGAAATAGTTGGCGGAGTATTAAATGCAGGTCCTAATAGATGCGAAGCTGCAATAAAAAATAATATTCCTCAAGTGGTGTCAGTTGGAGCTTGTGATATGGTAAACTTTGGGCCATATGATACCATACCGGAAAAGTTTAAAGGTAGAAAGTTTTATAAACATAACCCAACAGTAACTTTAATGAGAACTTCTATAGATGAATGTAAAAAGATTGGAGACAAGCTTGCTGAAAAGTGGAATAAGTCAAATGGAAATACAACAGTTATGCTTCCTTTAAATGGAGTATCAATGATAGATTATAGTGGACAACCTTTTTATGATAAAGAAGCAGATAGTGCATTATTTAATACACTAAGGAATAAGTTAGATAAATCTAAAGTTAATA
Organism: Clostridium novyi NT; assembly: GCF_000014125.1. NCBI lineage: Bacteria > Bacillati > Bacillota > Clostridia > Eubacteriales > Clostridiaceae > Clostridium > Clostridium novyi. Next base: position 1,879,795 of record NC_008593.1, on the reverse strand, counting down.
TTATAGAATTAGAAAACGGTATCAATGATGAAGAATTTGCAAAACAAGCAGCACAAAAGTTAATTGATATGATAGAAAACAAATAATAAATTTTAGGAGGATACTATTATGAATACTATGACAAGAGAAGAAAATATGAATAAATTTAGAAGTGAAGTTGCTAAAGGAAATATATTAGTAGGAGTAGGTGCAGGTACTGGAATTACAGCTAAAAGTAGTGAAGCTGGCGGAGCTGATATGTTAATTATATATAATTCAGGAAGATTCAGAATGGCAGGTCGTGGTTCATTATCAGGATTATTATCTTATGGAGATGCAAACCAAATAGTTGTTGAAATGGGAGCAGAAGTATTACCTGTTGTAAAAAATATACCAGTATTAGCAGGAGTTTGCGGTACAGATCCATTTAGAGTAATGGATGTTTATTTAAAACAATTAAAAGATCAAGGATTTAATGGAGTGCAAAATTTTCCAACAGTAGGATTAATAGATGGCGTATTTAGACAAAACTTAGAAGAAACAGGAATGGGATATGGATTAGAAGTAGAAATGATTAGAAAAGCACATGAACTGGATATGTTAACTTGTCCATATGTTTTTAATCCAGAACAAGCTAAAGCAATGGCGGAAGCAGGAGCTGATATTTTAGTTGCACATATGGGACTTACAACAAAAGGAACAATTGGGGCTAAAACAGCTGTTACATTAGATGACTGTATAGTTAGAATTAAAGAAATAATTAAAGCTGGAAAAGCTGTAAATCCAGATATAATGGTAATATGTCATGGAGGACCAATTGCTGAGCCAGATGATGCTAAATATGTTATTGATGCTATACCAGAAATAGATGGTTTCTTTGGTGCATCAAGTATTGAAAGATTTGCAGCAGAAAGAGGAATAAAAGAACAAGCAGCTTCATTTAAGGCTATAAAAAAATAAAATTTTAGTGTGAAAACTATATATATAAAATAAAACCTTGTGTAAGGGAATAGGTTTCCTTGTACAAGGTTTTTATTTTTTAAAATTAGGCATTTGGTTTTTAATTAAAATGTATTATAATGGAATTGAAAGAAAAAGGAGGAATGTGAATGGGTAAAATATTTAAAAAAAATAAGGGTAAAAAGTTTGTAAGTTTTTTTGTAGTATTAACAATGTTATTTACTATGACAACTCAGCTTGTATTTGCACAAGGAAGTACAAATACAAATAATTCAAACTCAAAAATGAATACGTTATCATATGTGAAAAAGACATCAAAGAATAAAGTAGTTGACGTACTTATGTTTAATGACTTTCATGGTAATTTAGCAGAAGATGTAAGAGAAAAAGGAAAAAATATTGGAATGGCTAAAATGGTAGGCTATGTTAAAGAAGCTATACGTAAAAATCCTAACACAATAGTAGTATCTGGTGGAGATAACTATCAAGGAACTGCTATGTCAAACTTAACATATGGCGCTCCTGTATCAGCTATGATGAAATCTATGAATGTTGTAGCTTCATCAGTAGGTAATCATGAATTTGACTGGGGCGTTAGTCAGATGGAAAAGTGGCAAAAAGATGGTGGATTTGATTTTTTAGCAGCCAATATATATGATACAAATACAAACTCACCTGTAGCTTGGAGTAAACCTTATAAGATAGTTGAAAAAGCTGGATTAAAAGTTGCATTTATAGGACTTGCTCATCCAAATACAACAACTCTTACAAAAAGAGAGAATATAACAGGTCTTGAATTTAGAGATCCACTAAAATCAGCTGAAGAATGGATAAAATATTTAAAAGAAGGTAAAGCAAAAGAAGGAGTTCCAGATGTTATTATAGCATTAACTCATATTGATTCTTATCAAGATGCAAAAACTAATGAAATAACAGGAAAAGCAGTTGACTTAACTAAAGTAGATGGTTTAGATGCAATTATATCAGCACATAGCCATAGAAGAGTTATAGGAGTTGTAAATGGAAAACCTATAATTCAAGCTTATAAATATGGACGTGCTATTGGAACAATGTCAATTGAATTAGATGAAAATAATAAAGTTAAAAAAATAGTTCCTAAGATGGATGACGTGTCAAAAATAAAAAATGATATTATACCAGACGATGATAGCAAAGAAGTTTATAATGATTATGATAAAAAATTAAAACCAATATTAGGTGAAAAAATAGGGGTAGCATCAAAAGAATTTACTCATGATAGAGCGTCTAAAGGATCTGTTTCATTGCTTGGCAGATGGTCATGTGAAGTTATGCAAAAGAAAACAGGTGCTGATGTTGCAATTCAAAATGGTGGAGGACTTAGAAGAAGTTTATATAAAGGCCATATTACCATGGGAGACATGTATGAAATAATGCCATTTGATAATGCACTTGTAACTTTTGATTTACAAGGAAAAGATCTAAAAAAAGCAATAGATCATGGTATATTAAATCCTGAAGTTTCAGATGGACAATTTACAGGATTAAAAGTTGAATATGACAAAAATAAACCATTTGAAAATAGAATAACTAAAATAACTTTAACTGATGGTACACCACTAGATATGAATAAGTACTATAAAGTAACTGTTCCAGATTTCCTTTTAACAGGGGGAGATAAGTATGATTTTTCTAAAGCTAAAAATGTAGTAGAAACATTTATACCTGTAAGAGATGTACTAGTTGAAGCAGTTAAAGAAGCAAAAACAATAACACCAAAAGCAGTAGATTATATAAAAGAATGTCATGATGATGTTATGCCAATGCCAAAACCAGAGCCAAAGCCACAGGTAAAACCTGAAATAAAACCAGTACCAAAACCAATAGTAAAACCACAAGTTAATACTGATTCTAATGTTAGAGTTATGTATATTGTAAAACTTAATGATACATTAAGAAAAATAGGAAATGCCTATGGAGTTTCTTGGAGAGAACTTGCAAATTACAATAAAATAGCAAATCCAAATATGATATTTGAAGGGCAAAGAATATTAATACCTAAAAAACAAAATTCAAATGTAAGAGCTACCTATACAGTAAAGAGAAACGATACCTTGAAAAAAATAGGTAAAGCATATGGTATTAGTTGGAGAAGAATAGCAAAATTAAATAATTTAAAAGATCCGAATATGATATTTGAAAATCAAAAATTATTAATTCCAGCATAAAATTTTATAAATTAAAAACGCTTTGTTTTATTATAAAACAAGGCGTTTTTAAAATTATAGGGAGTGATTTTTAGTGAAGCAAATAAAAAGAATACATATTTTTTTATTAATTATATTCATATTTTATGCATGCTTTAATGTAAAATGTTTTGCAGAAGAAAAAAGTAAGGGGCTTAGGGAATATTATTCAAAACAAATGGAAAAGCCAGATTATAGAACTGTTAAGGCTAAAGTAATAGATATAACCTTTGATGATACAAAAGAAGATAAAAAGGATATTCCAATAGAATCTGACATTAGATATCAACATTTAAAAATAGAAATAATATCAGGAGAACATAAGGGAGAAGAGTATACTGTAAGAAATACGGTTGAGATGATATCACCTTATAAGTTAATATTTGAAAAAGGAGATAAAATGCTTCTTCATTTAACAGAAGGAGAAGAGGGTGAAGTTGTAAACTTAAAAATATATGAAAGGTCTAGAGAAGGAATATTATATTTTACAGTTATACTTTTTATGGCATTATTAATTTTAATAGGTGGAAAAAAAGGATTTAAATCAGCAATAACTTTAATTTTTATGGGGCTTTTAATAATATTTGTTTTATTGCCATTAATAAGGAAAGGGTATAATCCTATTTTTGTTTCTATATTTATAAGCACATTATCAGTAGTATTTACATTGACCTTAGTCAGCGGAAGAAATAAAAAGACATTAACAGCAATTCTCGGAACTGTAGGAGGAGTTATTATAGCGGGGATTATAGCTATGACAGTTGGAAATATTGCAAATCTCACAGGAGTTGGAAGTGAAGATGCACAAATGTTAGCATATATTCCTCAAAACGAATATATTGATTTTAGGGGACTTTTATATGGTGGAATAATAATTGGCGCACTAGGTGCAATTATGGATGTAACAATGTCTGTATCTTCAGCTATGTGGGAAATAAGGGAGATAAAGCCTAAAATAAAATCAAAAGAACTTATAAAATCAGGAATGAATATAGGTAAAGATATTATGGGATCAATGTCAAATACATTAATACTTGCCTATGCTGGAGGATCAATTTATATTATGCTTCTATTTTCGATGTTTAAAATGGATCCACTAGAAATAATAAACTTAGAACCAATTGCATCAGAAATAATAAGAGCAATGGCAGGAAGTATAGGGCTTATATGTGCAATTCCATTAACTGTTGTAATTGCAGCAAGCTTAGGAAAAAAAGAAAATAACAAGTGCTAAATTATTACTAAAATAATAGAAAAAAATTTATTAATAACCATAAAATAATTCTTTATTATTAATAAAATATATATTAAAATTTTATATTGACAAAGTAATATGCATAAATTACTATAAATATAAGATTAACAAAATATTTACTTTTTAAAAGGAGACATTTGAACTATATACTTTATTTGGGCACTTTGTATATAGGGAGTCATTAGTGCAACCGACCTTATTTTATTTAGGGTCGGTTTTTATTTTTTTTAGTAATATGGTTAATATTGTTAATTGGGTTTTTGTATTAAATTAAATATTATAGGGGGGAACATATTGGATGAACCTATGAAAGTTAATTTGAAAAATATTATGAAACTGATATTTTTATTTATAATTTTTCAAATATGCTTATTCATATTTTTCAACAAAAGTACGGTTGCATTTGCAAAAGATTTAGATGTTATAAAAAGCATAAAAATAACTAATGAAAATGGACAAAATAAAGAAACTTACATTCCAGGTGATAGAATTAGGGTTGATGTTCAATGGAAAATAACTGAACAAGCTAAAAAAGGAGATACATTCACTTTTACATTACCGAAAGAATTAAGGAAATTTGATGGAAGTATTGATCTAAAAGATAAAGAAGGTATTAGCTATGGAAAAGGAATATCAAATGGAAATAATATTATTTTTACTTTTTCTGATGAGGTTGAAAGACGAGAGAATATAGGTGGATACTTTTATATTCAATCGCAAATTGAACATATGAAGTATGAAGAAAATAAGAGGGTAAAAATTCAATTTGTAGTTAATGGACGTATCCATGACACTTCAGCATCAATAGATGCAGGAAGTCAAACAGCATATTCCAAATCTAATAGTAGTCCTAAGGAAATTAATGAGGTATTTTATAAATTTGGAAATGTAAGTAGGGAAAATGAAGATATTCTAGAATGGGCTTTAAGAATAAATTATAAAGGAGATACTTTAGCCAATTGCAGAATATATGACAATTTAAGAGATGGACATGAGTTAATTCCAGGCAGTATTCAGATTTATAAAGGATATACAAATTTTAATGATGGAAGTATATCAAATTTAACTAAAGTACCATTAGATACTATTGAGCATTATGAATGTAAAAAAGGATTTGATTTATATTTATATATAAATAGAGAAGTATATACAATTTACTACAAAACAAAGGTTTTGAGAAAGTCTGAAGATTATAGCAATGAAGCAGTATTACAAGCATGGAGTAAAGAACCTATATATAGGGAGTGTATAGTAAAAACTTTTAGTGCCGGTGGAGAAGCTTGGGGAGAATTAAAGAAGTTTAAAGGAAAATTGAAAATTATAAAGCAAGATGAAAAAACTAATTTAAGATTAAGTGGGGCTGAATTTCAGTTATTAGATGATAAACAAAATAAAATAATAGCCAACTTAAAAACAGATGAGAATGGAGAAGCTATAACTGATGATATATCAAGTGGCATATACTATTTAAAAGAAATAAAAGCTCCAGATGAATATGAATTAGAAGCTAATAGCAATAGCATTCAGTTAAACTTTAAACAAAATAATATTATAGAACGGGTTATAACTAATAAAAAGATAGAATCAAAAGAATCCCAGGAACCAAAGGTAGAACCGGAAAAACCAGAAGTAAAGGAACCAGAAGTAAAAGAGGAACCAAAGGTTAAGCAAGAAAAACCAGAGGTTAAAAATCCAGAATTAAAAGAGGAACCAAAGGTAGAACCAGAGAAGCTAGAGATTAAGGAACCTGAAATAAAGGAAGAACCAACGGCTGAGCCGGAGAAACCAGAAGTTAAGGAACCGGAATTAAAAGAAGAACCAAAGGTAGAACTAGAGAAACCTGAGGTTAAGGAACCAGAAGTAAAGGAACCAGAAATAAAAGAAGAGCCAAAGGTAAAACTAGAGAAATCTGAGGTTAAGGAACCAGAAGTAAAAGAACATCCAGTGGTAGAAACAGAAAAACCTGAAATAAAGGATCCAGAAATAAAAGAGGAACCAGTGGTTAAGCCAGAAAAGCTAGAGATTAAGAAACTAGAAATAAAGGAAGAACCAAAGGTTGAGCTGGAAAAACCAGAAGTAAAGGAACTAGAAGTAAAAGAGGATCCAGTGGTTAAGCCAGAAAAGCTAGAGATTAAGAAACCAGAAATAAAGGAAGAACCAAAGGTAGAACTAGAGAAACCAGAGGTTAAGGAACCAGAAATAAAAGAAGAGCCAAAGGTAAAACTAGAGAAATCTGAGGTTAAGGAACCAGAAGTAAAAGAACATCCAGTGGTAGAAACAGAAAAACCTGAAATAAAGGATCCAGAAATAAAAGAGGAACCAGTGGTTAAGCCAGAAAAGCTAGAGATTAAGAAACTAGAAATAAAGGAAGAACCAAAGGTTGAGCTGGAAAAACCAGAAGTAAAGGAACTAGAAGTAAAAGAGGATCCAGTGGTTAAGCCAGAAAAGCTAGAGATTAAGAAACCAGAAATAAAGGAAGAACCAAAGGTAGAACTAGAGAAACCAGAGGTTAAGGAACCAGAAATAAAAGAAGAACCAAAGGTTGAGTCGGAAAAACCAGAAGTAAAGGAACCAGAAATAAAAGAAAAATCAAAGGTTAAACCAGAAAAGCTAGAGATTAAGGAAACTGAAATAAAGGAAGAACCAGAGGTTGAACCAGAAATAATCATAGATCCGGATGATGAGGTACCTTTAGGAAATCCAGAATACGACATTGATAACAATGAAGAACCAGAAAATCCAGAGAAACCACAAGAACCAGAAATAATAGAAGATCCGGAAGATGCAGTATCTTTAGGAAATATAGAACCTAATAAAAATCCAGAAAAACCTAAAAAGAATGTTAAACCTACTAACAAAAAAGAAAATAAAAAATTAAAACCTGTAACAGATAATAATTCTAACAAAATTAAAATTCTTCCTAAAACAGGAGAAAGCAATAAAGCATTATTCTATATAGGTGGTTTAATAATTATTATTCTTGGAATTTTTATAAAGAAAAGAATATAAAATAAAACGGTAGAGAGTACTCTCTGCCGTTTTTTAAATAACAACGAGTAGGGGGATTACTTATAAAAAATGATAAAGAAAAGAATTTCTATTGTTATAATATTTATAGGAATATTAATTTTTATCTATCCAAAGATATCAGAATTGTACTATACAAATAAACAAAAAAGAATAATAAGAAAATATGATAACTTAATTGAAAACAAGTTTAATACTAAAACAAAACAACAAATAGAAAATAAAGATATTTTAAATAATAAAAAGTTAAATAATGTAGATGGTATATTAAAAATTGATAAGATAAGTTTAAAATTGCCTATTTTACATGGGTGTAATCAAAAGAATTTAAAGGTTTCATTATCTAGTTTAGATAACAATGTTAATCCTGGACAAGTAGGTAACTATGTGGTAGCAGGGCATAGAAGTAAAACCTATGGCAGAAATTTTAATAGACTAAATGAAGTTAATAAGGATGATATTATAGAAGTAGATACATTAACTAATAAGTACAAATATGTTATACAAAAAAAAATAGTAGTAAGGCCAGAAGAAACTTGGATATTAAATTCCAATGGTAAGGATAGGGAAATAACTTTAATAACTTGTTATCCAATTAATAAGCCTACGCATAGATTAATATTAAAAGGAGTAAGTGTAAATTAAAGAAAATTATTACATTTAGTGTGGATGATTTATGAAATATAGTGTATAATAAATATATAAAATACAAATTAAATAATTTATCGGAAAATTTTCCAACGATAAAGGCAAATTTAGTGAAAACTAGAGACGCAAAGCTAAAGGGCCTTCCTTAGTTATTAAGATGGCAGCCAGTTACCGAAAGGAGAGTTTTTTATGTTAAAGAAATTTTTTGCATCTTTTTTAGTTGCTTTTACAATGATTTCAACAACTTCACTTGCCACTACAACTAGTGTATCTGAAGTTATAAATAAAAATAAATTAGATAATGGAGTAATAAGTGTTAATTATAACAAGGATTCCAAAATAAAAGTTATGATTAGTAAAGATAATAAAAAATATAGCTATAATTTAAATAATCAATCAATACAAATACCACTTCAATTAGGAAATGGAAAATACAATGTATTCATATTAGAAAATATTCAAGGAAATAAGTATAAAGTATTAAGCAAACAGAATATAAATTTACAATTACAAGATCAAAACAAAGTTTATTTACAACCTATACAATTGATTAATTGGAATAACGATATGAATGCAATAAAAAAAGCTAAAGAGATTACTCAATATTGTAAAGATGATGAAGAAAAAGTAATGGCAATATACAATTATGTAATAAACAATATTTCTTATGATTATGATAAAGCTAAAACTGTAAAGACAGGTTATGTACCATGCATTGATGAAGTAATTAAAGACTCCAAAGGAATATGTTATGATTATTCATCTTTATTTGCAGGAATGTTGAGGAGTGTTGGAGTTCCTACTAAATTAGTAATGGGATATAAAAATGATATAAAAACTTATCATGCTTGGAACCAAGTATATCTACAAAAATCTAATAAATGGGTTACTATAGATACTACCTATGATTCATGTTTAAAAAATAAAAATTTATCACTTTCAATGATAAAGGATTCAAATCAATATAAAGTTAGTAAAGAATATTAATTTAAATGGAAATAAGCAGATAACCACAATTGTTGGTTATCTGCTTTTAGTTTTGTTTAATTAAAAATGTTTATAAAGTATTGATACATACGATTTAATATGAAATTTTCCCAACCGATTCATAAAATAAAATCCCTTAAACATCTTGATTTTAAAGGGTTTGATAAGGTTTTTCTATGAAAAAATTAAATAATCAAAATCGGTTGGGAAAAAATCAACGAAAGTGTTTATTTTCAATGCTTCTAAGGGTATAATAAAAATAAGGAATGGCTATTTTACTGTAGTTGAACATTAACATGAGATGTATTTAAATACCTCTAATGCTTTTGCAACATCTTCCTCACTAGGGGTTGAACATTAACATGAGATGTATTTAAATTCTGTTACCGTAGCGTATAGCACCTTTCCATTTTGTGTTGAACATTAACATGAGATGTATTTAAATTTTTGTTACCTCCTGTTTTCTTTATATATTAATTATAGTTGAACATTAACATGAGATGTATTTAAATGTGGAAGAATAGCCACCAGAAACTACGAAAACAAAGAAGTTGAACATTAACATGAGATGTATTTAAATTTTTCGCCTTTTTAGGTTTCTTTGCTTGTGTACCTTGTTGAACATTAACATGAGATGTATTTAAATGGAATTGCGTCGGGATTTTGTGGGATTGAATATGTGTTGAACATTAACATGAGATGTATTTAAATTATCCTCCACACTATACTCACCATCTTCCAAGTAAGTTGAACATTAACATGAGATGTATTTAAATTCAATCGTAAAATTAAACTTCCTATTAGTCATTATAGTTGAACATTAACATGAGATGTATTTAAATCCAATAGCCAAAATTTCTGTAATAGGACAGAAAAAAGTTGAACATTAACATGAGATGTATTTAAATTAAAGTTACAACCTTACCATTAGTAGAAAACTTAGGGTTGAACATTAACATGAGATGTATTTAAATAAGCCTTTAGCAGTCCACTTAAAAGCCTGTTTGCCTGTTGAACATTAACATGAGATGTATTTAAATCTCTTAACACGAGCAAGAATAGTAAAAACAGAAGGTTGAACATTAACATGAGATGTATTTAAATATAGTTTTTCCAATTATAAGAAATAATCCGCTACATGTTGAACATTAACATGAGATGTATTTAAATCACTTTACGTTCTTGAGAAATAAAAGAACGAATCAGTTGAACATTAACATGAGATGTATTTAAATAACACAAACGCACAATGTAAATGCGGGTGATACCTAGTTGAACATTAACATGAGATGTATTTAAATAAAAAGAGATACAGGAAGATAATGCGGTGGATTATGGTTGAACATTAACATGAGATGTATTTAAATTTTTGAAAGCCACAGATTCCGCCTCAAAATCCTTTAAGTTGAACATTAACATGAGATGTATTTAAATACCATTTTTGTAGCCCTTCTACATCTTGTGTTTGTAGTTGAACATTAACATGAGATGTATTTAAATTTTTGACTATCCAATGCATAGATTTTTGGATAACCGTTGAACATTAACATGAGATGTATTTAAATTGCTTTCCCATATGCCTTTGAAGATATTTTTAATGCCGTTGAACATTAACATGAGATGTATTTAAATGACGAAACACCTAACAAGGTAAAAGAAAAAGAAAAAAGTTGAACATTAACATGAGATGTATTTAAATGAATCGGCAACGCAAGGGTTAAGGAGATATACAATTGTTGAACATTAACATGAGATGTATTTAAATTTGTAACCGGCGTTTAAAATAATTCCGTCACCGTGTTGAACATTAACATGAGATGTATTTAAATATCATGCTTGTACCATCTTCGACAGGTTTCTCGGGTTGAACATTAACATGAGATGTATTTAAATAGCAAAATTCGCTAAACTTAAGTTATCCTCTAAGAGGTTGAACATTAACATGAGATGTATTTAAATGAAAATGGAAACTGTAGAGCGTGTAGATATGTTAGAGTTGAACATTAACATGAGATGTATTTAAATTAATAATAAAATATGTGGAGAGTACCCTCTATTAGTGTTGAACATTAACATGAGATGTATTTAAATGATAACTCTTTAAAATATTCTGCACCTTCTAGACGTTGAACATTAACATGAGATGTATTTAAATCTTAAACCACTAGGAACACCTCCTGGACCTTCTGGTTGAACATTAACATGAGATGTATTTAAATAACTAAAAGTCATTTGCGGTTGTTCCAAACGTTCAACGTTGAACATTAACATGAGATGTATTTAAATATAGAGTTGTCTTTCATATCTCCAAGACCTATAGCTGTTGAACATTAACATGAGATGTATTTAAATTTCCATACCATATCGTTAAAAGCCTCTTGTTCCCGTTGAACATTAACATGAGATGTATTTAAATGATAGCCAAGAGAGCTGTTTAAAATTCATGTCGCAGTTGAACATTAACATGAGATGTATTTAAATCGTTCGGTTAACGGAAGTAATGCACCTTTAAAAGAAGTTGAACATTAACATGAGATGTATTTAAATTAAATTCGAGCTGAACATTTTCCAACGCACTATTTAGTTGAACATTAACATGAGATGTATTTAAATTCTGTTACCGTAGCGTATAGTACCTTGCCATTTTGGTTGAACATTAACATGAGATGTATTTAAATTCCGTTATAATTCCCATTGCAATATTAGCAATGGGAGTTGAACATTAACATGAGATGTATTTAAATGAATAATCTATCGCATTATCTTCCTGTGTTTCTTGTTGAACATTAACATGAGATGTATTTAAATTTCCGTCAATTTTCGTTAAAGAGGCCAGTAATCTGTTGAACATTAACATGAGATGTATTTAAATGATACGCAAGGCTTTAAGCACGATATAGGGTTTAGGTTGAACATTAACATGAGATGTATTTAAATAAAAAATCTTGTCCAGTTTCTATGTGTCCACACACAGTTGAACATTAACATGAGATGTATTTAAATCAACAAGCTATTTTATATTCTGTTATAGGGTATGGTGTTGAACATTAACATGAGATGTATTTAAATTTTTCAAAATCTATCTTTTCCATGAAAAAAATGCCTGTTGAACATTAACATGAGATGTATTTAAATTTGTAATTTAAATAATGGAGATAATGTGCCAATTCGTTGAACATTAACATGAGATGTATTTAAATATATTCTTTAGTTCCCTTTTAATATACCATATCGCTGTTGAACATTAACATGAGATGTATTTAAATGTGGAAATATGACAAGCGTACAGGACAAAGAATACCTGTTGAACATTAACATGAGATGTATTTAAATTCGTCATTATCCCCGTTTTTATCCTTTTCTAATACTGTTGAACATTAACATGAGATGTATTTAAATACAAATCGGTACATTTGTACCTACACCAAATATAGTTGAACATTAACATGAGATGTATTTAAATGTAAATATAAACAATAGATACAAATTATTAAAAAATGTTGAACATTAACATGAGATGTATTTAAATATAGTTCAAAAACTTAAGTTTGGTAATACAAGCTTGTTGAACATTAACATGAGATGTGTTTAAATTAATTCATGATAGAGTTTTTTATATAAATTTATTAAGGGAGTGATTATATGCCAGAAATAAGTTTATTTTTTGGAATAAGAGTTACTATAAATTATAACGATCATGTTCCGCCACATTTTCATGCTGAATATAATGGAAATAAAGTTTTGGTGGATATTATAAATTGTAAAGTAATAAAAGGGTTTTTTCCTAAAAGACAACTAAAATTAATTCTTGCATGGGCTGAGATACACAAGGATGAGTTAATGCAAAATTGGGAACTTGCAAGAAGTCATCAACCATTATATAGAATTGCACCACTTTCTTAGGAGGGATGATTATGGAATATATGCCTGAGGTTATACAAGTTATTCCTACAGATAATTTTAAAGTTTATGTATATTTTGATGATGGTTCTATTCATTTATATGATGCAAGTTATTTAATAAAAAATGGAGTTTTTAAAGTTCTCCAAGATATTAACTTGTTTAAGGAAAAATGTACTGTACTTAATGGAACTTTAGCATGGAGTTTAGATGATAGCTATGATGAATCAACTTGTTTAGATATAGATCCGTTTGTAATATATGAAGAATATCCAGAAGTAGATGAACCTGAATTTATTTTTAACATAAGTGATAAATTAAAGTTATAAAAATAGATATTGAAACAGCAGAAGACTTAATATTATAAAAAATATTTTCCCAACCGATTCATAAAGTAAAAGTGTCTATACATCCTAATTTTAAAAGATTTGATAAGGTTTTTAAGTGAAAAAATTAAATAATCAAAATCGGTTGGAAAAAAATCAACGAAAGTCTTTATTTTCAATGCTTCCAAGGGTATAATGAAAATAAGGAATGGCTATTTTACTATGGTTGAACAATAACATGGGATGTATTTAAATCAAAGCTACAAACGACAAAACAGGAGCATTTAACGGTTGAACAATAACATGGGATGTATTTAAATCATGGTGATTATGAAGTATATGAAGAATCAGTCGGTCAGTTGAACAATAACATGGGATGTATTTAAATAAAATTAAATTCCTATTATAAGAATTATTATCAACGTTGAACAATAACATGGGATGTATTTAAATAAGCCTAAATGCCTATGCTGAGTAAAAAATTCTAAGTTGAACAATAACATGGGATGTATTTAAATCGCTCATTTTGTCTATCTCACTAATCGTTAGATTGTTGAACAATAACATGGGATGTATTTAAATTCCGTAGAATAGAATAGTTTAGTGTTGGCAATTTCGTTGAACAATAACATGGGATGTATTTAAATACTTTTACAGTTATATCATCTTTCTTGCTAAATGTGTTGAACAATAACATGGGATGTATTTAAATTCTCTATACTTGTAATTTCCATTTGGAAAAGTTTCGGTTGAACAATAACATGGGATGTATTTAAATCCGATTCTGATTTGTCGAATCCCATTTGAGTAGAAAGTTGAACAATAACATGGGATGTATTTAAATCTAATTGTTGTACTTAGTAATGCTTTATTATTTTGGTTGAACAATAACATGGGATGTATTTAAATTAGAATTGTAAAGATAAAAATATTTTAAAAATTAAAGTTGAACAATAACATGGGATGTATTTAAATATATTTTCTTTTATTTCCTTAACCATTTCTTGTAATGTTGAACAATAACATGGGATGTATTTAAATAAAGTAAGAAATTCACACTTGCTTATACAATTTGCAAGTTGAACAATAACATGGGATGTATTTAAATTTTTCAGCTGCAGTTAAATTTGTTGTTTCTTCACGTTGAACAATAACATGGGATGTATTTAAATGTAAAGGAAATAATGATTTCCTTGAATTTATTAAGGTTGAACAATAACATGGGATGTATTTAAATCAAAGATAAAAAGGTTCAAAGTAAAGAAGAGCAATTGTTGAACAATAACATGGGATGTATTTAAATTTGGACGCTTTAATAGGACAGGTTGTTGACATAAATGTTGAACAATAACATGGGATGTATTTAAATCTTATACTATCATTCTTCTTTTTACCAGCTTGTTTTGTTGAACAATAACATGGGATGTATTTAAATTCATCTGACCACTATAATATATCGGTGAGGTTTGTGTTGAACAATAACATGGGATGTATTTAAATGGCGAAAAGAATTGCTTTAACTAATAAAGAATTGCAAGTTGAACAATAACATGGGATGTATTTAAATTTATGTTTACTGTTTTGTTCATGTTTCCGCCTGAAAGTTGAACAATAACATGGGATGTATTTAAATCTTTAATAACGCTTATTCAAGTTATAACGGGGCTTTGTTGAACAATAACATGGGATGTATTTAAATGATTTATAAATATTTGAATAATCTTTTTTAATTAAAGTTGAACAATAACATGGGATGTATTTAAATAAGCTACAAACTTTATTTGTTCTATTGTAAATTCAGTTGAACAATAACATGAGACGTATTTAAATTTAATATTCGTATGAGGTGCAATTATGTTATAATAAAAGAGAAAAAATTATTTTTGAACAACTAACATAAGATGTATTTAAATGTAATTAACTTTTGAATTTTAAAAATAATGAATATTAACATGAGATGTAATACTACGGAAAAAATTTTCGTAGTATTTGTTATAGTTATCAGTAATAAACTTATGAAACATTACATAGAATTAATTATTAATAAAATTATTTAAAAAGGAGATTTAAATAATGAAAAATATAAGAAGTTTTTTAGCAAATATAAGTTTAATAAAGATACTAATAATAAAAATATACTATTATATATTATTAATAGACAAAAGATTATATAAAAATAAAGAAAGGCAATTTAAGTTAAATATTGATATAGAAGTATATAATCTTAAATAATTAAATACAAGGTAAAATAGGGTTGAAAATATTTTCTTCAACTCTATTTTTTATATTAGTAATTAACTTATAAATTTTATTGACAATGTTAATTAATGGTATTATTATATAAATAAGGGGTGAAAATATGGAAGTGTTTGAAGAAAAAGTAAAAGTGTACTTGTTAAATGATGTACGAAGGGAATATATGAGTGTTAAAATTGCACAAATTATAGATAAAATACTATGCAAAAGTGAAGAATTTTCTAAGTTTCATGAAGAAAATAAGTTTAAGATGTATTGTTTTAATGGGTTTTACCCAATAGAAAAATCAGAAGTCTATAAAAAGGGGAAAATATATGACTTTTCAATTAGAACAGTAGATGAAAGTTTGGCTAAGTTTATAAAAGAAAATTTAGTTAATGAATATACAGAGTGCATTAAAGTATTGACAATACAAGAAAAGATTATACACGAAAGATATATAGAAAAGATATATTCTATAATGCCAGTTATTTTAAAAACAACTCAAGGCTATTGGAGAAAAAATTTAAGATTAGAGGATTTTGAAAGATTAATTAAAGAAAATTTAATAAAAAAATATAATCAATATTATAATACAAAAATAGACGAAAATTTTAGTTTGTATGATAATTTAATTTTTAATAACAACAAACCAGTACCGATGAAGTGCAAAAATATTACTCTGTTAGGAGATAAGATAACTTTATTTATTAGTAGCAATGAAACAGCACAAAAATTAGCTCACTTTGCACTTGGTGTGGCATTAGGAGAAAATTCAGCAAGAGGAGCTGGTTTTTGTAATTATAAATGGTTATAAGGAGGTGAAGATATGTTAAAACAAGCTGTAGATTATTTACTTTCAAGTTATTCAGAAGATAAAATAGACAATGTTATTGCTAAAAATTATATTCCAGATGATGGAGATTATATAATTTTAGAAGAAACTGAAGATGGTTTTCGTGAACTAGAAAGGTTAGTAATAAAGAAACATAATAAAACCAAGGAAATAGACACTACAGGATTTATCAACTTTGATTTTATATGTATAGCAGACTATTTAAGTGCAGTAAAAGATACTAATAAATCAATTGAAAAGAAAAAGGTTATACATTCTAATAATTATTTTACTTTTTTTGTAAAAAAAGATAGTTTTTTAAATGGAAAGTTAACTAATGAAATTATTCATAGTTATTATGAAGCTTTAAGAAATCCTCAAAATAAGTATAAACAGAATAAACTAAAAATGTATGAAGAAGCAGAAAAAGAATTAGGAAAAGTTAATGAGGAAAGATTGGATAAAATAGAGCAGTGGATATTAAACAACGTATATGATTTAGTTCCGAAAGATTCAAAAGAAAAAACATATCTAAAAATATTTTTTAAGTATGACTTATCTGAATATGAAAAAGAAAGCAAAAAATATTTAATTCCTAATATTTACAATAACACCGATTGGAATTCATATATAGAAGATACCTTATATGGACTTCCTAATAACAATATGGGGTTAAATTCAAAAAAACCTTATTTAGAAAATAAGACTAGAAAAACCACAATTCCATTTTTAATATCTTTAAAACAAGTATTACTCCAAAAAAAGTTATTTGATTTTTTAATGAATATGGCAAACAAGGGGAAAGTCAATATTTATCTAAACAAAGAGAAAATTATTGCATTAAATAATAATGAAAGTTTAAATGAAGATTTTCAAGGAATATACATGAGGATAAAAAAAGGAAAAGAACTTGAAATTTTAGATTTTGATGTGATAGAGGACTACAAAGTTAGATTAAGAGAACCTATAAAAATTCAAAATGTACTTAAAATAAATTATGACAAGTTAGATAGAAATCCTCAAGATATGTATAAACAAATAAATTTAGTAGAAAGTTTAAAATCACTTGTAAATGAAATTTTGTTTAGTAAATTTTTAAATACAAATTATTTTACAGAGCCGAAGGATTTATCCATTAATAATAGTAATTTAAAGATGAATTTATTATTAAGTAGGAATGTACTATTTAATTGGTTTGTTAAAGGTAGAGAACAAGGAGCAAGGGAAGCACTTAATAGAGTAAGCCTAAGTTTAATAAAAGGAGCTATTAATAATGGGTACATAGTTAGAGCAAGTGAACAGTTTAATTTAAGATGTGCTTTAAAAAAATATTTTAAAGGAGAGGAAATTTCAATGGCAGATGTTTTAAAGGGTGTTAAGGATTCATTAAGAAAAAAGATAAATATAAAGTATGATGAAAATACACCTAGTATAGAAAATGATCAGGAATATTATTTTGCAGTAGGGCAATTAACGGGGTATTTTATTTCTTTAAATAAAAGTAAAAATAGACCTCATTCATTAGCAAACCCAGTTATAAATGCAAGAAATGATAAAAGAATTAAAGATGAACTTATAAAGTTATATAAGAAGTACAATTATACAATACCTTATGTAAAAGGAAGATTTGAAAATTTAATGGCAATGGTAAAATCTTATGAGCCTACAGGTAATGTTCAAGATGATTTAATAATAGCAGGATATTTACATAGTAATTTAATTTTTGAGAAATCTCAAAATCATGATGATAAGAATGGAGGAAATGGTGATGATGAATAAAAGAGTATACGGTATTTTAGGTATAGCTTCAATAATGGCAAATTGGAATGCTGATTTTACAGGATATCCAAAAACTATTTCAACAGGTGAGATATTTGGAAGTGATAAAGCATTTAAGTACCCTATTAAAAAGATGTGGGATCAACAAGGAGAAAAAGTATTATATATAAAATCAATGAAACTTGAAAAAGACAAAAATGGTATAACAGATTTAACTCCAAGATCATTAAAGGAAAGATATGAATTTTTATTTGAAAAAGATAAACCTAATAATGATAAGCAGACTAAAGGTAAAAGTAAGTCTAGTAAAAAAGATGGTAAGGAAGTATTAACTAATTTATTTAGTGCTATAGATGTTAAAAACTTTGGAGCTACTTTTGCAGAAGAAGGAAATAATATATCAATTACTGGTGCTGTGCAAATAGGACAAGGATTTAATAAATATGAAGATTCTTATGCAGAAGTTCAACAAATTCTTTCTCCTTTTAGAGATGCCTCTAAAGATAATAATAAAACATCAAAAAATAAAGATGAAGAAAAGGAAGAGGCAAAAGCTTCAACATTAGGAACAAAGATAGTTAGTAATGAAGCTCATTATTTTTATCCATTTGCTATAAATCCAACATCCTATGATGAGTTTGTAGAACTAGGGGTAACTGACGGGTATACTGAAGAAGATTACAAAAGATTTAAAGATGCTTCATTAATTGCAGCTACATCATTTAATACAAACTCAAAAGTTGGTTGTGAAAATGAATTTGCATTATTTATAGAAACTGATAAGGAATTATATCTTCCAAATTTAAGTGAATTTGTAGAGTTTAAAAAGAAAGATAATAAGGGAGTTATTAAATTAACTTGCGGTAAACTAATAGCTGGATTAAAAGATAAAATTAAGTCTATTGAAATTTATTATAATCCATATACTACTGATCTTGATAGTGATATAAAAACAGCTAAAGAGTTCAATATATTTACTAAAGAAGTACTTAATAAAAAAGAGGTATAAAAATGGATGTTTTAAAATTTCAATTAAGTGGAGAAACAGCGTTTTTTAAAAGACCAGATGTAAATACTTATTTATATTTTACTTATGGTAATATACACAAAGTAGCATTGCTTGGAATTTTAGGAGCCATAATGGGTTATAAAGGGTACAACAGTCAGTGTAATAAGTTTTATAAACATAACATAAAAGAAAGAGTGTATCCAGAATTCTATGAAAAATTAAAGGATATAAAGATAGGAATTGTACCTATAAATGAGCATGGATATAATTTAAAAAAAGTTCAGACTTTCAATAACTCAGTAGGATATGCGTCACAGGAAAAGGGTGGAAACCTAATAGTTAAAGAGCAATGGCTTGAAAAACCTAAATGGGAAATATATATACTTATTGAAAATGAAATTACAGAACAATTAGCTGATAGATTAAAAAATTATAGATTCAAGTATATACCTTACTTAGGTAAAAATGATCATTTGGCAGATATAAGCTTTGTGGAAATTATAAATGATACAAAAAAGGTACTCAATATTGATAAGTTAAATAGCTTGTTTATTAGTAACTATTTTTCAGTAAACTTAGATGAGGATGATGACTTAGATTGTGATGAAACTATATGGAAGTATGAAGAGGACTTGCCTATAGCGTTAGAAGAAACGACTAATAAATATGAATTAGAAAGATTTATGCTTACTAATGCTTCTTTAGATGCAAAGCATAGTCAAGAGTTTAATATATATAAATGTAACGATAAAAATATATTTTTCTTTTAAAGGTGAGAATTTTTTCTCACCTTTAAAAGAAAAAACAAACCCTATAAAGGAAGTGACTTTATGTATTTTGATAAATCCAAGAAATTTAATATTGAAATGTATATTAATAATTCTGATAAAATATATGCTCATACAATGGATGATAATAAAAAAGTAGAAACTTTAAAGGAGCATTTAGAAAGGTCAATAAAATATTTTTATAAGTTAGTAGAAAATAAAAATTTAGATAATATATTTTTAAAATTTGAAGCAAAACTTTGTAAAGAATTTAGTGATAAAGAAAAAAGTTTATTTAGAGAGATGATAGTAAATACAATATATATGCATGATCTTGGAAAAATAAATATTAATTTTCAAACGATAAAAATGAAAAATAAGTATTTTAAAGATAAAAAAGATATTGAGTGCAGTAATTCAAATCATTCATGTTTATCTTCATTGATATATATGGACTATTATCATAAAAAAATAAAATCAGATAGTGAATTAATTAATAAAGAAAATAAGAAAAAGTTAAGACTATTTATGGTTTTAAATGCTTATGTAATATCTAAACATCATACTGGATTAGATAAATTAGATGATTTTAGAGCTAAATTAACACAAGATGATGGAGAAGGACAAAGATTGTGTTCAAGTGAGTTATGTATTTTTGAAGATATGTATAATAAAGTAATAGAATTTACTACTAAGGATAACATTTTAGGCAAATTATTTAAACTTGCCGAAAAAACTTTAAAAGTGTATGAGGAAGAAGAAAAAAATATATCTGTTTTATTTTATATATATGTAAGATTAATGTTATCAACACTTCTTATGTGTGATTATTATTCTACATCAGAATTTGAAAATTGCAGTGAAGTTAAAGGTTTTAATGACATAGAGGATATACACGATTTTTATGATACATTTAACAGTACAAACATAAATAAAGATACTAGAGAGTATGAAAAAAGTAAATATGGTTTAAAAGAAGATTTTTCAAATGTAGATGATATAAATATTTTAAGAAAAGAATTATTTTTAGATGCTGAAAAGGAACTTTTAAGAAATTTAGATAAAAATATATTTTACTTAGAAGCGCCAACTGGAAGTGGTAAAAGTAATGTTGCTTTTAATTTAACTTTTAAACTTATAGAAAAACAAAAGGATTTAAAAAAGCTAATTTATGTATATCCATTTAATACTTTAGTTGAACAAAATACAAGAACTATAGAAAAGATATTTAACAACCAAGAGTACATATTAGATAGTATGGCAGTTATAAATTCTATAACTCCTATAAAAGTGAAAAATAAGGATTCAGATGAAAATACAAAAGATTACAATAAATCATTATTAGACAGACAGTTTTTAAATTATCCAATGATTTTAACCACTCATGTAAGTTTATTTAATTACTTCTTTGGAATCTCTAAAGAAGATTTATTCCCATTAGTTAAATTGTGTAACAGTGTAATTGTTTTAGATGAAATACAAAGCTATAAAAATTATATATGGAAAGAAATCATTACATTTTTAAATTATTATTCAGAGCTTTTAAACATTAAATTCATAATAATGTCAGCAACTTTGCCTAAATTAGATGTATTAATAGATGGAGAGAGTAATAGTGTAAATCTAATATTAAACAGAGAAAAATATTTTAAAAACAGATTATTTAAAGATAGAGTTAAACTTGATTATTCTTTGATAGATTTGGAGCTTGATGATAAAGATGAAAAACTAGAAGAAATACTTAATCAGGTAATAGAACAAGCTAATAGTTCTAATAAGAACATATTAATAGAATTCATAAACAAGAGTACGGCTGTAGATTTTTATGAAATGTTGAAAGATTATAAGTATGAATATGGACTTGGCAATGATGATAAAAGAGACATTGAACTTATAACTGGAGATGACAACAGTATAGATAGAAATATAATTATTAATAAAATAAACAAAGAAAAAAATATTATTTTAGTTGCAACCCAAGTTATTGAAGCTGGAGTAGATATTGATATGGATATAGGATATAAAGATATATCAATGATAGATTGTGATGAGCAATTTCTAGGTAGAATAAATAGAAGTTGTTTAAAAGAATCAGGTATAGTGTACTTTTTTAACATAGATAGTGCAGGGGGAATTTATAAAAATGATTATAGAAAACAAAAGCAATTAACATTAATATCAGAAAAATTTGATACTAAAAAGTGGTTAGAAAATAAAGAATTTGATAAATTTTATGAGTATGTTTTAGAAATTATTAACAAAAACGGAAATGATGAGTATAAAGAGGGCAGTATGGTGAATTTTATTGAAAATATTGTGAGTAAACTTAATTTTATGGATGTCAGTGAAAGAATGAAGTTAATTGATGATGACAAAATGGAAAGTAGTGTATTTTTAAGTAGAGAAATTCAATTAGAAGGTGGAGAAGTATTAAAGGGGAAAGAAGTTTGGAATAGTTATAAAGAACTTTTAAAAGATAATGAAATGGACTATGCAGAAAGGAAAGTTAAACTATCAAAAGTTGTATCTTATATGAATTACTTCATATATAAAGTTAAAAAATGCAACTTTAATTATACAGAATATATAGGTGAAATTTTTTATATAGAAGATGGAGAAGAGTTTTTTACAAATGGAAAATTTGATAGAAAAAAATTTGAAGGCATAAATCTTGATATTTGTTAGGAGGAAAAATGAAGGTAAATGGTACATTAGTAAACTATTATATACATTGCAAAAGACAATGTTATTTACATGGGAATAGAATAAACATGGAAAGTAATAGCGAAGATGTTAAGATAGGAAAAGCCATACATAAGATAAAAGAAGAACATAGCAAAAATACAGAAGTAGCCATAGAAAATATAAAAATAGATAAGATAACAAAAGAATATTTAGTAGAAGTTAAAAAGTCTGATGCAGATATAGAAGCTGTTAGATGGCAGGTATTGTTTTATTTAAAAGTTTTAAAGGATAAGGGGATAAATAAAAAGGGTAAGATTGAGGTTGTGGAAAAAAAGAAAGGTACTAACAAGATAATATATGAAGAATTAACTGATGAAAAAGAAGAACAACTAAAAAATATTATATCTGATATAGAAAAATTAATAGAAAGTGAAAATCCACCAAAAGTAGAATTTGATAATAAGTGTAAGAAGTGTGCTTACTATGAATATTGTTATATATAAAAGGAGGTTAATATGGGAAGTACTAAATATTTAATGTCTATGGGAGAGCTTTCACGAAAAGATAATTCTTTATGTTTTAGAAAGAATAATAAAAATACATATATACCAATAGAAAATGTTAAAGAAATTTACTGTTTATCAGAAATATCATTAAATACAAAGTTATTAGATTTTATAGCTCATAATAATATTGTAATGCATTTTTTTAATTATTATGGAGGATATAGTGGAACTTTTTATCCAAAGGAAAGCTTAGTCAGTGGAAGACTTTTAGTAAAACAAGTTGAAGCTTATAAAAATAGAAGAATTGAAATAGCTAAAGAAGTTGTTAGGGGTATTGGAGAAAATATACATGAAGTTATGTACCATTATTATAAGCACGATATTTTTGAAGTTAAAGAATTGTTAGATTGGATAAAGGGGGAGTTTCAAAGTAAATTAGATAATGTGCAAGATATAAAATCTTTATTGCAGATTGAAGGAGAAGTTTGGCAAAGGTTCTATTCTAACTTTAAATATATATTACCTGAAGATTTTATAATGAATAAAAGAGTAAAAAGACCACCAGATAATCCTATAAATGCAATGATATCCTTTGGAAATAGTATGTTGTATTCTAAAACTGTAGCAGTTATATATAATACTCATTTAGATCAGAAAATAAGTTTTTTACATGAACCATCAGAAGGAAGATTTTCCTTGAGTTTAGATTTAAGTGAAGTATTTAAACCAATAATAACTTTTAAAACTATATTTGAACTTGTAAATAGAAAAAAGATACAGGTATCTAAACATTTTGATAAGAATTTAAATTATTGTATTATGAATGAAGCTGGAAAAAAGATTTTTATAACGGCGTTTGAGGAGCGATTAGAGTCAATTTTTGAACATCCAAAATTAAAAAGAAAATTAACATATAAAACAGCTATTAAGTTAGATTGCTACAAACTTATAAAAACAATATTGGAAGAAAAAGAGTTTAAGCCATTTAGACTTAAGGAGAAGATGTAATGAGTAAAAATATGAATTATAACTATGCATTTTTATTTTATGATGTAAAGGAAAAAAGAGTAAATAAGGTTTTTAAAGTTTGTAAAAAATACTTAACTCATTATCAGAGATCTGTTTTTAGAGGTGAAATAACACCTTCAAAAATAATAAAACTTAGAGAAGATTTAAAAAAAGTTATAGATGAAAGAGAAGATTTTATATGTATAATAAAATTATTAAATAACAAAGTGTTTGGCGAAGAGGTACTTGGCATAGATATTGAAACAGCAGAAGACTTAATATTATAAAAATTATTTTCCCAATCGATTCATAAAGTAAAATCGCTTAAACCTCTTAATTTAAAAGGGTTTGATAAGGTTTTTTAGTGAAAAAATTAAATAATCAAAATCGGTTGGGAAAAAATTAACGAAAGTCTTTATTTTCAATACTTCCAAGGGTATAATGAAAATAAGGAATGGCTATTTTACTGTAGTTGAACATTAACATGAGATGTATTTAAATGCTATTTGGACACTTTCTTCGTTACTTAATTTCCGTTGAACATTAACATGAGATGTATTTAAATACTTCATCTGTTCCAATTTCGATTGGAACATATTTGTTGAACATTAACATGAGATGTATTTAAATACGTCACACAGTACACCCCCATTTGTCTACTGGACTTCGTTGAACATTAACATGAGATGTATTTAAATCCCATCTTCTGTCCTCCTTCCTCTTTAACATTGGAAAGTTGAACATTAACATGAGATGTATTTAAATATATTACATAATCACCTACTTGCGGTTTTATCTTGTTGAACATTAACATGAGATGTATTTAAATGACGAAACACCTAACGAGGTAAAAGAAAAAATAGAAGTTGAACATTAACATGAGATGTATTTAAATATTATAGACCTCTTATCATCATCAATCGTAAAATTAGTTGAACATTAACATGAGATGTATTTAAATTCGATTGTAAAGTTAAATTTTTTATTAGTAGCCATTGTTGAACATTAACATGAGATGTATTTAAATTAACTCCCAGGAAGAAAAAAATATAATTTTGTTACAGTTGAACATTAACATGAGATGTATTTAAATGGAAAAGAAATTTACAGGTCTAATATTTTGAATTGTTGAACATTAACATGAGATGTATTTAAATGCACTAATACATGCATCTTCACTATCCCACCAATAGTTGAACATTAACATGAGATGTATTTAAATTACTTGAAATTTCTTGTTTATATTGTCTAGTTTGTGTTGAACATTAACATGAGATGTATTTAAATAAGAATGGATAAATCAGATTTTAGAATTGACACAGGTTGAACATTAACATGAGATGTATTTAAATTACTTATTTAGCAACCCCCGAAGTAATTGAGGCAATGTTGAACATTAACATGAGATGTATTTAAATTCTATAACAACTAAAGATTGGTGCTCAACACCAATTGTTGAACATTAACATGAGATGTATTTAAATTTTACAAGTGTTCGCTTTTAGTTTTTCGACAATCTTTGTTGAACATTAACATGAGATGTATTTAAATCATAAATGTTTCTTCTTTTTAAATTTCTTTAATATTGTTGAACATTAACATGAGATGTATTTAAATAATCGACTTTATAATATTGAGTGTGGACATAATTGGTTGAACATTAACATGAGATGTATTTAAATGCATAATTAAATAATTTATTTGCTTGAGAGTGAGAGTTGAACATTAACATGAGATGTATTTAAATATATATTTAAAAAAGTTTCAAGTTTTTTCAAATTTGGTTGAACATTAACATTAGATGTATTCAAGATTTATTAAATAAGGTTTCTTTATAAGATTAGATATTGTTCATAAATAGACAAAAAAGCAAAACTGGATTTTCACAGTTTAGTGGTAATACTATATAAAAACAAAAATAAGTATTAAATAAGCTCTAGGTTAATCCTAGAGTTTTTAGTATAATTTGAAGTTTACTAAGATGAAATTAATATTTTTGGTATTTGAAATTTATGGAAAAATATTATATAATTTTTATATAAATATTAATATTGGAGGTATATATGAAAAGGTTTTCGGAGTATAAGATTAAATTTATTGAAAGTTTAATTTTATGTTTTATGTTAATGCTAGGAATAAGATTTACATCTTTTGCAGATACCAAAACTTTTTCATCGGAGATTGTAGACACACAAAAAACTAAAGATAAGGTCATGATAACAAATGGTAATGAAAATATTAAAATTCACTATATAGATGTTGGGCAAGGAGATTCTGCTTTGGTTCAACAAGATGGATATACTATGTTAATTGATGCAGGACCTAATTCAGCTGAGAATATTTTAGTTAATTATATACGTGGTTTAGGAATAAAAAGATTAGACTATGTTATCGGAACACATCCACATGAAGATCATATAGGGGGACTTGATAAGGTTATAGATAATTTTGAAATTGGAACCTTATTGATGCCTAAAAAAATTGCTAATACTAAGACCTTTAAGGATGTATTGTTAGCAGCTAAGCATAAAGGATTAAATATAACCCAGCCTATAATTGGTACAAATTATAATTTGGGAAAAGCTACGTTTAGAATACTAGCACCTAAAGATCATGCTTATAAAAGCACAAATAATTATTCTATAGTTCAAAAGTTACGCTTTGGTAATAGAAGTTTTATTTTTACTGGTGATGCAGAAAAATTTTCTGAATCAGAAATATTGCAATTAGGATATGATATTAAAGCTGATGTATTAAAAGTAGGGCATCATGGAAGTAAAACTTCTTCTACAAATTCATTTTTAGATAAAGTAAATCCTAAGTATGCAGTTATATCTTGTGAAAAAGGAAATTGCTATGGTCATCCACATAAAGTTATAATGGATAAGTTAAAATCAAGAAATATAAAAGTTTATAGAACAGATGAATGTGGAACTATAATTGCTACAAGTAATGGAGAGGATATAAGTTTTAATTGTAAAGAAGGAACTTATAATAATGGTCAAACAAATCCATAAGGAATAAGGCGTTTGATTAAATTATTAATACAAAAACAGCCATTGTATAAATGTATACAAAGACTGTTTTTTATTTTTAATATATGTTTAAAAGTTTTCTGAGTTTACAGAAACGTCCTTTTGTTTAGAAAAGTAATCTTTTGTTTGTTCACGAACACGAGGAAATAGTGCAATTAAAGCAATCATGTTAGGGATTACAACTAGTCCCATTGCTAAGTCTTGTATAGTCCAAACAAGGCTTATTTTAGTTAATGCTCCGATAATACATAGGAAAGGGAATATATATCGGCAAGTCGATGTAACTTTTGGACCAAATGCGTAAGTAAAACTTTTAGCTGCATTAAACCATTGTCCTATAAGTGTTGTAAAACAGAATAAAAGAAGGGCAAAGGTTGCAGCGTGCTTTAATGGAGCCCAGATTGTTCCAAATGCACTAATTGCCATAACAGTTGCAGGTAATCCAGAAGTGTGCGCGTTTGTAACACCAATTACAAGTGCTGTAATTGTACATACTACAATAGTATCTAAAAATACTTCTGTAACACCTAATATACCTTCTTCTACTGGATGTGAAACGATTGTAGAACCGTGAGCAAATGGAGCTGTTCCTTCACCCGCTTCATTAGAATACATTCCACGAGTTATACCAAATTGCATAGCTTTAGCAATTACAATACCGCCAACGCCACCACCTACAGCTTTAAATGAAAAAGCTTCTGTGAATATAGTTGCAAAAACGTGTGGTACGTTTTGAATGTTTAATAATATAACTAGTATACCTGTAATTATATAGAATATTGACATTATAGGTACTAGAGCTGTAGCAATATCAACAACTCTTTTTAATCCACCTAAAGTAATTGTCATTAAAAAAGTTATTAATAAAATACCAGTTATCCAAGTAGGAATTTTATAATTTGAATTAAGTATTCCAGATATAGTATTAGATTGTACTAAGTTTGCACCCATCATTTTAATGCACATAAATATAGCTATTACAACTCCAAGCCAAGGTAATTTTAAACCATCTTTTATATAGTACATAGGTCCACTTAAAAGATTTCCTTCTGAATCTTTACCACGATATAATTGAGAAAGAATTATTTCTCCATACTTTAATGCCATACCGAAGAATGCAGCAAACCACATCCAAAATATAGATCCAAGACCACCAGCGACTATAGCAGTTGCAACACCAACTACATTTCCGCCACCAACATTTCCAGCTAGAGTTACCATCATAGCTTTAAATGATGAAATTGAACCTTGTCCTTTTTCAACGTTTCTTGCTTTAAAAGAATCAATTAATGTTTTTTTCATTATAAATTTAAAATGTCTTATTTGTATGAATCCATTAGCGATTGTGTATAATACTCCAAGTCCTAATAATATAAATACCAGCCATTTTCCCCATATCCATGAGTTTACAAGTGAAAGGATTTTTTCAAGATTGTCCATTAGATATACACTCCTTTAATATTTTAGGTTTAATAAGTTTTCATAATTTCTTTAACTAAATCAGGGAAGTTACTAATTACAATATTTATGTCTTTGGAAATCATATCTTTAATATCTTCCTCAGTATTTACAGTGTAGGTATTAATTTTTATTCCATATTGATGAATTTCTTTTACAATTTCATCTGTTAGATTTCTGAATATTGGATGGTAATATTTTATTCCAAGATTATTTACATAGTTTCCAGCATCAATAAGCCAAGTTTCACTTAGTAATCCGTACTCAAGCATAGGTGCTATTTTTCTCATACGCATAACACTGAAATGATTAAAACTTGATATAATTACTTTGCTTTCTAGATGGTATTCTTGTATAAGTTCCCATACCTTTTGTTCTATACCAGGATATTCAAAAATATTAGTTTTAAGTTCTATATTAGTAATTACATCCTTATCTTTTACAAGCTCAAAGTATTCTCTAAGAGTAGGTATTTTATTAAATCCATATTGACCTGTATAAATGTATGATGCATCTAGTTTACTAATTTCTTCATATGTAAGGTCTTTTATATAACCTTCTCCATTAGTAGTTCGAGAAACGTTTTCATCATGAATAATAACCATTTCATTATCCTTTGACAAATGAACATCCAACTCTATTCCGTCAACGCCTAGTTCAATTGCCTTTTCAAAAGCTAAAAGTGTGTTTTCTGGATATTTACTACTAAAGCCCCTATGTGCAAAATTTTTAATCATTAATTTAATCTCCTTTCATGTTTATGTATATTAATGAATAAGTAGTTATAATATGATTATAATGCCAAATGCAAAAAATCCAAAGTAAGTTTTAAATTTTTTATTAAATTTTTTTAAAAAAATTAAGAAATAATAAGTGAATAAATTGTAAAATAGTTGATATCTAGATATAAATTTACATATATTATAATAGAATTATTTTTAAGGAAATAAATAATATATAATATATCGAAGTAATAACATTAAAATAATTGGTATATTTATATCAAAGAGATTTTATATTTAAATATGTAGTTATAGTTGATAATAAGATTTTTCATGTTTATAATTAAAATTGTATGTGTAAATTTAGAAATAGAGGAGTGAAAAGTAAACAGTGGAGGGAGAAAATAAAAACGGAACATATAACACCTTAATGCATTGGCATGATTTTAGATTAAAGCTTGTGCTTGAGGGTGCTGCTGTAGGTTTTTTTGCAGGATTAATTGTAGTTTTGTATAGATTTGGTGTAGAAACTATATGGAATTTTACAAGAAAACACTTTGTAGAAAATGTACATACTATGACTACAGTTGTTTTATGGTTTTTTATATTTATTGTTATTGCTTTAATAATAGGACAAATTGTAAAAAAAGAACCTATGATTTCAGGAAGTGGAATTCCTCAAGTAGAGGGAATATTACTTAGAAAATTAAAAATGAATTGGTTTACTGTTATTATAGGAAAATTCTTAGGTGGTATATTAGCCATTGGTGGAGGATTATCTTTAGGTAGAGAAGGTCCTTCAATTCAAATAGGAGCTTCTGTTGGACAAGGTTTTAGTAGAATTTTTAAAAGAATTAATGTAGAGGAAAAGTATCTAATAACTAGTGGAGCTAGTGCTGGACTTGCAGCTGCTTTTAATGCACCACTTGCTGGAGTAATGTTTGCACTAGAGGAAATTCATAAGAATTTTTCACCTTTAATATTAATTTCTGCAATGTCAGCATCACTTACCGCTGATTGCGTATCTAAAAAGTTCTTTGGGTTAAGACCTGTTTTTGATTTTCATCTTATTAGCCCTATACCTTTGAAATATTATTTGTATCTTATTATTTTAGGAATTATAACAGGGGTATTCGGTGTTGCCTTTAACAAGATGATTTTAAAAACTCAAGACATTTATGGAAAAGCTAAGTGGTTAAAGCCGGAGTTTAGAGCTATAGTGCCTTTTGGTGTTGCAATAATATTGGCCTTAGTTTATCCAAATGGATTGGGTTCAGGACATGGACTTATCATGCATCTTTTCCATGAAAACTGGACTTTAAAAATGTTACTTGTAATTTTAATAGTTAAGTTTTTCTTCACAATGATTTGTTATGGATCAGGTGTACCAGGTGGTATATTTTTGCCGTTGTTAATTATAGGTGCAATAACGGGAAATATATATGGAGAAATATTAGTTAAACTAATAAATCTAGATCCTATGTATATTAGAAATTTTATTGTTTTAGCTATGGCGGCATATTTTACTGCAATTGTAAGAGCACCTATAACTGGAAGTATTTTAATAACAGAGATGACAGGCTCTTTTAGTAACTTACTTTCTTTAAGTGTAGTTTCAATTGTGGCTTATGTAGTTGCAGATGCATTAAAATCATCACCTATATATGAATCCTTATTGGAAAGATTTATCTCTAAGAATAATAGTGGAGAAAATAAGTTTATTGGTAATAGTTCAAACAAGGTATTACTAGAAGTGGCAGTTTGTCTTGGAACTTCTTTAGAACAAAAGAAGATAAAAGATATAAAGTGGCCTGAAAGTTGTCTTCTTGTAGCAATTAAAAGAGGACAAAAAGAAATAATTCCTAGAGGAAATACAACTATTTTTGCAGGGGATTATATTATAGTTCTTGTAGATGAAGACAAGGCATCTGATATAAGAGAAGTTTTAGTGGATATGGCAGCAGAACCTTTAATTGAAAAAAGTAATAGTTAAGAAGAAAAAAATAATAAAAAATGCTAGGGCAGATAGCTCTAGCATTTTTTATTATTTTTATTATTTATTTATTGAATTTAAATATCTTTCATTAACTATGTTCCAATTAACTATGTTCCACCAAGCTTTTATGAAATCAGCTCGTCTATTTTGATATTTTAAATAGTATGCATGTTCCCAAAGATCTAGTAATAAAAGAGGAGTAGCTCCAAGTATAGCTAAATCTTGATGTTTTTCAATTTGAAGAATCTCTAATTTTTCAAATCTAGGAATCCAAACAAGAGCACACCATCCAGATCCTTCTACAGCTGCAGCTGCTGCACTAAACTGATTTTTGAAATTATCAAAGTTACCAAAATCTTTGTTGATTCTGTTTATAATTTCACCAGTTGGTTCAGATCCACCAGGAATCATATTTTCCCAGAATAAAGTGTGAAGAATATTTCCAGCTCCATTAAATGCTAGTTCTCTTTCCCAATGTTTAATTGTAGAAAAATCACCAGATTCTCTTGCTTCCATAAGTTTTGTTTCAGCTTTGTTTAATCCATCAACATAAGCTTGATGATGTTTATCATGATGAATTCTTACAGTTTCTTCATCATAATATGGTTCTAAAGCATTATAATCATAAGGTAGGTTTGGTAATTTAAACATAATTTATCACCTCATACAAATTTTATTTATAAATTAATAATAACACATTATTGGAATAATTAATAGTAATTATTAAAAAATATTTTTTATCAAAAGAAAAAAGTGGTATTTTATAAAGAATAATCATATATTATATTATTATCTTTATATTTTTATTAGAGGTGAGGAGGATGGGAAAGTTTAATAGTGTTAAACGAAAAATATATTTTAAAATATATAAAAGACGTGAAAATACAAATATAACAAAAATTATTAAAAATAGTATGTATGTTAAACAAAATATAAATAATGAAAGTGTAATTGGATATATAAAGTTTATAAATGAAATTGATATACCTAGTAGAAATTTATGCAAGAATATAATTATAGAAACTTATAAAGAAATAAAGAAAAACATAAATGTAAAAGATAGTATAAAATCAGATTTAAGAATTTTATTAGAGTGTAAAGGAGTAAGTTTCATATATTAGGAATAGATAAAAAATTTGTATTGAAAAATTTGTTTGAAAATGGTACAATACTAAAAAAGAAAAGATAATCTTTAATACGGTCCAGAGAGGCTGACAAGATTGATAGTTTAGCTATGTTTGTATTTATATTTAAGATAACTCAAACTTCTTGTCAGTAGGCAAGAGGTTTTTTTATTATATGATTATTTTAAAGATAACTTTTTAAATCAGTCCAGTGAGGCTGAAAAAAGGAGAAGATGAATTTCTCCTTAGAATAAAAAATATAAGGAGGTTTTTTTATGTCTGAAAACACAATTTTAAAGGAAAATGTTCAAATCAAGGGAACATCAAAGACATTACAAGTAGGAAAGAAGATGATATTAGCACTTCAACATTTAATAGCTATGTTTGGAGCAACAGTCTTAGTACCAATTCTTACAGGATTTGATCCTTCAATAGCACTTTTATCAGCAGGAATAGGAACATTGATATTTCATCTATGTACAAAGAGAAAAGTTCCAGTATTCTTAGGTTCATCTTTTGCATTCATAGGAAGTATAATAATGGTTAGAGACAAGTTTAATGGAGATTTAGCATATGCACAAGGCGGAATTATGATAGCTGGTTTCATATATATAATAATGTCTCTTATAGTAAAGAAAATAGGTGTAGACAAAATAAGAAAAGTATTACCTAATCATGTAGTAGGACCAATGATAATAGTAATAGGTTTAACTTTAATACCAACAGCTTTTGACATGGCATCAAATAGCTTTGTAGTTGCAGGGTTAACTCTTGCAATAGCACTTATTATAACTTTAAAAGGAAAAGGATTCTTAAAACAACTTTCAATATTAATAGCTGTAATAGTAGGATATTTAGTATCACTTAAACTTGGAATAGTAGATACAAATATAATAGCTAATGCACCACTTGTATCAATGCCGAACTTTAGATTACCTAAATTTAATATGGGCGCAATTTGTATAATAGCACCAGTAGTACTTGCAGTATTCATGGAACATATAGGAGATATAACTACAAACGGAGAAGTTGTAGGAAAGAATTTTATAGAAGATCCAGGTCTTCATAGAACTTTACTTGGAGATGGACTTGCAACTTCAGTTGCAGCACTTATAGGAGGACCTGCAAATACAACTTATGGAGAAAACACAGGGGTTCTAGCTATAACTAAAAACTACAATCCACAAATTTTAAGAATTACAGCTGTATTTGCAATATGTCTTGGATTTATAGCTAAGATAGGAGGATTCTTAAGATCAATACCAGTTCCAGTAATGGGCGGAATAAGCTTAATGTTATTTAGCATGATATCAATAATAGGATTTAAAACATTAGGTAAAGGCAAAGTTGAGTTTAATGTGAAAAATATAATTGTAATAGCTACTATAATAATAGTAGGTCTAGGAACAAGCTATGTTGAGAAATTTACAGGGGTTACATTAGGAATTCCAGTAACAGCTGGTGTAAAAATAACAGGATTAAGCTTAGCAGCCATTGTTGGAGTAATTTTAAATATAATAATAAATAAACAAAGTAAAGTAAATTAGTTTAGAGAATAAGTAAAAAAGAATAATGTAAATAATTTAAAAGGTATCTTAAAATGTTAGAAAACTATCATTTTAAGATACCTTTTTTATTTGTATATAGAAATATTAATATATGAATTCAATAAAGGATTTTAAGAATAAAAGTTGTATACTGTGGAATATTAAATTTAGGTGATGATATGTGAAAAAAAATAATGCTATAGTAAATAATGTTATAGAAAGACTAGGAATTGAGTCACAAGTTGTAGTTAAGGATATTATAATTGGAAAAACAAAAAAAATTCCTGCCTATGTAATATATGTGGATGGAGAAGCTGATAAAAATCTTATAAACAAGACGGTATTAAATCCATTAATGTTAGAAGTAAATGAGGAACTTGAATTAGAAGAAAATCTCCCAGATTATCTGTGCAAAAGGTATATACCTAGTAGTGATACAAAAATTACAACAGATTTAGATGAACTTTCTAAGAGTATAAGAACAGGAAATACAGGAATTATAATTGATTACTTAAAAAGCTATATTATAGTTAGCAGTGTAGGAGGACAACACAGGGGAATTTCTGATTCTATAAACGAGTATTCAGTAAAAGGTACTAGAGAAAGTTTTGTGGAAAATATTCAAACTAATATAAGCATTATGACTAGAAGAATAAAAGAAAAAGGATTAACTATAGAAAATTTCAAAGTAGGAAAAAGATCACAAACTGATTTAGCAATTATGTATATAAAAGATTTAGTAAATGAAGATGCATTAAATACATTAAAACAAAGATTAAATAAGATAGACATTGATTCAATAAACTCTAACGGAGTATTAGAACAGTTTATTGAGGGAGAGACATATTCAATATTTCCACAAGTTTTTAATACAGAAAGACCAGACATTGTAGAGGCAAATTTAATGGAAGGAAGAATTGCAGTAATTTTAAGTGGAGTATCACAGGTAATTACAGTTCCAGCTTTATTTGTGGAATTTTTTCATGGAGTTGAAGATTACACACAAAGATTTTGGGTGTCAAACTTTACAAGAATACTAAGGTTTTTAAGCATTCTTGTAATAGTAACATTACCATCAATATATTTAACAGTTATAAAATTTAATGTTGAATTAATACCTGTGCAGTTTATAATTCCAATAAACCAATCAAGAGTAGGAATTGCCCTTACTCCATTTACAGAAATACTCTCCATGGAAATAATAGTGGAGCTTTTGCGTGAAGGTGGTATGAGATTACCTTCTAAAATAGCTCAAACATTAAGTATAGTTGGAGGTATAATTATAGGCCAAACTGCGGTGGAAGCAAAAATCGTAAGTCCACCTACAGCACTTATTGAAGGCATAACAGTAGTATCTACATTTTTAATACCGAATTATGATATGTCACTCGCCATAAGATTATTGCGATTTGTAATGCTTATATTAGCAAATTTTTTGGGTATATTTGGAATAGCAATAGGATGGTTTTTAATAATTACTCATTTATATAGATTAGAAACTTTCAATGCGCCGTATTTTTCAATGAAGAAAGAATTGTTAAAAGATAGTTTCATAAGAACCTCACTGAAAAAGATGAATAAGAGACCTGAAAATATAGAAAAAAATAATATCATAAGGCAAGGAAATATTGAAGTGAAAATTAGGGGTAAAACAAATGGAAAACGAAAATAGTTTACTAGATGAACATGATATTTATTATTTATGTATGAGCAGTATTATTGGAATAGGATTTTTTAAATTATCTCATGATATAGTTAAGATGGTAGGACAAGATGGCTGGATACCTAACATATTAGGTATAGTTTATCCATGCTATATAGCGGCTATATCTGTTTATATAATGAAAAAATTTCCTAATGATAATATTATCTCCATAGGGAAAAAATATTTTGGAAATGTGTTTGGAACCATACTAGGGTTAATTTATATGATGGAATTTATTATGTTAATACCAAGTATTACATCAGGATTTACAAATGTATTAAGGGTATATGCTGTAACATTTTTACCTAGAATTAATATAATCATTTGCATAGTTGCAGTTGCATGGTATTGTTCCTTATCGGGAATAAAAAATATTGCGAGGATGTCTAAACTAATAATTATTATATTCATAATACCTATAGTTATTTCAATAGGAGCATTAAAAAGTGGTAGTATATTAAATCTTCAGCCTGTTTTTCAATCAAGTGTAAAAAATATAGTTAAATCCACATTTTTAACTATATTTCAGTATTCAGGAATAGAATTTTTGGTTTTGATTCATCCGTATTTCAAAAATAAAAAATCACCACAAAAGCCTATATTTAAAGCTATATTTACATTAATGATAATATACACTTGGATAGTATTTATAAGTATATACTATCTAGGACCTGAATTAGTGCCAAAAGCTTCATGGCCATTTACCTTAGTTACTGAAAGTATAGTTGTACCAGTAATAAATAATTTTAGATTTGTTTTTGTATCTTTGTGGTCCATAGTAATGATAAAAACTGCGTCAAACTATTATTATTATGTATGTCTTGGAATAAAATCTAATTTGGGAATAGAAAATAAAGTAGTGGCTGTAGGTTTATTTCCTATTACAATAATTATTGCGATGCTTTATAAAAATGAAATAACTAGAAGGTATATAGGAAATTTAATAATAAATTCTACTGTAATATTTAATGTAGTGTATTTAACTGTAATTTTTGCAATAACATATATGAAAGAAAAACAAAAGCTAAATACTCATAAAAAAGTAGAGAACAAAAGGACTTGATTATTATGAAATATTCCTTAATAAAGAAAGTTTATTTAGTCATAGGATTTTTGATTTTTATTATTTCATATGTCACTAATATAAATAAATTTGTAGCTATAGAAAATCTAGATATTCCAATAGCAATAGGATATGATTTGAAAGGTGGGAGTACAAAAAATCCAATATATAGTGTATCTATAGCTGTATATCAATTTTTAACTGGAAATCAACAACTTGATACAATAGTTATTGGTGGAGATGCAGAGAGTATAACAAATACTAGGGAAGATAGGCAAACAAAGTCTAACAAAAAATTTATATTAGGAAGTGAAAAAGTATTACTTATAAATAAAGAAGTTGCAGAAAAATCTATTTATCCAATAGCAAATACTTTATTTAATAATACATATGCAAATGATACAGCACGTGTTGCTATTTTTAATGGAGACACCGAAGATGCTTTAAATTTTAAAGTAAGAGGATATAACAGTGCCGCGGATTATATACGAGGAATGATTGATAGCTCTGTAAATTATAATTTTTTTTCAGATAATTATAAGATGATAGATATTTATACAAGGCTAGTGGGAGAAGGGAGAAATGTAATACTACCTTATATAGAAATTAAGGATGGCATATTTCAAATGACAGGTGTAGCAATCTTTAACAAAGATAAGCTTGAATATGTTGTAAGTATTGGAGAAGCACAAGTTATTAATTTACTGCGAGAAAATAGGGTATCAGGAATTGTACATATAGAAGATAAAGATGGTCACAATACTAATCTTGATGGCATAAGTAGGAAAAAAGTAACTTGTAAAAAAGAAGGAGATAAATATAAATTTGATATAAATATACTTTTAGAAAGTGACATTATAGAAAATGAAATATATAAGGGAGTAACAAACAATCCAAATATCACAAAAAAGATAGAGAAAGATGCAGAAGAAGTAGTAAAAAGAGCCTCTGAAAAATTTATCACTAAAATGAAACAAGAGATTAAAGTTGATTGCTTGGAACTTGGAAAAGTTGCAGCGGCAAAGTATGGAAGAAAAACAGATATAGATTGGAACAAAGTTGTATGTGAATCTGAAATAAATGTAAATGTTAAAGTAAAATTAAGAAGAGTTGGAAGAGGTATGCTTAGATAAAAACTTCTATAAAATTGTTAAATATGAATAAAGTGATATAATTATATTAAAACAAATTAAAATATTATAGAAGGTGAATAAATGACTAAATTATCAAGAAATGATAAGTGCTGGTGCGGAAGTGGAAAAAAATACAAAAACTGTCATCTGTCTATGGATGAAAAATTAAGTGATTTAGAACTTAAAGGACTTATAGCCCCTCCAAGAAACCTTATAAAAACTCAAGAACAAATAGAAGGTATTAGAAAGAGTTGTCAGGTTACTAAAAAGGTTTTAGATATGGTAGCAGAAAGAATAAAAGAAGGTGTAACTACAGATGAAATCAATACATGGGTTCATGAGTATACACTAGAACTTGGAGCAGAACCAGCTCCACTTAACTATATGGGATATCCTAAAAGTGTGTGTATATCAATAAATGAAGTAGTATGCCATGGTATACCTAGTGACAGACCTTTAAAAAATGGAGATATAGTAAATGTAGATGTAACTAGTAGATTAAATGGTTATTATGGAGATGCTAGTAGAATGTTTATAATTGGTGATGCATCAAGTGAAGCCGTAAAACTAGTTGAAACTGCTAAAGAATGTTTAGATATAGGAATTAAACAGGTTAAACCATATTCTTGTACTGGAGATATTGGATATGCAATTGAAAAGTTAGCTAAGGAAAGAGGATATTCAGTAGTTCGTGAATTTGGTGGTCATGGTGTTGGAGTGGATTTCCATGAAGAACCTTTTATAGATCACTGCGGTATGAAGGATACTGGAATGGTATTAGTTCCAGGAATGACATTTACAATTGAACCTATGATAAATGAGGGAACTTGGAAATGTAAAGTTTTAGAGGATGAATGGACAGCTGTTACAGAAGATGGCAAATTAACAGCGCAATGGGAACATACTATTTTAGTAACAGAAGATGGTGTAGAAATATTAACTGAATAATTTCTAAAAATTAAAAGTCAATAATTAAAGTTTTTAAACAAACTGTAATATTAATATAAAGTATTAATATTACAGTTTTTTCTTCGAAATATTGTATTTTTATGATAATTTACAAAAAAATATTGAAAAAATCTCAATTTGTGATAAGATATTATGAATATATGCTATTAATGAATAAATTAAATTGGGGTGTTAAAATATGAATGATATTATAGTAGCTAAGTTTGGGGGCAGTTCATTAGCCAGTGCAGAACAATTTAGAAAGGTTAAGAAAATTGTTATGGAGGATAGTAACAGAAAGTATGTAGTTCCTTCAGCACCTGGAAAAAGAGATGACAATGATTATAAAATAACAGATCTTTTATATTTATGTCATGCTCACGTTGAGAATAGAATTTCTTTTGATGATGTCTTTAAAATTATTGAAGAAAGATATAAAGAAATAGTAAAGGAGTTAGGCTTATCAATAGATATAAATTTTCACTTAGTAAATATGAAAAAGATAATCTCACAAGGGGTAAGTGTTGATTATACAGTAAGTAGAGGCGAATATTTAAATGGTATAATACTTGCTAATTTTTTAGGGTATGAATTTGTAGATGCAGCTGAAATCATTGCATTTGATAAATATGGATGTTTTGATTCTGATAAAACTAAGGAATTAATTTCAAACAATTTAAAGAATATTGAAAGAGCTGTTATACCAGGATTTTATGGGGCTATGCCAAATGGAGATATAAAAACTTTTTCAAGAGGTGGATCAGACATTACAGGAGCTATAGTAGCAAAGGATGTTAAAGCTAAGTTATATGAAAACTGGACTGATGTTTCAGGATTTTTAATGGCAGATCCAAGAGTTGTGGATAATCCTAAGCCTATTGAAAAAATTACATATAAAGAGCTTAGAGAACTTGCGTATATGGGAGCATCCGTATTGCATGAAGAAGCTATATTCCCAGCTAAAGAAGGAAATATACCTATAAACATAAAAAATACAAATAGACCACAAGACAAGGGAACTTTAATAGTAAATGAAGTAAACTATAAAAATGGTGGAGGAAGAATTACTGGTATTGCAGGCAGAAAAGATTTTACAACAATTGTTATACAAAAAACTTATATGAATGCTGAAATTGGATTTGGTAGAAGATTACTTTCTGCATTGGAAACATATGGTATTTCTTTTGAACATATGCCATCTGGAATAGATACAATATCTATTGTAATAGATGATGCACAACTTGATAATAAGTTAGATAAGTTACTAGAAGAAATAAAAAGACAATGCAATCCAGATTCTATACATGTAATACCTAACATGGCCCTAATCGCCACAGTTGGAATGGGCATGGCAAAAGCAGTAGGTACATCTGAAAAAATATTCTCAGCTCTTGCTAAAAGTCATGTAAATATAGGAATGATAGACCAAGGTTCTAGTGAAATAAATATTATAATTGGTGTAGATGCAAAAGATTTTGAAACAGCTATAAAGTCTATTTATGAGGCATTTGAATAATTTATAGATATTTTTAAAAATTAAGGCTATTGACAAAAGAGGCATAAAATATTATAATAAATAACAGTTTAAAGAGAAAATTAAAAAAATTAATAAGTCTTATCAAGAGAGGTGGAGGGACTGGCCCTATGAAACCCGGCAACCAGTATACATTTTTAGTGTACAATGGTGCTAAATCCTGCAGTGTAAACTGAAAGATGAGGATAAGTAGGAAATTTATATGACCTAAGGATATCCTTAGGTCTTTATTTTTTAAATAAATTAGGGGGTGTTCAAATGATAGAAATAAAAAGTTTGGAGAAATATTTTGGAGATATTAAAGTTTTAGATGATATAAATCTTCATATACAACAGGGAGAAATATATGGAATAGTGGGTTACAGTGGGGCTGGAAAATCTACACTTCTAAGATGTATAAATGGTCTTGAAATATATAATTTTGGAAATGTTATAGTGGATGAAAAAGAAGTAAAAAGCTTAAATGAAAAAGAACTTAGGGAGTTTAGAAAAAATATAGGAATGGTATTTCAAAACTTTAGCTTATTAAGCAGAAAAAATGTTTGGAAGAATGTAGCCCTTCCTATGGAAACTTGGGGATATAAAAAAGAAGATATAAATAAAAGAGTAAAAGAACTTTTAGAATTAGTTGGACTTTATGATAAAGCTAATAGTATGCCAAAGGAATTAAGTGGTGGACAAAAACAAAGGGTTGCCATTGCAAGAGCATTAACTTTGAATCCTAAAATTCTCCTTTGTGATGAGGCTACATCAGCATTAGATCCTAAAACAACAAAGTCTATATTAGAGCTTCTAAAAGAAATAAATAAAAAACTTGGGATTACTATTGTAATAGTAACTCACCAAATGGAAGTTATAAAGGAAGTTTGTACTAAGGTTGCAGTAATGGAAAAAGGAAAATTAGTACAATCAGGGGATGTGGATAAGCTATTCTTAAACCCAACAAAGCAAATGAAAAAGCTTTTAGGAGAGGAAGAAGTACTTCCGGAGGAAGGAATAAATATAAAGATATTTTTTCCAAAAGAATTAAGTCAAAACTCAA
Source organism: Clostridium novyi NT (assembly GCF_000014125.1). Lineage (NCBI taxonomy): Bacteria > Bacillati > Bacillota > Clostridia > Eubacteriales > Clostridiaceae > Clostridium > Clostridium novyi. The sequence continues at coordinate 1,838,357 of NC_008593.1, read as the reverse complement.
TAATTACATCCATGGCAAGAGAACTTCAAATGGATTTTTCAATTGTTTGGGGAAAACTTGAAAAGTTTAATAAAGGAGTTTTAGGAAGCTTGGTTATAAATATTAAAGAAGAACAAAGAGATCAGGTGTTTAATTACCTTGGAAATCAAGACATTCATTGGGAGGTGTTATAATGTCAGATATATTATTACCAGCACTTTTAGAAACATTATATATGGTTTTAATATCTACGGCTTTAGCTATAGTAGTAGGATTTATACCAGCAATTATCATGATTATTACATATAAAGATGGACTTAAACCTAATGAAGCTGTATACAAAGTTTTAGATGTTATTGTAAATGTATTAAGGTCTTTTCCTTTTATAATTTTAATGATAGTGTTGATACCTTTAACTAGATTTATAGTTGGAAAATCAACAGGAACAACAGCAGCTATTGTGCCACTAACTATAGGATGTGCGCCATTTGTAACAAGAATTATAGAGTCATCACTTAAAGAAGTAGACAAGGGAGTTGTTGAAGCTGCAAAGTCTTTTGGAGCTAGTACATTTCAAATAGTATTTAAAGTAATGTTAAAAGAAGCGTTACCATCAATTGTATCTGGAATGACATTAACACTTATAAGTATGGTTGGTTTCTCTGCTATGGCAGGTGTAATTGGCGCAGGTGGACTTGGTGCTGTAGCTATGAACTATGGATATTATGCTTTTAAAAATGATGTTTTGATAGTTACAGTAATAGTTTTAATAGTTTTAGTTCAAGCGCTACAAAGTATAGGAACATTTATATATAAGAGAGTAACAAAATAAATTTAATATATAAACAATATTTAGGGGGTAAATAAATATGAAAAGAAGAATATTATCAGTATTACTTGCAAGTACAGTAATTTTAGGGGCAGTTTCATTAGTTGGTTGTGGAGATAAAAAATCAGCTGAGAATAATGGCAAAAAGACTACAATAGTTGTAGGGGCATCTCCAAAGCCACATAAAGAAATATTAGAAAAGGTAAAACCTATTTTAGAGAAAAAGGGATATAAATTAGAAATCAAAGAATTTACAGACTATGTAATACCAAATACTGCTCTTGAAGAAGGGGAAATAGATGCAAACTTCTATCAACATCTTCCTTATTTAGAACAATTCAATAAGGAAAAGGGAACTCATTTAACATCTGTAGCAAAAATACATTTAGAGCCTATGGGTATCTATTCTAAGAAAGTGAAGGATGTTAAAGAAATAAAAAATGGTGCTACAATTTCAGTTCCCAATGATCCAACTAATGAATCAAGAGCTTTAAGATTATTAGAAAAACAAGGATTATTAAAGTTTAAAGAAGGAGAACTTATTACTAAACTTGATATTACTGAAAATCCTAAAAACATAAAGATACAAGAAATAGAAGCAGCACAACTTCCAAGAACATTATCTGATGTAGATGCATCTGTAATAAATACTAACTATGCATTACCAGGTGGATTAGATCCTCTAAAGGATGCTCTTGCACAAGAAGATAAAGATTCTCCTTATGCTAATATTATTGCTGTAAAAGAGGATAACAAAGATAAGGATTATATAAAAGCGTTAAAGGAAGCTGTAAATTCTGAAGAAATAAAGAAATTTATAGAAGAGGAATATAAAGGAGCAATAATTCCATCATTTTAATTTAACATTATACAAAAAAACTGTCGAAGTAAATTCGACAGTTTTTTCAATATTAGCATAAAATTGACATGAAAAAGCTGTAATGCTATAATTAAAAAAATTCTGTAAATTTTAATTTGTAGAATTTTAAGACATCAATTGTTATAAGGAGGATAAGCGATGAGGGATTCGTATGTATTCTATCAGGGCGATATTGTTAAGGAGGATACAGTAAGTATAGGTATAAGATCTAAAGCTTTTAATTATGGACTTGGATGTTTTGAAGGGATCAGAGCTTATTTAAATGAGGAAAATAATGAACTTTATGTATTTAGAATGAAGGAACATTATGAAAGATTGCTTCAATCTTGTAAAACCTTGAACATAAAAATACCTTATACTGTAGAAGAACTTATGGATATAACTGTGGAATTGCTTAGAAAAAATAATCTAAAAACCACAACTTACATAAGACCCGTAGCATATAAAGCCGGAGAATCTATAGCAACAACATTAATGGACAATGATGATCGTTTTTTAATTTATTGTAATCCTATGGGAGGATACACAGATAAGAAGGAGCTTAAAGCTGCAGTTACGTCTTGGATGAGAGTTGAAGACAACATGTTACCACCGAGAACAAAAGCTACAGCAGCATATTTAAATTCTGGACTTGCTTCACTAGAAGTTCTAAGAAAAGGATATGATGAAGCTATATTCTTAACAAGAAATGGACATGTATCAGAAGGAACAGCTGAAAATATCTTCATGGTTAGAAAAGGGCAATTAGTAACACCGCCACCTTCAGATAATATATTAGAAGGAATAACTAGAGATACTATAATGATACTTGCCAGAGAAGAACTTGGCCTTGATGTTGTTGAAAGAAGTATAACAAGAACAGAACTTTATTCAGCAGAAGAGTTATTCTTTTGTGGAACAGCAATGGGGGTAGCTCCAATTATTGAGGTGGATGATAGAATTATAGGTAATGGAAATGCGGGAAATGTAACAGAAAAATTGAGAAAGTTATACTCTGATATTTCGCAATGTAAAAATCCAAAATATTCTAAATTTTGCACCAGGATATGAGATTATGTAATAATAAAAAGTGATATTTATTGATAATATATATTTAAATTTATAATTTTAGATTAGGAGAATAAGATGTTAGATAATAAGTTAATTACATTTTTGACATTAGCAAGAGTTAAAAATTACACAAAAACGGCGGAAATACTTAATTTAACTCAACCAGCTGTTTCTCAACATATAAAGTTTTTAGAAGAGGCATATGGAATAAAATTTATAAAAAAACAAGGCAAAAATATATTTCTTACAGAAGAGGGAGAAGAATTTTTAGCTTATGCAAAGGAAGTAAGTCGTCAAGAAAAAATCTTATGTCAAAAATTAAAAAATAAGTTTTCTTTAGAAAGAAAATATAATGTAGGAGCAACTTTGACTATAGGAGGATATGTACTTCCACAGGTTCTTGGTAAATTTAAAGAAAGTTATCCTAGTATAGATATTATTCTTAATGTATTTAATACTGATATAATACTAGAAAAGATTTTAAAAGATGAAATTCAATTAGGACTTATAGAAGGACCTTTTGATAAAAGCAAATTTAAGCATATAAAGTTAAAAGAAGATGAGCTTGTTTTAGCTATATCAAAGGATCATCCTTTTTCAAGTATGGAATTTGTCACATTAGAAGAAGTGTTAAATGGAAAACTTATTTTAAGAGAATATGGTTCAGGAACTAGAAAACATTTTGAAAGTGAAATTAAAAGACACGGATTCACTCCTAAAGATTTAAATATATATATGGAAGTAGGAAGTATAGATGCTATAAAAGCTTTAGTTGAAGCGAATTTAGGATACACTATAATATCTAAAGAAGCTATAAAAAGAGAGTGCAGTTTAGGTGTTATAAAAACTATGCCTATTAAGGATCGTACTTTAAAAAGCATAAAATTTTATAGGGAGTTTAACTTTGTATATAGAGATGAAATATTAAGTGACTATTTAAAACATTTTATAGATTTTTGTTTAAAAAACGTATAGAAAAGTTTTAAGACTGTTAATAAAGTATATTATTAGCAGTCTTTTTATTTATATAAATATTATAGTATATTAAGTGATTCTGGATTTAATTTATATACTACATCCTTTCTTTCAACTATAATCTTTACTTTTTCTCTTACTAAAGGATCACTTGTAACAGCGTTTATAAGTTCACGAGTAGGATTTATAGCTCTAGGGTTGCCAACAGATTTAAACATGGAAAAATCTCCTAAAGTATCACCATATGCATAACTTTTACTTAAGTCTATATTATATTTTTCAACAAAATTATTTATAGCCTTTTGCTTATTTACTCTATCCCACATAGGAATTATAGCTCCAGTATATTTTTGGTTTTCGTCCAATATATAATCTGTTCCTATATAATCATCAAATCCATGCTTTATTGCCATTTCACGAACAAGTTCTACAGGACTTCCTGAGATAGTTATAAGTTTATGACCTTGTGCTTTATGCCAAGCTATCATATCTCGTGTATAGGTATAAACACGATCCCCTTTAGACTCAATAACTTTTCTAGCGATAAATTCTACTTGAGTTCTGTGAAGACCTTTTATAGCCTCTATATAAATATCGGCCATTTTTATAAGGTAATCATCATAGTTACCTATTCTCTTATCCCACTTAACATAATAGTGTCTAACTTCATTGTACCAACGATCAGGTTCTATAAATTCTGATGTTATAAATTTTTTAAAAATCTCAGTAATTAAACCTTCTCTATATAATGTGCCGTCAATATCAAAGAATGCTGCAGTTGTTTTCATATCATATCCCCCTTTACATAGTTTATACTTATTATATCCTATAAGATAGGAGCTTAAAAGTGAAAACATTAAACACATATTTAAGGGTAAAATATTATTAGAACATAGACTTTTAGCAAAATTCTTGCTATAAACAGTAATGTAGATTAAAATAGAATTTAAGCCAAATATTAATAATAAAATAAAAACTACAAAAAATAAATTATATAAACTCAAATATTATATAATTATAAATAGAAAAGGTGGATAATAAATGATAGAAATAGGAAAAATACAAACTTTAAAGGTATCAAATATAGCCAAAATAGGGGCTTATTTAGATGCAGGAACAGGAGAACAAAACGATAATATTCTTCTTCCAAATAATCAATTGCCAGAAAGTATAGAGGAAGGAGATGAAGTTGAGGTATTTGTATATAGAGATTCTGAAGATAGACTAATTGCCACAAGAAAAACTCCTTTAGTACAGGCAGGAGAATTAGCTATTTTAGAAGTTAAGGATACAACAAGAATAGGAGCATTTTTAGATATAGGTCTTGAACGTGACGTATTACTTCCTTTTAAGGAACAAAAGTACAAAGTTCTTCCTGGGAAAAAATATTTAGTAGGACTTTATATAGATAAAAGTGGAAGATTAACTGCAACAACTTATGTATCTAAATTTTTATCTTCTGATAGTCCATATAAAAAGGGAGAATGGGTTAAAGGAACTATATATTCAATAAACAAAGAAATAGGAGCATTGGTTGCAGTTGATAACAAGTATAAGGGATTAATTCCAAGAAGTGAAGTTTATAAAGAATTAAAAGTTGGAGATTCTGTAGAGTGTAGAATAATAAGAGTAAGAGATGATGGAAAGCTTGACCTTGGAACAAGAGAAGTTGCTTATAAACAAATGGATAGCGATTCTGAAATGATACTAGAAAAATTAAAAAAATATGATGGATTTATGTCTCTAAACGATAAAAGTAATCCTGAAGAAATAAAAGATAGATTAAAAATAAGTAAGGCTGCTTTTAAAAGAGCAGTAGGTAGACTTCTTAAAGAAGGAAAAATAGTTCAAACAGAAAAAGGAATAAAGTTAAAATAAAGTCTTAAATATAAAGGAAATTATGAACGCTATTAGTGTCATAATTTCCTTTTTTATTATATGTTCATGTCACCTAAAATGATAATTTAAATACTATATTACTATGAGAGGGTATATAAGCAATAACATATAGAGGTGGTAAACATAATTAAAAAATATTTTGGAGTGGATATAAAAAAGTGCGAGTTTTTAGGTAAAGGAAGAGAAGGTAGTGTATATAAAACGGATGACAATTATGTTATAAAATTGTTTAAAAATAAAAGAAATTGTATAGATGAATATAACATACTAAAAAGAATGGAAGGAAGTAAATATTTTCCTAAAACATTAAAGAGAAAAGGTAAAGTTTTAATGAGAGAATATGTTTATGGAATACCACTAAAAGAATATATAAGAGAAAATGGAATGCCTCGAGAAATATCTTATAATTTAGTTGGTTTATTAGAAGAATTTAAGAATAGTGGATTTACTAGAATTGATATGTCTATAAGACATATTTATGTTCAAGAAGATTATAGATTAAAGATTATAGATCCAAGAAAAGCTTATATAAAAGTTGAAAAATTTCCTAGGATTTTGCTAAGAGAATTAGAAGAAGAGAATGTATTAGATGAATTTATAAAAGCTGCACTAGATATAAAACCAGAGGTTGTAACTAGGTGGATAAAAAAATTAAATTCATAAATTTAATTTTTTTATTAAAGATTTCAATAACGAGTGTATTTATAACATTAAATAATGTATAATACACCAACTGGTGTATTATACATATTATGATTATAAGAATTAATACAATTAAAGGTGTTAATATGAATAAAGATTATGAAAACAATTGTGGTCTGGATTTAAGTGGATGTAAGTTTTTGGGGGAAGGACATCATGGAAAAGTTTTTTTAATGGAGGACGGAAAGGTTATAAAAATATGCACAACCGTAAGAAGTTGTAAATCAGAGTATCTTATATTAAAAAAAGTAAATGGGTCAAAATACTTTCCTAAAGTATACAAGTATGAATACTTATATATGATAAGAGATTATGTTGGCGGGGAATGTATGAGGGATTATATAAAAACCCATGGACTTAGTAAAGTTTTAGCACTGAATGTTATTAACTTACTGGAAGAGTTTAAAAGATTAAAATTTACAAAAATAGATATACGGTGTAAAGATATTTTTGTGCAAGAAAAAGAAAATGTTATGGTTATTGATCCTAAAGGATGCTACAGTAGACATAAAAAATATCCAAGTCATCTTATAAAAGGATTAAAAAAATCAATGTACTTAGAGAAATTTTTAAAAATATTAAAAAATGAGAGACCAGATTTATATGACGAATGGATCTTAAATGGGTATTTAAAATAGGGCTATTTATAATTAGCCCTATTTAAGTTAAAAAAAGTAATATTAAATAAAAAATTCCTAAAACTGTACTAATAGAGTTGAAGAAATGAGCAAACTGTGTTATAATACATATACCATTTAAAATTTAATAGGGAAGGGGGATGCAATATGTCATTTTTATTTTGGGGTTTAATTGTTGGAATAATTTTGGTTGATAGATGGACTAAAAGAAAGACTATTGCTATACTAGAAAACAAAAAAGATAATAAATCAGTAGAATTAGTACAAAATAAGTTGAAGTTGATAATTGAAGAGGAAAAATTAAAACAGTTAGATGGATTTCAAAGTGGAGTTAGTCTTATTGTTAAGATAACCTTAATAATTCTTCTATGTGTGGTTATTTATTTTATTAGATTGATGCAATACCAAGGAGATATAGGTCTAAAACTTGCACTTTCCTTTATAATAGGTGGAGTATTTGGAAATTTGATTGATAGATTAGGATATGGTTATGTTATAGATTTTATATGTATTAAGGGAACAAAAGATATAGCGTTTAATTTATCAAGAGTATTTATATTAACAGGATTAATATTATTGATAGTGAATTTAATATAGAAAATATTTTTTTTAGCAAACTTTGTTAAAATTTTAACGTTGCGAAGGTTTGAAATGAATTAATTAAATATATTATGTCAAATATTATTATTAAAATTATTAAAAAACAAGTAAAAAAACCACTAATAGGAAAATAATATAGAAAAATATGTATAAATATATAGAATAATACATAAATATATGATATATTATATTTAAACAGTTCTCATCCCAATAATTAGAACAAGCATTAATGCTAAAAAGTAAAATAAGATAATTAAATAATTGTCAGGAGAGGATTATATTAAATACCTCTCCTTATTTTTTAGAATATCCTTAAAATTTAAAGTAATATTCAAACAAATAACATGAAGATTATATTAAAAATTATATAATATTTATCAAAAAATGGGGGGATTTTATGGTTTTCATGAGAAAGTTCAAGGTAAGATCTAAATTGTCATTTAGTTTTGGTGTATTGGCATTTCTTATTATATTATCTGGAATAGTAGGTCTTATAAATTCTAATAAGATAAACAAAGGAGCTGATACTACTTATTCAAAGCATCTTTTGGCTATTAGGGATATAGAAAGTGTAAAAGCAGGTTTAAATGATGAGAAAGCAAGTCTTATGAAACTTATTTATAATGTAAATATGAGTGACCAAGATATACATAATGAGATTTCAAAAATAGGGGAATTAAAAGTTAGTGATGTAAATGCTATGAATCATTATGATAATATACCAAGAGAAGAAGAGGAGCAAAATTTATACAAATATTTTAAAGAAAAATTAGATGAGTACAGAAAAGGAAGAGATAACATAATAAATTTTGTTGAAGAAAAAAAATATCCAGAAGCTCAACAAATTTATGATTCACAAGTTAAGATTGTAAGAGCAGATATGGAACAAGTGCTTAATAAGATTAGTGATATGAATATTTCAGGGGCAAGAACTGAGCATGAAAATAATAAAGATTCATTTAATAGCATAAGAGTACAAATGATTAGTATAACTATTATTGCAATAGTATTATCCATATTATTAACTATATTTATTGTAAGAGACATAATGGAAACTCTTTATAAAATTAAAAATTATGCTATAAAATTATCTAATTATGATTTTTCAGAAGAAATAAAGGTTACAGGTAAAGATGAATTTAGTGATACTGCTATAGCACTAAATGAAGCTCACCATAATATAAGAGAACTTATAGAAATAATAAAAAATGATTCTAACAATATGTCATCTATGAGTGAAAATTTATCTGGTACAGTGCAGGAGATAACAGCTAAAATAAGTGAAGTTGATGAACTTACTAATAATATAAATAGTGAAATTCAGGATTCTAGTAGATTCAGTGAAGAACTAAGTTCATCTATAGAAGAAATAAATGCAACAGTAGAAGAATTAGCAGATAAATCTGTAAGTGCTAGTGAAAATGCAATAAAGGCTAAAGAGAGATCTATAAACGTACAACAAAGTATAAAACAGGCTGTTGAAGATATAAGAAAAGTTTATAAAGAAAAAGAGGATAGTATATTAAGATCTATAAAAGAAGGTAAAGTAGTAGAAGAAGTAGGGGTAATGGCAGATGCTATAGCAAGTATTGCTGAGCAAACTAATTTACTTGCTCTAAATGCGGCTATAGAGGCAGCAAGGGCTGGAGAACATGGAAAAGGATTTGCTGTAGTTGCTGAAGAAGTTAGAAAACTTGCAGAACAATCAGCAGACACTGTATCAACAATACAAAGTACAATTCAAAAGGTACAATCAGCATTTGAAAATTTAGCTATAAACAGTGATGATGTACTTCAATTTATAAATAATAATGTAACTAAAATATTAGATGAATCTTTAGAAACAGGAAAAGATTACTATGAAGATTCAGAATATATGAGTGATATGTCAGAAACATTGGCATCTATGACAGAAGAAATTAGTGCTACAATAAATCAGGCGGCTTCTGGAGTGCAAAGTATGGCAGCAAGTTCACAAGAATCTGTAAATCATACAAGTAATATATTGGAAAATTTAGGGACAACTAATAGTGCAATGAAAGAAGTAGCAAATACATCTTTAAAACAATTAGACCTTGCACAAAAGCTTAATGAACTTATTCAGAAATTTGAAATATAAAAATAATATTAAAATTAAAAGGCATATCTTATTTTAATAAGAATATGCCTTTTAATATATTATATGAAATTAATAACTTAATATAAAATTAGTTTTTAAAGCTATGAATTGGTGCAGGAATTAATCCACCACGGTTTACAAAATCAGCACTGCTAAATTTGCTAACACTCATAATAGGGGATCTTCCAAGCAATCCACCAAATTCAATCATATCTCCAACATCTTTACCAGGAACAGGTATTACTCTAACTGCTGTAGTTTTATTGTTAATAACTCCAATTGCAGCTTCATCGGCGATTATACCTGAAATTGTTTCTGCTGAAGTAGTTCCAGGAAGTGCTATCATATCAAGACCAACAGAACATACACAAGTCATTGCTTCAAGTTTTTCTATATTTAGTGAGTTTCTTAGAACCGCATCAATCATTCCAGCATCTTCACTAACAGGAATAAATGCGCCACTAAGACCACCAACTCTAGAAGCTGCCATTATACCCCCTTTTTTAACTGCGTCATTTAAAAGAGCAAGAGCAGCAGTAGTACCAGGGGCACCACAACTTTCAAGTCCCATTTCTTCTAGTATATGAGCAACACTATCTCCAATAGCTGGAGTAGGAGCTAGGGATAAATCTATTATTCCAAAAGGAACATTAAGTCTTTTAGATGCTTCAGCAGCAACTAATTGTCCCATTCTTGTTATTTTAAAAGCAGTTTTCTTTATAGTGTCTGCAACCACATCAAAGCTTTGACCTCTTACGCTTTCAAGAGCTTTTTTTACAGTTCCAGGACCACTAACACCTACATTTATAATGCTTTCTGCTTCGCCAATTCCATGAAATGCACCAGCCATAAATGGATTATCTTCTACAGCATTTGCAAATACAACAAGCTTTGCACAACCAAGACCATCTGTATCCTTAGTTAATTCTGCTGTTTCTTTTATTATATTACCCATCTTTTTTACAGCATTCATATTTATTCCGTTTTTACTTGTTCCTATATTAACAGAAGAACAAACTTTTTCTGTTTCATATAAAGCTTGTGGAATAGAATTAATTAATTTTATATCTCCATTAGAACAACCTTTATGTACTAAAGCAGAAAAACCACCTATAAAGTTTATACCCACAGTAGAAGCAGCTTTATCTAATGTTTTAGCAAACTCTACATAGTTTTCATCATTACAGCATTGTGCTACTAATGAAATTGGAGTAACAGATACCCTTTTATTTATAATTGGTATTCCAAATTCAGTTTCTATTTCATTTCCTACTTTAACTAGGTTTTCAGCATATCTTGTTATTTTGTCATAAATCTTTTGACGGCTACGAGCTCCATCACAATCACAACAATCCATTAGTGATATTCCCATAGTTATTGTACGAATATCTAGTTTTTCTTTTTCAATCATTTGAATGGTTTCAATTATCTTATTTTGACTAATCATTTTTACACCCACTTTTAGATATTATGCATAGAATTAAATATATCTTCATGTTGAATTTTTATTGAAAGATTAAGTTCTTTCTCTTTTTCTTCTAGTATTTCTTTTAATTCTTTGAAAGATTTTGTTGCCTTCGATAGATCAACTAACATAATCATGGTAAAATATTCTTGAAGAATTGTTTGGCTTATATCAAGAATATTTACATTTGATTTTGATAGAATATCGCTTACACTTGCAATGATACCTGTAGTGTCTTTCCCCAATACTGTTATAATTGCCTTCATTTTTAAACCCCCTAATAATATTGTTTTAAGAATACCTATATAATAAAATCAATATAAAATTTTATTATAAAAAATATTTATATAAATATATCATATAATAGGTGATAATAAAATAAAAGGTAAAATAAGAAAATATTTTAAGTAAATACAAATTAATGTCATAAAATAAAAAGTGGAGAGGAGAATTCATATGAAGTTTAAAATTAAAAGGTATACTTTAATTTTATTATTAGGAATGATACTAGGAATAAGTTTTGGAAGCATTAGAGTATTTGCAACAGATGATACATATAGGTTGTTAAGTTATTCTGAAAAAGTGAATATAAATAAGGAATGGAAAATTAATTTTAATAAAACATTAGATGAAAGTACACTGAAAAATAATATTAAGGTATTAGAAAAGGATTCAGGTAAGGAATTTCCTGTGACAATACAATATAATGTTAAAGATAAGTTTGTAAATTTAAAACCTATATCTAAGTTAAAGTTTAATAATGAGTACATTATAGTAATTAAAGAGGGAATAAAATCAAGTGAAGGAAAAAGGCTATTAAGAGGAGTAAGATTTAGTTTTCAAACTAAAACATTAGACAACCATTTTAATAAGGAATCCTTATTAAAAGAAGAATTTGATGATCCGGGAAACAATATAAACAGTAAACAAGATTTTTATAATGCTTTAAGGTATTCTATATCAACCTTTAAAACTAAGGTTACATTAAATATAAATAATTATAATTCTAAGGATTATTCTCTATACATAATAAATGATATTTTAAGAGAAAATCCAACAATTGATTATGGATACAAAGGGATAAGTGGAAATATAGGTATATCAGGTAGCAAAGCTATTATGAATTTAGACCTTGAGTATTTTTATCCAAAGGAAAAAATGGAGTATATGAAAAGAAAGTCAAAAGAAAAGATAGATTATATAATTAAAACACTTATAAAAGATTACATGAGTGATTATGAAAAAGAATTAGCAGTGCATGATTATTTAGTGAAAAATTCAAGTTATGATAGAAGACTGTTTAGTGGTAATATGCCACAAGAATCTTATACAGATTACGGAATTTTAGTGAATGGTGTGGGGGTTTGTGAAGGATACGCTAAGGCTATGTATAGAATTTTAAATTCTATTGGAATAGAAACATTATTTGTAACAGGACAAGGTATTGGACATGATGGCTCAGTAGAACCTCATGCATGGAATATAGTTAAGATAGATGGAGAATATTATCATGTTGATGTTACATGGGACAATCCCCTTACTTCAAGTGGAAGAAAAGAAATACTTCACGATTATTTTAATATAACTGATGCAAAAATGAGGAAGGATCATAGATGGGATGCTTCATTATATCCAAAATGTAATAAAGAAAGGTATAATTTTAAAAAATTTGTAGCTTAAACTGAAAAAACAATATATAATTAGCTTAAATAGTTTATAAACTTAAGATGAAGGGATGATTTTATGAGATATGAAGGCGTAGTTTATAGACCACCAAGTGAGGCCTATAGTTTAATAATTCAAGTTACACTAGGATGTTCTCACAATAAATGTACTTTTTGTGATATGTACAAAGATAGAAGCTTCAAGATAAAAAGTTTAGAAGAGGTTTTTGAAGATTTAGAGTTATCAAGAAAATACTATAAATATGTAAGAAGAATATTTTTAGCAGATGGAGATGCTCTAATATTAAAAACTGAGAATTTAGAAAAGATACTTATTAAGATTAAAGAGCTATTTCCAGAGTGTGAGAGGGTTGCCGTTTATGGAACTCCAGCAGATATTTTAAGAAAAAGTGAAGAAGATTTAATAAAACTTAAGAATTTAGGATTAGATATAATTTATATAGGTGTTGAAAGTGGAAGTGATGAAGTTCTTAAAGATGTAAAAAAAGGTGTTACATCTGAAGAGATAATCAAAGCTGGTCAAAAGGTAAAGAGAACAGGTATTAAACTTTCAGCTACATTAATTTCAGGTCTTGGTGGAAAAGAAAAATCTCAATTACATGCAGTAGAGTCTGCAAGAGTTATAAGTGCAATTAATCCAGATTATTTAGGAATACTTACACTTATGAATGCACCAGGTACAGAAATGCATGAAAAAATAGCAAACAATGAAATAACTTTATTAAATCCAAAAGAAGTAATGGTGGAAACAAGAGAACTTATAAGAAATTTAGAAGTAGAAAACTGTGTATTTAGAAGTAATCATGCATCTAATTACGCACCACTTGCAGCAACTTTAGGAGAAGAAAAAGAAGCACTTTTAAAAACTTTAGACGATATTATAGGAAGTGACTATAGCTTTAAAGAAGAATATTATAGAAGATTCTAAATTAATAATTTGTTAATACATTTAGAGGACTTAATTGATGTCATTTATGATATAATGTATAGAAATCTATATTTATAGAAGAGAGGGATATGGATGGAATACATGAATAATGGTGGGTTAAGAAGTATAATAAATAAATTTTTAATTATGATAGTTTCTTTATTTGTAATTACCTTAATTTTAAAGGGATTAGTTTTTTTAGTACCAATATGTGCAGTTGGATTTTTAACATATAAAGGTATTAAAATGATAAAATCAAAATTTCAAGATGTAACTTCCATCAAAAATGATGTAAATGGAAATGTTGATTATGATTTTTCAGAAGAATATGATATTGATTCAAAAGTTATAGATGTTGAATATGAAGATATACAAAAATAAAATGGCTTTTTATTGCCATTTTATTTTTTGTAATAATTTTCATATAATATAAATGTTATAATAAATATATATTGGCAAATAACTGAGGAGGTAATTAATTTGATATTAGTAAATACAGATTTTATATCGGGAAAAGAAATAGAAACAATATCTTTAGTAAAGGGATCTACAATACAATCTAAAAATGTTGGAAAAGATTTTTTAAGTGGTCTTAAAACATTAGTTGGAGGAGAACTAAAAGCGTATAGTGAAATGATGAATGAAGCTAGAGAAATAGCTACAAACAGAATGGTTGAAGAAGCAAAATCATTAGGTGCTGATGCGGTTATAAATATAAGATATGCAACTAGCGCAATAATGCAAGGAGCAGCAGAAGTTATAGTATATGGTACAGCAGTAAAGATTCTTTAAGAAACAATATACTTTAGAGAAGTTACAAAGGAATATAAAATAAAAATGATTATAATTATTAATTGTAATCATTTTTATTTTATATTCAGGCTGTTGATAAACATAATTTGTCAACAGCCTTTTTACATTTATTACAAAAAGGGTTTTTAGTTTTTATGTAGAATATATATTTTAGACCAATAAATCTTTTAGCCCGTTAGGGCTCCTACGGAGGAAAAATGCTTACTAATAATGAAAGAAAACAAAATCAATTAGAACTAGTTTATATAGAAAATTTAGTACCTGAAAATCACATACTTAGAAAGATAGATAAATACATAGACTTTTCATTTATAAGAGATTTAACTAAGGATTTATATTGTCCTGATAATGGAAGACCTTCAGTAGACCCAGTTGTATTATTTAAAATGCTTTTTATAGGATACCTATTCGGTATACGTTCAGAGCGTCAGCTTGTAAAAGAAATCCAGGTAAATGTAGCTTACAGATGGTTTTTGGGATATGGACTTACTGATAAAATACCAAGTCATTCCACTATAAGCCAGAATAGAACAAAAAGATTTAGTAATACAAATATACATCAAGAAATATTTGATAATATTGTATTTCAAGCTATTAATAGAAACTTGGTTGATGGGAAAATTCTATATACTGATTCTACTCACTTAAAAGCTAACGCTAATAAACATAAACTTATTAAAAAAGAAATAACTAAATCCACAAAGGAATACTTTGATGAATTAGAGAATGACATTAATAAAGATAGAATTAATCATAATAAAAAGCCTCTAAAAAAAAAGACTAAAATAGCTGAAACTAAGGAAATAAAAGTAAGTACAACTGATCCAGACAGTGGATATATGGTTAGAGATGGAAAACCTAAAGGCTTTTTTTATTTAGATCATAGAACTGTTGACGGAAAGTATAATATTATAACAGACGTTCATGTTACTCCCGGGAATATAAACGATGTAGATCCTTATGTTAAAAGAATAGAAACTCAAATAGAAAAGTTTAATTTTAATACAAAATATTTAGTAGCAGATGCCGGATATTCTACGAATCCTATTTGTAAACAAATTTCAGACAAAAATTATCAAGGTGTTTTTGGGTTCCGTTTAGGACCCCATGTTAAAGGAAAATATACAAAATATAGATTTCAGTATGTTAAAGAATTAGATGGATATGTGTGTATTAATAATTGCTTTTTAAAATATAGAACTACTACAAGGGAAGGTTATAAAGAATACGTAAGTAATGCGGAGCATTGTGCTTCTTGCAAATATAAACATAATTGCTTAACATCTGATAAATCCATTAATAGAACTATACGTCGTCATGTTTGGGAAGACTATAAAGATCAAATTTTTAGATTTACTAAAACAGAAAAAGGTAAAAATATTTATAAACGACGTAAAGAAAAGATTGAGCGTAGCTTTGCTGATTCAAAAGAATTACATGGGCTACGTTATTGTCGCATGCGTGGAATTAAAAATGTTTCTGAACAATGTCTACTTACAGCGGCAGTTCAGAATATGAAAAAGATAGCCATGGTGCTATCGCACTATTTTTTTGTGTACGTTAATTCAAATTTATTCCAAATCAACATACATAATAAATATTTTTCTAATGCTATCGCATAAGAGAATTTTGGCGTAAACAAAAGCCCCCAATTGTTGGGGGCTTTTTGAACAATCTGAATATAAAATAAAAATGATTATAATTATTAATTGTAATCATTTTTATTTTATATTATAGTTAAGTATAATTTTAGGATTTTAATAAAATAAAGGGGGATTAAAAGTGATACTAATTAAAAATGGTAAAATAATTACTATGGCAGAAAAAGATTTTGAAAATGGATGTATTCTTATAAAAGATGGGAAGATACAAGAAATAGGGGAAAATATAAAAGTTGATGGAAATGTTCAAGTTATAGATGCTAAAGGAGCGTATGTTACCCCAGGATTTATAGATGCTCATTGCCATATAGGAATACTAGAGCAAGATATGGGATTTGAGGGATCAGATCTAAATGAAGCTACTGATCCATTAGCTCCACAACTTAGAGCCATAGATGGAATAAATCCTATGGATACTTCTTTTTCTGATGCAAGAAAAGGTGGAATAACTACTGTAATGACAGGTCCTGGTAGTGCAAATCCAATAGGAGGACAATTTGTAATTTTAAAAACACAAGGAGTTTGTGTTGATGATATGATAGTCAAAGAACCTGCTGCAATGAAGATAGCCTTTGGAGAAAATCCTAAAAGAGTATATAAATCTAAAAATAAAATGCCAACTACAAGAATGGCTACAGCTGCATTGATTAGGCAAATATTAAGTATGGCAAAAAGTTATAAAGTAAAAAAAGAAAATGCTTTAAAAGAAGGCAAGTATTTTGAGGAAAATTTTAAATTAGAAGCATTGCTACCAGTTATAAATAAGGAAATACCTCTAAAAGCACATTGTCACAGAGCCGATGATATATTAACAGCAATTAGAATTGCAAAAGAGTTTGATGTTGAACTTACATTAGATCACTGTTCAGAAGGACATTTAATACCTGAATATGTAAAGAAGTCTGGAAAACCTGCAATTATTGGACCTACTTTAACATCAAGAAGTAAAATAGAAGTTAAAAATAAAACATTTAAAACACCTAAAGTACTTCATGACAATGGTGTAAAAATAGCAATAATGACGGATCATCCAGTAATACCAATAGAGTATTTACCACTTTGCGCTGGATTTGCTGCTAAAGAAGGATTAGAAATGAGAGAAGCACTAAAGACTATAACTATAAATTCAGCAGAAATATTAGGAATAGATGATAAAGTAGGAAGTTTAGAAGTTGGAAAAGATGCAGATATTGTAATATCAGATGGTAATCCTTTAGAAAGTACATCAAAAATTATTTATACAATAATAAATGGAAGTATTGTATATAACTACAATTAGAATTATAATAAGGATATTGCTATTTTGATTGTGTAATATCCTTATTATTACGATATAAAAAGATGTTAATATATATTTTACAACAGTAATTTTACATAAATATTGAAAAATATTGAAAAATATGGTATAAATAGAATACTTGGTATTTATTTTGATACTGATTATTTTAGGTTAGATAGAAGGGGTAAAAAAATGTATAATATGTGTGAAGGCTATATTAAAATGCAAATTGAGGAATTAAGAATCAAATTAAACAAGTTAGTTGATGAAAAAATTAACAGTTTAGTTGATATGGATGTTGTGAAATTAAGTGAAAAAATGGACTTGCTATTATTGCAATATATGAAACAACAAAATAATAAAAGATTTTTAATAAAAGATTTCTAATGAAAAATAGAAATCTTTTATTTTTTATATTGACATATTGAAATAAATGACTTAATATTAATTTAACCGGTTAAATTAATATAAATAATGTAAACGAAAACATTGGTTGAGAGGTGAGTTAATATGAACAACATTTGTGTAATAGGTAGTATAAACATGGACGTAGTATTAAAAGTAGATAGAATGGTTAAAGTTGGGGAAACTATATTTGCAAAAGATTTAAAAAACATATCTGGAGGAAAAGGAGCTAATCAAGCTATAGCATGTGCCAGAATGAATTCAAAAGTATCTATGATTGGTAAAGTTGGAGTAGATGGAAATGGACAAATATTAGTTAATAAGTTAAAAGAGAACAATATAAATACAGATTATATATTTAAAGATAAAGAAATCTCAACGGGAATGGCATTAATCACAGTTGATAATGAGGGGAATAACTCAATTATTGTTGCATCTGGAGCCAATATGACTATTAAGGAAGATGAAATTAATAAAGCAAATGAAGTTATAAAAAATAGTGATATTGTAATTTCTCAATTCGAAGTTCCTATGAAAACGATTTTAGAGGGGTTTAAGTTAGCAAAGAAACATAACAAATTAACTATTTTAAATCCTGCACCAGCAAAAGAAATTAATAAGGAGCTTCTAAAGTATACAGATATTATAATACCAAATGAAACTGAAGCTTATGAACTTACAGGAGTAGAAGTTACTGATTTAAATAGTGCAAAAGAAGCATCTAAAGTGTTGCTAGAAGATGGAATTAAGTGTGTAATCATTACTTTAGGTTCAAAGGGTGCTGCTGTAATAACAAAAGAAAATTCAGACTTAGTACAAGCATTTAAAGTTAACGCAGTAGATACAACAGCAGCTGGAGATAGTTTTATAGGTGGATTTGCAAGTAAGTTAGATGTTAAAAATATAACTTTTGAAAATATTAAAAAATCAATAAAATTTGGCAATATGGTATCTTCAATAACTGTACAAAGAGAAGGGGCAGAGCCATCAATACCATATTTAAAAGAAGTTCAAAACCTTTATGGGGAGGAATTATAGATGAAAAAGACGCCATTATTAAATAGTAGCATATGTGAAGTTGTTTCAAAAATGGGACATACTGATATGATAGCAATTGGAGATTCGGGACTTCCAATTCCTGATGATACAAAAAGAATAGATTTAGCTTTAATAAAGGGAGTACCAACATTTATGCAAACTCTTAAAGCTGTTTTATTAGAACAACAAGTGGAAGAAGTTATAATTGCTCATGAAACAAAAGAAGTTAGTCCAGAAACTTTTGAAAACATAAAAAAAGAAATTGGTGATGTAAAAATAACATTTATATCTCACGAGGAATTGAAAAAAGAATTATCCAATTGTAAAGCAGTAATAAGAACTGGCGAACAAACTCCTTATGCCAATATTATATTAAAATCTGGAGTAGTATTTTAGGAGGGGTAAAATGGATAAGAGACAACCTATGCTAAAAATGCAAGGTATATCAAAATCATTTGGAACAGTAAAAGCGCTACAAAATATAAATATTGAAGCTTATGGTGGAGAGGTATTAGCTTTACTTGGAGAAAATGGAGCTGGAAAGTCCACATTAATGAAAATACTTAGTGGGGTTTACACAAAAGATACAGGAAAGATTTTTATAGAAGGAGAAGAAGTTTTTCCGCATAATATTAAGGAAGCAGAAAAACTTGGAGTTTCAATTATACACCAAGAGTTAAGTGTGTTACCTAACTTAACTGTAGCTGAAAATATATTTTTAGGAAATGAAAAGTTTAGTAAGTTTACAAGAAGAATAAATAAATCAATAATTAATGAAAGAAGTGCTTTGTTTTTAGAACAAATAGGTTGCAAGGTTAATCCAAATACATTAGTTAAAGATGTAAATGTAGGGGATAGGCAAATGATCGAAATTGCAAAAGCTTTAACTAAAAATTCTAGAATAATAATTATGGATGAGCCTACAACAGCACTTACAGATGTGGAAACAAAAAAATTATTTGAAGTTATAGAAAGACTAAAAGAAAAAGGAATAGCAATTATATATATTTCACATAGAATGGAAGAACTTTTTGCTATTTGTGATAGAGTAACTGTTTTAAGAGATGGACAGTACGTGGGTGATGTAAAAACTTCGGAAATAGACCAAGATGGATTAATAGCCATGATGGTTGGTAGAAAATTAGAAGATCAATTTCCATATAAAAAGGTTAAAAGCGGAAAAACACTATTAAAGGTGGAAAATCTTCAATATAAAAATAAAGTAAATAATGTGACTTTTGATATAAAGAGTGGAGAAATACTTGGAATTGGAGGGCTTATGGGATCAGGAAGAACCGAACTTGCAAAAACTATCTTTGGAGAATATAAAAAAGATTCAGGAAACATGTTTATGGAGGGTGTAAAGGTTAACATAAATTCTCCTAAAGAGGGAATAAAAAATGGAATATGCTATGTTTCTGAAGATAGAAAAGGTGAAGGACTAATATTAGATATGACTGTAGGGGAAAATATGAGTCTTTCAAATTTATCAGCATATGAAAATTCATTTAAAAAGATAGACAGAAAAAAAGAAAAAGAAGATATAAAAGAATATATTAAAAAGTTATCCGTTAAAACTCCAAGTGAGGGACAACTTATAAAAAAATTAAGTGGGGGAAATCAGCAAAAGGCAATACTTGCAAAATGGATTATGTTATCTCCTAAAGTGCTAATAATAGACGAACCAACTAAAGGAATTGATGTTGGAGCTAAAAAAGAAATATATGAAGTCTTAAATGAACTAAAAAGTGATGGAAAAGCTATAATAATGATTTCATCAGATATGCCTGAAGTTTTAGGAATAAGCGATAGAATACTTGTTATGCATGAAGGAAAGATAAGTGGGGAATTATCAAGGGAAGAAGCAAATCAAGAAACTATAATGGCATATGCTGTAGGTAGACACAAATAAAAAATAATTAAAAAGGAGTAAACTTATGAATAATAATTTTAAAGATATAGTTATGAAATATAAGGCATTATTAGGATTTTTAGTTCTATGTGTTGTAATGGCTATCTTATCTCCAAGATTCTTAACAGTGCCAAACATAAAAAATGTACTTACTCAAGTATCTGTTAATGCAATTATTGCAATTGGAATGACCTTTGTAATATTAACAGGAGGAATAGATCTATCAGTTGGATCAACCCTTGCAATAAGTGGTGCTGTAGCGGCAACTTTAATTAAGGCAAACTGTAGTATATTTGTTGCCATTATAGTGGCTATAATAGTTGGAATAATTGTGGGATTAGTTAATGGAGTAGTTATTGCAAAAGGAAAAATTCAAGCTTTTATTGCAACACTTGCAACAATGACTGTATTTAGAGGAGTTACTCAAGTTTATACAAATGGTACACCAGTATCAAAGCTTGGAGAGGCTTTTGGAAAAATAGGTAATACAGAGATTATAGGAATACCACTACCAGTAGTTATTACTATAGCAGTTTTCTTGGTAGCATTTTATGTATTGAATGAAACAAGATGTGGAAGATATATATATGCTTTAGGTGGAAATGAAGATTCAGCTAGATTATCAGGAATAAATACAACTAAAATGAAGATGTTAGTTTATGTAATATCTGGTGTAACAGCTGCAATAAGTGGAGTTGTAGTAACAAGTAGAATAGGATCTGCATCTGCAATAGCAGGAACAGGATATGAACTAGATGCGATTGCTGCTGTAGTTCTTGGTGGTACAAGCCTTGCTGGCGGAGAAGGAAGTATAGCAGGAACAATAATAGGTGCATTAATTATAGGAGTTTTAAACAATGGATTAAATTTATTAAATGTATCACCATATTATCAATTAATAGTAAAAGGACTTGTAATTTTATTAGCAGTTATGGTTGATAGAAAAGTAAACAAAAAATAATAAAAGTAAGAGAGGGTAAATATGAAAAATATAATGAAAAAATTTATAGCAATTTGTACCTCTGCATTACTAGTAGTAGCACTTGTGGGATGTAGCACAAAAGATACAAAATCAGAAAAGAAAAAAGTAGGAATGGTTTTATCCACACTAAATAATCCTTTCTTTGTGTCTATGAAAGAAGGGGCAGAGAAGAAGGCAAAAGAACTTGGGTGTGAAGTTTTAGTGTTAGATTCACAAAATGACCCTGCAAAAGAAAGATCAAATATAGAAGATTTAATTCAAGGTGGAGTTTCTGTATTAATAGTAAATCCAACAGATAGTGATGCAGTTATAAATTCTGTCCAAGTAGCAAATAAAGCAAATATACCTGTAATAACTGTAGATAGACAAGCAAATGGTGGGAAAGTTATATCTCATATAGCATCTGATAATACTAAAGGTGGAGAACTTGCTGGAAAATATATAATTGATACATTAAAAGATAAAAAGGATATTAAAGTGGTTGAACTACAAGGAATCCCAGGAGCATCTGCTACAAGAGAAAGAGGAGCTGGATTTCATAATATAATTGATAAAAAAAATAATGTAAAAGTTGTATCTAGTCAAGCTGCTAATTTTGACAGAGCACAGGGACTTTCAGTAATGGAAAATATAATCCAAGCACAATCAGATTTTGATGCGGTATTTGCTCATAATGATGAAATGGCATTAGGTGCAGCAAAAGCATTAAAGACAGCAAATAGAAATGTTATGGTTATTGGATTTGACGGAGATGAGGATGCAAGAGCAGCTATTGATAAAAAAGAAATGGTAGCAACTGTAGCTCAACAACCTGTATTAATGGGAGAAGCAGCTGTAGATAATGCTATGAAAATTTTAAATGGTGAAAATATACCAAGACAAATTCCTGTTAAGCTTACTCTTGTAACTAAGTAATAAGGTATAAATTTATGAAAACGTCGATAAATTCGACGTTTTCATTTTGCATAAAAAACATATATAATATTATTTAATTACAGTTTATGGGGGAAGAAACTATATGAAAAAAGTGACTATGAAGGATATCGCAGAAAAAGCTGGGGTTACAAAAGCAACAGTTTCTATGGTATTGAACAAGAAAAATGTAAAAATAAGCGAAGAAACTAAAAGAAAAATATTCAAAATAGCAAAGGAAATGAACTATATTCCAAATGCTATTGCGAGAAGTTTAACCACTAACAAAACACAGACAATAGGAATAATATTGCCTGACATTACAAATCCATTTTTTTCTGAGATGGCAAGAGCTATAGAAGATACAGCACATAAGTTAAATTATAATGTAATAGTTTGTAATACAGATAGTAATGGGAAAAAAGAAGAAAAATATATAAGGCTTTTAATAGGAAAATTAGTAGAAGGAATTATATTTATAACGGGAGAGGGAGATGTTAATAATCTGGAAATATTAAAGAAAAACAATGTATCTTTTGTTTTAGTTGATAGATATATAGATGGAAACAATGATTATCCAGGAGTTTATTGTTTAAATAAGTTAGGAGTAAAACTAGGAGTAGATTATCTTATAAGTAAAGGTAAAAAGAATATTGCATTTGTGGCAGGTGGAAAAAAATTAAGTGTATCAAGACAAAGAATTGATGGATACATTGAAGCCATGAAAATGAATTCTGTAGATTACTCTGGACTTATTTTTGAGGGGGATTTTACATTAGAAGGTGGCATGAGGGCTACTGAAGAAATCGTATCAAGTAATAAAAAAATAGATGCAATATTTTATAGTAATGATGCAATGGCACTGGGAGGATTGAAGGTTTTAAAAAGAAAAAAAATAAAAGTACCAGAAGAAATAAGTGTCATAGGATTTGATAATATAAAAATATGTAGCTTTATAGAACCTGAACTTACAACAATATCACAACCCATATATAAAATGGGCAAAAAAGCCTGTGAATTATTGATTGAGGTTATAGCAGGAAATGTAAAAAATGAACAAATATATTTTGAAACCGAATTATTCAAAGGAGAAACTGTAAAATAATAATGAAAAATATGTATCAAAATAAAAGTAACACTCAATACCTTTTATTTACAATTATCATTATCAATTGATAATAAAAGTTAAGAGAAAAAGTTGTTGAATTTATTGAAGATAGTGCATATACTAGATAGTATATAAATTGTATTATTATCAATTAAAAATGAGGTGCATATTTTGAACAGCGAAGAACGTTACAAAGTGGGGAATAAAATTTCAAAAATAACTATTCTATTAAATTTACTACTAGCTATTGGAAAAACTATAGTTGGATTTATTGGAAAAAGTAGTGCTATGATATCAGATGGTGTACATTCAGCTTCAGATGTTTTAAGTACAATATGTGTTATGATTGGTTTAAAATTAGCTAAAAAGCCAGAAGATAAAAGACATCCGTATGGACATGAGAAGTTTGAGCCTATTGTAGCTAAATTATTAGCACTAATACTTGGAATCACAGCTGTTGGAATTGGATACAAAGCTATAAAGAATATAATACTAGGAAGCTACGCAACACCTAGTGTAATAGCAGCTTACGCAGCTATTGCGTCAATATTAATAAAGGAATGGATGTATTGGTATACAGTTAAAGGAGCGAAAAAGATACAAAGTTCTGCTTTAATGGCAGATGCATGGCATCATAGATCAGATGCGTTATCATCTGTTGGAAGTTTAATTGGAATACTAGGAGCAAGACTTGGTTATCTAATTTTAGATCCTATAGCATCAATTGTTATATGTTTAGTTATTATGAAAGTTGCAATAGACATATATATAGATGCTACAAATCAACTTATGGATTGTTCAGCAGATAATGAAACAGTAAATGAAATATTAAAAAGTATTTTAAATGTTGATGGAGTAATAAAGGTAGATGATCTTAAAACAAGGGTTCACGCAACTAGATTATATGTTGACGTTGAAATCAGTGTAGACAAAGATTTATCTGTAAGTGAAGCTCATGAAATTGCAGAAAAAGTTCATAACAAAGTAGAAATAACAACGGACAAAGTTAAACATTGTATGGTTCATGTTAATCCATGTTAATTTTATATTGAAAACTACGATACTTCTATAGTATAGTAGTTTTTCTTTTAAAATATTTTATTTAAGGAGATAGAAATGAAAAAAAGGAAAAAGTTAATAAGAGGTTTAATGGTATTAGTTATTATAGGATTTGCTATTGGCATAAATTTTAAAATACAAAAATTGTCTGTAAAAAATAATTTAACTATAGTAAAGTGGGACAACTTATATACAGATAAAAATATAAATTTATATTATGGTACATCGGAATTGCCCATACTAAATGAACTAAATAGTAAGTATAAAGTAAAAGAAATTGTAGGAGGGGAAAAAGAAAAATTAAATAAAGCTTTAAATATTATGAAGTGGACTAAAGCTAATATGAAATATGATAAAAATAAAAAAAATAAGCTTGAAAATAAGGGTGCTGCTGATATATTAAGTGGTAAAAATAAATCTAAAAAGTATTCAAATTTAGAAATTTGCACAGTATTTAATGAGTTTTGTAATTCAGAAAATATAATGTGTAGACTAGGAAAATATACTGTTTTAGCAAATGAAAAATTAAAAAAGGAAAGCCCAGATTTATTTGTGTGTGAAATATGGGATGAAAAGTATAATAAATGGATAATGATAGATTTAATAAATGGAGTATACGTTAAAGAAAAAGAAACTCCATTAAGTGCTATAGAAGTTATAGATAAAGGAATATATAATTTGAATATAGTTGGGGCAGAAAAACCTAAAAAATATGAGGAAAAAATGAGCAAGTATTTTTCAAATTATACTATAAAAATAGATAATACGGTTTATGATGTGAAAAAGAGTAATTGCTATATAACTTATTTAGGAAAAGACAGTGATAATAAAGTATCCATAAAAAATCCATTAGAGTATCCTTCCATTTACACAAAAGATAAGCACTTATTTGATGTAGATCCTAACAAGGAAAAACAAAGTTATAATACAAATGAAAAGCCAACTATTATATTTTCAAAGGTTAATACAAGAAAAAAATCTAAAAAAGATAAACAAGATGAAAATGTGAAGATGGAACTTTGTGTTGGAGTATTTAAAAATAGTTCTATGGAAGACAAGTATTACATAAGTATTAATGATTCACCTTTTGAAGAAAAGAATAAATATTTTAATGTTAAAATAAAAGAAGGAATAACAAATATTAAATTATCGCAGGATGGTAAAACTGTAATAAGAGAAGTGGAATTTCAATATAACAATAAATAATATAAAAACTAGTGGACAAAGCAAATTTTAAAATAGTATAATTTTAAAATGTAAAAACAAATAATTTGTAATCGAAAGAGGGATATTGATTTGGAAAATTTATGGTTTATAATTAAGGCTATAATCATAGGTATAGTTGAAGGTATTACTGAATTTTTACCAGTTTCTTCAACAGGGCATATGATAATTGTGGAAGATCTTATTAATTTTAAAGAAGGGGTAATGCCGGCTTCATTATATACCAAACAATATATAGATGCATTTACAATGATAATACAATTAGGAGCTATTTTGGCTATAGTAGTATTATATTGGGATAAAATTAAGAGAAGTTTTGAAAACTTTGCTCCTTCAAAACCTAAATCAGGTTTTAAGTTTTGGCTTAATATAGCCGTATCAGCAGTTCCAGCAGGAGTTCTTGGATTGAAATTTCATAGCAAGATAAATGAAAAGTTATTTAATCCAGGTTCTGTAACAGCAGCATTAATAGTTGGTGCTATTTGGATGATATTTGCTGAAAAAAGATATAGAGGTAAGTTTACAACTAAAGATATAGATAATGTAACTATTAAACAAGCTTTTATAATAGGATGTTTTCAATGTTTAGCATTGTGGCCAGGAATGTCAAGATCAGCTTCAACTATAATAGGTGCTTGGATAGTAGGATTATCAACAGTTGCAGCTGCTGAATTTTCATTTTTCTTAGCATTACCTGTAATGGCTGGAGTTACATATAAATCATTAAAAGACATTAATGTATTTGCTTTAGGATCAATGCATATAGTTGGACTTACTGTTGGATTTATAGTTTCTTTTATAGTAGCTTTAATAGTTGTGGATAAATTTATTACTTTCTTAAAGAAAAAGCCTATGAGAGTATTTGCTATGTATAGAATACTTTTAGGTATAGTCCTTATAATTTTATCTTTATTTAATGTGATTTCTATGTAATTTAAATGTTTCGTAATATAAAAAATAAAATTATTGATTTCAAAACTCAGGATAATATTTCCTGGGTTTTTATTTTTAAAAATTTATTACTAGGAAATACTAAATATAAAGATGAATTAAAAATAATATTAAGGAGGATACCTATATGGATTGGAAAAAAAGAATAAAAGACATAATTGATAATAATAAATGGGTAAAAAACGATACTGGTGTATGGAAGGTTCAATGTGCAAAGTTATTTGAGGATGATAATACTTTAAGATTAATTTTGGTAACAGATGAGTTGGAAGGACCGGTTTCAACACAGGTAGAGAAAATTATTGTAACTAACAATGAAGATTTGGTTTTATTCTATGATGAAAGATTTAACTCAATTTTAAAAGAAGAAGATTATGATAAATTTTCTAAATTAGTAGATAAAGAGCAATGGGATGCATTATTTACAGGAGAAGCTACTAAAAATCTAGTGGATATGGATGTTGTAGGCAGTGAAGATGGGTTTTATGTAGAACCACATGAAGGTATAAGTCGATTTACAGATAATTACAATGAAAGTCTTTCAGAGGAACTAGATAAGTACTTTAATATTTAAATTCAAAATAAAAAATATATAAATACATTTATTTAACCAATAAGTTAAAATGTTAAAGGATACACTAAAAATAATATAAATAGTGTATCCTTTAATTACAACTTATCCTACAGTGTCTTTTTATAAAAATAAGAGAAAAAAAGAATAATTTTAAGAAAAACAAATTTATTTTAAAAAAATGTATAAAAAGATTTTTAAAATATGTATAAATTTTGATAAAATACTATTCGTCTTTACAACAATAAACACAACTCGTGTAAATGTAAATTTTAAATAAATTTATTGTTGACAAGACAAATAAAATATTATAAAATTAACAATGTCGTCAAGAGATGGCGAAAGAAAATGGTCTTTGAAAATTAAACAGAATATAGGTAATAAACCAGTCAATAAATTTGAGTAAGATTAAACTTTTAAATTGAGAGTTTGATCCTGGCTCAGGACGAACGCTGGCGGCGTGCCTAACACATGCAAGTCGAGCGATGAAGCTTCCTTCGGGAAGTGGATTAGCGGCGGACGGGTGAGTAACACGTGGGTAACCTGCCTCAAAGAGTGGGATAGCCTCCCGAAAGGGAGATTAATACCGCATAACATTATTTTACGGCATCGTAGAATAATCAAAGGAGCAATCCGCTTTGAGATGGACCCGCGGCGCATTAGCTAGTTGGTGAGGTAACGGCTCACCAAGGCAACGATGCGTAGCCGACCTGAGAGGGTGATCGGCCACATTGGAACTGAGACACGGTCCAGACTCCTACGGGAGGCAGCAGTGGGGAATATTGCGCAATGGGGGAAACCCTGACGCAGCAACGCCGCGTGAGTGATGAAGGTTTTCGGATCGTAAAACTCTGTCATTAGGGACGATAATGACGGTACCTAATGAGGAAGCCACGGCTAACTACGTGCCAGCAGCCGCGGTAATACGTAGGTGGCAAGCGTTGTCCGGATTTACTGGGCGTAAAGAGTATGTAGGTGGGCATTTAAGTCAGATGTGAAATTCCCGGGCTTAACCTGGGAGCTGCATTTGATACTGGGTGTCTAGAGTGCAGGAGAGGAAAGTGGAATTCCTAGTGTAGCGGTGAAATGCGTAGAGATTAGGAAGAACACCAGTGGCGAAGGCGACTTTCTGGACTGTAACTGACACTGAGATACGAAAGCGTGGGTAGCAAACAGGATTAGATACCCTGGTAGTCCACGCCGTAAACGATGAATACTAGGTGTCGGGGGGTACCACCCTCGGTGCCGCAGCAAACGCATTAAGTATTCCGCCTGGGGAGTACGGTCGCAAGATTAAAACTCAAAGGAATTGACGGGGACCCGCACAAGCAGCGGAGCATGTGGTTTAATTCGAAGCAACGCGAAGAACCTTACCTAGACTTGACATCTCCTGAATTACTCGTAACTGAGGAAGTCCCTTCGGGGACAGGAAGACAGGTGGTGCATGGTTGTCGTCAGCTCGTGTCGTGAGATGTTGGGTTAAGTCCCGCAACGAGCGCAACCCTTATTGTTAGTTGCTACTATTAAGTTAAGCACTCTAACGAGACTGCCGCGGTTAACGTGGAGGAAGGTGGGGATGACGTCAAATCATCATGCCCCTTATGTCTAGGGCTACACACGTGCTACAATGGCTGGTACAACGAGCAGCAATCCCGCGAGGGGGAGCAAAACTTGAAAGCCAGTCCCAGTTCGGATTGTAGGCTGAAACTCGCCTACATGAAGTTGGAGTTGCTAGTAATCGCGAATCAGCATGTCGCGGTGAATACGTTCCCGGGTCTTGTACACACCGCCCGTCACACCATGAGAGCCGGTAACACCCGAAGCCCGTGAGGTAACCGTAAGGAGCCAGCGGTCGAAGGTGGGATTGGTGATTGGGGTGAAGTCGTAACAAGGTAGCCGTAGGAGAACCTGCGGCTGGATCACCTCCTTTCTAGGGAGAATGGAAGCAAAGCTTCCAGACTGGAAACCTGATTCTGTTTAATTTTGAAAGACTAAGTCTTTCAATACATAATATCAATAATTGGTTTTACAAGAGGTATTATCAGTTATTGGTTTAGTGGGGGTATAGCTCAGTTGGGAGAGCACCTGCCTTGCACGCAGGGGGTCAAGAGTTCGAATCTCTTTATCTCCACCACATGGGTCTATAGCTCAGCTGGTTAGAGCGCACGCCTGATAAGCGTGAGGTCGATGGTTCGAGTCCATTTAGACCCACCACTTTCTTAATTGAATATCTCAATTAAGTGAATTGTTCTTTGAAAATTGCACAGTGATAAAGAAACGAATTAATAAGATTAGAAATAATCTAAACCTAGACACTAATGAAAATTAGTAGATGATGATAGATCAAGCTACAAAGGGCGCACGGTGAATGCCCTGGCACTAGGAGCCGATGAAGGACGCGATAAGCTGCGATAAGCTACATGTAGGCGCACATAGCCTGTGATATGTAGATTTCCGAATGGGGAAACCCATCTAGCTTTGCTAGATACTGTATACTGAATACATAGGTATATGGAGGTACACCTGGGGAACTGAAACATCTAAGTACCCAGAGGAAGAGAAAGAAAATTCGATTCCCTAAGTAGCGGCGAGCGAAAGGGGAAGAGCCCAAACCAGGAACTTGTTCCTGGGGTTGCGGATAGATCACAACGCTTTGATTTCTTTAGTTGAAGAGAGCTGGAAGGCTCCGCCATAGAAGGTAATAGCCCTGTAAGCGAAAAGGAAAGAAAAGTAGATCTACTCCAGAGTACCACGAGACACGTGAAACCTTGTGGGAAGCTGGGAGGACCATCTCCCAAGGCTAAATACTACCTAGTGACCGATAGTGAAGCAGTACCGTGAGGGAAAGGTGAAAAGAACCCCGGGAGGGGAGTGAAATAGAATCTGAAACCGTGTGCCTACAATCGGTCGGAGCACATTAAAGTGTGACGGCGTACTTTTTGTAGAACGGGCCAGCGAGTTACGATGTGCAGCAAGGTTAAGCACTTATGGTGTGGAGCCGAAGGGAAACCGAGTCTGAACAGGGCAACTAGTTGCATATTGTAGACCCGAAACCGGGTGACCTATCCATGGCCAGGATGAAGCGGAAGTAAAATTCCGTGGAGGTCCGAACCACGTTGGCGTTGAAAAGCCATGGGATGAGCTGTGGATAGCGGAGAAATTCCAATCGAACTCGGAGATAGCTGGTTCTCCTCGAAATAGCTTTAGGGCTAGCGTCGGGTAATTAAGTAGTGGAGGTAGAGCACTGAATGGGCTAGGGGCTGACAACAGTTACTGAACCCTATCAAACTCCGAATGCCATATACTTGTACCCCGGCAGTCAGACTACGAATGATAAGATCCGTGGTCAAAAGGGAAACAGCCCAGACCATCAGCTAAGGTCCCAAAGTGTAAGTTAAGTGGGAAAGGATGTGGGATTTCTAAGACAACTAGGATGTTGGCTTAGAAGCAGCCACTCATTTAAAGAGTGCGTAATAGCTCACTAGTCGAGAGATCCTGCGCCGAAGATGTAACGGGGCTCAAACTTACCACCGAAGCTATGGATGTATACTTTGTATACGTGGTAGAGGAGCTTTCTGTACAGGTTGAAGCCATACCGTAAGGAGTGGTGGACAGTACAGAAGTGAGAATGCTGGCATAAGTAGCGAAAAACAAGTGAGAATCTTGTTGACCGAATATCTAAGGTTTCCTGGGGAAGGCTCGTCCTCCCAGGGTTAGTCGGGACCTAAGCCAAGGCCGAAAGGCGTAGGTGATGGACAACTGGTTGATATTCCAGTACCACCATAATGCGTTTGACAAATGGGATGACGCAGGAGGATAGGATGTGCGCACTATTGGATGTGCGTCTAAGCACTTAGGGTGTTAAGTAGGCAAATCCGCTTAACATTAAGCCTGAGGTGTGATGGGGAGTCATTTTTGACGAAGTATCTGATTCCACGCTGCCAAGAAAAGTCTCTATGGAGCAAAATGGTGCCCGTACCGCAAACCGACACAGGTAGATGAGGAGAGAATCCTAAGGTCGTCGGAAGAATTACTGCTAAGGAACTCGGCAAATTGACCCCGTAACTTAGGGAGAAGGGGTGCCTACGAGAGTAGGCCGCAGTGAATAGGCTCAAGCAACTGTTTATCAAAAACACAGGTCTCTGCTAAAGCGTAAGCTGATGTATAGGGGCTGACGCCTGCCCGGTGCTGGAAGGTTAAGGGGAATAGTTAGCGTAAGCGAAGCTATGAACTTAAGCCCCAGTAAACGGCGGCCGTAACTATAACGGTCCTAAGGTAGCGAAATTCCTTGTCGGGTAAGTTCCGACCCGCACGAATGGCGTAATGATTTGAGCACTGTCTCGGCAGTAAATCCGGTGAAATTGTAGTGCAAGTGAAGATGCTTGCTACCCGCGGTTGGACGGAAAGACCCCGTAGAGCTTTACTGTAGCTTAGCATTGAATTTCGGTATTGTCTGTACAGGATAGGTGGGAGACTTAGAAACCAGGGCGTCAGCTTTGGTGGAGTCATCCTTGGGATACCACCCTGATAGTACTGGAATTCTAACTGGAGGCCATGAATCTGGTCACAGGACATTGCTAGGTGGGCAGTTTGACTGGGGCGGTCGCCTCCTAAAAGGTAACGGAGGCGCCCAAAGGTTCCCTCAGCGCGGTCGGAAATCGCGCGTAGAGTGCAAAGGCAGAAGGGAGCCTGACTGCGACACATACAGGTGGAGCAGGGACGAAAGTCGGGCTTAGTGATCCGGTGGTTCTGTATGGAAGGGCCATCGCTCAACGGATAAAAGCTACCTCGGGGATAACAGGCTGATCTCCCCCAAGAGTCCACATCGACGGGGAGGTTTGGCACCTCGATGTCGGCTCGTCGCATCCTGGGGCTGTAGTCGGTCCCAAGGGTTGGGCTGTTCGCCCATTAAAGCGGCACGCGAGCTGGGTTCAGAACGTCGTGAGACAGTTCGGTCCCTATCCGCCGTGGGCGTAGGAAATTTGAGAGGAGCTGTCCTTAGTACGAGAGGACCGGGATGGACCAACCTCTGGTGCACCAGTTGTTCCGCCAGGAGCACAGCTGGGTAGCTATGTTGGGAAGGGATAAACGCTGAAAGCATCTAAGCGTGAAGCCCACCTCAAGATTAGATTTCCCATAGCGTAAGCTAGTAAGACCCCTGAAAGACTATCAGGTTGATAGGTTGGAGGTGTAAGTACAGTAATGTATTCAGCTGACCAATACTAATAGGTCGAGGGCTTGATCAAATAAATTATTATCACTGTGCAATTTTGAAAGAACAAAAAGTTCTTTTAATTAATGTTCCGCGATAGCTCAATGGTGGAGCACTCGGCTGTTAACCGATAGGTTGGAGGTTCGAGTCCTCTTCGCGGAGCCATTTTTTATTTTTTGATATATTTCTATATAAGTGCTTATTGAAAGTAAATCTTCTTATGTTGCATAAATTATTAAAATGCAATATAAGAAGATTTATTTTTATTAAAAATCATATTAAATAAAAAAATAAGGAAATAGTTAAGTAAGTTCGATAATTAAAAAAATCAAATGGTATTTCCCTTAAAATGGAATGTGTACCCGGTATTTATGCTTTGAATAATCTTTATAACAAATTAAAATATATATAAGGATACTTATACTTTAAATATAAAAATCATATAAATAACAAGTCTTATGTAAATGTTTACACAGATTCTCAAGCTATTATTTAAATATAAAAAGTATGGTTAGCTATAAATTGTAGTGGTTAATAAATCATGAGTTTAAACAATAACATATATTAAGAGGAGATAATATGAAAAAGTATATTAGATTTAAAATAGTAACTGAGGACAGAATAGGAATAACTTTTGACATATTAAAAAAAATTTATGACTTAAATATAAATATTGTATCCATAGAAGTATTTCCTAAAACAGTATTCATTAAAATTGAAGATATTTATTCTCATAATAAAGACTTAATAAAGAAAAAATTATATGAAGTAAGTGGAATAATAATGGTATGTGAAATTAATCTTTTAGAATATGAAAAAAATGAAAGAAAATTATTGGCTATAATAGATGCGGTGGATGATGGAGTAATATATGTAAATAAAAATTTAAATATAGAAATCTTCAATAGTTATTGTGAAAAGATTTTTAATTGTAATAAAGATGATATTATAGACAAAGATATAAGAACTGTTCTAGAAGATCCACTTATAATAGATTTAATAAAAAGTGGTAAAGATTATAAGAATGTTGAAATAAAAATTAATAGCAAAAAAGGAGATATACAATACTTAACAACGGGAATAGCTGTAAAGGATGATAGTGGAGAAAGTATTGGAGTTGTATCATCAATAACAGATATAAAAAAAGTAATAGAACTTGCAAGTGTAGTATCTAAAATGGATAAAGAAGCTTTTGGCAATATCATTGGTAATAGCCAAGCTATAAAAGGAGTAAAGAATATTGTTAAAACTGTCTCTAAGAGTAATTCCACAGTTATATTGAGAGGAGAAAGTGGAACAGGTAAAGAACTTTTTGCAAGGGCTATTCAGAGACTTAGTAATAGAAAAGACAAAAGGTTTGTAATTTTAAATTGCGCTGCATTACCAGAAAATTTAATAGAAAGTGAATTATTTGGTTATGTAAAGGGGAGTTTTACTGGTGCAAATAATAATGGAAAAGAGGGATTATTTAAAGAAGCCAATGAAGGAACAATATTTTTAGATGAAATAGGAGAACTTTCAATGGTGCTTCAAGCTAAGCTTTTAAGAGTATTGCAAGATGGAGTTGTTAGAAAAATAGGAAGTTGCACGGAAGAAAAAGTTGATGTGCGAATTATAGCAGCTACAAATAGAAATTTAGAAGAAATGGTTAAAAAGGGTGAGTTTAGAGAAGATTTATATTATAGACTTAATGTTATACCTATTTTTATACCAAGCCTAAGAGAGAGAATGGAAGATATACCTGATATGGTCACATTTTTCATAAAAAAATTAAACCATAAATTATCAAAAAAAATATTAGGTGTAAAATATGATTTTATTAAGGAGCTTATGAAATATAATTGGCCAGGAAATATAAGAGAGTTACAAAATGTTGTTGAAAGAGCTATGAATTTATGTGATGGTAAACTTCTTACAAAAAAACATCTAATGATTAATTCATATATTAATCCTATAAGTTTAGATGAAGTAAAAGAAGCAAGTGACTTAAAGTTAAAAGATATTGTGGAGGCTTGTGAAAAAGAAGCTATAATAAAAGCTTTGAAAAAAAATAAAACATTTAGAAAAACAGCTAAGGTGTTAGGGGTATCACATACAACCATAATAAATAAAATAAAAAAGTATAATATAGTTTGGCAATAATAATTTACAATGCAATATAGATTTAAAAATAAAATATAAATGAAAAGCACTTTTAAAATACGTTTTTAAGAGTGCTTTTTTTATATTTTGTTTTTTATATTTTTTATAACTGTAATCTTTTAATTACAGTGGGTAAGAAATTTTACAGTAATTTAGATAATAATGGTTTAAAAAGTTGACAAATATAGGAAAAGCAATACAAACTATTTCAATTTATTTAAATGTGAAACTAAAAGCAATGTTGAGGTAAATAATGTATTTGTATAAATTTTAAGGAAAATAAGGTTTGAAATTTAACTTTAAATACTAGGTTGGCATGCAACTTGCTTAGTATAAGGGTAAGGTTAAAAAAATATAAATTAGGGGGATTTTAAAATGAGTAATGAACATAACTTAAGCAATATGGGTTTTGGAACAAAGACTGTACATGGAGGACATATTAAAGATACTCAATTTGGATCACTTGCAACACCAATATTCCAAACATCAACATTTATATTTGATTCAGCAGAACAAGGTGGAAATAGATTTGCGGGAAAAGAAGATGGATATATTTACTCAAGAATAGCAAATCCAACTGTTGCAGAAATAGAAAGAAAAATTGCTTTATTAGAAGGTGGAGAAGCTGCAATAGGAACAGCATCAGGAATGGGTGCTATATCATCAGCTTTATGGACTGCATTAAAAGCAGGAGACCATGTAGTTGCATCTGATACATTATATGGTTGTACATTCGCATTATTAAATCATGGATTAACTAAAATGGGTGTAGAAGTTACATTTGTAGATCCAACTAATTTAGAAGAAGTTAAAAATGCAATGAAGGAAAATACAAGAGTTGTTTATCTTGAAACTCCAGCAAATCCAACATTGAAAGTTACAGACATAGAAGGAATAGCTAAAATAGCACATGAAGTTAAAGATTGTTTAGTATTTGTTGATAATACATTTAATACTCCATATATTCAAAGACCATTAGAACTTGGTGCAGATGTAGTAGTACATTCAGCAACTAAATATATAAATGGACACGGGGATGTTGTTGCTGGATTTGTAATAGGAAATGCAGACTTTATAGGTGCAGTTAGAGGACAGGGATTAAAAGATATGACAGGTGCAGTTATGAGTCCATTAAGTGCTTTTTTAATTATAAGAGGAATGAAAACATTAGAAATTAGAATGGAAAGACATTGTGCTAATGCAATGAAAGTAGCACAATTCTTAGAAGCTCATCCAGCAGTAGAAAAAGTATATTATCCAGGACTTGAAAGCTTTGAATATCACGATTTAGCTAAAAAGCAAATGGATTTACCAGGAGCTATGATTTCATTTGAAATAAAAGGTGGAGTTGAAGAAGGAAGAACTATTATGAATAACGTAAAACTTGCAAGTCTTGCAGTAAGTCTTGGAGATACAGAAACATTAATTCAACATCCTGCATCAATGACTCACTCACCATATACTAAAGAAGAAAGAGCAGAAGCTGGAATAAGTGATAGCTTAGTTAGATTATCAGTTGGTCTTGAAACTGTTGATGATATAATTGCCGACTTAAAACAAGCTTTAGATTTAATAGTAAAATAAGAAAATAAAATATGACTACAATATGCTTATATATTGTAGTCATATTAAAATAATAAAAGGCTACTTATAAATTGTTTATATTAAAGGTATTAGCTTAGATTATAATACTATTTTCCGAAAACCTTTACATTTCAATATATATATTAATTTTACCAATCTTCAGTTTACTAAATAAGCATGAAGATAGTTTTATAATTATGAGGTTATTAATTATAAGGAGGATAAGATATGGAGAGTGGAAGGGGAAAGAAAACATTATCAAGTGGGGTAGCGCTGATACCTTTTGTGGTATTTGTAGCTGTGTATCTTGGTAGTGGTGTTTGGCTAAATATGAAAGGAGTAGAAAAGGCTTTTTATCAATTCCCAGCGCCAGTTGCAGTATTCTGTGGTATTATAGTAGCATTTTTGATATTAAAGGGAAAATTAAATGAAAAGTTTGATACTTTTGTAAGTGGATGTGGAAATCCTGATATTATCATAATGTGCATAATTTATTTGCTTGCAGGGGCTTTTGCTACTGTATCAAAGGCAATGGGAGGAGTCGAATCTACAGTAAATCTAGGCTTAACTTATATACCAGCAAAATATATAATTGTAGGATTATTTATAATATCTTGCTTTTTATCAATTTCTACAGGTTCATCTGTAGGTTCTATAGTTGCAATAACTCCAATTGCAATTGGACTTGCTGAAAAAGCAGGTTTATCACTACCATTAACTTTAGCTGCAGTAATGGGTGGTTCAATGTTTGGAGACAATCTATCAGTAATATCAGATACAACTATTGCCGCTACTAGAACCCAAGGGTGTGAGATGAGGGATAAATTTAGAGTAAATATATTTATAGCAGCACCTGCAGCTATAATAACTATAATCTTTTTATTTATATTTGGTAAACCTGAAGTTCTTCCAGCAATGCAGGCTTATGAGTATTCAATTATAAAAGTAATTCCTTATATTTTTGTTTTAGTATTGTCACTTGCAGGAATGAATGTTTTTGTAGTTTTAACTGGTGGAATAATTTTATCTGGAGGAATCGGATTATTTTACAATAATTTAACTGTATTAACTTTTGCGCAAAATATTTTTGAAGGGTTTACAAGTATGATTGATATTTTCTTACTATCTATATTAACAGGTGGTCTTGCGGAGATGGTTACCAAAGGTGGAGGAGTAAAATTCCTACTTGAAAAAATACAAAAAATAATAAAAGGAAAGAAATCTGCTGAAATAGGAATAGGTATATTAGTAGCCTTAACAGATGCAGCAGTTGCTAATAATACTGTAGCAATTATAATAAATGGATCTATAGCTAAAAGAATGTGTGAGACATACAAAGTAGACCCAAGAAGAAGTGCATCTATTTTAGATACATTCTCATGTATAATGCAAGGCATAATTCCATATGGAGCTCAAATGTTAATACTATTAAGCTTTACAAAGGGAAGTATAACCCCATTCCAAGTAATACCGTTGCTTTGGTATCAACAATTACTTCTTATATCTGTTGTATTGTCTACATTTATACCATTTGCAGACGGAATAATAAGAAAAAATCCTTGGAAATGGAATTCTAAGAAGAAAGAAAATATAGAAGGATAAATTAATTAAATTATCGGTAATAATCTTATGAATAAAATCATATAAGTTTAATTGTTGTCAATTCATACAATGTGAAGGGAGGAAAATAAATGGATAAAAAACTAATTGAAATTCGTTGGCATGGTCGTGGAGGTCAAGGTGCCAAAACTGCTTCTTTACTTTTAGCTGAAGTTGCTTTTAATACTGGAATGTATATTCAAGGATTTCCAGAGTATGGACCAGAAAGAATGGGTGCACCAATAACTGCATATAACAGAATAGCAAACTTTCCATTAAGAGTTCATAGTAATATTTATGAACCAGATTTTGTTGTAGTAGTTGATGAAAGCTTATTAAAATCAGTTAATTGCGTTGCTGGATTAAAAAAAGAAGGTGCTATAATAATAAACACTAAAAAATCCATTGATGAAATAAGAAAAGAATTATGTGGATATGAAGGAAAAGTGTATACAATAGATGCTAGAACTATTTCAGAAGAAACTTTAGGTGCTTATTTTCCTAACACACCAATGCTTGCTGCTATAGTTAAAGTATTGGGTATTATGGATTTAGATGAATTTATAGAAGATATGAAGGATTCATTTAAACACAAATTTGCATCAAAACCCCAAGTAATATCTAAAAACATGAATGCTCTTAAGAGATCTCTTCAGGAGGTGAATGGAATTGAGTAAAAAAATGAATGTTACTTCAGAAAGTAAGTGGAATGAAATACCAATAGGCGGACAAATTGTTGATGCAGGTAATTCTGAAGAGTTTAAAACTGGTGATTGGAGAGCTATGAAGCCTGTATGGCATGAAGATAAATGTAAAAATTGTATGTTTTGTTGGGCTGTATGTCCTGATATGTCCATTATAGTTAAAGACGGAAAGGTAACAGGCATTGATTATGATCATTGTAAGGGATGTGGAGTTTGTACAAAACAATGTAAATTTAATGCTTTAGATTTTGTAGCGGAATAAGGAGGGAAGGATAACTATGTCAAAAGCTAAACAAATAAGAAAAAGTTTAAGTGGTAATGAGGCAGTTGCTACAGCTATGATGCAAATTAATCCTGAAGTAGTTGCGGCATTTCCAATAACTCCATCTACAGAGGTGGTTCAATATTTTTCAAGCTTTATAGCTAATGGAAAGTGTTCAACTGAATTTGTAACAGTAGAATCTGAACATAGTGCTATAAGTGCTTGTATTGGTGCTTCGGCAGCAGGTGCAAGAGTTATGACTGCTACATCATCTCAAGGATTAGCACTTATGTGGGAAATGCTTCATATAGCAGCAGGTGATAGATGTCCTATAGTTATGGCAGCAGTTAATAGAGCATTATCAGTTCCTTTAAATATTCATAATGATCATTCGGATTCTATGGGAGCTAGGGATACTGGATTTATACAATTGTATTCTGAAAATACCCAAGAAGCTTATGATAATTTTATTCAAGCTGTTAGAATTGCAGAACATGAGGATGTTTTAACACCAGCTATGGTCTGCTATGATGGATTTATTACAAGTCATGCTGTTGAAAACGTATTCTTAATGGAAAAAGAAGATGTTAGTAATTTTGTTGGTGAAAATAAGAGATTTGATAAAGGATTGCTTGGAGAAAAGAAATTAGTTGGTTCTATGGTTCTTACAAATTTCTATATGGAAATGAAACATCAACAGCTTCATGGATTATTAAATGCAAAAAAAGTTCTTCTTGAAGTAGCTAAAGAATATGAAGAGTTAACTGGAAGAAGCTATGGATTGTTTGAGAAGTATAGATTAGATGATGCAGAAGTTGCTATGGTAATTATGGGATCTTCAGCAGGTACTGCTAAAAAGGTTGTAGACGACTTACGAGAAAAGGGAATAAAAGTAGGCGTTCTTAAAATAAGATTATATAGACCATTCCCAGCAGAAGAAATTGCTGAAGCTCTTAAACATGTTAAGGCAGTAGCTGTAATGGATAAGGCTGAAGCATTATCAGGAAATGGTGGTCCAGTATTTAATGATGTTTCAAGTGCATTGTATGGAAATTCAGAAGGTAAGATTTTAATGAGTTATATATATGGACTTGGTGGAAGAGATGTTACAGTAAACTGGCTTACAACTGTATTTGATGATTTATACGCAGCTATGAAAACTGGAGAATATAAAAAATATAATTATTTAGCGGTAAGAGGATAGGGGGTGCTGTAGATGGCAACATTAAAAGAATTAACTAAAGTTGAAGATAGATTAGCTAGTGGACATAGAATGTGTGCTGGTTGCGGAGCACCAATGGTAGCAAAATGGGTTTTAAAAGCAGTAAAACCTGAAGATGAAGTGGTTGTTGGCTGTGCAACAGGATGTTTAGAAGTTTCCACAGGATTATATCCATATAGTTCTTGGAAAGATTCATTTATTCATACAGCATTTGAGTGTGCTTCAGCAACTATGAGTGGAGTTGAAGCGGCATACAAATCAATGAAATCTAGAGGGCTTATTAATAAAAATTATAAATTTATAACTTTTGGTGGAGATGGAGGAACTTATGATATAGGATTCCAATCTTTATCTGGTGCTATGGAAAGAGGTCATGATATGCTTTATGTATGTTATGATAACGGAGCATATATGAATACTGGCATACAAAGATCATCAGCTACACCATGTGGTGCTGATGCTACAACATCACCATCTGGAACAAACTCTTTAGGAAAAAGACAATTTAGAAAAGATTTAACTATGATAATGGCGGGACACCATATACCATATGTAGCTCAAACAGTACCTGTTATTCCAGGAACTAAATATATGTTAGATCTTTATAATAAATCACATAAAGCTATAAATGAAATTGAAGGTCCTAAATTTATTAATGTATTAACACCATGTGCAAGAGGATGGAGAGTTGATACTGCATCTGAACTAGATATAATTAAGCTTGCTGTAGACACTTGTTTCTGGCCATTATATGAAGTAATAGATGGTAAATTTAAGTTAACATATAAACCAGCTAAAAAGCTTCCAATAGAAGAATGGATGAAACCACAAGGAAGATTTAAACATTTATTTAAATCAGAAGAAGGAAAAGCTAAAATAAAATCAATTCAAGCTGAAATTGATAAGAGATGGGTAGAATTATTATTTCTTTGTGGAGAAGAGCTATAAATAGTAGGTTAAAAATAATTAATATAGTAGGTTAAAATAAATGAAAACTGTTAATAAATTATAGTTTATTAACAGTTTTCGTTTATTGTTTAAAAGTAGATTTATTTTTTATGTTTGATTTAATAATTAGAATAATTCCTAAAATTATAAATACTAAACTTATAACTTGAGCCATTCTAAGTGAACCTAGCATTAAGCTATCAGTTCTAAGTCCTTCTATAAAAAATCTTCCTAGTGAATAAAAAATTAAATACAAGTAGAATATAGATCCTTTTGCAAGATGTTTTCTAGTTATTAATAATAAAATGATTAATACTACTATATTCCAAATAGATTCATATAAGAATGTAGGATGATAGTAAAAACCATCTATATACATTCCATTTTGAATAAACTTTGGAAAATGAGATATAAACTCGTAGGATACTATGCCACCATGAGCTTCACTATTAAAAAAGTTTCCCCAACGACCTATAGCTTGTGCTAATATAAAGCAAGGAGCCACAGTATCAATTAAATCTAAAAAGTTTAATTTTCTATATCTGCTCATTAAATATCCACTAATTACGGCACCTATTAGTCCGCCATGAATTGCAAGTCCGCCTTCACGAATATATAAAATGTGAGAGGGATTAGCACCATAATAAGACCAGTTAAATATTACATAATACAATCTTGCGCATAGTATGGAAAATGGAAGAGCAACTATAAATACATCTGTTAATTTATCAAAATCTATATTATAAATTTTGCTTCTTTTGTATGCAAGACCATATGCTAAAATTATTCCCATACATATTAAAATGCCATACCAACGAATTTCAAGTCCGAAAATTTCAAATGCTACTGGATTCATGTTATCACTGCCTTTTTATGATTTTTGTTCCATTACTTTCAAGAATAATAGTTCCATTTATATCAGTTCTATATGTAGTAATGTTTTTGCTTTTTAGTTTTCTTAATGTTTCTTTATGTGGA
This sequence comes from Clostridium novyi NT, assembly GCF_000014125.1. Classification (NCBI taxonomy): domain Bacteria; kingdom Bacillati; phylum Bacillota; class Clostridia; order Eubacteriales; family Clostridiaceae; genus Clostridium; species Clostridium novyi. Next base: position 1,796,042 of record NC_008593.1, on the reverse strand, counting down.
TGACCATAATCATTACCTTTGCCACAACTAATTATTGCAACCTTAGGATTGACTTCATTTAAAAAGTTATCACTAGTGGCGGTTTTGCTACCGTGATGACCTAATTTTAATACATCAGAGGAAATATTGTATCCTGAATTTAATATTTCTTCTTCACTTAAATTTTCCGCATCTCCACAAAATAAGAAACTAGTATTGTTATATGTAATTTTTAATACTATAGAATAATTATTTAGATTTTTATAAGTAGAATTGTTTGGAGCCACCACAAAACAACTTAATTTAGGATCTAAAGGAATATAAGTTCCAGCCATGGTTGAATTGATTTTTAAATTATTCTTCTGTAGTTCAGTTAGCATTTCTTTAAAAGAAGGTGTATTATTTGTAGCTTTAGGAGCTAAAAATTTGTCAATAGGAAAACTATGTATTATGTAAGGCATACCTCCAATATGATCGTCGTGAGGATGTGTTGCGATTACATAGTTTAACTTTTTTATACCGCATTTTTTTAAGTAATTATAAACTTTCCTATTAGGACAACCAGCATCGATTAATAAGGTTTTATTATTAAATTGTACTAAAGTAGAATCGCCTTGACCTACATCAATATAATGTATTGTTAGATAATCTTTATTAGAATTTACTGAACTACTTGATGTGAGTTTAGTATTAAAAAATATATATAACACAAATAGTAATAATACTATTATAACAGTTAATAATAAAGTTAAAAACTTTTTGTTTATTTTCATATACATTACCTATACAATAAAATTATTGTAAAATCCTTTCATAAATAAATCTAAGTTTACTTATAATTATTCCATAATATGCATTATATAAACATTAAAGGTATGAAGTATTAAAGTATTTATTGAATTCATACAATTTCAACATTATAATAGTAAGTATATATACAATTTGAGGAAGGAATGAAGCGAGTATATGAAGACATTGAGTGTGTATATGTATGTTGTATTTAATATGATAGGTACACTTTTTTCAAAAAAGAAATATAATTCTATGAAAGGAAAAGGTCAGATAGAAGAAGCGCAAAAACTTTTAAATAAAGTAGTAAAGGAATGGGCTCAAGGAATATTAGATAAAGCTGGAGTAACCGTAAAAGCAGAAGGATTAGAAAATATTCCAGATGAAGCATGTTGTTTTATAGCAAACCATCAAGGGGATTTTGATATAGTAACTATTTTAGCTACAATTGATAAGCCAATGGGATTTATAGCAAAAAAGGAAATGGAAAAGCTACCTATAATATCATGGTGGATGAAACAAATGCAATGTGTATTTATGGATAGACAAAATGTAAGAGAAGCTTTAAAATCTATAAATCAAGGTTCGGAAAATATGAAGAATGGTCAATCTATGGTTATTTTCCCTGAAGGAACTAGAAGCAAAAGCAGTACAATGGGAGAATTTAAAAAAGGAAGTTTAAAGATGGCTACTAAAGCAAAAGTGCCAATAGTGCCAATAACTTTAGATGGAACTTATAAGATATTTGAAGAAAACAATGGAAAGATAAAAAGTGGAGAAGTAAATTTAGTTGTTGGAGAGCCTATTTATCTAGAAAATCTTTCAAGAGAAGATCAAAAAAACATATCTGAGATAGTTAAAAATAAAATAGCTAAAAATTTATAATAAAAGTGTAAAGAGGAAGTATCTTCTTTACACTTTTGTTATAAATTTAAAATATACTAGTCATAATTTAATCAATAAGGTTATAAAATATGAATATAAAATTAGAAAAAATTCATAAATTGCAATTTTATATATATAAAATTGCAATTTATTTTGAATAAATAGGGTTTGTATGGTATAATTGTGTTCAAATATGATATTTGTTTTATTAAATATGCATTTTATGATTAATTATAAAGTTTTAAATTCATATTAAGAAAGTTTGAATTTTAATTTGTATAAAAGGGGCTGAAATTATGGGGTTTAATATTGTAGAGAAGATACTTAAAAATCATTTAGTTGTTGGAGAAATGAAAGATGGAAATGAAATAGGAATAAGAATAGATCAAACACTTACTCAAGATTCTACTGGAACTATGGCTTATTTACAATTTGAAGCTTTAGGAGTAGAAAAGGTAAAAACCAAAAGATCTGTTGCATATATAGATCATAATATGCTTCAAACAGGACCAGAAAATGCTGATGATCATAGATATATACAAACAGTAACTAAAAAGCACGGAATTTATTTTTCGAAGCCTGGAAATGGTATTTGTCATCAAGTTCATTTAGAAAGATTTGGAGTTCCAGGACAAACTTTAGTAGGGTCAGATAGTCATACCCCTACAGCAGGTGGAATTGGAATGATTGGTATTGGAGCCGGTGGTCTTGATGTTGCAGTAGCTATGGGGGGAGGAGAGTATTATATAAAAACTCCAAAGGTAGTTAAGGTGGAGCTTACAGGAAAACTAAATTCTTGGGTTTCTGCAAAGGATATTATTTTAGAACTATTAAGAAGATTAACTGTAAAAGGTGGAGTTGATAAAGTATTTGAGTATGCAGGAGAGGGAGTAAAAACTTTATCTGTTCCAGAAAGAGCTACTATAACTAATATGGGAGCTGAACTTGGAGCAACAACATCTATTTTCCCTAGCGACGAGATTACTTTAGAATTTTTAAAGGCTCAAGGAAGAGAAGGAGACTTTACTGAAATAAAAGCAGATGATGATGCTGTATATGATGATATTGTATCTATAAATTTAAGTGAATTAGAACCTATGGTTGCTTGTCCACATAGTCCTGATAATGTAGTTAAAGTTTCAGAACTTAAAGGTAAAAAAGTTAACCAAGTTACAATAGGAAGTTGCACAAATTCATCATATGTAGATATGATGAAGGTTTCAAAAATACTAGAAGGAAAAACAATCAATGAAGATGTATCTTTGGTAATTGGACCTGGTTCAAAACAAGTATTAAATATGATAGCTGAAAATGGGGCTTTAGCAAAAATGATTGCAGCAGGAGCTAGAATTTTAGAATCTGGATGTGGACCTTGTATTGGAATGGGTCAAGCACCTGCTAATGGGGCAGTATCATTAAGAACTATAAATAGAAATTTTGAAGGAAGATGTGGAACTAAAACAGCAGGTGTATATTTGGTAAGTCCAGAAATTGCAGCAGTTTCAGCATTAAATGGATGTATATCAGATCCAAGAGAATTTGGAGAAGCTCCAAATGTAGAAATGCCTAGTAGGTTCTTAATTAATGATAATCTTATTGTAAAACCAGCAGAACATGGGGAAAGTGTAGAAGTTGTGCGAGGACCTAACATAAAACCTTTCCCAAGAGCAGAGGAATTAAAGGATGTTGTTAGTGGAAAAGCATTAATTAAAGTTGGAGATAATATTACAACTGATCATATAATGCCATCTAATGCAAAGCTATTACCATTTAGATCTAATATACCTCATCTTGCTAACTTTTGTTTAACGCCATGTAATGAAGAGTTTCCTAAAAGAGCAAAGGAAAACGGTGGTGGATATATAGTTGCTGGAGAAAATTATGGTCAAGGTTCTAGTAGAGAACACGCAGCATTAGCACCATTGTATCTTGGTATAAAAGCTGTATTTGCAAAATCATTTGCTAGAATTCATAAAGCTAATCTTATAAATAACGGTATAATGCCATTGGAATTTATAAATGGTAGTGATTATGAAAGTATAGATGAATTTGATGAAGTTGTTATAGAAAATGCAAAGGAAGCAGTACAAAATGGAAAAGTTATTTTGAAAAACATAACTAAAAATGAGAAGTATGAAATGAGCCTTAAAGTTTCAGAAAGACAAAAAGATATGCTACTAAAAGGTGGTCTTATAAATAGCATAAAGTGTAAGAATAATTAAAAATGAGGGGGATTTGAAATGGGGTATAATGTAACATTAATTCCTGGAGATGGAATAGGACCAGAAATAACTGAAGCAACAAAAAAAGTAATTGAAGCTACTGGAGTTAAAATAAATTGGGAAGTTGTCGAAGCTGGTGCAAAAGTTATAGAAAAAGAGGGTGTACCTCTTCCAGAGTATGTAATTGATAGTATAAAGAAAAATAAGGTTGCATTAAAGGGACCTGTTACAACACCTGTTGGGAAGGGATTTAGAAGTGTAAATGTTGGACTTAGAAAATCTCTTGATCTTTATGCAAATGTAAGACCTGTAAAGACATATAAAGGAGTTCCATGTAGATATGAAAATGTGGATCTTGTTATAGTTAGGGAAAATACAGAGGGACTATATGCGGGAATTGAACATAATGTAGGAGAAGAAGCGGCTGAAACTATAAAAATAATTACTAAAAAGGCAAGTGATAGAATTGTGGATTTTGCCTTTAATCTTGCGAAAAAACAACAAAGAAAAAAGGTAACAGCAGTGCATAAAGCAAACATAATGAAGTTATCCGATGGACTATTTTTAAGATGTGCAAAGGAAGTTGCAAGTAAATATAGGGATATAGAATTTAATGATATGATAGTAGATGCTATGAGTATGAGACTTGTTCAAAATCCTGAAAACTATGATGTTTTAGTGATGCCTAATTTATATGGTGATATATTATCAGATATGGCATCAGGTCTTGTGGGTGGACTTGGAATTGTACCAGGTGCTAACATAGGAAAAGATATTGCGGTTTTTGAAGCGGTTCATGGTTCAGCACCGGATATTGCAGGGAGTGGCATAGCAAATCCAACTGCACTTATATTAAGTGGTGTTATGATGCTTAGATATTTAGGTGAAAATAATGCAGCTGATAAAATAGAAAATGCAGTATCTAAAGTTTTGGAAGAAGGAAAATGTGTAACATATGATCTTGGAGGAAGTGCTAAAACTATAGAATTTGCAGATGAAGTTATAAAACATATATAATTATAAAAATACACATGTATAATAATACTGGATAGATCATATAAAAAATCCCAAACAAAACCTTTGGTAGAAATACCAAAGGTTTTGTTTGTATATGTATAAAATATTTTGAATAAATATTCATAAAATACTTGCATAATTATAATAATAAATGTATAATTATTTATAAAGATGCAAATTACTTAATATTTATTTACAAACAAGTATTATAAAAAGGGGTATATAAGTAAAAAGGGGTGTATAAATATGAAAAAAATTATGAGCATATTATTAGTGATTATAATGGGGATTGTATCACTAACAGGATGTGGTTCAAAGGGAGCTTCTACTACAAATAGTAGTTCTGATAGTTCACTTGCAAGTGTTAAAAACTCTGGAAAATTGTTGGTGGGATTAGATGATGGATATCCACCAATGGAGTTTAGAGATGAAAAAAATAATTTAGTTGGGTTTGATATAGATTTAGCTAAAGAGATAGGAAAAAAATTAGGGGTTAAAGTTGAATTTATAACTACTGAGTTCAGTGGTATATTATTAGGATTACAATCTAAAAAATTTGATACTATAATTGCTGGATTTACAATGACTGATGAGAGAAAAAAATCTCTTAACTTTACGGAACCATATGTTTTAGGCGGACAAATTATAGCAGTTAAAAAAGGAAATAATTCAATAAAAAAACTTTCTGATCTTAAGGAAAAAGTAATTGGATGTCAAATGGGATCAGCAGGACAAATAACTGCTGAAAGTAAATTGAAGGACATTAAAGAATTGAGAAAATATGGAAAAATAACAGAGGCTTTTAGCGATATGTCAATAGGAAGAATAGATGCTGTAATTATGGATGCACAAGTAGGAGGATACTATATTTCTAAAAAACCCGGTCAATTTGAAGTTTTAGATGAAATGGTTTCAAAAGAACCTATGGGTATAGCTTTTAGAATGGGAGATAATGCATTAAAAGATGAAGTTCAAAAAATAATTAATGAACTAAAAAAAGATGGAACTTTATCAAAACTTTCAGTTAAGTGGTTTGGATTTGATGCATATAAGGGGTGAGTTAAGTGGAAATAGATATTTTAAGTAATATGCTTCCAGTATTACTTAAAGGAAGTGTTATAACAATAGAGCTAACTGTTATATCTGTAATTTTGGGAAGTTTTATTGGAGTAATTGTAGCGGGACTGAAGCTATCAAATAATAAAATTATAGTATACATTATATCCTTTTATACATGGATATTTAGAGGAACACCAATGTTTTTACAATTATTTTTCTTCTATTATGGATTACCGTTTTTAGGAATAAGTCTTACGCCTATGGTTGCTGCAATAATTGGACTTAGTTTAAATTCAGGAGCATATATGTCTGAAATTATAAGAGGGGGAATAATTTCTATAGATAAAGGACAATTTGAAGCATGTAAAGCCTTGGGTTTTACTAATATACAGACAATGACAAAGGTTATACTACCACAAGCATTTAGAGTAATACTTCCATCAGTTGGCAATGAGTTCATAACAATGCTTAAAGATACATCCTTAGTTTCTGCGATAACAATGGAGGAATTAATGAGAAATGCTCAACTTCAAATGTCTTCCACTGGAAGACCAGTAGAGCCATTTTTAATGGCAGGTTTATTATACTTACTTATGACCACAGTTTTTAACATTATTTTTTCTTTAACAGAAAAAAGATTGTCTGTATATTAAGGAGGTGTTTTCAATGTATATGATACAAACCAAGAATTTAACTAAGAAATTTGGAACATTAACAGTTTTTGAAAATCTAAGTGTAAATGTAAAAAGGGGAGAAGTTCTTGTAATAATAGGGCCTTCTGGTTCTGGAAAAAGTACTTTTTTAAGGTGCTTAAATACTCTTGAAATTCCAAATGAAGGTGAAATTTATGTGGAAGGAGAAAAAATAAACTTTAAAGATAAAAATGATACAAGAATTAAGATTGAAAAAATGGGAATGGTTTTTCAAAGCTTTAATCTGTTTCCTCACATGACAGTAGAGAAAAATATAATTGAAGCACCAGTTGTAGTTAAAAAAGAAGATAAGGAAAAAATGAAGAAAAAAGCACATGAATTATTGAAAAAAGTTGGGCTTGAGGATAAGAAAGAATATTATCCTTCAAAACTTTCTGGAGGACAAAAACAAAGGGTAGCAATAGCAAGAGCTCTTGCTATGGAGCCAGATTTAATGTTGTTTGATGAACCTACATCCGCATTAGATCCTGAACTTGTGGGAGAAGTTTTAAATGTAATGAAAGAACTTGCAAAAGAAGGAATGACCATGATTGTAGTAACACATGAAATGGGATTTGCAAGAGAAGTTGCTGATAGAGTTATTTTTATGGATGGGGGAAAAATAGTGGAGGAAGGAAGTCCAGAAGAACTATTTAATAATCCAAAAGAAGAAAGAACAAAATTATTTTTAAATAAAGTATTTAAATAAAAATCATAATTAGGAACCTAATTCAAATAATAAATTTTTTACAGGGGGCAATAAAAATGAAGGAAAAAGTTGTTTTAGCATATTCAGGAGGACTTGATACATCTATTACTATACATTGGCTTAAAGAAAATTATAATTTAGATGTTATAGCTTGTTGTGTAAATGTAGGACAAGATGAAGATTTTGATGAAATAAAGAAAAAAGCAATAAAATCAGGGGCAACAAAAATATATGTAGAAGATGTAAAAGATGAGTTTGTGTCAGAGTATATATATAAAGGGGTAAAAGCAAATGCAGTATATGAAGGAAAGTATCTTTTAGGAACATCTTTTGCAAGACCCTTAATTGCAAAAAAACTTGTAGAGGTTGCACATAAGGAAGGAGCTAAATATATTTGTCATGGTTGCACAGGAAAAGGGAATGACCAAGTACGTTTTGAAGTTGGAATAATGTCATTAGATCCATCAATAAAAGTAATTGCACCATGGAGAATATGGAATATAAAATCAAGAGAAGATGCCGTAGATTATGCTAATGCAAATGGTATAGAAGTACCTGTTACTAAAGAAAAAATATATTCAAGGGATCAAAATCTTTGGCATATAAGTCATGAAGGTGGAGATCTTGAGAATATAAGAAATGAACATAAAACAGATATGTATTGTATGACAGTACCACCAGAAAAGGCTAAAGATGAAGTTAGTTATATTAAGATAACTTTTGAAAAGGGAGAAGCTAAAAAATTAGACGATGTAGAAATGTCACCAGTTGAAATCTTAGAAAAGTTAAATAAAATTGGTGGAGAAAATGGCATTGGAGTTATAGATTTATTAGAAAATAGACTTGTTGGAATGAAATCAAGAGGGGTATACGAAACTCCAGGTGGAACTATTTTATATGCAGCACATAAAGAACTTGAATACTTAACTATGCAAAAGGAAACATTCCACTTTAAACAAATGGTATCTCAAAAATATGGGGAGCTTGTTTATAATGGTTTATGGTTCAGTACATTAAAAGAATCTTTAGATGCATTTATTGATAAAACACAAGAGGTTGTAAATGGAACTGTAAGATTAAAACTTTATAAAGGAAACATTATGGTAGCAGGAATGGAATCACCAAATGCATTGTATGAAGAAAGTATATCATCCTTTGGAGCTAGTGATTTTTATGACCACAAAGATGCAGAAGGGTTTATAAATTTATTTGGATTACCATACAAAATAAATGCAATGATTCAACTTAAAAATCAAGAAAATTAATAAAAATAACACAATAAAAAGAGGGCTAATATATAAATAGTTATATGTAAAATTAATATTAGAGATAAAGGGACGTGATTTAGGTGAAGCTTTGGGGTGGGCGTTTTAAAAATGCTGAGAGCAAGCTTATGGAAGACTTTAATAGTTCATTAAAGTTTGATAAGAGATTATATAAAGAAGATATTAAAGGAAGCATTGCGCATGTAAAAATGCTTTCAAAATGTGGAATTTTAGAAGGGGAAGAAAAGTTAATAATAATTGATGGATTGATTTCTATATTAGATGATATAGAAAATGGGGTATTAAAAATTGAAGGAGACTATGAGGATATTCATAGTTTTATTGAAATTAATCTTATAAATAGAGTTGGAGATGTTGGAAAAAAGCTTCATACGGGGAGAAGCAGAAATGATCAAGTAGCTGTTGATATGAGAATGTATGCTAAAAGTATAACTTTTGAAATTATAGAATATATAAATGAATTATTAGAGGTTATTACAAATTTAGCCGACAGTAATGATGTTATAATGCCAGGATATACTCATCTTCAAAGGGCTCAAGTTATTAAGTTTAAGTTACATATGATGGCATACTACAGTATGTTTAATAGAGATAAAAAAAGGCTATTAAGTGATATTGAAGTAATGGATGAAAGTCCACTAGGCTGTGGTGCCCTTGCAGGTACCACATACAATATAGATAGAGAATTTACAGCTAGGGAATTAGGCTTTAAAAAGTGCGTTGATAATTTTATGGATGGAGTTAGTGATAGGGATTATTTAATAAGTCTTTTATCATCATTTTCACTAATAATGATGCATTTAAGTAGATTAAGTGAAGAACTTATTTTGTGGAGCAGTAAAGAATTTGACTTTGTAAAAATAAGTGATGAATTTTCAACTGGAAGTAGTATAATGCCTCAGAAAAAGAATCCAGATGCAGCGGAACTTATAAGAGGGAAAACAGGAAGGGTTTATGGTTCATTAATGGGACTTTTAACCACTATGAAGGGGATACCTCTAGCTTATAACAAAGATATGCAAGAAGATAAAGAAGGATTTTTTGATGCAGTAGATACGGTTAAAAAATCCCTAAAGGTTATGAGTGGTATGCTAAGTACTTTAGAATTAAAAAAAGATAATATGTATAATGCAGTAAAAAAGGGATTTTTAAATGCTACAGAAGCTGCGGATTATTTAGTTAATAAGGGAATGGCATTTAGAGATGCTCATGGGGTTATTGGGGCGATAGTTTTATATTGTGAAGAAAATAAAAAGGCTATAGAAGATTTACCTTTGGAAAAATTAAAGACATTTTGTGACTTGTTTGATGAAGATATTTACGATTTTATTGAGTATAGTAATAGCTTAAAAAGAGGAATTAAAATAAATATATAGTTATAGTGCGAAATTTTAAATAAAATGTAGAAAATAATGAAAAAATATTTATTATACTATTGACTATTTATAAATAATAGTATAGAATTTTAAGAAAGCGTATATCGAAGTTTAGTGATAGAGGTGCGGTATTTAAGAGTACTTATGTTGAGGAAAGCACGATGAAGCATAAGGAAAGGAAACATCGCCGAAGTGTATAACCGATGCTTTAAGGTTATATGGCTGGTTTTGCATAAAATATATGTAAGATTGTCACAAATTTTATTTGTGGAGGGCTATCATTCAACTTATTAGGTACTTTGTTATTCTTAGTATTTAGTAAGCCTTGAGTGAATTTGCTCAAGGCTTTTTTAATTTTAACTTTCCACGAAATTTCGGTATATGTCAATACAGAAAAACTAGGGGGAAGGAATAATATGAAAAACAAAAAAATATTTATTAGCACACTTATGCTGATGTTAGTAGTATTTGCAACTACAGCATTTGGTGCAGAACAAGATGCAGCTAAAGCAAATGCTATTAAGTTTGGGCTTTGGACGCTGTTACCACCATTAATATCGATAATATTGGCATTTATTACTAAAAATGTAGTATTATCACTATTCTTAGGGGTATTCTCTGGAACATTTTTATTAGCTTTAAATAATTATGGTGTGGGAGGAGCGGTATTCCACGGATTTTTAGATGTTGTAACTCAAGTTTTAAATTCATTAGCAGATAAATGGAATGCAGGTATTATATTACAGTGTTTAGCCATTGGAGGACTTATAGCATTAATTACAAAAATGGGTGGAGCAAAAGCCGTTGCAGAATCATTATCTAAAAAGGCTAAAACTCCAGTAAGTACACAAATAATCACTTGGCTTCTTGGAATTTTTGTATTCTTTGATGATTATGCAAATTCACTTATAGTTGGTCCTATAATGAGACCTGTTTCTGATAAAATGAAAATTTCAAGAGAAAAATTATCTTTTGTAATAGATGCAACAGCAGCGCCAATAGCAGGTATAGCAGTTATTTCAACATGGGTTGGATATGAACTTAGCTTAATAAAAGATGGATTTGAAGCTATTGGGCAACATGCAAGTGCGTATAGTATATTTTTAGAAACTATTCCATATAGATTTTACAATATATTAATATTAATGTTTATAGTGTTTACAGCTATATTTTTAAGAGAATTTGGTCCAATGCTTAAGGCAGAAAGACGTGCTAGAACTACAGGAAAATTAGTAAGTGATACTGCAAAACCTATGGTTTCATCAGAAGGGACAGAACTTGAACCCAAAGAGGGAACTGTATTAAAAATAAAAAATGCAGTAATTCCAATAATGGTATTAATAATTGGAGCATTTTTAGGATTTTATTATAATGGATATACAGCAATAATGGGTGGAGAAGATAAGGCTTTAATTACATTATTACAATCTCATCCAGCATCTTTTGAAGCAATTAGAGAATGTTTTAGTGCATCGGATGCTAGTATAGTTTTATTTCAAGCAGCATTACTTGCAAGTATAGTTGCTATGGTAATGGGGATATCACAAAAGATATTCACTTTAAGTGAAGCTATTGATACTTGGGTAAATGGTATGAAATCACTTATAATAACAGGGGTTATATTACTTTTAGCTTGGTCATTAAGTGCGGTTATCAAGGATCTTGGAACATCACACTTTTTAGTAGCTAAATTATCATCTAGTTTACCGGCATTTGTTTTACCAGCAGTTATATTTGTACTTGCATCAATTATATCATTTGCTACAGGAACTTCATATGGAACAATGGGTATATTAATGCCACTTACAATTCCTTTAGCTTTTGCTATAAATCCGACACATTCATATATGATTACAGCAGTAAGTTCTGTACTTACAGGAGCTATATTTGGAGATCACTGTTCTCCAATATCAGATACTACAATATTGTCATCTATGGGGGCTGCATGTGACCATATTGATCATGTAAAGACACAACTTTACTATGCTATAGTAGTAGCAATGGTAACTGTTTTAGCAGGATATATTCCAGTATCACTAGGAATGCCAATATATATAGTTCTTCCATTAGATATAGTTATAATTGGATTAATAGTTAGATTTGTTGGAAAACCTGTTGAAGTAGAGGAAAATGTAAAAGTTAATGAAAATGAAGTTCAGTTAAGTAAGTAGTTAAGGGCAACATAAAATACGGGGGCTAAAATAAATTAAATAAAAAAGAGAGGATTTAAATTTAAAATTCTCTCTTTTTTTATTTAAAATATGTTTGTATTTGAATGTTTTAATGATAATTTTATTCCGTTATATATAATAGGAGCTATTATAGAATTTACAACTGTTGCAGGTAAAACTACGGCTAAAAATAAAGATGATACAGATTGAGTAATACCTACTAAAAATGCAGCTGAAAGTATAAAAACAGTACCACTTACAATAGTTCCTATAAAAGTTTCTATAATTATTTTAACTTGATTATTAAATTTATTTCTAAATGGTATCAAAGATAAATAAATAACGTGAGATGTTACTATTTTATCTATTATATTAGCTGGTTGTCCACCTGGAAATGTAGTAGTAAGTGCAGTTAAAACGCCGTATAATATTCCAGAAATTAAAGTGGTTTTATAATCATCATTTAATAATATTATTATAAACATCATAATTAATGAAAGATCTGGTTTCATACCAAACAATATTGGTGGGGCGATTTGATGAAGAATAAAACCTATAGCTATTAATAAAGAATTTATAATTGATTTTTTAAAATTAGTTTTCATAATAAAATACTCTCCTTTTTCTAATAAAATAAATTTTAAATTTAATGAATAAAAATGAACTATAGATCTCTTTCATACCATATTTATCACCACCTTAATAAAAAAATATATAAAAAAACTTCACCCTAAATAATAGGGCGAAGTGTATTCGCGTTGCCACCTAAATTATATTATTAAAAATAAAATTATTTAATAATACATCTCTTTCAGATACTAACATATCCTATCGCTATAACGTGCGAAACACGGTAAAGACTACTTTCAAAATGATTTCGGCTTACATCTAACAGGTCCATTCGCTAAAGTCTATTGTATTGAGATTCCACCATCCTCAACTCTCTAGAACTTAGTACTTTAGGTACTAATCCTGATCCACGATTTTAAATATTGACTTAATTATAATCATATTTTTTTCATAAGTCAAGAAAAAATTCCAAATATTTTAAAATATTTGGAATTAATAAATTCGAGATATATAATTAGTCTTATTTAGCATCATCAACTTCACGATCTCTACCAAAGAAAGAGATAGCGTAAAGACCAGCTAAACCAACTAGGGCATATATAACTCTAGAGAAACCGGACATGTTTCCGAATAAAGAATCTACTAGGTTAAATTTAAAGAAACCAATTAGTCCCCAGTTTATTGCTCCTATAATAACTAAAACAAGTGCAGTTATATCTAATCCTTTCATGTGATTACATCTCCTTTAAAATAAATTTATACAAATAGTATTTACATTTAAGAAAAAAATTATTAGTAAAAAAATAAAAAGATTAGATAAAATTAGTTTAAATATAAAAAAGATACATAGAACCATCTATATATCTTTTTTTAATATGTAGAAATGTATAATTTCTAAATTACAGTTGTATGTTTCTATCTATTGGTTGAGAAAGTGATATAAAAGTGTCTGTTCTTTGAATTTCAGGAATAACTTGAATTTCATTCATTAATAAATTTTGTAGATGAGAAATGCTTTGGCATATTACTTTCATAAATATAGAATATTCTCCTGTTGTGTAATGTAATTCTACAACTTCATTAATTTCATTAAGTTTTTTTAGTACATGAGAAAAAGAAGATGCTTTATTTAAATATATTCCGATAAAACAACATACATCGTATCCAAGTTTTGTATTGTCTAAAATCAACTTGGTACCTTTTATTATTCCGATATCCTCCATTTTTTTCATTCTAACGTGTATTGTACCACCACTAACATGACATTTTCGGGCTATTTCTAAATAAGGAGTTCTAGAATCTTTTATCAATATTTCTAAAATTTGTATATCTAAATCGTCAAGACCGTTTATTTTTAAATCCATGGGAACCACCTCTAAAAATAAAATATTCAATAACATTATAACAAAGTTTTTATTAAATTAACAAAGTTAAAATAAAAAACTATGAAATGTTTATAAACTACATATATTTTAACATAAAATAATTATTAATACTAAAAAATATGTGCATTTAATACTAAATTTATAATTTATATATTCTGAGGATAAATTTATTCTTGGAAAAATAAATTATTTTTGTATATTATATATATTAAACTTGATAAATATAGATATATATATGTATAATAATATATTATAAATACTCAAGAGGAAAGGATGACGAATATGGGTTTTTTAAAGGTATTTTTACCTATGCTTTTAATAGTTGTTGTTATTTTGTTTGTATATAACGTTTTAAAAATCTATGTTTTAGATAAGATTAAAGTTAATAAATGGGTTATGCTTGTAATTACAATTTTAGTATTTTTTATTCCTAATTTATTATGGGGAAAACAAATTCAAAATACGTATTGGCAATATATACATACAGGAGTATTTTTAATATTCTTCTTATGGTTTTTAGATTTAGCTGGATTAAATAATAGAAGAGCCTATAATAAATCTAAAGAAGGTAAAAATGGTACAATAAGAGCTAAAGCAAAGCCAAGTAGAGTAAACAATGCAGATATAGAAGTTATATCTGACAGTAAAAAAGCTAAGAAAAAAATGAAGAAAAAATAAATTATAATTATCAGCAAAACTTTAGAGTTTTGCTGCTTTTTTTAGGGGGAAAAATTATGTTTGACACTCATATGCATACTGAATATTCAACAGATTCTAATATGAAAATTCATGAAGTTATAGATAAGATGAAAGAATATAATATAGGGGCAATTATTACAGAACATATGGATTTGAATTATCCAGACAAAGATCAATTTAGATTAGACTGTGATAAATATTTTAATGACTATATAAGATATAGAAATCATAGGATATTATTAGGAATAGAAATAGGAATGAGCAATGAATACTCAGAGCAATATAGAAAAATTATAAACAACTATCCATTTGATTATGTAATAGGGTCATTACATGAAATGAACAATGAGGATTTATATATGGCAGAGAAGTTATATAAGGATTATTCTAAAGATGAACTTTATATAAAGTATTTTGAAGAGATTATAAGTAGGGTAGAGAAACACGAATTTATAGATAGTTTAGGACATATAGATTATCTTTCAAGATGTGCTAAATATGATGACAAAGAAATGTATTATGATGTATATAATGAGTATATAGATGAAATTTTAAAAAAATTAATAGATAAAGGAATTTGTTTAGAATTAAATACTAGAAGACTTTGTGATAAAAGTGCTATAGATAATCTTTCAAAAATATACAGTAGATTTTATGAGCTTGGAGGAAAATATATAACTATAGGTTCTGATGCTCATGTAAAAGAGAATATAGGCAAATACTTCAATGTAGCAATTGACATTGCGGAATATTGTAACCTTAGACCTGTTTATTTTAAAAATAGAAAATTAGAAATTCTATAAACAAAATCCATAGGGCTAATATTATTTAGCCCTATGTGAAAACTGCTGATGAAATACCCATTTTATCATCTTTATAAATAACCTTAGCTACATACCAACAATTTTTTTTATATGGAATAGAAAAATCCCATTTTAACTTTCCTTTCTTTTTAGGAGACTTTTCTTTAATGATTTTTTTACCATTAGATATAATTTGAACCTTTTTTATAGGGTTTTTTTTATCTTCAGCGTATATTTCAAAGTTTAATTTTTTAGAAGGGTTAATGGTGCTTCCCATCCATTTACCGTTTGCTTTAAATATTAATTTTAATGATCTTGTTTCAGAAGAATAAGTTCTTCTACAGTTTAAAGCTTCATAAAAATCTTTTTTATTTAATGATTTACAAATAACAACTGTTAAGTTATCTGTATCTCCCCAATTCATTCTGTGGTTATCTTGTCCATTTATTGCACCAATATGCCAACCTTTATCTAAAAGGTTGTAATAATATTTTTCTCCATTTAAATATTTAAAAGGGGGAGAACCATTTCCTACTTCTATAAAATTTACAAACTTATCTAATTCAGAATCATATTTAAAGTCTTCTATATACTTATGGGGATGATTTATACATACAATTGGATTTCGTTGATTTTTTAGCCACATAGTAAATTTATGAAAGTCTTTAATTTTTCCTTTATAAAGATTATTTGAATTTAGTACATTAAAATCACCAAAGTTTTTAGAAGTTAATTCAAAGCCACCTAATGAAAGAAATTTATTGGTTTTATTATTAAATTTATCAGCGTCATTTTTTAAAGTTTCCCATTTAGAATTTTTAGAAGAGGTGCTTTTTTTATCTCTGTAAAGATGACCACCATGATCTGTAACTATTAAAAAGTCGATTCCTTTTTTCTTTGCATAATTAAATGCTTCTGTAGGTGTTCCTTTTCCTGTTGAAAGACAAGTATGGGAATGCGGTATACCAAAATAAAAATTATATTTTTCTATATCAGAAGATATTTTTATTAAAAAACACCATTTGAGTTCCTTTTTTTCTTTATGTTTATCATATAGTACTATTTTTACTTTTTGAATTCCTGAATGAAGTTTTTTGTGAGGAGTGTAAGTAAGTGTGTTGTCTACAATTTTAAAACGAACTTTTTTATTGTTTAGGTACATTTTTATATCGGATAAATTTTTATAGTATGTTTTATCAAGAGAAGTTAAGGATATTTCAGGAAATTTATTGTGTATAATACTGTTATTCTTTGGACTATTAATTAATATATTACTATACATCACTATATCTCCTTATGTTTATTTAACTTAAAATTATTCAGCATTATATAATAATAGTTTATACAAATTAATTATTTGTGTGTTACATATGTAAATTATGGTATAATTTACAGTAATATAATTGAAATTTTAAGTGAGGTATGTAGCATGAGATTAGAACTTATTGAAAATCTAAAAGGATGTGAAATATTAGCTAAAGATATATTAAGTAGTACCGGTGAGATTCTCCTTAAAACGGGAATTAAAATAGAAAAGTTTATGATACCGAAGTTAAAAAGATATGGTGTATTTATGGTATATATCAAAGATAATAGATTTTCTGATGTTATAGAAGAGGATAATGTACTAACAGAATTAAAGCAGACTACACTTGAAATAATGCCTAACTTATTTAATGAGCTCTTAGAAGGGGATACAAAAGTTTTATCTAAGTCTATGTACAAGATGGATAATCTTATTGAGCAAATAATAAATCAAAATAGTATAAATATAAGTTTATATGAAGTAAAGACATATGATAATTACACTTACATACATTGTGTTGATACTGGGATAATGTCAGTTTATTTAGGATCATGTTTAAACTTAGATACATCTAAAATTAAAGAATTAGGTATTTCAGCTATGTTACATGATATAGGAAAGATCAAGGTTCCAAATGAAATAATAAACAAGCATGGACCTCTTACAGATGAGGAGTTTAAAATAATAAAAAAACATCCTATTTATGGACGAGATATTTTAACAAGAACAAATTTATTTTCAGAAGATATTATAAGAGGAGTAGCGGAACATCATGAAAGAATAGATGGAAAAGGATATCCCTATGGACTTAAAGATGAAGAAATATCTACTTATGGAAAAATAATCACCGTAAGTGATATGTTTACTGCAGTAAGTGCCAATAGAAGTTACAGAATGAAGTTTGACCCTAATGAAGCATATGAGTTTATTTTAGCTGGAATGGGTACTAAATTTGATAAGGAAGTTATAAAGAAATTTAAAGAAAACTTTGCTATATATCCTTTAGGATGTGGAGTAAAACTCTCAAATGGGGTACAAGGATACGTAATAAAACAAAATAAAAATTTCCCGGATAGGCCAATAATAAGAGTTATTTATGACATATATACAAATGAACCAGTACAGCCTTATGATATTGATCTTATGAAAAATATGTCACTTACAATAAAGTCTGTTTGCTAAGAAATATTAATATTGATAGCTAATGAATGTTAATGTAAACTATATTAGAAAATAATACAGTTTATAAGGAGGAAAATACATGCCATTTACATTTGCACATCCAGCTATAGTTATACCATGTAAAAAGAAAGCTCCAAAGTATTTAGATCTTTCTGCATTAGTTATTGGGAGTATGGTTCCGGACTTTGAATATTTCTTAAGATTTATGCCTAAAGGTACTATAGGACATACCTTAATAGGAAGCATATGTTTTGATATACCTTTAGTAATAATATTATATTTACTGTGGGAATACATAATAAAAAAACCGTTTATATTAAGTATGCCACAGCCTATTGATAAAAAGTTTTCTTTTTTAATTAATGAAAAAAAGAACTTTACTATAAAGAAAGTTATAGTTTTTATTTATTCATCATTAATAGGAATTTACTCACACATTCTATGGGATAGTTTTACCCATAAAACAGGATTTTTTGTAGTGAAATTAGGTTTGTTATCAAACAAGATTAGCATTTTAAATTATAAAGTTCCAATATATAAATTTTTACAACATGGAAGTACCGTAATAGGTAGTATTTATATAATAGTATATTTATATTCTCTAATGAAATATACAGATTGTAATATGAAATTTTTTAATAAAGAAGACAAAGTAAACTATTGGATATTAGTAATTGTTATAACATTTAGTATATTTTTATATAGAATTACAATGACTTTAGATTTTGTATCATTAAAGTATTTTGGGATTTATATAGTTTCATTTATAAGTTCCATATTATTAAGTATTTTGATAGTATCTTTTGTATTTAAAATTAAGTATAGAAATTAAGGAGTGTAATTTCATGAAGAAATATATAGTTATTTTAATAATGATTATATCAATAGGGTTTAGTTTGTTTGTAGGATCTAAATTATATTTTTTAGGAAACCAAACAGAAAGAGATAAGATATTAAGTGCAACAGTTTGGCAATTATCTAAAGAGGGGTATAAGGAAAATGAAATAGAAAATATTAAAGTAATGTATGATCCAATAAAAGGTGGCAATATACCATATGAGGTATACGTTACTTTTAAGAAAGATACTTCTACAGAACAAGTATATTCATGGAGGAATGTGGATAAAAAAGAAATTAAGAACATAATGGAACCATAAATATACGTTAACTGAATTTATTGAGAAACTAAGGAGTGCTTTATATGGCAGTAATATTTTTGATTTTATTAGATCAAGTTTTAAAAATTAGTATTAATATGTTTTTTAAAACTACTGAAATTCATATTTGGAATAACTTCTTAGGATTTAAAGTGTTTTTAAATTGTAATCATATATCAATGTTTAATGGATATGCTATTAATTTTAAGTTAAGTATATATATATTAATAATAATTAATGTGATTATGTCTTTATTTCTTATAAGTTTATATAAGTATATTAAGTTTATTAATTTAAAAATAAATACTGTTTATATAAGTTTAATATTTTTTATAGCAGCCAGTATTTCATCACTAATAGATAAAGTATTTTGGGGTGGAAGTTTGGACTATATAATATTTTTAAATTATATTTTAGACTTAAAGGATATTTATTTAATAGTTGGATTTTTAGCTATAACAATATATACTTTAAAAAATGTTGATTTTAAGTTAAAGCAGGCACAAAATATTTCGTTTGTTAAAGATTTTTTTCTTTTTATTTTGAAAAAGCTTAGATTGTTTAAAAAATTATAAAATACATTGGAGTATAGTGGTAAGTCTGTATCCAATGTATTTTTATTTTTGATAAGCATGGTTATGGAGGATATATCTGATGAGAATATAAATAGTTCTGATTTAAAAGATTCTAAATTATATAAGAGTTATTTAGATGTATTAAATATTGGTAATGATAATGAGGATTTTAGAACATTATCCTTTTTAGATTTTATAGTTAAGCATAAGGTATACTAAAACAGCGTATCCAGTAAAATAGAAAGGGGAATATAAAATGAATAATATAGATAATATACAATGTTCTGTATGTGAGCAATATGCTATTGACAAAGTAAAAATAAAAAAAACCAATGATGTAATATATATATGTGAAGAATGTGATCGTTTTTGGATCAATAAGGAGGATATATCGGATTTTAACAAAGCAGAAGTTTTCGAAGAATATATGATAGAAAGGGGATTATCACCTTATTGGGATGAACTCGAAATTATAGAAGAATATATATAAAAGCAAAAAGATTCTTTCTGTTATAGGAATCATCTTTTTATAGATGTGTGAAATTATAAAAATGTATTAATAACTTTTAATTTAAAAAAATGGAACAGACATAACAAATAACAAAGACCATGTAGGATATAAGAACCCTTACAGATACAGAGGATATAGATATGACACAGAAACAGGATTATATTATTTAAATTCAAGATATTATAATTCTGAATGGGGTAGGTTTGTAAATGCGGATGCACTAGCAGGTAAAACTGGAGAATTATTAGGACATAATACATTTACCTATTGCAAAAACAATCCTATTAATATGTGTGATGAAAATGGGTGCTTTCCACAGTTAATAGGAACAATTGGATGGAGTAATCCATATACATGGATAGGCGCATGTATAATAGCGGTAATACATGTAGCTGTTAGTATATATATACATAGTAATACTACTAGTTATTTAATGCCTGTTAATACCATTAAAAAAGCGATATCTAATGCTACTACTAAAGCTAGGGTAATGCCACGTAGAAATAAGAAATCTAAGCATAAGTATTTAACAGAAAAGCAGTGGAAAACGCACATTGTACCAAATCATATAGAAGCTAAAGTTAAGAACAAGACTAAGTTTCCTAAAAAGTGGTCTAGGGATTTTATAAAAATAACAATAGTTAGCATTGCGAATAATGAGTTTATATGTGAAAGATGGAATTATAGTGATATGAAGCAAGGTAAACAAAATTACTTTAGAATATTTCCTGTATATAACAATAGAGAATATTGTTTAGTAAAAGTAGTTTATGATGCAAACACAGGATATATAAGAACAGCATATCCAGTAGTAGGTGGATATAAAGAGTGATAGGAGCAAATAACAAATATTATCTTTAGTTATTATGGTATAGATAGTAAATAATAATATAAGTTATAGATAATGCTAGAGATATACAAGTATAAGAGTAAGTGAGTACCATACTTGATATAGGCTAGGTATAAGTGATAAAACAATAGTATAGTTGGTACACCTAAAGATAAAGGCTAAAGATGATAGGATAAAATAACTTTATAAAAAAATAAAAAAGTCTAAAGAAGATAAAGAAATATTAATTATCCAATTAGTTGATATGGAAAAACTTAAATATGAAAATAAAAGATTGAGGGAAAGTTTAGACAAAATGTAAAATATGAAGTAAGTCGCAATTGCAATTTTTTGCGACATACCAGAAAAGAATAGATGGAAATAATTTTATTGAGGTGATAAAAGTTTGAACAACATTTTTAATATTAATGAAAAAATAAATACTTTATATAATTGCATAAATGAGATGGGAGGAATAATTGATTTGCCTTGGTGTGATGAACTATTATATCCTTACTATAATCATTTTGATGATAGTAAGGATAAATATAAGGTTGGTTCATTAGTAGCATTTTGGGGATTACTAGAAGAATGGAATGATGGTAGTGGTTTTCCTTTTTATACTGGTAAAGAAAAATATGAATGTCATAACTTTAAAAAATATATGGAGGCATTTATGAATTATTCTCTTAATATAAAATCGTGTTATCCTAATATTTATAGAGTAATAGTTAGACTTTTAATGAATTTAGATAAATATGAAAATTTTGAAGATACGTTTCCTAACATAGATGTTAAATTTATAACTAAAATTAGGGATGTGTTATTAAATGATGAAATTTTATTTACACATGAATTATATAAGAATGCTTATTCAGAGGCAGGATTATAGAATCTAACTTCACAATATTCTTATTATACTTGGATGCACTATGGAGATACAGGGTTACCTGGATTTGTGAGAATAAGATAGAGGAGAGGCAATATGGATAATTTTAGTATAATATCTTATATAGATGAAGAAAAGATTAGTAGTGTGAAGAAACTTTTAGAAATACATAAGTATAAGATATTCACCATTAATGGAATAAATATAGTAGACTTAGAAACATTTTTTAAGGAAATTAAAAATATACTTCCTCAAGATCCTATATTAAGTGGACGTGTGAATTTAGATGCATTAATGGATTCGCTATGGGGTGGATTTGATAATCTTGGAGAAGAAAAGGTAGCTATAGTATGGAGAAGTGCTAATAATATAATAAATAATAATATAAATCAGTTTTTAGTTATTATGGATTGTTTTAAAGAATTAAGTTATAGTCTAGCAACAACAGAATATGGTTTAGATAAGCCTATATTATTAAAAATATTTATTATAAAGAAATAAAAATACTTTCGTAATGTAGAATAAAAATTAAAAAAGCTAGGAGTTTGTAGTTTAAAACTCCTAGCTTTTAATGTGAATTTATCATGGATGGAAATGGCTATAACATAAGCTACAAATATAATGCAAGTGGAAGGGGATAAAGCAATATTAGCTAACTACAGAAGATGGAAAGTACATGATAAAAAAGGACTATCACATTATTGGGATGAAATTAAAATTATAGAAGAATATATATAAAAGTCAAAAAGATGATTTCTGTTATAGGAATCATCTTTTGTTGATGTGTGAAATTATAAAAATGTATTAACAATTTTAAATATAAGAAATTCTAAAAGAACTTCAACTACAACTGCCAATTCATGAAGTCCTGCTTCTTGTTTTTCTGGTTCATGTTGTAGAACATACTCCCTGATTCCTAAAAAGGCGGTAGATAAAACTTATGATTAAAATGATAACGAATCTGAATGGCGTAATTTAGATGAAAGTCGATAATTGCACTTTTAATATTCAGTTAATGGATTAATATACCAGCATACAATTAAAAGCATTAATGATAACATGAATTTATAATTACAACAGAAAATAAAAGAAATAAAGGAAAATTGTTTTAAATAATTAAGGGAGAGTTAAAACATGTATGAAATATATATATATGAAGAACAAGAAAATAATGTGTATAACAAATTAATTACTTATGCTATGTATAAATCAGATGCATTTATGAATGCAAAGGGATTATTTAATTGGAAATATCCAAGTTACCCAGATGATTTATATTTTTTAAAGAATGGATATTGTTGGTTTATAAGTAAAGGTGATGATGAGGAAGCATATATATATGTTAGTACAGAAGAAGTTAAAACTTTAAATAAAATTGGTTTAAAAATGTTGAGTTGCTCAGATGACTGGGAATATCCCGATGAAAAAATAGAGTTATTTTATGAGGAATATTAAGAATTGATAATCCTGATAAGTTATATAGAAGAGGTTGATAATAAATTAAAAAGTTAAAAGGAGGTGTCTTAGTGAGAAAAATAATCTCACTAAGGGTATAAATGAATTATTATATTTTAAAATATGATGTGGATAAATATGAGGAGAATGGAGTTATGGCATATTGTAACAATGATATTAATATGCATATTGTTACAAAAGGAAGATATATAGAAGAATGGGATAATAATATTTCATTTTATTTCAATCCTTGTGAGGGAAATGAAATGACAGATTTTATAGATAATGTTTTTGGTTGGACTATAGTAAGTGAAAGATTTAAAAATATTATGGAAACAAATAATATAGATGGTTTTCAATATCTACCTACAACAGTTATAAATAAAGATAACAACAAATCAGAAAAATGCTATGTATTAAATATGATTAAAGTAGTAGACGCTATTGATTTGGATAACTCAGAGTATATTGAATCTAGGGTTAAAGTCTTTATTAATCGTGTCATTAACAAAGATAAAATTAATGGAGAGGATGTTTTTAAATTAAAAGAAGATTATGATTCAATAATTATATCTGAAAAAGTAAAATTAATAATAGAAAACAATAAATTTACTGGATTTAGTTTTAGAAAAGTAAAGACTATTTAAGATAATATTGGTGAGGGGATTACTTATGTATCAATATGTAAAATCATATTATGATTATATATTTAATATTGTAGATAAGAATTTAAGTATAAATGACGGAATGAATGAACTAATAAATTATTGTAATAAAAAATGTGAAAGTGATATTTGGAATGAATTAAGAGAACTTGATTTTAATGAAGAAAAGGAATGTTTAATAGATTGGATAGAAGAAAATTTACAAGATAGTCCACCAGAGGATCATATAGACTGTTTATATTTTGGTTTATTTGATGGTGTTTATGATGATGAAGAAACTTGTGGATTATATTTATCAGGTGCTGAGCTAGAAGAAGGACAAGACTTAGAAGATTTAGAGTTAGAATATGAGCCAGATGATATGTATGCTAGTTCTGAGATTTTATATAAAACTAGTAAAATACTAAAAAAAAGTGATAATGATATAAAACAAATAGGTGAATATATAATTTATTTAGGATATGCTGTTTTAATAATAAAAGAAATTTCAAAATCTACATATGGATTATTTAATGAAATCAATATTAAAAAAATAGTGATAGGGTTTGATGAAGGTGATTGTATTAGCTTAGATTTATAGTGGATATGTAATATAAAACTAAAAGTTTTTTGTTATAAAACTTTTAGTTTTTATTTTATGAAGAATGTATGAGTACAAAAAAGGTATTAGGCGTTACTCAAAATATGAAGAAAAATGAAGCAATGAGCTTAAAGTAAGAGAGTAGGAAAGAAATAATAAAAGAATTAAAAAGGTTTGAAATATTTAGGAGAAGATGTTGAAATATTTTAATTTATATTTAAGGAGTGAAACTGATAATAAGATACAATAAGTTAATGAGAGAATTAATAAAAAAAGCGGCAGAGTATAAGTATGAAGATGAAATGGTAAAGATAGATAATATATGTGTACTTATAGATCCTAAATTTAAAGAAATAGAAGGATGTATATTTATAGAATTACCTAAAAAGGAAGTAGATGAAAAGAAATACATTCAATATGTAAAAAATGGGAGAAAGAGAGAGAGAGATTTTACTGAAATTGAGTGGGAAGATAGTGAAGTAGTAATAGACCACTATATAGAATATCCAGATGAAATAAAAGGTATGGCTGAATTGAAATTAGGTTTAAAATTACAAAAAATATGGGCAAATAAATTAAAAGAAATTTATCCAAACTATAAATTTTGTATTACACTAAGTTATGATTGTGGAGAATATCCAAGTGCAACATTAAGATTTCATAGAGTTAGAGAAGATGAAATTCCATATCATCTAGAAAATGATGATTTGGATAGTTTTAAAGTAAATGGTATGAGTGTTATTCATATTTCGGAATAAGAAAAAATAAAAATTATGTAGCAAATTTATATTATCCTATGGAATAGAAAAATTGAAGAAGCCTATTTCATAGGAATTTCTTTAACTTAAAAACTTAATTCTAAGAAATTTTGAAATAATTTCACTAATAACTCTCCACTGTAAATTGTTAATTGTCAATTCAAAAGTTTGAGCATATAGATATGATACTGAGACAGGATTATACTATTTAAATTCAAGATATTATAATTCTGAATGGGGTAGGTTTGTAAATGCCGACGGTATTATAGGAAAAACAGAAGCTCTATTATCATATAATATGTTTGCTTATTGTAATAATAATTACCCTAATATGGTAGATTATAATGGTAGATTTGCTATATGTGCAGGAGTAATAGGAGGTTCATTTATAGTCCCAGTTTTGTTTGGAGCAGCGCTAATATTAACAGGAGTAATATATATTACAAGATAGTTAAACCGTTGTTGGTAAATAATAATCCTAATCCTTCATTAACTTTAGATAGGATTAATGAATTAGGAAAAGTAATAGCAAGAAGATTTTATGATGAATTAGGACGTGCCTTAAGGGATGTAGATTTCACTAATCATGGTAATCCTAAGGATCATCCCATAGTACCTCATGTATATATATGGGATTGGGTAAAATAATCTAATTACAAATAGGGAGGTATTTTATGAGTTATACTTACGAAGAATTAATAGAAGATTTGGAAATGGGCATGGAGATTGAGTTTGGGTACAAAGGAGATAGATATGCTATAAGCTGGAGTGATAGAGGATGGCATTTAGCAAAGTATGGTGAAGTGGAACCTCAAACTTTTAAAGGATATGAAGAACTACTACGAAATGGAAAAATTGATTCGAAAAGTATAAGGGAGATATGGCCTTATATCAGACCATAATTAATACAAGATTATGTTTAGAACCTAGAAGATTTCATTAAGGATCTTCTAGGTTCTAGTTATTGTAAAGAATTTACGAATAAGAAACGGAAGAAAAGGGATTAAAAAAAGTCAAAAATATATTTGTACATGAAACTAATAAAATAGTACATTTATATATAGACGGAAAAGAAATAAAAACAACAGAAACACATCCATTCTGGGTAATAGGAGAAGGATGGGTAGAAGCAGGTAATTTAAAAGTAGGAGATAAGGTAATTCTATATTCAGGAAAAGTTACTGAAGTAAGTAGAATAAATGTAGAAATATTAAATAAGCCTGTAAAAGTATATAACTTTGAAGTAGAAGACTGGCATACGTATTTTGTATCAGATAGAAATGTCTTGGTGCATAATTCATGTATGGCCAAGATAGGACGTAAAGGTAAACAGGCTAGACTAAAAGAATTAGTAAAAGATTTAAAGTTATCAAGAAGTTTAAGAGGTGAATTGAAAAGAGATATAAACCTAATTAAAAAAGGTAGAAGAAGAACTATAAGAGTTCCAAAAGGATATGAATTAGCGCATAGAAGAGGATTTGAAGCGAGAAAAGGGTATGGCTATGCATATAGTGATTTACAAGTTATTAGAAATCATAGAATTCAACATAGAATTGATAAGTATGGAAAACTAAGGAGGTAAGATAGAGATGAATAAAAAAGAATTTGAAGCAGTTTTAAAGGTATCAGCAGAAATAAGATATGAGTACTTTATTAAAAAGATAGTTGACTATGAAGAAATATGGGGATTATATGATAATGGATGGGTAACGACTATAGATGAAAATAAAAGAGTTTTAATTCCACTATGGCCTAAGAAAGAATTTGCGGAATATTGTGCAAGAAATGAATGGAAAGAAACTATAGCAAAAAGTATTGATTTATATGAATTTATTGAAGAATGGATTCCAGAAATGAAAAAAGACAAACAAAGTACCTCTATATTCTGGAACAATAAAGATTCTGTATATAGAACAGCAGATAATCTGATAAATGATATTATGCTAGAATTAGAAAATTACTAGAGACTTAGATACAACAAGAAATTCAAAAATTTTTCCTACTTCATGAAATTTATGTTCCGTTGATAAAAAGTGAAATAGAATAATTAGAAAAAATGATACAAACTGAATTTCCAATAGAATTCAGATACTTTTTAATAGAGGCTAATGGATTAAACATTTTTTCAGATAGCTTAGTAGACATTGTAATAATTATCATGAACTAATGTTAAAGTCAATTAAAGAATATGATGAAATAGCAAGGGGGGATGTTACAATATTCTTGGAGGAATTTGAAAAAATAAAGCAGTATTATATTTTAAAATATGATGTGGATAAATATGAGGAGAATGGAGTTAGAATATGAGCCAGATGATATGTACGCTAATTCTGAGATCTTGTATAAAGCTTCTAAAATACTAAAGAAAAGTGATAATGATATAAAACAAATAGGCGAATATATAATTTATTTAGGATATGCTGTTTTAATAATAAAAGAAATTTCAAAATCTACATATGGATTATTTAATGAAATCAATATTAAAAAAATAGTGATAGGGTTTGATGAAGGTGATTGTATTAGCTTAGATTTATAGTGGATATGTAATATAAAACTTTTAGTTTTTATTTTATGAAGAATGTATGAGTACAAAAAAGGTATTAGGCGTTACTCAAAATATGAAGAAAAATGAAGCAATGAGCTTAAAGTAAGAGAGTAGGAAAGAAATAATAAAATCATTAAAAAAAGGTTTGAAATATTTAGGAGAAGATGTTGAAATATTTTAATTTATATTTAAGGAGTGAAACTGATGATTTGGATAGTTTTAAAGTAAATGGTATGAGTGTTATTCATATTTAGGAATAAGAAAATAAAAATTATGTAGCAAATATATATTATCCTATGGAATAGAAAAATTGAAGAAGTCTATTTCAAATGTAAGCTTTATGAAAATGGCAGTACATCTGATGAATATTAAATTTGTTAATATAATTATAAGTAAAGAGCTGTCGCACTAATCTTTTGTGTGACAGCTCTTTACTTATTTCTTAGAAGATTTAAATAGTTTTATTAGCTCATTAAATACAAGTGGGCATAGACTTAAAATAATAACCCAAGTCCAATCGTAGACATTTAATTTATATACTTTAAATGCATTGCGAAGGAAAGGAATAAATAATAAAATTGTTTGAATTACTATACCGAAAATTATGGATAATATTAATGGTTTATTTGAGAATAAACCTATTTTAAATATAGATTTTTTTGTGCTTCTAACATTTAATGCGTGTATTAATTCTGAGATACTCATTACCATAAATGCCATGGTTTGCGCATGCATTAATGAGTTTGAATATCTATGGAGTCCTATTTGAAAAGCAATTAGTGTTAAAGCACCAATTAATATACCATTAAAAATTAGATTTCCAAGTATTCCAGTAAATATACTTTCTTTAGGACTTCTTGGTTTTTGATTCATAACATCTTCATCTTTAGGGTCAACACCTAATGCTAGTGCAGGAAGTGAATCTGTAATTAAGTTTATCCAAAGTATATGCACTGATCTTAGTGGAGATTTCCATCCTAAGAGGATAGATAAAAATATAGCCACGATTTCACCACTATTACAGGATAATAAAAATAGTATAGATTTTTTTATATTATTATAGATATTTCTACCTTCTTCAATAGCTGATACTATGGTAGAAAAGTTATCATCAGTAAGTATCATATCAGATGCACCTTTTGCAACATCTGTACCAGTAATACCCATAGCTACTCCTATATCTGCTATTTTTAGGGAAGGAGCATCATTTACACCGTCACCAGTCATTGATACTATATTTCCTTTGGCTTTAAGTGCGTTTACTATTTTTACTTTATGTTCTGGAGAAACTCTAGCAAAAACTCTTAAATTGTCTATTCTAGAACTTAGTTCTTCTTCAGATAATTTATCCAGTTCAGAACCTGACATTACCATTGATGGATCATCTGCTATATTTAATGCTTTAGCAATTGCAAAGGCAGTATCACTATGATCGCCAGTTATCATAACTGTTGAAATTCCAGCTTTTTTATTTAATTCTATTGCATCTTTAACTTCAAGTCTAGGAGGGTCAATCATGCCCACAAGTCCTATAAATGTTAAGTCGGTTTCTAGATTATCTATTTCTATGTGTGAATTACTTATTTTCTTGTAAGCTGCACCAAGTACTCTTAGTGCTTCACTAGACATAGATTTTGATGCTTCCATTATTTTAGATTTAATATCTTCTGTTAAGTCCACTGTGTTTCCATTTATTAGAGCTTTGTTACATATTTTAAGTAAGCTATCTATGGCACCTTTAGTCATAACATAAAGTTCATTATCGTATTCATTTACAGTTGTCATAAGTTTTCTATCTGAGTCAAATGGAATTTCATCTATTCTTTTATGTTTATTTTGAAGTTCGTCTTTAAATATATTGTAGTTAACACCCATATTTATAAGTGCAATTTCTGTTGGATCTCCTGTAGATGCTTTTTCAGAATACGTTGCATCATTACATAAAACCAAGTTTTCAATAAGCAATTTATTTTCACTTTCATCTATATTTAAGTTTTCTATATCTCTTAGAGTATCGTTAATAAAAAATTTTGTTACTGTCATTTTATTTTGAGTAAGGGTACCTGTTTTATCTGAACACACTATATTTACAGAACCTAAAGTTTCCACAGCAGGAAGTTTTCTTATTATAGCATTTTTCTTTATCATTTTTTGAACGCCAATTGCAAGGACTATGGTTACAATAGCAGGAAGTCCTTCAGGGATAGCTGCAACAGCAAGGCTTATAGCTGTTAAGAATAATTCAAGAAGTTCTCTCTTTTGAAAATATCCTATTATGAATATAAGAATAGCTATTAAAACGGCAGCAATTCCTAGAGTTTTACCAAGAGATTCTAGTTTCTTTTGAAGTGGCGTAAGTTCTTTCTCATTATTTTTAAGAAGTGAAGCAATTTTTCCTATTTCAGTATCCATTCCAGTAGCTACAGCTATACCTACACCTCTTCCATAGCTTGCTAGTGTAGACATAAACGCCATATTTTTTTTATCTCCAAGTGGTGTATCTTCATTTTCTAAGGTAATAGTTGCATCTTTGCTCACGGGAACAGATTCTCCAGTTAGTGCGGATTCTTCTATTTGAAGATTGGCAGTTTCAATAAGACGTATATCACATGGAATATATCTGCCAGCATCTATGATTATAATATCTCCAGGTACTATTTCTTCAGAGGGAATTTCTTTAAGAATACCATCTCTTTTTACAATAGCTTTAGGAGTAGAAAGACTTTTTAGTGCTTCTAGGGATTTTTCAGCTTTAGATTCTTGTATAACACCAATTACAGCGTTTAATATTATTACTATAGCGATTATAATGGAATCGCTTATTTCACCTACAATAGCTGAAAGGATTGCAGCTCCAATAAGTATATAAATCATGGCGTCATTTAGTTGAGATAAAATAAGTTTAAATATTGTAGCTTTTTTTTCAGTGGCAAGTTTATTTAGTCCATACTTTTCTTGACGATTTTTTACTTCATCAGATGTAAGGCCAGTATCCATATTAGTGTTTAATTCTTTTAAAGTTTCTTCAATATTTTTATTAAAATACATGAATTTATTCACCTCCATTATAGTATTTTACATTGTTTATAATTATATTATTCTTTATAAAGCATAATATTATTTGTTTAAAGCTGTAGTAGTTGTTTTGATATAAATTTACTGTATAATATAAATATTGATAAATAATACATATGGTGGTGAAATTAATGGAAATATCTAGAGTGGGTAGAAGTACGCAAATTAATACGGAAAGCAAAAAAGTAGCTAATAGAAAAGGGTTTTCTCAAAGTTTTAGTTTTGCTCATCAAAGAAAATCACAAGAGCAATTAAAAAAGATGCTAGATGATATAAGGAAAAAGGGTAATAGACTTGCAATTACTAAGTGTTATGGTGATGTTGCAGCTTATAAGAGAATGATAAGAGAATATTTAGAATCGGTATTAAGTTACATGTACGGAGTTAAAAAGGATATAAGTTTTTGGCAAACTCAATATTTTATCACTGTAGATACTATAGATGAAAAATTAGAGGAACTAACACAACTTCTTTTAAGTGAAGAAAAAGATAATTTAAGTATAGCGAGTACAATAGATGATATTACAGGACTTGTTGTTGATATTTATAAATAAAAGGGATTAGAAAAAAGGTACCAGATAAAGATTTTATCTGGTACCTAAAAACTAGTTCCTTATTTTTATTTGTTATCAACCCAAATGTTATAACTAGCATCTGATGGCATTTTTAAATCTCCTCTTGGAGAAAGACTTATAGTACCAACCTTTGGACCGTCTGGAATTGCGGAACGTTTAAATTGTTGTGTAAAGAATCTTCTCATGAATTTATCAAGCCATTTTTTAATAGTTTCTTCATCATAATCATCTTTAAATGCTTCTTTTGCAAGGTATAGTATTTTTTCAAAAGTGGCGTTTTGTCTCATGAAGTAGTATAAGAAGAAATCGTGTAATTCATAAGGTCCCACTATATCTTCAGTCTTTTGAGCTATTTTTCCATCTTTATCTTTAGGTAAAAGTTCAGGACTTACTGGTGTATCTAGTATATCAATTAATATATCTGAAATATCTTTTTCAGAGTTATGTTCAGCTGAGAACTTAACTAGGTATCTAACTAAAGTCTTAGGAATAGAGCAGTTTACAGAGTACATAGACATATGATCTCCATTATAAGTTGCCCAACCTAAAGCAATTTCAGATAAATCACCTGTACCTACTAAAAGAGCAGCTTCTTTATTTGCAAGGTCCATAAGAATTTGAGTTCTTTCTCTTGCTTGAACATTTTCGTATGTTACATCATGAATTTCTGCTGGATGACCTATATCCTTAAAGTGTTGAAGACAAGAATCAACTATATTGATTTCTCTAAAGTCAGTTCCAAGCTTTTTACATAAGTCAACTGCATTATTATATGTTCTATCAGTAGTTCCGAAACCTGGCATAGTTATAGTAATTATATTTTTCCTTGGTAGTTTTAATAAGTCAAAAGTATTAACGGCTACAAGCAATGCAAGGGTAGAGTCAAGTCCACCTGAGATGCCAACTATAACTTTTTTAAGACCAGTATGATTTAAACGTTTAGCAAGACCAGCTGATTGTATATTAAATATTTCTTTTGAACGTACTTCTCTTTCATGTTCATTTGATGGTACAAAAGGATGTTTATTTATTTTTCTATCAAAGTTACATATGTTAGTATCTTTAAAGTTAAATGAGATTTCTAAAGGCTTAATGTGACATGCTCTTTTGCTATCTCTAAAGCTTAGATTTTTCATACGCATGTTATTTATTTTATCAACATCTATTATTGAAGTTATAACTTCATTTTCTCTTTGGAATCTATTATTTGATTTTAGAATTCTTCCATTTTCTGCAATCATTAAGTGACCACTAAAGACTACATCAGTAGTAGATTCAAAAACCCCAGAAGATGCATAAACATAAGATGACATACATCTAGCACTTTGAGAAGATACTACAAATTTTCTATAGTCAGCTTTTGAAACCAATTCATTTGATGCAGAAAGGTTTCCTATTATGTTAGCGCCCATTAAAGCAAGATAAGAACTAGGAGGAATAACTGTCCAAAGGTCTTCGCATATTTCAAATCCAAATTTAAAGTTGCCACTAGTAAATAAAAGATTTATTCCAAAAGGTACATCATTTTGAAATGGTAAATTAACTTTTTCGGAAATTATGTCGTGACCTTCTGTAAACCAACGTTTTTCATAGAATTCAGAGTAGTTAGGTAAATAATTCTTAGGTACAATTCCAAGAATTTTTCCATTATAAATTATGTATGCACAATTATATAGAGAGTAATTAAATAGTAGTGGTGCCCCAACAGCTATTAAAATATCTTTATCTAAAGAAAAATCACAGATATCCTTAATTCCCTCCATAGATTTTTCAATTAATGTTTGATTTAAAAATAAATCTGCACAAGTATAAGCTGTTATAGAAAGCTCAGGTAAAATAACTAGTTTAGAATTTTCTTTTAAAGCTAAATCTATACAGTTCTTTATATTTTCAACGTTAAATTTTATATCTCCAACATTGACTACAGGACATGCAGATGCAACTCTAATAAAGTTCATATAACTCACACTCCATATTTTAATTTATATAATAGTAATAATTTTTTCGTTTATTTATAATTATTAAAGTTTCTTATTAAACTTTATACCCTTAAAGACTTATCTGTCAATTAATTAATTAGAAAGAAGTTATAAAGAAAGTATAAAGAATATTTAATGATTTATTTTTAATGTTACTATATAATAAGTATTAATAATAATGTAAAAGTTAGGGGGCGGATTATGAGATTTCAAATAATACTTTGGATAATAATAGCTATACTATCTTTGATAATAGATATTTCTACTAGTAGCTTTTTATTTGTATGGTTTACTATTGGAGGTGTTATCGCTAGTATTTTAAGTCTAATGAATTTTTCATTTACTATTCAAATTATAACGTTTATTATAACTAGTATTGTACTTATGGTTATATGTTATCCTATAATAAAAAGAACTATAAAAAAGACAGTTCCTACAACTTCTACTATGGAAGAAGAATATATTGGGGATGAATTTATTATAAAAAGAGATGTAGAAAGTAAAGCCATTATAAAGTATAATGGAATATACTGGACTGTAAAAAGTGTTCAGGGGAAAATAGAAAAGGGAAGCACGGTAAAAATAGTAGGTATAGAAGGAAATAAGCTTTTAATAAAGAAAATTTAATAAAATATAAAAGATATAAGGAAAGGGGAAAAATATATGTTCATAGTATTTATAATTTTACTTGTGATAGTATTAGCTGCAATAGTTACCTCAATTAAAATAGTTAATACAGGTTACTTATATGTAGTTGAAAGATTTGGTCAATATCACAGAACTCTTGAACCAGGTTGGCATTTTATAATTCCGTTTGTTGATTTTGTAAGACGTAAAATATCTACAAAGCAACAAATATTAGATATCCAACCTCAAAATGTTATTACAAAGGATAATGTTAAAATATCTATAGACAATGTTATATTCTATAAGGTCTTAAACTCAAAGGATGCTGTTTACAATATAGAAGATTATAAATCAGGTATAGTTTATTCAACTATTACAAACATGAGAAATATTGTTGGTGAAATGTCTTTAGATGAAGTTTTATCAGGTAGAGATAGAATAAACTCAAAATTACTTGAAATAATTGATGAAATAACAGATGCTTATGGAATAAAAATTTTATCAGTTGAAATTAAAAACATAATTCCACCTAATGAAATTCAAGCAGCAATGGAAAAACAAATGAAAGCAGAAAGAGACAAAAGAGCTGTAATATTACAAGCAGAAGGTTTAAGACAAAGTGAAATTGAAAGAGCAGAAGGTGAAAAGAGATCAAAGATACTTCAAGCAGAAGCTGAAAAAGAAGCTAATATAAGACACGCAGAAGGATTAAGAGAATCTCAACTTTTAGAAGCTGAAGGTAAAGCTAAGGCAATTGAAATTGTTGCTAAGGCAGAAGCTGATGCTATACAACAAGTAAATAAAGCTATAATAGAATCTGGAACAAATGAAACTGTAATAGCACTAAAACAAGTAGAGGCGCTAAAGGAAATGGCAAGTAGTCCAGCTAATAAGCTTATATTACCTAATGAAACATTATCATCTTTAGGAAGTATAGCTGCTATAGGGGATTTATTAAGTAAAAATAAAAAAAATAAAGAATAATAAGAATAAAAGTTAGATAAAAGACTTCTTATAAATATAAATTTATGAGAAGTCTTTTATTATATGATTTTACATAATTTGGTTGAAAATAAATTTATCTAAAGTATAATTAAGATATTGGATATGGATTTAAAGGAGCGTACAAATATGAAAATATTAATGCTATCTTGGGAGTATCCTCCTAAAAATGTAGGGGGACTATCGAATCATGTATATCATTTATCTAAAAATTTAGCAAGGATAGGACATGAGGTTCATGTAATTACTTGTCAAGAAGGAACAGCGCCAATCAAAGAAAAGAAAAATGGTGTTTTTGTTCATAGAATTGAGCCGTATAAATTTAAGACAAATGATTTTGTAAAGTGGGTTATGCAACTTAATTTTGCAATGATAGAAGAAGCTATAAGACTTATAAGAGAAATTGGAAAAGTGGACATAATACATGCTCATGATTGGCTTTCAGCTTATAGTACAAAGACATTAAAGTGGGCGTACAATATTCCAGTTGTGTCTACAATACATGCTACAGAGTATGGAAGAAATAATGGAATAAGAACTGAAATGCAAAGCTATATATCATCTGTAGAATGGAGTATAGTTTATGAATCATGGAAAACAGTTGCCTGTAGTAACTATATGAGAGATGAGATAAGTAGATTATTTTCAGCACCATTAGAAAAAATATGGGTGATACCTAATGGAGTTGAAGTAAATGAATTTCAAAGAAGTTTTAATAAAGAGAACTTTAAGAGAAAATATGCAAATAAAGATGAAAAAATTATTTTATATGTTGGAAGGCATGTGTTTGAAAAAGGAATCCAACTTCTTGTAGATGCTATTCCAGATATAATCAAAGAACATAAAAATACAAAATTTATTATATGTGGCATGGGACCTATGACAGAGGAACTAAAGGAAAAAGTAAAAAATAGTGGACATTCTAACAAGGTAATTTTCACGGGATATATAAGCGATAATGAGAAAAAGAAATTATATAGTGTAGCTGATATTGCGGTTTTTCCATCCTTATATGAACCTTTTGGAATAGTTGCACTAGAGGCTATGGCTGCAAAATGTCCTGTAATTGTATCTGATATTGGTGGATTTTCAGAAATAATAAATCATAAAGTAAATGGCATGAAATTTATATGTGGCTCATCTTCTAGTTTAAAAGATAATATACTAGAGGTTTTAAGTGATAATAGACTTGCAGAGAAGCTAAGAGAAAAAGGATTTAGCAGTGTTGTTGAAAATTATTCTTGGATAAATATTGCATTGACTACAGTTAATATGTACCAGTCTATTTTAGATGAGGTGAAAGGAACAGAATGGGAAAATAAAAAAGTATTATAAGAGGTGAGCTTATGAAAGCAGTAATTATGGCTGGAGGGCTAGGAAATAGATTAAGACCTCTAACTTGTAATATACCAAAACCTATGATGCCAATTGTAAATAAACCTGCTATACAATATATAATAGAGCTATTAAAGAACAGTGGAATTAAGGATATAGCTATAACTCTTCAATATTTAGCAGATGAAATAATGAGCTATTTTCAAGATGGAAGTAGATTTGGAGTCAATATAAAATATTTTATAGAAGATATGCCTCTTGGAACTGGAGGAAGTGTAAAAAATGCAGAGGAATTTCTCGATGATACTTTTATTGTAATCAGTGGAGATGCACTTATCAATTTAGATTTAAGAAAAGTAGTAAAGTATCATAAAAGTAAAAATGCACAGGTAACAATTGTTACTAAAAAGGTTAATACCCCTTTAGAATATGGAGTTGTTATTACTGATAATGAAGGAAGAATTATAAAGTTTTTAGAAAAGCCTGGCTGGAGTGAAGTGTTCAGTGATAAAGTTAATACAGGGGTATACGTGTTAGAGCCAGATGTATTAAAATATTATGATAAAAATAAACAATTTGATTTTAGTAAAGATTTATTTCCTCTTTTATTAATAAAAAATAAAAGAATATTTTCCTATACCATAAGTGAATATTGGTGTGATATAGGAGACTTTAATGAATATCATAAATGTAATTTAGATTTGTTAAATGGCATTATAAAAGTAAAATTAGATGGCAAGGAAAGGGAACAAAACATATGGATTGGGCGTAATTGTGAAATCAGTCCTAAAGCAAAAATAATACCACCAGTATTTATAGGAGATAATACAAGTATACATTCTTATGCTGAAGTAGGTCCTAACACTATCTTAGGAAGTAATAACATAGTATGTTCTAATGCTACTATAAAAAGAAGTATAACTTTTACTAATTGTTATATAGGAAATGGATGTCAAATAAGGGGTGGCATGTTGGGGAAGAATGTAAAAGTAAAATATAAAACATCTATATTTGAAAATGCAGTAGTAGGAGACAATACATTAATAGAAGATAAGGTTATAGTAAAGCCTAGGGTAAAAATATGGCCAAACAAATTAATAAATCCAGGTTCCATATTAAGTTCTAACTATAAGTGGGGTAATAAATATTCAAAAACTATTTTTAATAGGAATGGTGTAACTGGAATAATAAATGTTGATATAACGCCTGAACTTGTGTCCAAGCTATCATCAATTGCTGCATCTGTTCTAAGTAAAAATAAAAAAATAGTTGTTGGTTGTAATGATAATACTGCTTCCTCTAATATGTTTAAATATTCTGTAATTACAGGGCTTTTATCAATGGGAGTAAAAGTATATGATTTAAATGTTATGCCAAACAATATTATAAGACATGCGGTTGTTGATTTAAAAGCCGATGGAGCCATAAAAATAAATATAGATAAAGATAATCCAGAAAAGGTAAGTATAATCTTTTTAGACAAAAGAGGGTTAGAAATTAATAAAAATCTAAAGAGAAAAATAGAGAGCAATTTTAATAGAGAAAATTTTAGAAGAGTAACTGCTTATAAAATAAAAAAAGTAAAGTATTGTGAAGAACAAATATACAGTAACTATATAATTAATATACTAGATAGATTAGACGTAGAAAATATAGCAAAGCAAAACTATAGTATAATAATTAGCTGTAGAAATAAAAATATTATAAATATAATAAAAAAAATATCAGAAAAAATTCATGTAAAAACTATTATATATAATAAAAAATATGATTTGCAGGAAATGAAGAAGTTTGTACTTAAAAATGCACTTGATATGGGTGTTTATATAGATGACCAGGGAGAAAATGCTATAATAATTGATGAAAAAGGAAATGTTATAAAAGATGAAAGATACAAGATTTTGAAATCTTTTGTTATGTTAAAAATGGGTAAATTCAAAACTCTAGTTGTACCTATAAAATCATCTAATGCTATGGGTGAAATTGCACAAATGTTTGGAGTTAAATTTATAACAACAAAGATTGATAGAGGAGAAATATTAAATGCATATATTAATAATGAAAAAGATCTTTCTATATTAGAAGTAATAAATGAATATTTACTTACATTAGATGCCATGGCAACAATAATTTTCACACTAAATTTAATGGCTATATACAAAATAAAATTGTCAAAGATTATAAAAGTATTACCTAAATATTATAATCATAAAAAACAAATATATTGTCCTTGGAATAAAAAAGCAGAAGTAATGAGAAAATTAGTTGAAAAAACTAAGAGTAATGTTATGGACATTGTAGAGGGAATAAAAATCAAGTATAAAGACTATTGGATACTTATTCTTCCAGATAGTAGTGAACCTTTATTTAAAATTTACATTGAGTCAATGAGTAAAATAGAATCAAAAAAGATACACTATCATTTAAAAGAAAAGGTTGAAGAAATATTGAAAGAAGACAAGTAGGTGTTATATAATTCCAATATTGTTGAATTATATATAAGAAAAATATATAATATATAAATCATGGAAATTTTTATTTATATAATCATTGTACTCGTGACAATAATTATATTTAATTTGATTAGGAGATGAAGACATGTTTAATAACGTACATATAGTAGGGGTTGGAAGCTATCATCCAAAAAGAATTTTGAAAAATGAATATTTTGTTGAACATTTTAAAAATTTTGATATTGAAAATAAGGCAAAAGGTCTTATGGATAAACTTGGAAGAGAAAAGTTAACTTTAGCTGAAGAAAATGAAAACGCCATAACAATGTCTGTTAAAGCTGCAGAAGAAGCCTTAAAAAAAGCTAATTTATCTTCAGAGGATATAGATATGATAATATCTGCTAGTGATACTCCTGAATATTTAACACCTTGTTGTGCACTTATAATTAGAAATAGATTAAATGCTCATAGAGCTAAGGCTGTTTTCGATGTTAACTGTGATTGTATAGGAATGTTACATGCAATAGATATAGGAACTAAATTTTTAAAGACTGATAAAAATTATAAAAGAGTATTAGTAGTAGGGTCTTTACTTATAAGCCCGTTTGCTCGAGAAGATGATATAGTTGTGTATTCTACAATTGGAGATGGGGCTTCAGCTATTATACTTGAATCGAGAGAAGAAGAGAGAGAATGTGGATTTTTAGGATCAAGAGCATTCACAGATGACAGTTACAATGAAAATATAAGATTTCCTGCATGTGGATTATCAAATATTCCTAAAGAAGGAATAAGTGAATATGAAAGAAAAATGTCATGGAAACCTTTTTCTGTAGACTTTCTTTCAAAAAATTGGACTATATTAATAAAAAAGTTATTAAAAGACAATGGCTTAAAACCAACAGATGTTGAACATTATTTCATGTCTCAATTTTCAAGAGAAGAATTAGAGACTACAATGAGAAAGTTACATGTTGATTTAGATAAAGCTATTTTTATAGCAAATAAATATGGATATACTGGACCAACTAGTCCTATAATGGCTTTAGACGATAAATTACAAGAAGGACCATTTAAAGAAGGGGACATATGTATTTTTTGTTCTGTAGCAGGTGGATATAGTATGTCTGCATTGCTTTATAAATGGTAATATAAAGTAATTCTATTAAATTAAAAGATTCTGTAATATATAACTTGCAGAATCTTTATGCTTTTTAGAAAAATAAAAATTTTCTTCTTAATGAATTTAATAATTTAATAAATAAAGGGATAAAAAATTAATTAAAACTCAATAAAACATATATTATTTTTAATAATTATATGATATTATATACTAAAATTAATAAATTTGTAGGAGGTTTATTTAATGGACGCTAACAAATATGTACAACAAGTATTTGAAGAATTATTACAAAGAAACCCAGGTCAAGATGAATTTCACCAAGCAGTTAAAGAAGTATTAAACTCTTTAGTACCTGTAATGGAAAAACATCCTGAATACATTGAAAATGGGATTTTAGATAGAATAGTTGAACCTGAAAGACAAATCATGTTCAGAGTTCCTTGGGTTGACGATAACGGTAAAGTAAGAGTTAACAGAGGATTTAGAGTTCAATTTAACAGTGCTATAGGACCTTACAAAGGTGGATTAAGATTTCATCCAAGTGTAAACTTAAGTATAATAAAATTCTTAGGATTTGAACAAATATTCAAGAACTCACTTACAGGTCTTCCAATAGGTGGAGGAAAAGGTGGATCTGATTTTGATCCAAAAGGAAAGAGCAATGGAGAAATAATGAGATTCTGCCAAAGCTTCATGACAGAACTTTATAAGTACATAGGACAAGACACAGATGTTCCAGCTGGAGATATTGGTGTAGGTGGAAGAGAAGTTGGATACATGTACGGTCAATACAAGAGAATCAGAAGCATGTATGAAGCAGGAGTATTAACTGGAAAGGGATTAACTTTCGGGGGAAGTCTTGCAAGAACAGAAGCAACAGGATATGGTCTTGTTTACTTTGTAGATGAAATGCTAAAAGGAAAAGGAATGAACTTTGAAGGTAAAAGAGTTGTAGTATCAGGTTCTGGTAATGTTGCAACTTATGCAATTCAAAAGGTTCAACAATTAGGCGGAATAGTTGTTGCTTGTAGTGATTCTAATGGATATGTATATGATAAAGATGGTATTAAATTAAACACAGTAAAACAAATAAAAGAAGTAGAAAGAAAGAGAATTAAAGAATACGTTAAGTTCCATTCTGAAGCTGAATATCATGAAGGAAAAGGAGTTTGGAACATACCTTGTGATATAGCTCTTCCATGTGCAACTCAAAATGAGTTAAATGAAGAAGATGCTAAAACATTAGTTAAAAATGGAGTAATAGCAGTAGGTGAAGGAGCAAACATGCCATCAACTTTAGAAGCTGTTGAAGTATTCCTTCAAAATGGAATATTATTTGCACCTGCAAAAGCAGCTAATGCCGGTGGAGTTGCTGTATCAGCACTTGAAATGTCTCAAAATAGCATTAGATATTCTTGGACATTTGAAGAAGTAGATGAAAAATTACATAACATAATGAAAAACATCTATAGTAATGCAGTTAGATGCGCAGAAGAATACGGTCATAAAGATAACTTAGTTGTTGGAGCTAATATTGCAGGATTTATAAAAGTAGCTGAAGCAATGCTTGCTCAAGGAATAGTTTAATAATATTAAAGATTAAAAATAAAAAAGCAGTGTTAAGGGAGCTTTCTTAACACTGTTTTTATTTAATATTTTTTATATTAAAAGTATTAGAAAAAAAAATAATATATGTTATAATAAACTAGTATATAAACA
This sequence comes from Clostridium novyi NT, assembly GCF_000014125.1. NCBI lineage: Bacteria > Bacillati > Bacillota > Clostridia > Eubacteriales > Clostridiaceae > Clostridium > Clostridium novyi. The sequence goes on along the minus strand of NC_008593.1, from coordinate 1,754,060 downwards.
GCGTGTAGGAGTTGATAAATATGACAGAAGTAGGGTACATAACTTCTGTAAATGGTAACTATGCTTCAGTAGTTTTTAAAAGAAAATCAGGATGTGGAGATAACTGTGCTACTTGTAAGGCAGCATGTTCAGCAGCATCAATAACTACTGAAATAGAAAATACCGCAGGAGCAAAAGTTGGAGATAAGGTAAAGGTTGAAATGGAGCAAAAAACTTTTAATAAAATGCTAGCTTTAGTATATGTATTTCCACTAGTTATGATGATATGTGGTATAGCTATAGGCATTAAAGTATTCTCACAAGCTGGATATAGTAATTATGAAATGTTAAGCTTTTTAGTGGGTATAGTTGCACTTGTAATATCATATACAATATTACACTTCTTTAATAAGAAAACAGCTAAGAAAAGTAATTACTCATTAAAAATAGTAGAGATACTTAAATAGTATTTTATTTATATGTTTCTTTGTGAAATTTATAAAACTGCTTTTTAAAAGCAGTTTTGTTTTGTATTAGTATACATACTATAAAATCTAGAAAAGGGGAAGAACAAATGCTAGAACTTAAAAATTTATCATTAGAAGTTGAAGAAAATGATAAAAAAATTAGTATTTTAGATAACATAAATTTAACATTACAAGATAATAAAATTTATGTTATTACAGGACCTAATGGTGGGGGAAAGTCATCTTTATGTAAAATGATGATGGGTATATATAAACCTACATCAGGTAATATAATTTTAGATGGAGAAGATATTACAAAACTAGATATAACAGGTAGGGCTAATAAACAAATAGGTTATGCATTTCAACAGCCACCACATTTTAAAGGTATGACAGTAAGAGGGCTTTTAAATCTTGCAGGAAAAGATTCTAAGGAAAAAGTTGATGTTCATGAATTATTAAATAATGTAGGACTTTGTACTAAGGATTATATAGATAGAGAGATTAATTCAAGCCTTTCAGGTGGGGAATTAAAGAGAATTGAAATAGCATCAGTACTTGCTAGAGATTTAAAGTTAGCAATTTTTGATGAACCAGAAGCAGGAATTGACTTATGGAGTTTTCAAAGATTAGTTGAAACATTTACTAATATGCATAAAGAAAGAAATACTACAATAGTTATTATTTCTCACCAAGAAAGAATAATTAATTTAGCAGATGAAGTAATTGTTTTGTCTAATGGAAAAATACAAAAAACTACAAGCAAAGAAGAAATTATAAGTGAGATAAAGGCTCAGGCAGCTTGTGATTATTGTGGAACCTGTGAAACTGGGAGGTAGAAGAGATGTCAGAATCAATACAAGAAAAGATATTAAGTAAGATAGATGATACTACTGATTTATATAAAGGGGCGCACAATATAAGAAGTAATGGTGAGTCCGTAAGTAGAAATACAACAATGAATATAAGTATAAAAAGTAAAAAAGAAAAATCAGGATTAGATGTAATCGTTGCCCCAAATACTAAAAAACAAAGTGTCCATGTACCAGTTATAGTTACAGATGTCAATGCTACTGATAAGGTATATAATACTTTTAAAGTAGGGGATAACTCAGATGTAAATATAGTTGCCGGATGTGGAATACATAACTGTACAGCTCAAACTACAGAACATGAAGGAGTTCATGATGTACATGTAGGAAAGAATTGTCATGTTAAGTATATAGAGAAGCACTATGCAGAAAGTGATGGAAAATCTCAAAAAGTATTTAATACAACTACTGTAATTGAAGTTGGAGAAGATTCTACATTTGAAATGGATTTAGTTCAAATAAAAGGGGTAGATAATAGTAAAAAAGAATTAACTATAAATCTTCATAAAAATGCTCATTTAATTGTAACTGAGAGAATTTTTACTGATGAAGATCAAGTTGCTGATTCTAAGGTTAACATAAATCTTAAAGGAGAAGATTCATCAGCACAAATAGTATCTCGTTCAGTAGCTAAGGATAATTCAAGACAAACATTCTACTTTATGATGAATGGTGAAAATAAATCAAGAGGACACATAGAATGTGATTCAATCATAATGGGTAATGCTAGAGTTACATCAATACCAGCTCTTGATGCTAGATGTGAAGATGCAGAATTAATTCATGAAGCTGCCATAGGTAAAATAGCTTCAGAACAATTGATGAAGCTTATGTCACTTGGACTTACAGAGAAGGAAGCAGAAGAAACTATATTAAAAGGATTCCTGAAATAATAAGTAGTAATTTATTTATAATTATCATAAAAGCCGTTAAATGATTAAATCATTCAACGGCTTTTATTCTTTCTTCTGTTTTATTTATTATTTCACTAGGATATCCTAGAAATTTTAGTATTTTTACAGCATTTCTAGTAGGAGATATACCTTCTTTTATTTTGTAATCAAATGTAAGACCGGTGTTTGTAACATCTTCTTTAAAGTAATAACATTTATATCCATTAGTCATTTTTGTAAGTTGTAAATCATGAGTTGCAACTAATGTTAAAGCATTATGGGATGAGAGGTAATTTAATATTTCGCATGATGCATTTATTCTTTCTATAGGATTTGTTCCTCTATATATTTCGTCAATCATACAAAGACAAGGTATATTTTCATTACTTGCATTTATTATTCTAAGCAATGCCTCTGCTTCTGCAAGGTAATAACTTTTTCCGCCTAGTAGATCATCACCAGGTTTAATTGATGTTATTATATTGAAAATACTACTAGAATAAGAATCAGCAATACATGTATATATAGTTTGAGCTAAAAGTGCATTAACGCCAACTGTTCTTAAGAATGTGGACTTACCTGACATATTTGAGCCGGTTATTATAATTCCAAAATTATTTATATCTATAGAGTTAGGTATAGCATTTTGTATTAGTGGATGTTCTAAGTTAGTTACACTTAGAAATTTACTATTATCAACGAAATTTGGTTTTGTATATTTAGGTAATCCGTCTCTAAAAGAAGCTATAGATATAAGAGTATCTATTTTACCAATAATCAAATATAAATCTAACAAATCTTTTTTATGCTTAATTAATGTACTTATAGATTTAAAGTAGTTGATTTCTTTAATAAGAAACATTATGTTTACATAGTCACCTACAATATCTAGAGTTTCAATTCTATTTATAGTAAAGGTGTTTTTGCGTATAGGGTCTAAAGTTTTTAGTAGTGAATTTAACTTATTGTTATATTCCTTTAATTGTTTACAGTTAAGGTATAGTATACTTGCAGCGGCACTTATGGTGTTTCCTAAATAAACCATAGATAAAACTTGTTCTCTTATGACTTTGTTAAGACTATAATGAATGAACATATTTATAAATGATAGTGAAAGGGCAATCATACCGAATCTTGAAAATCCCCAAAATAAACACATAAACAAGGACAATATAAAAGAAAATGAACAAACATAACAAAGTATTTTGTACTTTGGATAGTTTGTTGTTTCTTCAAAAAAAATGGAGTCTACATAGCTATCGGTTTTATCAAGATTATGTAATATTAAAGATATTTTTTCTCTAATTGAGCTATTATCTTGAAAAAAAGAGATTAGTTCATTACGTTTTTCTAATAAAGATTTGTCATACAGTGGAGTTCTTAAAACTTTATATAAATGTTGTTCACCTGGTGTGGAAAATGTTCTATCTATACTACAATATACATCATCCATATTTAAATCTGCCCATGTACTGTCATCTACTGAATTAGATGAGTCGTAAGCATGCTTAAAAAAATTCTTTATTTTAGATAAGTTACGTTTTCTTTTTATGTATTTTCCATAATGAGATTTTATATAGTTTAAAGATTTATTTTGAAAATGAGATCTTATAGTTTTACTAATATTCATGATACGTACCTCCTATGTATTATATTCTACTATAAATATACAAAATATGAAATAAAAAGCGAATAGTCAAAATAAAAAGCTATTGGCTATAATGATAGTCAATAGCTTTTGGAGGCTATATTTTGTATGACTTATTAGTCATCTTCTCTTAAAATATTTATGTTTTTACCATCCATGACCTTATTCATGTTTCTAACTGCGCACATTTTTCCGCACATAGTACAAGTATGTTCATCTTCTGGTATAGATTCAGCTCTATAACGTTTAGCTTTTTCAGGATCAATTGCAAGCTCAAACATAGTATCCCAATCTAAATCACGTCTAGCTCTGCTCATTTTGTTATCCCAGTCTCTTGCTCCAGGAATACCTTTAGCAATGTCTGCTGCATGAGCGGCTATTTTAGTTGCAATTATACCTTCTTTCATATCATCTATGTTTGGAAGTCTAAGATGTTCAGCAGGTGTTACATAGCATAAGAAGTCAGCACCAAATGAAGCTGCAATAGCACCACCTATGGCACTTGTAATATGATCATATCCAGGAGCCACATCTGTTACTATAGGTCCTAAAACATAGAAAGGAGCATTATGACATAATTTCTTTTCAAGAAGCATATTTGTTTTAATTTCACTTAAAGACATATGTCCAGGTCCTTCTATTATAATTTGGACATTTCTTTCCCATGCACGTTTAGTAAGTTCTCCTAAAGTTATTAATTCTTTTATTTGACTAGGATCAGTAGAATCTTCTATACATCCAGGACGACAAGCATCTCCAAGACTTATAGTAACATCATATTTTTCACATATATCTAGTACTTTGTCAAAGTGTTCATAGAAAGGATTTTCTTTATTATTTAATTGCATCCAAGCAAAAAGTAAACTTCCGCCTCTAGATACTAAATTCATAAGTCTAGGATTTCTTTTGAAAACTTCTGCTGTTTCACGATTGATTCCACAGTGAATTGTCATAAAGTCAACTCCATCTTTTGCATGTTTTTCAACAACAGCAAGTAATTCTTCGGCAGTTATATCTTTAAGTTCTTTATCATAAAAACCAATTGCATCGTACATTGGAACTGTCCCAATCATAGCAGGAGACATATCTATAAGTTTTCTTCTAAATTCTTCAGTTTTTCCGTAGCAACTAAGATCCATAATGGCTTCAGCCTTCATTTCTACAGCTTTTTTTACTTTTTCAAGTTCAGCATCTATGTTATAGCAATCTTTTGAAATACCAAGATTTACATTGATTTTAGTTTTTAAGTCTTGTCCAACTCCTTCTGGACTTAAAGATTTATGATTTTTGTTAGCTGGAATTGCTACTTGACCTGTAGCTACTAAATTCATTAATTTAGAAATTTCCATGCATTCTTTTTTTGCTACTATTTCCATTTCCTTAGTTACTATGCCACGTTTAGCAGCATCCATTTGTGTTGTGTAATTCATAGTTTATCCATCCCCTTAACAATTTAATATAAAAAAATAAGCCTTCTATGTAAGAAGGCTTATACTAATAAATAACACAAAATAAGTTTTCATGTTATGTTAATTCAATTAGTCTAGTTGCTTCCCTACGATAGTACTAACTACATCAGGTTCTAAGGGTCAGGTTTTATCCTTCTCAGCTCAAGGCTCCCCCGCAAACGATTAAATATTATGTTTTATAGTTCTAAGTATAAAGTATTTATGCAAATTTGTAAACTATATTATATTATTTAAAAATTATACAGGCATTTTCCGAAGATTTATCTTGTTCATCTAATTTTGAGCAATTCATATAGTTAACATCATTTAATGGAAAATCTTTTTCAGAAATTTTTGTTAAAGCACCATTTTTACCAATATAGAATGCATTGGATTGTTTAGTTATAGAGTTAGAGTGTTTTGATGTAACGAATAAACTATATTTAGAACTAGGTGTTTTGAAAATGTTATGTGCATTTTTCCAAACTGTATCAAGGGAAGTCATAAATTCATCTGTTGAAATCCCCTTAGAAAATTCATTTTCTAAATTTTTATAAGTTCCATTAAACTCTAGTACAATCTCATCATTTTTACATATAGCATCAACGTATTGAAATCTATGAAACTTATTTTTATTTATTAACATGATTTTAAGAGCGGGTTTAGGAGAGGCTTTGTCATAATATAACCAACAACTTAAAACCTTTGCATTTTTATTTATAGAAGGATTATTTTTTATATTATTCCATTGATCTTTAAAACAATAACAGTTCTTACATTCAATAATTTCTCCTTTATTAGATCCATATGTTTGAAACAAATATATGGCAATTAAAACTATAGATACAAAATATATTATACGTATAACGGGATTATTAAATGGTTTTTTAAATTTTATTTTCATTATTAATTACCTCCTCATTAGATAATATATTTATATAATATATTACTTGGTATAAACTCACAATATATTATGGAAAATATTATGTTATATACCAAGATTTAAAGTGTAAAATAAGTATAAAAATGGTTATAAAATATATTGATAAAAATTAAATTAAATGGTATATTATTTAAGGTGTATATACACATGTGTATATATTAAATTATAAGGTGTAGAAGGGCGTGTAATGAATGGAAATTGATTTAAAAGATAAAATTATGAAATTAAAAAAAGAAAAAAATGCAGTTATTTTAGCACATTTTTATCAGCCTAAAGATGTACAAGAAGTAGCGGATTACATAGGGGATTCTTATTTTTTAATTGATGTAGGAGAAAAATGCAAAGAAGATACTATAGTATTTTGTGGAGTGAAATTTATGGCGGAAAGTGCCAAAATTTTATCGCCTAATAAAAAAGTTATTTTTCCAACTCCAAAGGCGATTTGTCCTATGGCTAATATGATTACTAAGGAGGATGTTTTAAAACTAAAGGAAAAACATCCAAATGCTAAAGTAGTTTGCTATATAAATTCTACTGCAGAGGTTAAGTCTGTGGTTGATGTATGTTGCACATCTTCAAATGCAATTGAGATAGTTAATAATTTAGAAAGTAATGAGATAATATTTTTACCAGATAAAAATTTGGGATCATATATACAAGAGAATACACCAAATAAGAAAATTATATTATGGGATGGGTATTGTTATGTTCATAATAAAATAAAAGCTTCGGATATTATAAAAGCTAAGGAGGAATATGGTAATGATATTAATGTTTTAGTCCATCCAGAGTGTAGAAAGGAAGTTAGAGAGTTAGCAGATTATATAGGAAGTACAAAAGGAATCATAAATTTTGCACAAAATAGTAATAGTAAAAAATATCTTATAGTCACAGAATGTGGAGTTATACATGAACTAAAAAAGAAAAACCCAGATAAAGAATTTTATATGTTAGATATGCATTGTTCAAATATGAAAATGAATTCAATTAAGGAAATTTATACTTGCCTTAAAAATTATAATAATGAGGTGAAAATAGATGAAAATATAAAAAGAAAAGCAGTAAGGGCATTGGAAAAAATGCATAGTTTATAGGGGGATTTAATATGGAGGTAGATGTATTAATAGTAGGCACGGGTATAGCAGGACTTTATACTGCTTTGAATTTAAGAAAAGATTTAAAAATAGTTATGATTACTAAAAATAAAATTGATGAATGCAATTCTTATCTTGCTCAAGGCGGAATATCTACAGCTATAAATGATAAGGATAAAAAGTTCTTCATTGAAGATACATTAAAGGCAGGAAGGTATAAAAATGATTTAGAATCGGTAAAAGTTTTAGTACATGAGTCAAAGTACAACATAAGTAAGCTTTTAGATATGGGAATAAGATTTGACATGGATGGAGAAGAACTTGATTATACAAGGGAAGGAGCTCATAGAGTAAATAGGATAGTTCATTGTGCTGATGAAACAGGTAAAAGAGTGTTTACAGGATTATTAAAAGAAGTGGGAAAGAGGAGAAATATTATAATATGTGAAGATACTTTTTTAGTAGATATTATTGAAAAGGATAATGTATGCTACGGAGGAGTTGTTATAACAAAAGGTGACGTAATAAATATAAATGCTAAAATTACAGTTTTTGCATCAGGAGGAATAGGTGGTTTATTTAAAAGTTCTACTAATCAAAGAATATTAAAGGGAAATGCACTTTCTATAGCAATAAGACACAATATAAAATTAAAAGATATGAATTATATACAATTTCATCCTACAGCTCTTTATGAAGGAGAAAAAGAGGGTAGAAGATTTTTAATTTCTGAATCGCTAAGAGGAGAAGGAGCTTATCTTTTAAATAATAAGGGAGAGAGATTTGTAGATGAACTGCTTCCAAGAGATGTTGTGGCAAGAGCTATAAAGATGGAAGAGAAAAAAAACAATTCACCTTGTGTATACTTAGACATAACTCATAAATCTAAAGAATTTATTATAAATAGATTTCCTTTAATATACAGTCAGTGCAAAACAAAAGGATTAGATATAACCAAAGATAAGATACCAGTAAGCCCTGTACAGCATTATTTTATGGGAGGAATACATGTAGATATAGATAGTAGAACATCTATGAAAAATTTATTTACTTGTGGGGAAACTAGTTGTACAGGAGTTCATGGAGCTAACAGGCTTGCTAGTAATTCACTTTTAGAGGCCTTAGTTTTTTCAAGAAGAGGAGCCAATTATATAAATAAAAATATAGACAAGCTAAGTTTAAATAATTTAAAAAATAATATGACTATAAATGAAGCTGAGAAACTTATAATTGAAAATAATGAAATTATTAAGAAAGAATTTATTAAAATTAGAGAGGATATAAAAGATGAATTGGTTTATAATTGATAAATTTTTAATAGAAGCACTAAAAGAGGATAATTTCTATGAAGATATAACCACGGAAGCTATTGTTGGAAAAAGCAGTATAGCTTCTGTAGATTTAATAGCAAAAGAAGAGGGCATAATAGCTGGTCTTAATGTATTTGAAAGGGTATTTACTTTGCTAGGAAATGTAGAGGTTAAAGCTTTAGTTAAAGATGGAGATGAAGTTAGTAGTTCTCAACTTATAGCAAAAATTAAAGGAAATACTAGAAGTATACTTACTGGTGAGAGAGTGGCTCTTAATATGCTTCAAAAAATCAGTGGAATAGCAACTATAACAAATAAATTTGTTAAGGAGATAAAAGGGACAAAAGCTAAGTTATTAGATACAAGAAAAACTACACCTAATCTTAGAGTTTTTGAAAAATATGCAGTAAAAGTAGGTGGAGGGTATAATCATAGATTTAGTTTGTCCGATGGCGTGCTTATAAAAGATAATCATATAGATGCAGCAGGGGGTATAAAAAAAGCTATAGAGTTAGTAAGAAATAGTGTATCTTTTGTAAGAAAAATTGAAGTTGAAGTTGAAAATTTAACGGGAGTACAAAAAGCTTTAGAATCAAAGGCAGATATAATAATGTTAGATAATATGGATATTGATGCTATGAAAAAAGCTGTTAAAATGATTAATGGAAAAGCTATTGTAGAGGCTTCTGGAAATGTAAATTTAAAAACTATAAGAGACATAGCAAATACTGGAGTTGATTATATTTCATGTGGTATTATAACACATTCTGCAAAGGCTCTGGATATAAGTATGAAGAATCTTGTTTTATTAATGGATAAATAATTATATATAATTTAAATATATAAAAATCTAAGATAATCTACTTAATAATAAAGTAGGTTATCTTAGATTTTTATTTTTAGAACAAATAAAATACTTACCCAAATTTAATGTAATAGAAAATAAAAAATATAAATATATATTTATAGTAGTTAAATCTAATATAAGGGGGGAAGATAATGGGAAACTATAATTCTCAGTATGAGAATTACTATAAAACTTTTACAAATAAATCAAATTATAATATGAAGAGACACGGTAATAGCAATAAAGTTTTGGGGCATAAAAAAAATAAAAGTTTTATTGCAAGAAGGATAATCCAAGATTTAACAGGGGTTTTTGTTATGTTATTGTTTGTGCTTATGTGCAGATTTGTAGTAACTCCACAGACAAAGACAGCATATAGTTATTGTAAAGATGTTGTTAATAAAGATTTTAATTATAGAAAAGTAATTAATAGTGTTAAGCATATAGATAGAAATAAAAGTGTACAAGATATCGCTTTAGAAATCATGGAAAAGGCTAAGGTGAAATTTGCAGGAGGACAGACAATAAAAGAAAAGATAAAGCAAAAGTTTAAGTTACCAACTGAGGGAACTATAGAAGAAAATAAAGATGGAATAAAGTTAAAAGTAACTGAAAAAGGAGAAATTGCAGCAAGTTATGATGGAAAAGTTAAAGAATGTGGTGAAGATGGTGAATGTGGAAATTATATATTGATAGATCATGGTGAGGGAATTGAAAGTAAATATTTTAGTTTAAATAAGATTTTAGTTAAAAAAGGTGATGAAGTAAAAAAAGGAGATATTATAGCAGAAAATTATATTAATGGTAAAAGAGATTCCATGGGATTTAAGATATTATTTATGGGTCAAGATAAGGGATTAGAAAAAGTTTTGGAAAATAAAAATTAATGAATATACAAAAAGAAAAGCAGTTAATGATTAAAATAAGTAAGCTTTCTATACCATATATTATTATACTCTTAATCATAGGTTTTAAAGGAAAAATGATTGTATCATTTATATTTGTGTTTTTTCATGAAATGGTACATTATATAACGGCAAAAAAGTTAGGATTTAAGGGGTTTGGTATAGAGATTCTTCCAATAGGGGCTGTCTTAAAACTTAGAGATTTAGATGAAGCCGATCCTAAGGAAGATTTAATAATATCTTTAAGTGGACCTTTATTCAATTTAATTTTTGCTATGATAGGCTATTTTTTGAATATAAAGTTTTCAAGTGAGTACCTGCAGTTACTATATATAAGTAATTTAGCTTTAGGTACTTTTAATTTGATACCTGCACTTCCTTTAGATGGAGGCAGGATATTAAGAGATATTTTAGCCATGAAGACATTTTACAAAAGAGCTAATAAAATAACCGTAAATATAAGTTTGGTTATTGGAATGCTTATATATGTCTATTTTTGCATTTCAACAGTGCTTGGCATGAAAAATATTAGCATAGGTATTATAGGGATTTTCATAGTTATTATTTCATATAAAGAAAAAGAAAGGATAGTTTATTTAATTATGGGAGATATAGTAAAGAAAAAATATAAATTTATAAAAAAAGGATATATGGAAAATAGAAGTGTTTCAATACACTATAAGAAAAATCTTTTAGATGCTTTAGGAATAGTTGATAAAAATAAGTATAATTTATTTACTATTTTAAATGATGATATGAAGGTAGTAAGTATAATATATGAGGAAGAACTTATTAGGGCTTTAAAAAATTACGGGAATATAAGCATAGAAGAGTATATAAATACTGTGGATGAAATCGATAAATTAGCTAAAATGGCTATAGATGAATGGAAAGATTGGAAAGATGAGTGTAATAAAGAAGCATAAACAATTGATTTTATTTTTTTATTTGTGATAAAATGTATTGATAAAATACATGTTCAACGTAGGAGGAAATTTAATGAACAAAATTTCAGATGATATATTGTGTAGGGTTGAAAAACCTATTAGATATACAGGGGGAGAGTTAAATTCCTTTTCAAAAGATAAAAATAAAGTTGATATAAGAGTTGCCTTTTGTTTTCCAGATGTATATGAAGTTGGAATGTCACATTTAGGTACAAAGATACTTTATTACACTATGAATCAAAGGGAAGATACGTTTTGTGAAAGAGCTTTTGCACCATGGCCAGACATGGAAGAGCAAATGAGAAAAAACAATATTCCAATGTATACGCTAGAAACTAAAGATTCTTTAAAAGTATTTGATTTAGTAGCATTTACTCTTCAGTATGAAATGAGTTATACAAATATATTAAATATGTTAAGTATGGCAAACATTCCTATAAGGGCAGAGGATAGAACAGAGGATGATCCAATAGTTTTCTGCGGAGGACCATGTGCTTATAATCCAGAACCTTTATATGCTGTTGCAGACTTTTTTGCTTTAGGAGAAGGGGAAGTTCAGTTAGATGAAGTTTTAGATTTATACAAAGAGTGTAAAGATAAAGGATTAAGCAAGAAAGAATTTTTAAGAAAAGCTGTAACTATAAGAGGAATTTATGTGCCTAGTCTTTATGATGTAACTTATAATGAAGATGGAACTATAAAAGAATTTAAGCCAAAATATGATGATGTACCAGCTAAAGTTACTAAAGCTATCATAAATAACTTTAACGAAGTAGAATTTCCAAATAAGCTTATAGTTCCTTATGGAGAAATAGTTCATGATAGAGTTACAATAGAAACTTTCAGAGGATGTACAAGAGGATGTAGATTCTGTCAAGCAGGAATGATTTATAGACCGGTTAGAGAAAAGACTAAAGAAAAGATAATGGAACAAGTAGATGAGCTTTTAAAAGCTACTGGATATGAAGAAGTATCATTAGTATCACTAAGTATTTGCGATTATTCTGATATACAAGGACTTATAAATGAATTAATCGAAAAATACAAAGATAAAAAAGTTGGAGTATCACTTCCATCTATAAGAATAGATGCATTCTGTGTGGATTTAATAAAAGAAATTCAAAAGGTAAGAAAAACAGGACTTACTTTTGCACCAGAAGCTGGTAGCCAAAGAATGAGAGACATAATAAATAAAGGTGTTAATGAACAAGACTTAATGGATTCTGTATCTAATGCATTTAAATCAGGATGGTCAACTATTAAGTTATACTTCATGATAGGACTTTCTTATGAGAGAGATGAAGATGTAATTGGAATTGCAGAACTTGGAGAAAAAGTTGTAGAAGAATACTATAAAATACCTAAAGAAGAAAGACAAAAGGGACTTAAAGTTACTTTAAGTACATCTATTTTTGTACCAAAACCATTTACTCCATTCCAATGGGCTCCACAAGATAGAATGGAAGTTGTTAAGGAAAAAATTAGACTTATAAGAAATTCTGTTAAGAGCAAGAGAATTCAATACAACTGGCACGAATCTCCAGTAAGCTATATGGAAGCTATACTTGCAAGAGGAGATAGAAAAGTTTGTGATGTTATAATAAGAGCTTTTGAAAAAGGTGCTAAATTTGATGGTTGGGGAGAATACTTTAACTTTGAAACTTGGATGGAAGCATTAGATGAATGTAATGTAGACGGAGAATTCTATGCTTATCGTGAAAGAAGTTATGATGAAGTATTACCTTGGGATTTTATAGATGTTGGAGTATCAAAAGAGTTTTTAATTAGAGAAAACGAAAAAGCAAAAAAAGCAGAGCTTACTCCTGATTGTAGACAAGGATGTAAAAACTGTGGTATAAACACAAATGAAAGTTTTAAGGAGGGAACATGTTTTGAAAACGCGATATTTAATAAAGTACACTAAAGGTGATGAAATAAAATATGTTGCTCACTTAGACTTAATGAGAACTATACAAAGAATTCTTAGAAGATCAGAGTTACCTGTTGAGTATTCAAAAGGATTTAATCCTCATATAATCTTATCTATAGCACAACCTTTATCAGTAGGGGTTGCATCTAAGGGAGAATATATGGATGTTGAATTTAAGGAACAAGTAGATGAAAAAGTAATAAAAGATACACTAAACAATAATACTCCAATAGGTATTGAAATTTTAGATGTTAAGAAGGCTAAAGAAAAATTAGGAGAAAAAAAGACACCTCCATCTATGGCAGCAGTAAAAGCAGCAGATTATAAAATTGTGCTAAAGTGTGTAGATCAAGATATAGTTGAAGAGGGATTAAAAAGTCTATTATCATTAGATGAGTGGAAGATAATGAAAAAGACTAAAAAGGGAGAAAAAGAAGTAAATATAAGAGCTTTAATTAAAAATATTGATTTTGAGATAAAAGAAAATAAGCTATATATAAATACTTTAGTATCCTGTGGAAGTGTAGATAATCTTTCAGCACAAATAATGTCTGATTATATAAAAGAACATGTTGACGGAATAGATAAAGAAGCCTTTGTTTATATTGAAAGACAAGAATTATATTCATATGAACAAGAAAAGTTAGTAACTCTTTTAGAATATTTAGGACAATAATTTAATATAAAATATAAGTATAGATATGAAAAATATTCTTGCAAAGTAAAACTTGGCAAGAATATTTTTATGTGCAGTTTTACTTTGATTGTAAATAGGGTATAATTAATACTATAAATATTATATCTTAGGAGAATATAAATGAGCTTTTATTTGGTAGAAGATGAGGAATTTATTTTTATTCCATACAATCTGTTAGCTATAGACTTTGAATTTATAACTACCAAAATTGTTGAAAATAAAGCTAAAAAGTATTTTCAAGAAATAATAGAAGTTGGAGTTATATTTAAAAGTGAAAGCTTAACTCAAAAGTATAGTAAAGTTATAAAGCCTAGATATTTTTTGAATAGTAAAGATAAAAGTAAAAGTATTTATGGTGGAAGATTTTCTTATGATGATATAAAAAATGGAGAAGAAATCAATAAGGTTTTTTTAGAACTGCAACAATTATACACACCCAAAGAAACACTTTGGATTTCCTGGGGAAAGGCAGAATATGATATTTTAAAAACGGTATGCAATAAATATGGTATTAATCTTCCTTTTTTAAAGGAAGATTATTTAGATTTATCCCTAGAATTTAAAGAGTTTTACGGTATAGGTCAAAATGCATCATTAGACAAGGCATTAAATTATTTAAATATACCTATAATAAATAGGCATTATGCTATATTTGATGCACAAGCTCTAATGAGTATAATACATAAGATGTTTAAAGATGGATATAGACTGAAAGATAAGGATTATGAAATTTTATAACAAGTATTAAAAAGAGGTGGAATTTTGGAAACAATTTATATAGAACGAGAAGAGGGTATTTTAAGAATTGTATTAAGAGAAGATGACATATTAAAAGAATGTTTCATAGAAGAGGAAAAGTTAGAGCCATCTCCAGGAGAAATATACAAAGGTGTGGTTAAAAATATAGTACCAGCTATTAAATGTGCTTTTATAGATATTGGATACGATAAAAACGCATACATGTATCTTAATCATAAATTTAAAAATGATGATGTAAAAAATGGTGATGAAGTTTTAGTTGAAATTATGAAGGAATCACTAGGGGAAAAAGGGCCTAAAGTAACAAGTTCTATAAGTGTTCCAGGAAGATATGTAGTTATAGTAACTCATAATAAAAAAATAGGTTTTTCAAAAAAAATAGAAGATAATGATAACTTTAAATCATATATAATAGACAATATAAATAAACCAGATGATATAGGTATAATGATTAGAACCAATGCTTTAGATGCAACTATTGAAGATATAAATAAAGAATTAGAAAAGCTATATGATAATTATAAAAAAATAGTACAAGAAGGTACATATTCATTAAAACCAAAGCTTTTATATAATGGCGGAGGTACACTTGGAAGGATACTAAATGATATATTAACTTTTAATACTAAAAAAGTAATTGTAAATAATGAAGATGATGCTGAGTATATTAAGGAATTTGTAGAAGATAAATCAGATCTAGAGTTAGAAATAGAAGTATACAGTGGAAAGCAAAGTTTATTTAGTCATTATAATATTGAAAAAGAGATACTATCTCTTAGAAATAATAAAATAGTTTTGCCAAGTGGCGGAAATATAGTTATAGACAGAACAGAAGCAATGTATGTTATAGATGTTAATTCGGGGAAAAATACAAAACAAACATCAATAGATAAGACAGCTTTAGTAACTAATTTAGAAGCGGCACAGGAAATTGCAAGACAAATAATGATGAGAAATTTAAGTGGAATTATAATTATAGATTTTATAGACATTCATAACTATGAATACAAGAAAAAGATAATGCATATTTTAAAAGAAGAATTTAAAGAAGATAAGAAGAAAACAGTGATTTATCCATTTACCCAACTTAATTTAGTGCAAATAGCTAGAAAAAGAAGGGGGAAAGCCATATCAGAATACATAGAAGAAGATTGTTCAATGTGTCATGGAAAATCAAAGAGAATAAAGCTAGAATACTTAAATAAGTTAATAAAAGATGAGATTACAAAAATAGATGAAGGCTATAATATAAAAGATATATATATAGAAATAGATGAGATATATAAGAAAGATATTCTTGGGGATATTATTAAGTTTATAGAAGAAATAGAGGGTATGCATAAAAGCATATATGTAAATTTCATAAGCAATTTAGAATATTTTAAAGTTGAACCATTACTATTTGCAAGTCAAATAAAAAAACTTGAAAATATCAAAATATATGGATAAAAATTGTCTTTACAAATAATATGGTGTGTGATAAAATGGCATTTGTAAACCGCACGCATAAGGTGAGAAATCTCAAAGTAATTTGAGTACCGACGGTGGCGAGACTCTTATAAGGAGGTGTTATTAATGTACGCTGTAGTTCAAACAGGTGGAAAACAATACAGAGTTCAAGAAGGAGACGTTTTATTCGTTGAAAAGCTAAACGCTGAAGTGGATTCAAACGTTGAATTAACTGAAGTTCTTGCTGTAAATAAAGACGGTAAGCTAGTAGTTGGAGCTCCTGTAGTTGAAGGAGCAAAGGTTGTTGCTAAAGTACTTAAACAAGGAAAAGCTAAAAAAGTTGTTGTATTTAAGTATAAACCAAAGAAAGACTCTAGAAAGAAAAATGGTCACAGACAACCTTACACTAAGTTACAAATCGAAAGAATTGAAGCTTAATTATGATTGAGGCTATTTTTAAGAAGAAGAATGAGAACATCGTTTCTTTTAAAATAGAAGGTCATGCAGGGTTTGATGAATATAACAAAGATATAGTATGTAGTGCTGTATCTGCAATATCACAAACCACTCTTATTGGCATTCTAGAAGTTTTAAATATCCATGCTGAATATCGCATAGTAGACGGATTTTTAAGTTTAAGTATAGAAGAGAAAACCATGGAAGATATAAAATCATGTCAGGTTTTACTACATACAATGCTACTTGGGCTTAGAAGCATGGAACAAGGATATAGAGATTATATAAATGTAAGGGAAGAGGAGGTGTAATTTATGTTATTAATGAACCTTCAATTATTTGCTCATAAAAAAGGAGTAGGTAGTTCTAAAAACGGAAGAGATTCTGAATCTAAAAGACTTGGAACTAAATGTGGAGATGGACAATTTGTTCTTGCAGGAAATATCTTAGTAAGACAAAGAGGTACAAAAATCCACCCAGGTGTTAACGTTGGTAGAGGTGGAGACGATACACTTTATGCTAAAGTAGACGGAATAGTAAAATACGAAAGAGTTGGCAGAAGTAAAAAACAAGCTAGCGTTTATCCTGTAGAAATAGAAAATGTAGCTGAATAGTTCAAGGCACCCAATAGGGTGCTTTTTTAAAATGCTTTTCTTTGATGGGGGATTATTATGGAGGATATTGAAAAGTTTATAAATGCATTTAGAAAAGAAAGACATGACTTTATGAATTGCGTCCAAATTATATATGGATATCTACAATTAGATAATACAAAAGAAGCAATAAGATATATAAACAAGATTATTGGTGAAAATAAAAATATAAGTAGTTTATATGCATTAGGAGATCAGTATTTTGGGTTTTACATGGAAAAAATTATAAATGAATTAAAGCAAAAAGAAATAGAAGTTGATTTAGATGTGGAAATCGACAAGTTCTATAAAGAAAATTTTAAAAATCACTATAATAAAAAAGAAGAATTAATAAATAATATAATTAATGATATTGAAAATAACAAATTAAAATTTGTTTATATATACATTTTTGAAGATGAGTTAGGACAGAGCATGATGATTGCAAATGGAGAGTCTCTCGTCAATGAACTTGAGTGGATGGATGACTGGGAAGAAAAAGACTCAAATATAAGTGATATAAGTATACACAAGTATGTCTATGGTAATAATCTTGCCTATAGATTAACTTTTTTATGATATATTAAATAAACAAAGGTAAGGTGATTATATGTTTATAGATACAGCGAAAATTTTAGTTAAATCAGGTAATGGCGGTAATGGATGTATTTCGTTTAGAAGAGAAAAATATGTAGCTATGGGTGGTCCTAATGGCGGAGATGGTGGAAATGGTGGAAGTGTAATACTAGTTGCAGATAGAAACCTTACTACTTTATTAGATTTTACATATAGAAGGAAATATGTGGCTGATAACGGTGAAGATGGTGGAAATTCTAAATGCTTTGGTAAAAAAGGTGAAGATTTATATATAAAAGTTCCAATAGGAACAGTTGTTAAAGATGTTGAAACTGGAAAAACTATGGTTGACCTTGCAAAAGAAGGAGACTCTTATATAGTAGCTAGAGGTGGAAAAGGTGGAAAAGGAAATTACCACTTTGCAACACCTACAAGACAAGCGCCTAATTTTGCTGAACCAGGAATGCCAGGCGAAGAGAGAATGATAAATCTAGAAATTAAACTTTTAGCAGATGTAGGTCTTATAGGTTTCCCTAATGTAGGTAAATCAACTTTATTATCAATGGTAAGTAAAGCGAAACCGAAGATAGCAAACTATCATTTTACAACATTAAAACCAAACCTTGGAGTTGTAAAAATAGAAGGTGCAAACGCTTTTGTAATGGCTGATATACCAGGTATAATAGAAGGAGCATCTGAAGGAGTAGGTCTTGGACTTGACTTTTTAAGACATATTGAAAGAACTAGACTTTTAGTTCATGTGGTAGATATTTCAGGAGTTGAAGGAAGAAATCCTATAGAAGATTTCAAAAAGATAAATGAAGAATTAAAAAATTACAGCGTAAAACTATGGGATAGACCTCAAATAGTTGTTGCAAATAAGATTGATATGTTATATGATGAAGAAGTTTTTGAAACATTTAAAAAAGAAGTTAATAAATTAGGATTTGATAAGGTATTTAAGATTTCTGCTGCTACAAGAGATGGAGTAGATGATTTAATTAAAGAAGTAACAAGACAATTAAGCATGATACCAATAACAGAAATGGAAATACCAGAAGAAGAAAGATTCATGCCAGAAGAAAAGAGATTTACATACACTATAAGAGTTGAAGATGGTGTTTATGTTGTAGAAGGAAGCTTTGTAGATAGACTTCTTAAGAGTGTAAATGTAAATGATCCAGATTCATTAAGATATTTCCATAAAGTATTAAGAAATAAGGGAATTCTAGATGAACTTAAAGAAATGGGAATTCAAGATGAAGATACTGTAAGACTTAATGATTTTGAATTTGACTTTTTATTATAATTTAGGAGGAAAAGTATGATAAGCAGTAAGCAAAGAAGTTTTTTAAGAGCAATGGCAAATAAAATGCAACCTATTTTTCAAGTTGGAAAGAACGGAATAGATGATGCTTTTATAAAACAAGTAGAAGACGCATTAGAAGCAAGAGAACTTATAAAAATTAAAGTTTTAAACAATAGCTTTTTCACAGCTAGAGAGGCTTCAGATGAAATTTGTGCAGAGATAGAATGTGAAGGAGTTCAAGCTATAGGAAATAAGCTTGTTCTATATAAAAGATCAAAAAATAAACCTAAAATAGAACTACCAAGATAAAAGGAAGGTGATTTCACCTTCCTTTTATCTTTAATTTTTTAATTTTTGTGTTATACTTTTTGGTATAGCATTAAAATTTTACTATAAAGGATTGGTGTTTTATGAAGAAAAAAGGTATTTTTGGAGGAACATTTGACCCTATTCATAATGGGCATCTACATATAGCTTATGAAGCTTTATATAAGTTAAACCTAGATAGAGTTATATTTATTCCTTCTGGAAATCCACCACATAAAACAGATAAAGTTATAACTGATGCAAATATTAGATATAAACTAGTAAAAGACGTAATACAAAATGAAGAAAAATTTGAAGTAAGTGACTATGAATTAAAAAATCAAGGTTTAAGTTATACATATAAAACATTAAAGCATTTTAATGAAAAGCATAAAGATACTGAGTGGTATTTTATAACTGGTGCAGATTGTTTAATGCAATTAGATTCGTGGAAGAATATTAATGAAGTTTTAAGCTTATGTAACTTTGTAGTATTTAGAAGAAGCGGATATAGTATGGAAGATATGCTAAAGCAAAAGGAAAGAATAGAAAAGAAATTTAATAAAAAAATTATATTTCTTGATATACCAGTTATAGATATATCATCAACTACAATTAGAAATAAAATAAAAAATAGGGAAAATATAAGTTACTTAGTTCCAGAAAAAGCAAGATGCATGGTAAATAAAATGAATTTATATAAATAAGGAGGATTTTACATGTGGTCAGAGGATAAGATGGTAGAATATCTTAAAACTAATTTAAAACCTAAAAGATTTAATCATAGTATAGGTGTAAGAGATACAGCAGTAAAATTAGCTGAAATTTATGGTGAAGATGTTGATAAAGCAAGAATAGCTGGCCTTATACATGATTGTGCAAAGTATGTACCAGATAAAAAAATGATAGATAGTTATGAGAATCATGGAAATAAGGTAGATGAGGTAGAAAAAAATATGCCTGCAATATTGCACGGAAAAGTTGGTTCTTATGTAGCAAAAGAAATTATGGGTGTTGAAGATGAGGATATATTAAGTGCTATAGCTTATCATACAACAGGAAGAGTTAATATGAGTGTTCTTGAAAAGATAATATACATAGCAGACTATATTGAACCTTCAAGAGATTTTCCTGGAGTTGATAATTTAAGAAATATTGCTTTTAATGAAAATTTAGATAAAGCTCTTATACTATCTTTTGATAATACTATAAAGTATGTAATAGATGGAAATCAGCTTTTACATAAGGACACTATAGAAGCAAGAAACTATATGTTATATAATAAGTAGGGGATTAATATGAAAAGAAAAATAGGGTTAAAAAAATTATTAATAACAGCAGTAACTATACTTCTAGGAATACTTATAATAAGTATAGTATACTTTTATCAAGCTGTTGGGGAGTTAAACAACAATTCAAAAATAGCATCAAGAAATACGGACAATAAATCTGCTATAAATATATTAGTTATGGGAGTTGATATTGGAACTCCAGGAAGTAATGATAAAAATGATCATAAAAGAACAGATACTATGATACTAATTCATTACGATAAAAATAAAAAAGAAGCAGATGCAATTTCTATACCAAGAGATACTCTTATAAAGTTAAGGGGAAGAAATGCAAAGATAAATGCTGCACATGCTGTAGGTGGAGTTAGAGGTGCTATAGATGCAGTTGAAAATCTTTTAGATGTGGGAATCGATTACTATGGAAAGATAAATTATGAAGGATTTAGAGAAATTATAGATTCCATTGGTGGTGTAGATGTAGATATACAAAATAATATGGATTATGATGATGAAGGGCAAAATCTACATATTCACTTTAAAAAAGGAGAAAAAGTACACTTAGATGGAAAAAAAGCTGAAGAGTTTTTTAGATGGAGAAAAAATAATGATGGTAGTGGTTTAGCATCAGGTGACTTAGGTAGAATAGATAATCAACACATATTTATATCTAAAGTAGTTGAAAAGATGAAAAGTCCATTTATAATATTTAGAATTCCAAGTATATTAACTAAGTTACCTAAATATGTGGAAACCAATATGTCATCAAATGAAATTTTGAAATATGGGTATGCACTATCAACAGCAGATAATATAAAAACTCAAACATTAAATGGAAGTACTAAATACATAGGAAAAGCTTCATTCTTTGTTTATAATAAAAATAAGAACAAAGATATAATAGATAAATTACAAAGTGTAAGTAGTGTTAAAGGACAATTTAAAAACAGGGATATTGGTAGTTTTAAAATTGAAGTATTAAATGGTACAAAAAAACAAGGGCTTGCATCTAATTATAAAAGATACATTGAAGATAAAGGATATAAAAACATATCTACTGGAAATACAAATAGTGTTAAAAAGAGTAAAGTAATAGTTTCAAGTGAAGTAACTAGTAAACAGATGAAGCAGATAAAAAGTGACTTTGATATAAAATCAATTGAAAAAAGTTCAAATAGTAACAGTAATGCAGATGTAGTTGTTATATTAGGAGAAGACCAAGAATATAAAAACTAATTATATAAAAGTCTGTAAGAAACGAGGTAGTAATGGAAGAAAAGAATAATATTTTAAAGATAAAAGTACAAATTGATGAAGAAGAAATTAGACTTAATCATTATTTAAAGAATCATGCTAATTGTTCAAGTAGATTCATAAGAAAAGCCGCAAGGGAGGGGAGAATAAAAGTAAATAATGAAAATGTAAGATTATCATATATGTTAAAAAATGATGATGTAATAGAACTTCAAATAAATAGAGAAGAAAATCAAGATATTGTGCCAGAAAAAATGCATTTAGACGTAATTTATGAAGATAAAGATATTGTAGTTATAAATAAGCCTAAGGGAATAGTAGTTCATCCCACTAAAAGACATCAAAATGGTACTTTATCAAATGGAGTTTTATATTATTTTAAAGAAAAAAATGAAAATAGTATAGTGCGTTTGGTAAATAGGCTTGATATGGATACTTCAGGACTAGTGTTAATAGCTAAAAATGCCTATAGTCACATGGCTTTATCTCGTGATATGCAAAAGGATGACTTCGTAAAAAGTTATTTAGCTATTGTTCATGGAAATTTAAAAGAAAAAAGTGGAGTTATTAATAAGCCTATATATAGAGTTGGAGAAGGTACTTTAAGAAGAGTCATAGATGAAAGAGGACAAAGAAGCGTAACTAGATTTAAGGTTGTAGAAAGTTATGAAGATGCTGATTTAGTTGAACTAACTCTTGAAACTGGAAGAACTCATCAAATTAGGGTGCATTTAAGTAGTATAGGGCATCCTATTTATGGTGATTCATTATATGGAAAAGAAGAACATGAATATATAGATAGACAGGCGCTTCATGCATATAAGCTTCAAATTCCTCATCCGAAAGATGGGAGAATATTAAAGCTTGAAAGTGATTTGCCAGATGATATGAAAAATTTAATAAGTAAACTTAAAAAATAAAAGTCAGGCTATAAGTCTGACTTTTTTTATTATATATATTATATTCTATTCCTTTTAGATTTCTTTAAGCCAAATATTAAAACTAATAGAATTAATATGCCTATTGGAGTACCTATTATTAAATACTTATTATATTTAAGATTATTTAAGTTTAATTTATTTAAATATAATTTTTTTGATGAATGATCTGCTCCACTAGCTAAATTAACTTTACCTAAATTTTGATTTTTATATACTATATTTCCTGTTAAAATAATATCTCCTTTTTTAAAAAATTTATTATTTAAAGGAGCGTTATTTACTTTAAGTTCTGGAACATCTTTATCGCCATTTTTTCTTAAATAATAAAAATCTTCTGTAGCTAAAACTGGAATACTTGAATTATCATTAATTTTATAATTATATAAACATTGATTTTTGCTATATAATTTTTCTCTAGTATAATTACTAAATCCAAAATTAAATAAGTTGATTACATCGTCCCAATAAGTATGTTTTGCATCATGAAGAAGAACTGCTATAAGACTTTTATTGTCTCTAGTAGCTGTTGCAACAAATGAATGTTTGGATTGAATAGTATATCCTGTTTTGCCTCCCTCGCAACCTTCATAATAGCATTTTGATCTTTTTAAAACTAGTTTATCTTTATTTCCTATGAAACGTTTGTTAGGTTCTTTGTTAGTTGGATTTATAACATAAACTTGAGTTGTGGCTATTTTTTTGAAATCTTCATGTTTACTAAGTTCTCTTAAAATTAGAGCAAGATCTCTTGCTGATGTTCTATGTTTATCATCATACAAACCATGTGGATTTACAAAGTTAGTGTTTTTGCATCCAAGTTCCTTAGCTCTAGTATTCATAAGTTTTACAAATTCTTGTGTAGAACCAGATATATGTTCTGCTAAAGCTACTGCACAATCGTTTGCTGATTGAAGAAGTAGAGAATATAATAAATCTCTTATAGTTAACTTTTCTCCTTCAAATATGTATATTTTGCTTCCATCTATATCTGTAGCATTTTTGCCAATAGTAACAACATCATCTAGGTTACATTTTTCTAGAGCTAAAAGGGCTGTCATTATTTTTGTGGTAGATGCCGGTGGATACGGACTATCTAAGTTTTTAGAGTATAAAATCTGTCCTGTATTTTTATCCATTAATACTACGCCATCTGCCGATACAGTAGGAGGAGTATCTATAGCCTTAGTGTCATATACAATAACAGAGAATGTTATGATAAAAATCCATATAAAAGTTAATAATTTACGCATTGTGTACCTCCTAATATTTATACAAATAGTATATCAAAAAAAATTCAATATATCAAAATAAAAATCAAATAACTGGATAAAATGCAATTGTTATGAAAAACATATACATGGTAATAATGAAAAGTATATACTATTACAACTGTATAGGAGGATAATAATGGACAAGAAAGAAAAAATAATAGGATCAATAGTCATGATGATAGGATGTACAATATTTTTAGTAGTAGGATATATTTTGTCTAAGCCAAAAGCTTTTAATGCTAATGAAAGTATGTTTGTTCAAGAAACAAGTGATAAAAATAATAAAGATTATAATTCTAAAAAAAGTGACAATGTATTAGTTGATAAAAATGACAATAAAAATATAAACAAAAGTGAGTTAAAAAAGATAATTGTTGAAATAAAAGGAGAAGTAAAAAAGCCAGATGTATATACAATGGATTATGGAAGTAGAGTAAATGACCTAATAGAAAAAGCAGAAGGATTTACTGAAAAAGCTGATAAAATGAGTCTTAATTGTTCCATGAAATTAAAAGATGAAGATTGTATAGTTGTTTTAAATAAGGATAACCCTAGAGAAAGTAATGTAAAACAAAATAGCGTACATAATGTTACTAGAGGTACAAGTAATAATGAAAGTAAAATCAATATAAATACTGCAACGAAAGAAGAACTTATGAAGCTTCCAGGGGTTGGAGAAGTTACAGCTCAAAACATAATAGACTATAGAGAAAAAAGTGGAGGGTTTAATTCGGTAGATGATATAACTAAAGTAAATAGGATTGGAACTAAGACATTAGCTAAATTTAAAGATAAAATAGAAGTTAGTTAAATTTAGTTTTTGAATTAAAGGAGTAAAAATGATATAATACTATTTATGCTATAAATTAAGAGAGAAAATAAAGATAAAGGGGTAATAACTTATGGAAGAAATCACAAGAGAGCCTAATCCTATAAAAAAGGTAATATTTAAACAAAATACTTTTGAAGAACTAGGTGTTGAAGTTAACTTAACAAAGGGCAAAGCATATGACCTATTAAGTGTTAAAATACCAGCTCAATATGAGGTTAAGCCTTCAATGAATAATGTAGTATTATACCTAATTGAAGATGACAATGGTGAGAAAAAATATTTCTTTAAGAACTTCTTTGAAAGATAAATAGCAATTATAAAAATATTAGTGAGCCTTTTGGCTCACTAATATTTTTATATTAAAGATTTAAAGATTTTATACGAAAATTATAAATATTATGTTTATAAATAAAAATAATGAGGTAGTAATAAATGAGATATTGGTATAATTACAGTTGGAATGAGGTAATAAAAGAATTAAATAGTAGCGTAAAATATGGCTTATCACTAGATAAAGTTAATAAAAGTAGAGATGAATTTGGGGATAATAAAACTTTGAATTTAAAGGCTAAGAGTTTTATTATTTTATTTTTGAAAAATTTCATTCAACTATATTCATTAGCAGCTATTTTTACAAGTATAATGTTATTTTTTAATGGAAAAATGGGACTAGCTTTTTTTATATTATGTATATCTTTAATGTGTGTAGCTATTTACTCTGTAAAAGAATATAAAAATGAAAATAGGTTAAATCAACTTACGAAAATAGTTCCAAGTAAAGCACTAGCTCTTAGGGATGGAAAGTCTATAGAAATTAGTGCGGATGAACTAGTAATAGGAGATATAATATATTTAGAAGAAGGGGATATTATTCCAGCAGATGCAAGACTTATAAAATGTTATAATTTAAAAGTTAAAGAATCTGCCATTACAGGTGACAATAAATTAGTTGAAAAATACGAAACTAAAATAGAAGATAGAGAGATACTTCCAAGTGAAATGAAAAACATGGTTTTTAAATCATCCTTTGTTATAGAAGGTACAGCAAAAGCTATAGTAGTTGAAGTGGGAGATAATACTAAAATAGGAAGCATAACTAAAGAATTATTAAAATCTCAAAATAGAGCAGATTTCTTAGATAAAAAGGTTTATAAATTAGTAAATTTATTATCTATATTTTTTATATTGTTTTCTGCTTGTGCAGTATTATATAACTTTTTAGAAAATATTAATATAAAGGAATCTTTTAAAATAATATCTATAGGTTGGCTAATTATAGTTCCTATTCAAATAATGATTATTGTAATTATAATATCGATTATTATACATACTAAAAATAAAAAACATGGAATAATACTAGAAGATTTATCATCACTAGAAACACTATCTAGTACAGATGTGATTATTGCAAATAAAGTAGGTTCTATCACAGAAGAAAGACTATTTGTTAGAAAAATTTATACCAATGGAAACACACTAGAAGCTAGAAGTGATGAAGATGAAGATAATAAACATAATATAGATAGAATAATAAATATAGGACTTTTGTGTAATGATGCTCATACTAATAGTGATGGAAAAATAGTAAAAGGTGATTTTGTAGATAGGGCCCTTATATTGTACGGAAAAGAAAATTCAATAAATAAAAATCAATTAGAACAAACCCAAGAGAGAATTTTTAAAGTTCCTTTTGATTATGAAAGAAAAATTAAGACCACATTAAATAAAGTAGAAGATAAATACAGAGCAAATGTAATTGGTTCTGTGGATAAAATACTTGCTAACTGCACACATATAATGAAAAATGGTATTGAAGTTGAAATAACTGCTAAGGACATTATGGATATAAAAAGCAATGACTTAAAATTGTCTAAGGAATCCTTATATGTTACAGGTTTTTCTTATAGAAACTTTAATTACGAACCAAGTGTAAATGAAAATATAGAAAGTAACTTAGTATTTGTTGGACTTGTAGGTTTTGAAAATCCTTGCAAGGAAAATGTACAAGGATATATGGATTATTGTAGATCTCTTGCTATAAAACCTATAATAATTACAGAAGATAATAAAATTACAGCTCAATCTATAGGAAGTAATCTTGGAATATTAAATAAAAATGATATGGTTCTATCAGGGGTAGAAATAGATAATATGGATGATGCTGAACTTGAAAAATTTATAGAAAAAGTAAGCATGTATTCTAAAATATCTTCAAAAATAAAAAGTAAAATATGTGATCAATTTAAAAAGCTTGGATATAAATTAGCTGTTACAGGAAGCAGATTTACAGATTTGCCTAGTTTTAAAGCAGCACATATAGGAATAGCTACAGGAAAGAATTGCACTAACATAGCTAAAAAATTAGGAGATATTTTTGTAGAAGATAATGATTTTAAAGTAATTTTAGATTTAATAAAGGATAGTAGAAAGCTATTAAAAGGCATAAAAAATATTATAGTATTTAATCTTATTATAGTTGCAATAGAATTTTTGGCGGTTTTAGGTTCAATTATTTTAAATAAGAGTATAGATGTGAAGTGTTCAGAAATAATATTTTTAAATTTTGTAACTTTGATTTTAAGTTCTCTTATGATATATAGCCAATTTAAAAATATAGAAAAAAGTAATTATGAAAAGGTGAATATCGATAAAACAGTATTTAAAAACTTTTCTTCTGGAATAAAATTTTACATATTGTTTGTATTTACAGCATCAATAGGTGCTGCTAAATTAAATATGGATGTAGGTGATAACTTGTGGAATATAAGTATGTTTACAGTTATTAACCTTAGTATTATGTTATTTACTTTTTATTTTGTAAACTATAAAAAAGTATTAAAAAATAAAGTATCAATGACACTATTACTAGTAAATATAATTGCTTATTTAATATTTGTACAAGTGTTTACTGGAAATGCTATTGATGTTTTAAGAAATATATTCTGGAATTCTAAAGTTATAATTGGAATACTTATGATTGAAATTCCATTAATAAGTTTTATAAAAGAATTAGATAATGATAAAAGATAAAAGTGATTAAGCCCTTATATATTTGGATAGATTAATATATAAGGGTTTTTTATGTAAAAAAATATTTGAAAGGTTGTAATTATATATGACGAGGCCTTTAATTTATTATGCATTATCTATATATTTAGCTTCTTTTACTTTAATTATGTGTGAAAAAAATATTTTAGTAGCCATTATTTTAGTATTAATGTTTTTTAGTCTTTTATTTTTCACTATGGATATGAAGTATTTTATGGTTATAGTTTGTTTCTTTTTACTTGGATGCTTTAGTTTTTATACATATTTTAATACGAGTTTAAGTGGTTTTGAAAATAAAGTTAGAGTAATTCAGATTAAAAGGGGAAATGTTGTAGGCGATTACAAGGGAAGAAAAATATTGCTACTAGGGGATATTAATGGAGTAAAAGAAGGAAATAGAATTATTGTAGATGGAAGCTTTAAGGATAAAAAAGATTATTACAAAGGAATAATAGGAGAAGTTAAAATATATAACCACAAAAAACTAAACAGTGATTTTATAGAGAAGTTATACAGATTTAGAGAAGGGTTATATAAAAAATATACAAAAGCATTAGACAAAAAGAAAGCAGCAATTATTATGGCCTGTTGTTATGGAGATACAAAATACATAAACTTTAATGTTAAAGATAATATAAATAAACTTGGAATATCTCACATAATTAGTGTTTCAGGACTTCACATAGCTTTAGTTTATAAAATGATAGAAAGGATCTTAGGGATAAAAGGAGGAATTGTTTTATCATTTATTTATATGATATTTACAGGAGGAAAGCCAGCAACAATTAGAGCTTATATAATGATACTTGCTATGAAACTCTCAAAGTGTTTTTATAGAACTTATGACAGCTTGTCTTCACTTAGTTTAGCAGCAATTATAATACTTCTTATGAAGCCGTACTATGTTGTTGATATAGGCTTTAATCTATCTTTTTTAGCTACGCTAGGGATTATACTATATAATAAAAAGATAAGAAGAGTGCTTTATAAATTGCCAAATAAAATAAATGAAAGTTTAAGTATGACATTTAGTGCACAAGTATTTTCTATGCCTTATGCTATGTGCACTCTAAATAATATAAGTGTATTTTTTATCTTAGGTAATTTGCTTTTAGTTCCTCTATACTCAATTATAATATTACTTGGTAATTTAGTCATAGTAGTATTAAAGTTTAAAATACCTTTTAGAATCATATGCAGTTTTATATATTCTATTATGACAGCTATTGAAGGGGGAACCTATTTGCTTTTAAAAATAACTCCGAGTATGGTACAATATAATTATTTTTATGGAGTAGCCATGCTTAGTATTTTTATGAGTTATATTTTGTTAAGACATGGATATAAAAAAGCAATATATTTTCCTTGCTTTGTTATGTGTTTTGTTTTAATGCATAGCATTACATAGAGTATATTTAAGATGGGGGAATAAGCGTTGATAGATTCATTTACTTTAGAGGATAAATTAAATAAAGGAAATTTTAGTAATGTATATATTTTTTGTGGAAGTGATGAACAGAGCATAAAAAAGGCTATAGATAAAATAGTTGATAAAGTTGTAAATAAAGACTTTAAAGAGCTTAATTATGTGCAATTAGATGGTATGACTGTAGATAATGATAGTATAATAAATGCCTGTGAAACATTACCTTTTATGAGCGAAAAAAGGGTAACACTAATATATAGGGCAAACTTTTTAAAGGATAAAGTTGATAAAAGCATGGATAAAGTTTTTAAAAACTTAACTAAGTATATAGAAGATATTCCAAAAGACTCTATACTAATCATGTATTATATCTTTGAAAATGATAGAGAAAAAGAAAGTTTAAAATTAAAAAAATTAGACAAAAAAGCAGAAGTTGTTAAGTTTTCTAAATTAAAAGGCATGGCTCTTCAAAGAAAAGTAGGAGAAGTGTTTAAAAGAAAAAATAAGGCTATATCAAAATCAGACCTAGCATTGTTTTGCAATATAGTAGAAAATAATATGGATATAATAGAAAATGAAGTGGAAAAATTATGTTGTTATGTGGACGACAGGGATATAGTTACAGAGGATATAACAAAACTTATAAGTGGAAAAAATGATAATGATATTTTTAACTTAGTTGATTTTGTATCACAAAGAAAGCCACAAAAATCTTTAGATATTTTAAATGAACTTGTATTTAAAGGAGAATCTGTAACAGGTATTCTTAGAATGATCCAAAGACAATTTAAGCTTATATTTGATATTAAAATTAATATGGACAAAGGAAAAAATAAGGATGATATAGCCCGTGAACTTAGATTACATCCATTTATATGTGAAAAAATGATGAATCAAAGTAAGAAATTTTCCGTTGGACAATTAGAAAAGATATTTAAACTTTGCATGGATACTGAAAAAACTTTAAAAAGTTCATCAGTAAATCAAAAGACGGAATTAGAACTTTTAATAATAAATACAGTAATAGTATAAAGCATAAAAATTATATAAATTATATAAATAGATAAAACAAAAACCGGTGATTCACCGGTTTATTATTTATTAAGCGTTTAATCCACTTAATTTTGTAGCTAATCTTGATTTTTTTCTTGCAGCTTTGTTTTTATGTAGAATTCCTTTAGCTGCAGCCATATCTAAAGCCTTAACAACTATAGTGTAAGCAGATTTAGCCTCATTTAAATCATTATTAGCAACAGCAACTTCAAAGTTCTTTATTTTAGTCTTTAAAGCTGATTTGATCATTTTATTTCTAAGTGTTTTAGTTTCGATAACTTTGATTCTTTTCTTAGCTGATTTAATATTTGCCATTTCATTTTCACCCCCTTGTGGTAATAGTAGGGTTAAGCAGCTTCGGGGAATCTTTATACGATTGCCTTACTCAACACATGATATTATAGCATTATTTAAAAGGCACTTCAAGTATAAATTTCTAATTATTTACGAATTATTAAAAGTGAATTAGGACAAAATACAGATTATAGAATTCAAAATAGGAGGGGCATGTTGTGAAAAATATAAGAACGGATTTAGCAGTAGAAGCTAAGGAGATTTATGAAGAAGAAAATAAAAAAAATATTAAAGGTGTAGAATTTACAGAAGACTTTGATTCAGGAGTTAAGATAGTAGATGTTAAAATATTAGATGAAGATGGGGAAAGAAGTATGGGAAAGCCTATTGGAAGATATGTCACATTAGAACTACCCGAATCTTTAAATTATGATAAAGACGTAATGGAAGATGTAAGCAAGGTTTTTGCTACAACATTATCCCATATGATAAATATAGATAAAGATATGACTACACTTGTAGTTGGACTAGGAAATTGGAATATAACACCGGATGCTTTAGGTCCAAAGGTGATTTCAAAACTTATGATAACTAGACATTTAAGAGAACTTGTTCCAGACAAAATAGATGAAAATATAAGACCGGTTTGTGCATTATCACCAGGAGTTTTGGGTCTTACAGGAATCGAAACTGGTGAGATTATAAAAGCTGTTGTGGAAAAAATAAAACCTAACTTAATAATATGTATAGATGCTTTAGCTTCTAGAAGCACAGAAAGAGTAAATAAAAATATTCAAATAGGTAATACAGGAATATCTCCTGGATCAGGTATAGGAAATAAAAGAATGGAAATAAGCGAGAGGACACTTGGAATACCAGTTATAGCAATAGGAGTTCCAACAGTTGTTCATGCAATAACTCTAGCAAATGATTCAATAGATTTAGCAATAGATGCATTTATAAATCAATCAAATAGTGGAAGTGAGTTTTTTAAAATGCTTAATTCTATAAATAGAGATGAAAAGCAGTCATTACTAAATGAAATTTTATATCCTTACATAGGGGATATGTTTGTAACCCCAAAAGAAATTGATATGGATATAGATGTACTATCTAAAATCATAGCAGGAGGAATCAATATATCTCTTCAACCTGCACTTGATATAGATGAAATAAATAAATACACAAATTAGGAATATTTAGAAACAATCTCTCATATATATTAATGATAACCATAAATATAAGGAGGGATTGTAATGAACTTAAGGAAAAATGATAATTATGATATAAGAATAGTTTTTATATTTGCCTTTGTTGCATTTTTTATTTTTATAGGATTGTTGGCAATTGTAAAGAAAACTTGCTTTACTTATGAAACTCCTGTTAATAAAGTATATTCTGGAATAATAAATAATACAATGCCTGTTGTTAATAGTAGAGATAAAGATTATGCTAAAATGGATAGTTCTTTTTCAAAAATTATAGGTATGAATAGTAAAGACTATTTAAGCGTACTTGGAAAAGAAATCGCTTATTTAAGTGCAGATGAAGAATATAAAAGCTTAGAAGATGAAAAAAATTTTAAAGATAGGGATCCTGAGCATATTTTCAATGAATTCATATTAAATGACGATCAAGTTTATGTAGAAAATGCAAATGAAAACAAATCAGATGGAAATGGGAATATGGCATCGGCACCTGTATTTAGTAAGGAGCTTCAAAAGAAGATGCCATCTAAACCAGAAGTGTTAATCTATCATACTCATACTTGTGAAAGTTACATGCCTTATGGTACATCTATTAATAGATGGAATACAACTGATCAAAGTAATAGTATTGTTGCAGTGGGGGAAGAAATAAAAAAAGAGCTAAATAAATATGGTATATCAGTAATACATGATACTACTGTCCATGATGTTAAAGATTATAATAATGCCTATAAATATTCTAGATTAACTTTAAAAAAATATCTAAAACAATATGGAGATTTTAAATTAATAATAGACTTACATAGAGATTCCGTTGTAAATAAGGAGAGGGTAACTACCACAATAAATGGTGAAAATGTTGCTAGATTTCAATTTGTATTAGTAAGAAAAAATCCTCATTCAGCTAAAAATATACAACTTGCAGAAACACTACAGGGTATATCAAATAAACTTTACCCTGGAAATAAGACGACTAAAAGCTATAATAGAGGTACATGGTTCTATGATTACGGAAAAAATTTATATAGTCAAGACCTTAGTAACAATGCACTTCTAATTGAAATGGGTTCACATGTTAATACATTACAAGAGGCAAAAGCTTCTTCAAAATATTTATCTAGAATAATTGCACAATATATAAATGGAAAGAATTGAATAAAATAATATAAAAAAGTACATCCTTAATACTAAGGAGGTATTTTTTTTATGAAAAAATATAAGATATCTTTTATAGCAATGTTTTTAGTTATATTAGTTGGTCTTTGTAAAATAAATATTAATTTAAACAGACAAATATACGAAAGCATAATGAAAGATATGAATACCAATAAAAGTATAAATCAAAGATATGAAAACAATAATTTAGATAACGTGGTGGACGTACTAAGTTATCCAGAAAAGTATGATATAAAAAGTGATATTAATATACCTAAAGTGAGAATTTTATTTGAAAAGAAACCATTTGATTTTAGAATTGATACAAATAAATACGAGTTTTTTATAAATAGTAATTCCATAGTAAATTTTAAAAGAGAAGTTAAGAATGAAGTTGTAGGTGTTAAGGAGTATATTTTAAAGTTGGTAAAAAAACAAAAAATATAGTACCATAAGGATAACTAAGATAGTTAATATTGACATGTGTCAATATTTATGTGATATAATTTACTTTGATTTATGATGTGCAATGGGGGTAAAATACATGCAGAATGATAGAAAAAAACATACGAGAAACTTTTCGATAGTAGCACATATTGACCACGGTAAGTCTACTCTTGCTGATAGATTACTAGAAGCTACAGGTACTTTAACTCAAAGAGAAATGGAAAACCAAGTGCTTGATAAGATGGAGCTTGAAAAAGAGAGAGGAATAACTATAAAATCTCAAGCAGCAAGATTAGTTTACAAGAGAGATGACGGTGAAGAGTACATATTAAACTTAATAGATACTCCAGGACATGTAGACTTTAACTATGAGGTTTCTAGAAGCCTTGCAGCTTGTGAAGGAGCAATACTTGTAGTTGATGCAACACAAGGTATCCAAGCGCAAACTCTTGCAAATTGTTATCTTGCATTAGATCATGATCTTGAAATAGTACCAGTTATAAATAAAATTGATTTACCTAGTGCAAGACCGGATGAAGTAAAAGAAGAAATAGAAGATGTAATCGGAATAGAAGCACATGATGCACCACTTGTTTCAGCAAAAACAGGACTAAATATAAAAGATGTATTAGAAGCTATAGTAGAAAAGGTACCAGTTCCAGATGGAGATGAAGAAGCTCCATTAAAAGCGCTAATCTTTGACTCTTATTATGACAGTTACAAAGGTGTTGTATGTTATGTAAGAATTAAAGATGGTGTAGTAAAGCCAGGAACAAAAATTAAATTTATGGCTACAAATAAAGAATATGAAGTAACAGAAACAGGTATATTCACTCCAAACTTCTTCCCAATGAAAGAACTTAGAGCTGGGGATGTTGGATATATAACGGCTTCAATTAAAAATTTAAGAGATGCAGGTGTTGGTGATACAATAACAGAAGCATCTAGACCTGCCAAAGAACCACTTGAAGGATACAGACCAGCAATTCCAATGGTTTATAGTGGAATCTACCCTGTTGACGGTGCAAAATACGAAGAATTAAAAGAAGCCTTAGAAAAGTTAAAATTAAATGATGCGGCATTATCTTATGAACCAGAAACATCTATAGCTCTAGGATTTGGATTTAGATGTGGATTTTTAGGATTACTTCATATGGAAATAATTCAAGAGAGAATAGAAAGAGAATTTAACTTAGACATTATAACAACAGCTCCATCAGTTATATACAACATATACAAAAGAGATGGGGAGATGTTAAAAATAACAAATCCTACAAATATGCCAGATCCAACTGAAATAGAAAAAATGGAAGAACCAGTAGTTAAGGCGTCTATAATAACACCATCAGACTTTGTTGGTGCAGTTATGGAACTTTGTCAAAATAAAAGAGGTACATTTATAGACATGGAATACATAGAAACTACAAGAGTTGTTGTTAATTACTATATTCCATTAAATGAAATAATATATGATTTCTTTGACATGCTTAAGTCTAAAACAAAAGGTTATGCATCTTTAGACTATGAACTAAATGGATACAAACAGGCTAAACTTGTAAAGCTTGATATGTTACTAAATGGAGATGTAGTAGATGCATTGTCCATGATAGTTCCAGAAGAAAGAGCATATAATAAGGGTAGAGCTATTGCGGAAAAATTAAAAGAAGTTATACCAAGACAAATGTTTGAAATACCAATTCAAGCAGCCGTAGGAGCTAAAATAATAGCTAGAGAAACAGTAAAAGCTATGAGAAAAGACGTTCTTGCAAAATGCTATGGAGGAGATATTTCAAGAAAAAGAAAGCTTCTTGAAAAACAAAAAGAAGGTAAGAAGAGAATGCGTCAAATTGGTAGCGTAGAAGTACCACAAGAAGCATTTATGTCAATTTTAAAAGTTGATTAATTATAAAGTGAAATGGAGATAATAAGTATGTATAATGACACATCATTATATATTCATATCCCTTTTTGTAAACAAAAGTGCTTATATTGTGACTTTACATCCTATTGTGGTAGAGAAGATACAATGGTAGAGTATTCAAAGGCACTTTCAAAAGAAATAGATAACGTAAAAAATAAAAAAATAAGCACGATTTTTATAGGTGGGGGAACTCCCACCTATTTGTGTTTACAGGGATGGAATATATTAAAACAAAGTATAGATAAACTATCAAAAACTAGTAATTTAGAGTTTACTGTAGAAAGTAATCCTAAAACATTTGATGAAGAAAAGCTAAAATTCTTAAAGAGTATTGGAGTTAATAGATTAAGTATAGGGTTACAATCTTGGCAAGATAAGCATTTAAAATCCCTTGGAAGAATACACACAAAAGATGAATTTTTAAAAAGCTATCATATGGCAAGAAATATGGGGTTTAAAAATATAAACGTAGATTTAATGTTTGGAATACCAAATCAAACACTAGATGATTGGAAAGAAACATTAGATGAAGTTACAAAATTAAATCCAGAACATTTATCTTGTTATAGCTTAATAATTGAAGAAGGAACGCCTTTTTATGATTTTTATGAAAAGAATAAAATAGAGCTTCCAAGTGAAGAACTAGAAAGAGAAATGTATTATTATACATTGAAGTTTTTAGAAGGTAAAGGATATCATCAATATGAAATATCAAATTTTGCGAAGAAAAACTATGAATGTAGACATAATCTAGTTTATTGGGATCTAAATGAATATATAGGATGTGGTGCAGCAGCACATTCTTATGTAGATGGCTATAGATATAGAAATGAAAATGATATTGAAAAGTATATAGAGTGTATGAAAGAAAACAAAAGTCCTATTACAGAAAAATTAAAAAGTTCTTTTAAAAGTGACATAGAAGAATTTATGTTCATGGGACTTAGAAAGATAAAAGGAATTTCTAAAAAAGAATTTTACAAAAGATTTAATAAAGAAATTTATGATTTATATGGAGAAGTAATAAAAAAATATAAAGCTAATGGATTGCTTGTAGAAAAGGATGATTATTTATCTTTATCCCATAAGGGAATTGAAGTTTCCAATTATGTTTTAAGTGATTTTATTTTAGATTAAGAAAAAATATATATAAAACATAGTAAAACAGAGAATTTTAGAGCAAATCCATACTTATTTAAAATATTTATTCAAATAAATAAATTTTGGAAATAGTATAATGTTGACAAAAAAATAGTGTAGTGATAAGTTTAAAACGTAGTAATTAGCACTCAACTAAAACGAGTGCTAATAAAAGAGGTGATGAATTAAGAATGGATTTTAATATAGATAGTAGAAAGATTAAAATATTACAAGCTATTATTCAAGATTATATCATCACTGGTGAGCCTGTAGGTTCTAGGACTATAGCTAAGAAATACGATTTAGGAATAAGTTCAGCTACTATAAGAAATGAAATGTCTGATTTAGAAGAAATGGGCCTTATAGAACAATTGCATACTTCATCAGGAAGAAAACCATCTGATATGGGATATAGATTATATGTAGATAAACTTATTAAATTACCCACTTTAACTCAAGAAGAGGAAATAAAAATAAAAAGTCAGCTTATTACAGAGGCATTATATGAAGTGGATGAAATAGTTAAAAAGTCTATAGAATTGCTTTCAGAACTTACTAATTTAACTTGTATAGTTAAAACTACGTCTCCAAGAAATAGCTACATAAGGTTAATACAGTTATTAAATATAGATAAGAATAATATTCTTGCTGTAATAATAACACAAAATGGTATGATAAATAATAATGTTATTAAGGTAAACAAAGATATAAGTAACAATGTATTACAGAAGCTATCAAATTTTCTTAATGAAAAGTTACGTAATTTAACAATACAAGATATAAATTTAGAAGTTATAAATGAACTTAAACATGGTTTAACTGGATACGAGGATATCTTTGATGCGATTATAACTGCTTTATACGAGACACTAAACAAAAGTGATAATAGTGAGATTTATTGCAAGGGAGCTACAAATATATTTAATTACCCAGAGTACAATGATATAGAAAAAGCAAGGCAATTTTTAGCTTTATTAGATAATAAAAAAGTATTAAATGAATTACTTAAGCAAGAAGAAAATTTAGTTCAAGATGGTACTAATGTGTCTATAAGCATAGGAAGAGAAAACCTTATAAAAGATGCTCAAGACTGTAGTATACTTTCAGCTAATTACAGTTTTAAAAATCAAGTGCTAGGAACTATAGGAGTTATTGGTCCAACAAGGATGCAGTACTCAAAGACTATATCCTTGCTTACACAGTTTGTTAGAATACTAAATGATAATATTGGGCAAATATATTTTGATCATAAGTAAGAGGTGAAATTATGATAAAAGATGAAAAAGATAAGAAAACTTCAGACGTAGAAGAAACGTTAAATGAAGAACAAAAAAATGAAAGTTGCAATGAAAACTGCGACAAAGCTTGCGAAGAAACTAAGGAAGAATGTAAAGAAGAAGCTAAAGAAGATATTATTGAAGGTTTAAAAAATCAAAACAATGAATTAATGTCTGAAAATAAGAAATTACAAAATGAAGTGAAAGCTCTACAAGATAGACTTTCTAGAATAGATGCTGAATATGAAAACTTCAGAAATAGAACTGAAAGAGAAAAGAAAGAAATATACAATACTTCTTGCTCGGATGTTCTAAAAAATATTCTTCCTGTATTTGACAACTTAGAAAGAGCTATGATGGCTGAAGGTAATGCAGAAGACCTAAAAAAAGGTATTGAAATGACAATGAAGCAATTTGAAACAGCTTTTGAGAAGCTTGGAATTGAAGAATTACCTTCAGAAGGAGAATTTGATCCAAATTATCATAATGCAATAATGCATGTTGAAGATAGCAATTATGGTAAGAACCAAGTAGTTGAGGTATTTCAAAAAGGGTTTAAAAGAGAAGATAAAGTTTTAAGATTTAGTATGGTTAAAGTTGCTAATTAAGATAAAGAGATAGTTAAATATATGAATATATTTATATTTTAGGAGGTAAATAATAATGGGAAAAATAATAGGAATTGACTTAGGAACTACAAATTCATGTGTATCAGTTATGGAAGGTGGAAATCCAGTTGTTATACCAAATGCTGAAGGTTCAAGAACAACTCCTTCAGTTGTAGCATTCAAAGAAGACGGAGAAAGACTTGTAGGTCAAGTTGCAAAAAGACAAGCAATTACAAACCCAGATAAAACAATTATCTCAATAAAAAGACATATGGGAACAGATTATAGAGTGAACGTTGATGGAAAAGACTATTCTCCAGAAGAAATATCAGCAATGATACTTCAAAAATTAAAAGCAGATGCTGAAGCATACTTAGGTGAAACTGTAACAGAAGCAGTTATCACAGTTCCAGCATACTTTAATGATAGTGAAAGACAAGCAACTAAAAATGCCGGTAAAATAGCAGGATTAGATGTAAAGAGAATAATAAATGAACCAACTGCAGCATCACTTGCATATGGTCTTGATAAAATGGATAAAAGCCATAAAATATTCGTATATGACTTAGGTGGCGGTACTTTCGACGTATCTATACTAGAACTTGGAGACGGTGTATTTGAAGTTAAAGCTACAAATGGTAACACAAAATTAGGTGGAGATGACTTCGACCAAAAAATCATGGATTATATAGCTGAAACATTTAAAGCTGAAAATGGAATTGATTTAAGAAATGATAAAATGGCTCTTCAAAGATTAAAAGAAGCTGCTGAAAAAGCAAAAATAGAATTATCTTCATCAACTAAAACAAACATCAACTTACCATTTATAACTGCTGATGCAACAGGTCCAAAACACATAGATATGGATCTTACAAGAGCTAAATTTGAAGAATTAAGTGCAGACCTAGTTCAAGCTACAATTGAACCAATGAAAAAAGCATTAGCTGATGCTGAGCTTACAATCAATGATATAGATAAAGTAGTACTTGTTGGTGGTTCTACAAGAATTCCAGCAGTTCAAGAAGCTGTTCAAAAATTCACAGGAAAAGAACCATCTAAGGGAGTTAACCCAGATGAAGTTGTTGCTATGGGTGCAGCAGTTCAAGCAGGGGTATTAACAGGAGAAGTTAAAGACATATTACTTCTTGATGTAACTCCACTTACTTTAGGAATTGAGACAATGGGAGGAGTTGCAACTCCATTAATAGAAAGAAACACAACTATACCTACAAGAAAGAGCCAAATATTCTCAACTGCAGCAGATAATCAAACTTC
This sequence comes from Clostridium novyi NT, assembly GCF_000014125.1. Lineage (NCBI taxonomy): Bacteria > Bacillati > Bacillota > Clostridia > Eubacteriales > Clostridiaceae > Clostridium > Clostridium novyi. The sequence continues at coordinate 1,714,154 of NC_008593.1, read as the reverse complement.
AGTTGATATCCATATAGTTCAAGGTGAAAGAAAAATGGCTGGAGATAACAAAACACTTGGAAGATTCCAATTAAGCGGTATAGCACCAGCTCCAAGAGGAATCCCTCAAATAGAAGTATCTTTCGATATAGATGCTAACGGTATATTAAATGTTTCTGCTAAAGATAAGGGAACAGGAAAAGAAGCAAACATCACAATTACAGCTTCAACAAATTTAAGTGATGATGAAATAGATAAGGCTGTAAAAGAAGCAGAAAAATTTGCAGCAGAAGATGAAAAGAGAAAAGAATCAGTAGAAGTTAAAAACAATGCAGATTCAGCATTATATCAAACTGAAAAAGCATTAAAAGATCTTGGAGATAAGGTAGAAGAAGCTGATAAGAAAAACGTTGAAGAAAAATTAGAAGCCTTAAGACAAGTTAAAGATGGAGAAGATTTAGAAGCTATTAAAAAAGCTACAACTGAATTAACTGAAGAATTCTACAAAGTATCATCTAAATTATATCAACAAGCAGGAGCAGAAGCACAACAAGGAGCTCAAGGAACTCAAGGAGCTGATATGGGTGGAAATGCTCAAGGAAAAGATGATGATAATGTAGTAGATGCAGATTTTAAGGTTGAAGACGATAAATAAATTAGTTATACTAAAACAAGTTTATAGTTAAGGGATGGTTTATTAGCCTTCCCTTAATTTATCTTAGGAAATACAGCATTAGGTGGTGGTAAGTAGGGATGGCTAGTAAAGACTATTATGAAGTTCTTGGACTATCAAAAGGTGCTAGTGATGATGAAATAAAAAAAGCTTATAGAAAACTTGCAATGAAATATCATCCAGATAGAAACCAAGGAAATAAAGAAGCTGAAGAAAAATTTAAAGATATAAATGAAGCTTATCAAGTATTATCAGATCCACAAAAGAAAGCTAACTACGATCAATTTGGAAGTGCTGACTTTAATGGCGGTGGCTTCGGCGGATTTGGTGGAGGCGGTTTCTCAGGTATGGGAGGCTTTGAAGATATATTTGATTCATTCTTTGGAGGGGGATTCTCTTCTAGAAGAAGAAATGGTCCTGAAAGAGGAGCGGATCTTGAGTATACTGTAAGCTTAACATTTGAAGAAGCTGTTTTTGGTGTTGAAAAGGAAATATCAATAACTAGAAATGAAAAATGTGATACATGTGCAGGTAGTGGAGCAAAACCAGGCACAGATTCAAAAACTTGTGACAAATGTGGCGGAACAGGTCAAGTAAGAGTGCAAAGAAATACCCCACTTGGAAGTTTTGTAAGCACAAGCACTTGTGACAAGTGTGGTGGTAGTGGAAAAGTTATTGATGAACCATGTACAACTTGTCATGGAAAAGGAACAGTTAGAAAGAATAAGAAAATAAAAATAAATATACCAGCTGGTGTTGATACAGGAAATGTTCTTCCATTAAGAGGTCAAGGTGAACCAGGTAAAAATGGCGGACCTAATGGAGATTTATATATAAACATTAGAGTTTCATCACACAAGAATTTTGAAAGAAGAGGCTTTGATATATATATAAAAGAGCACATAAGTTTTGGAAAAGCAGTGCTTGGAACAGAAATCACTGTACCAACTGTAGATGGTTCAGTTAAGTATAAAATTCCAGCAGGAACTCAATCAGGAACTACATTTAGATTAAAAGGAAAAGGTGTTCCAAGAGTAAATGGACATGGTAGAGGAAATCAATATGTAAAAGTTATAGTTGATGTTCCAAAAGCTATAAATGAAAAGCAAAAGGCAGCGTTAATTGCTTTTATGGAGGCTAGTGGCGAGAAACTAGGATCTGATTTAGGCAAGGAAACTATTGTAGATAAGATAAAAAAGAGCTTTAAATAAAAAAACTTGTTTCTCTCGTATTAAGGGGGAAACAAGTTTTTTAAGTTTACAATTTAAACATATATGATTATAATTAAATAATATACATAATCGTAAAAAAGAGAAAAAAGGAGCGATTCTTTAGATATGGATAAAGAATGGATTGAAGTTGAGATTTTAACTAGTAGTGAAGCTGCTGAAGCAGTTACAGGAATTTTATATAATACAGGGGTTAAGGGAGTTTCAATTGAAGACTCAAAGGACATAGAAGAAAGGGAACAAAGTGAAGATAACTTATTTGATTGGGTTGAACTTGAAGAATTAAATGTAAGAGAAGGTGCTACAATTAAAGCATACTATAAAGATGATGAGAACTTTGAGCATTACTTCCAATACATAAAAGACAGTGTGTTAAATTTAGATAGATTCGGATTAGATAAGGGAGAAGGCAAAGTTACAGCTAAAAAGGTTGATGAACAAGATTGGGCTAACAACTGGAAGAAGTATTATAAGCCTACAAAAATCGGTAATGAAATAGTTGTAAAGCCTACATGGGAAGATTACAATAAAAAAGATAATGAAATCGTAATAGAATTAGATCCTGGTATGGCATTTGGTACAGGGACTCATGAAACTACTCGTCTTTGTGTTAAAGCTCTAGAAGAGTATGTTAATGAAGATTCAGTTGTATTTGATATAGGAACAGGTTCAGGAATACTATCTATTGCAGCAGCAAAATTAAATGCAAAACATGTAGTGGGGGTAGACCTTGATCCAGTAGCCGTTGATGCTGCAAAAGAAAATGTAGAATTAAATAATTTAGACAATATAGAAATACTTTATGGAAATCTAATGGAAGTAGTAGACGGAAAAGCTAATATTGTAGTTGCAAATATTTTAGCAGATATAATAAAAATACTAGCTGAAGATGTAAAGAAATTCGTTGTAGAAGGTGGATATTTTATATCTTCAGGAATAATATTAGACAGAAAAGATGACGTAATTGAAAAGCTTCAACAATGTGGATTTGAAATAGAAAAAATCAATGTTGATGGAGAATGGTGTTGCATAATTGCAAGAGCGTAAAAGGAGAGCGAAAAAGTGCATAAGTTTTTTGTAAGTGAGAATAATATACTTTCAGATATTGCTGTAATTGAAGGAGAAGATGTAAAACACATATATAAAGTGTTACGTCTTAAAGAAGGAGATAAGGTAAATATAAACGACTGTAATGGTAAAGAGTTCTTAGGAACTATTGATTATATAGATAAGTCTAAAGTTGAAGTTAAATTATTAGAAGAACTAGAAATTAACAATGAACCACCTATTGAAGTTTATCTTTATCAAGGACTTCCAAAAGCTAGCAAAATGGATTTGATTGTTCAAAAATGTACGGAGCTTGGAATAAGAGAAATAACACCTGTTGTAACAGGCAGAGTAGCATCTTCTATAAATGACATAAAAAGAGAAAGTAAAAAGTTAGATAGATGGAATAGAATAGCTTTTGAGGCTTGTAAACAAAATAAGAGAACTTTAATACCAAAAGTTAATGATATAATGAATATGGATGAATTAAAAGAACAATTAAAAGAAATGGATTTAATTGTTGTTCCATATGAAAATGCTGAAAATTATGGAATAAAACAAATGATAAAAAATGTAACAGGTGAAGTTAAAAAGGTAGGAATAATAATTGGACCAGAAGGTGGCTTTGAACAAGAAGAAATAGAAGAATTAAAAAATATGGAAGCTCAAATTGTAACATTAGGTCCAAGAATACTTAGAACTGAAACGGCTGGATTTACTTGCCTTGCTTTACTTATGTATGAACTAGGAGATTTAGGAGGAGTTAGTTAATGAAAGTTGCTTTTGCTACATTAGGATGCAGAGTAAATATGTATGAATCAGAGGCAATGGCCGAAAAATTTATAAAGAATGGTTATGAAGTAGTAGAGTTTGATGAAATGGCAGATGTATATGTAGTAAATACATGTACTGTAACAAATATGAGTGATAAAAAATCTCGTCAAATGCTTTCTAGAGCTAAGAGAAAGAATCCAGAATCTATAATTGCAGCTGTAGGATGTTATACTCAGATAGCTCCAGAAAAAGTAAAAGAAATTGGAGATGTTGATGTAATACTAGGCACTAGAAACAAAGGTGATATAGTATATTGGGTAAATAGAGCTAAAGAAGAAGGAAAAACTATAGTAGAAGTAAATGATGTCCTTAGAAATAAAAAGTTTGAGGAATTAAATATAGAAGAGTATCAAGATAAAACAAGAGCATTTTTAAAGATACAAGATGGGTGTAATAATTTCTGTTCTTATTGTTTAATACCTTTTGCAAGAGGGGCAGTTTGTAGCAAAAATCCTGAAATTATAATTGATGAAGTTAAAAAGTTAGCAGCACACGGATTCAAGGAAATCATATTATCGGGAATTGATATATCTTCTTATGGAGTAGATTTAGAAGGAGATTGGAACTTACTAACTATACTTAAGAAAATAGACGAAATAGATGGAATAACTAGAGTTAGAATAGGTTCAATTGGACCAGAATTTTTTAACGAAGATAGAATAAAAGAAATAGGAAAACTAAAAAAATTATGTCCTCATTTCCATTTATCTCTTCAAAGCGGATGTAATGAAACATTAAAGAGAATGAATAGAAAGTATACTACAGAAGAATTTGAAAATGTGGTAAAACTACTTAGAAAATATATTAAAGATATTTCTATAACTACAGATATAATTGTTGGATTCCCTGGAGAAACAATAGAAGAATTTGATGAAACATATGAGTATTTAAAGAGAATAGAACTATCCAAAATGCACATATTCAAATACAGTCCAAGAACAGGAACAAGAGCTGAGAAAATGGAAAATCAAGTAGATGGAAATATAAAAGAAGAAAGAAGTAAAGCCCTTATAAAATTAAATGAAATAAATGAGAAAAAGTTTATAGATAAATTTATAGGGGAAGACATGGAAGTTCTATACGAACAACAATGCAATAATAAAGAAGGATATTATGAAGGATATACTCCTAATTACATAAAAGTAATATCAGAATCTAAGGAAGACTTAAGTGGAAAGATAGTAAACACTAAGCTTATTGAAACAAAAGATGAGTATGCTGTTGGAAAAATAATATAATTTTATAATATAAATTATATTAAATTAGAAGGAAACTCTACACTTTTGTTGAATATATAAATGATGATGATAAGGAGGTGAGAAACATGGAAGAGTGCATATTTTGTAAAATAGCAAAAGGCGAAATACCTTGCAAGAAAGTATACGAAGATGATCTAGTGTTAGGATTTGAAGATATAAATCCAGCAGCACCGGTACATGTTCTCGTAATACCTAAACAACATATAAAAAGTCTAAATGAAGTATCTGATGAAAATAAAGACATAATGGCACATGCATTAAATGTCATAAAGGATATTGCAAAGAAGATGAATATCTATGAAAATGGATACAGAGTAGTCATGAATTGTGGTGAAGATGGAGGACAAGAAGTTCAACATATTCATTTTCATATATTAGGTGGCAAAAAATTCGGTTGGCCTCCAGGCTGATGGTATGAAATTTGAGTTAAGCGTTGAAAATAGTTGACAGGTTGTAAAAAAATGTTGTATAATTACCAATGTGCTATTTTGCCCTCAGTAACTGCAAATTACTTAGGTGTGAATACTGCTAGGGAGGGAGGGATAACCGATGTCAGAAGTTAAAGTTAGAGATAATGAATCATTAGAAAGCGCATTAAAAAGATTTAAAAGATCTTGTGCTAAAGCAGGTGTTCTATCTGAGGTAAGAAAAAGAGAACACTACGAAAAGCCAAGTGTAAAAAGAAAGAAAAAATCAGAAGCTGCAAGAAGAAGAAAGTCAAAAGTTAGATAAGAATTATTGAAAGAAGGTAGCTCAAGTATGTCTCTTAAAGAAAAAATACAACAAGATTGGAAGGACGCTATGAAAAGTAGAGATAAGTTCCGTTCCAATACTTTAAGTATGGCAAAAGCCGCTATTTTGCAAGTTGAAAAAACTGATAACAGAGTTTTAGATGATGAAGAAATTATAGGAATTTTATCTAAGGAAGTGAAAAGCAGAAGAGATGCTCTTGTCGATTTTGAAAAAGGAAATAGACAGGATTTAGTTGAAGAAGCTAAATCTGAAATAGAGATTTTATTAGAGTACCTTCCTAAGCAGTTGACCGAAGATGAAATTGCTGAAATAGTTCGTCAAATTATTTGTGAGACAGGGGCAAGTAGTGCTAAAGACATGGGAAAAGTTATGACAGCTGCTATGGCTAAATTAAAAGGTCGTGCAGATGGAAAACTTGTAAGCTCAATTGTAAAACAAAACTTAAATTAAAATAAACGCTTATAAAGCTAAAATTAGAGCTCAGTATTGCTGAGCTCTTTTATTTTGTCCAAAAACTTATACATATTGTTTATATATAGTAATTTATTATAGCAAACATTCATAAATTAGTATGAAAGAAATTTTAAGGGAGATTGCAAATTGAAAGAGAGTATATACAATGCTAAAGAGAATGTTGCAGAAAAGTTAGGCTTGCCTAGAGACACGGTTTTAGACATACCTCAAATAGTTGTAACTGGCGATAGTGAAATTGTCATAGAAAATCATAAAGGAATAGTAGTATTTAGTGAAAATGAAATAAAAATAGATTCAAATGTAGGCATTATATCCGTAACTGGTAAAAAGCTTGAAATCTTATTTATAGGGGGGAGCACTGTAATACTAGGAGGTAAATTTAAAGGTATCAATTATGAAGGGAAGATAGTATGAGTAAATTTAATTTTGAGAAGTATAAAAAAGGAACAATAACTCTTGAAATTCAAACTTTTCGTCCAGAAAGGTTTATAAATTTACTATGGAAAAATGGAATTAATGTTAAAAACTTAAGAAGAAAAACCATAACAACACTTATTTTTGAAGTAGGATTAAAGGATTATAATAAAATTAGAGATATAGCAAAGAGAACTGACACTAAGATAAAAATTTTAGGCAGAAGTGGTGTTTCATTTTTACTTATAAAAAGTAAGAAAAGAAAAACTTTGTTAATAGGGATAGGTATATTTGTGGGAATAATATACTATTTATCAGGATTTATATGGAATGTAAATATTATAACAGAAAATAATGTAACACCTTATGAAATAAGAAGTCAGTTAAAAGATATGGGAATTAAGCCAGGAATACGAAAAAATAAAATTAATGTTTATAATATAGAAGAACAAATAGTAAGAAAAAATGGCGCAATAATGTGGTCAAGGGTAAGGGTTGAAGGAGTAAAATTAAAGGTTAAAATAGCAGAAAGACAAGAGCCTCCAGAAATAGAAAAAAAGGAATCTCCAAGTAATGTTGTAGCAAGTAAGGATGGAGAAATAAGAAGAATATATAGCACATCAGGAACCGCTGTAGTAAAAGAAGGAGATATAGTAAAAAAAGGAGATATATTAGTAAAGGGAGAACAAGGACGAGAAGAAAGCACCTATTTAGTTCATGCAGATGCAAATGTTATAGCTAGAACATTTTATGAAGCAAAAAAAGAAGTCCCTATAAAGACTGTAAAGACTGTAAAAACTGGGAATGTAGATAAGGATGTTTACTTGCAGGTGTTTGGGAAAAAAATATATATAAAGAAATATAAAAATAAGTTTCAAAAATGTGATAAAATACATAAAGACAAATCTATATTAAAAGAGGATTTATACTATGAAGTAGTAGAAAAAGAAGAAAAAAATAATCAAAAAGAAGTAGTGGAAAAAACTGCTAGTGAACTTTCTTCAAATATAATTGTAAAATTAGATAAATCTGTTAAAATAGTAGATAAGATAGTGAATTCAGATATAAAAGGGGACAATTATAGCATTAGAGTTGTCTTAGTTGTAGAAGAAAATATAGCTGAAAATCAAAGCATAGAGGGTAATATTGGGGATACTCCATATAAAGAAGAAAAAGAAAACAAAGATGAAAGTGGAGAAAGTTAAATATCTTAGACAACGCATGATAAATATTTGATTCAAGGACGTGATATGATTAAATGAATATCAACATGGAAAGTAATAATTCTAAAAGAATATTAACATTTGTATGTACTGTGTTTTTTATATCTATAGTTTTAATAACATCTTTAGTTACTCGAAAATATGATTTAAAAGAGGGAGATATATCGAAAATGGATATTAAAGCTCCTAAAGAAGTTACAGATACTCTTAAAACTAAAGAGAAACAAGTACAACAGGAAGAAACAGTACCACTTCAATATAATAAAAATTTAGAAATAAAAAAAGAAACTTTGCAAGAGATAAACAATTTATTTTTTCAAATAAATAAATATGTTGAAACTGCAAATGGATCACAAGAAAAATTAGGTCAGATAAAAATTGATACTAAAATAAATTTATCTGATGAAGAATTAAAAGCTTTAACTACTTTAAATAAAGATAAATTAAAGCTACTTCAAGAAAAACTAGTAGGAATAATGACTAAAGTATTAGATTTGGATATAAGAGAGGACAATGAGGAAGATATTAAAAAGGCTCAAGATGCAGTGGCTGTAAAATTTAATAGCTCTAAATTGTCTAGAAGTTTAAGAGACTTAGGTATTAGGATAGGTACTATAGTGATTAAACCTAATTTCTTTTATGATGAAGCTAAAACAAATGAACTAAAAACAGAAGCAAGAAAAGCTGTTCAGCCAATAATTATTAAAAAAGGGCAAACAATCGTAAAAGAAGGAGAACCTATAACACAAAGGGATATAATACTACTAAAGGATTTAGGATTATTAGATAACAATACAAATATTTATGTGTATTTAATAGTATTTGCATTGGTAGCCTTTGTTATGTTTTTACAGTGGTTTTATATCTGTAGATACTTTAAAGAATTATATGATGATTATAAAAAGCTAATTTTATTAAGTATACTTACATGTATATCTGTAGTATTTGCTAGAACATTATCTATAATTTCACCGTTTTTGATACCATTAGCTTGTGTACCAATGCTATTTGCACTTTTAATTAACTATAAGGTTGCTATTACTTATAATGTGATTAATTGTATTTTAATTAGTGCTGTAGTGCAATTTAACATTGAAATAACACTACTTGCTATATTAAATAGCATTTTAGGTGCTATTGCTCTTAAAAAGTTACAGCAAAGAAATGACATATTATATGCATCTATATTTATTGGTGCAATGAATGTAGTTTTGACATTAACAGTGGGATTTTTGTTAAGCAATAATGTTTTAGAAGTTCTTAGAAAAGCGGGATTTTCATTTATAGGAAGTATAACTTCTGCAATATTAACTGTAGGATTTTTACCTTTCTTTGAAAGTACATTTGATATAGTTACTACAATAAAGCTTTTAGAGATATCAAATCCTAATCATCCTGCTCAAAAGAGATTATTGTTAGAAGCGCCTGGTACATATCATCATAGTGTGCTTGTGGCAAATTTAGCTGAAGTTGCAGCAGAACAAGTAGGTGGAAATCCAGTGCTTGCCAGAGTTTCGGCATATTATCATGATATTGGAAAAATAAAAAGACCTATGTTTTTTAAGGAAAATCAAATAGGACCAGACAATCCTCATGATAAAATAAATCCTAATTTAAGCACTCTTATAATAACATCTCATGTAAAAGACGGTGTTGAAATGGCAAAAGAATACAAGTTGCCTCAAGTTATAAGAGATGCTATACAGCAACATCATGGTACTTCACTTGTAAAATACTTTTATATAACCGCAAAAAATAATAGTGAAAAACCAGAAGAAATAAAAGAAGAGGACTTTAGATATCAAGGACCTATTCCTGAAAGCAAAGAAATAGCTATTTTGATGTTAGCAGACAGTGTAGAAGCTGCAGTAAGGTCTATAAAGGAACCTACAAAAGGAAAAATTGAAGAGATGGTAAATAATATAATAAAGGCTAGACTTAACGAAGGACAATTAGATAACTGTGATTTAACCTTAAAAGATTTAGAGAAAATAAGAAAATCTTTTTTAAAGACTTTATCAGGAATTTATCATCAAAGAATTGAGTATCCAACAGAAAAATAGTTGAAAGTCAAAGGAGAATAAACAATGATTTATATTGATAACAGACAAGATAAAATAAAAATAGATGAAAAGACATTAAATACTTTAGATGAAATTATAAAGTATGCTTTAAAGGAAGAAGAAGTATATGTAAACACTGAAGTTAGTGTTATATTAATTGATAATGATACAATAAAAGAAATTAATAAAGAGACTAGAGACATTGACAAAGTGACAGATGTATTATCATTTCCTATGTTAGATTATCCTAAGGGAAAAACTTATAAAGAAGTTTACAAAGATTACGAGTTTGATGCTTCTTATTTAGATGAAGGGGAACTTGTTTTAGGTGATATAGTATTATCATTAGAAAGAGCAGAGGAACAAAGTAAGGAATTTGGGCATTCCTTTTTAAGGGAAGTATGTTATCTTACAATACACTCTGTACTTCATCTTTTAGGATATGATCACATGGAAGATGATGAAAAGGCTATAATGAGAAAAAGAGAAGAAGAAATATTAAATAAGTTTAGCATAAAAAGATAAATAAGTTTACACAATATTGACATGTACTATTTAGTGCATGTCAATATTTTATAGGTTATTATTACTGAAATAATAGAGAATACTAGTAGAGAAGGTGTTTTACATAAAAAAAATAAATAAGGTTATGGATAGTTTTAATTATGCAATTGAGGGGATTATATATGCTGTTAGAACTCAAAGAAATATGAGAATACATCTAGTAGCTACACTTGTGGTGTTGAGTTTATGTTTTTTTTATGATTTAAGTAGATTAGAGCTTTTGATTCTCACTATAACTATAACCATGGTTTTAGTAGGAGAAATGATAAATACAGCCATTGAATTTGCAATAGATGCTACTACTAATTATTATCATCCATTAGCTAAACTTGCAAAAAATGTTTCTGCAGGAGCTGTACTTATAACAGCTATAAATGCACTTTTTGTTGGATACATTGTATTTTTAGATAGATTAAAACCAATTGCTTTTACTGTTATAAAAAAGATAAAAAACTCGGATCCATATATGATTTTTTTAATACTAGCAATAGTATCTATAGCTACATTAATAGTTAAAGCCATATTTGGAGAAGGTACACCATTAAAGGGTGGAATGCCTAGTGGACATAGTGCCATAGGATTTTCTATAGCCACAATAATAGCAGTTATTACAGAAGAACCAACAGTTATAATATTAAGTTATTTAATGGCATTACTTATAGCTCAAAGTAGAGTAGATTCTAAAGTTCATTCTATAATTGAAGTTATAGCAGGAGCTATTTTTGGAATACTACTAACTTTACTGATATTTAGAGTATTTTATTAAAATAAAATTGTTTTAAGTGTTTAATTTTCAATAATACATGATATAATTTATATACTACGATATTATATTAAGTACAATATTATACGGAGGTGTAGAGATATGGATTACAAAGAATTAATAAAGGAAGCCTTAAAGTATAGAGAAACTGCATACTCTCCTTATTCAAAGTTCAAAGTTGGTGCGGCTGTGATAATGGATGATGGAAAGATATATGGAGGATGTAATATAGAAAATGCTTCATACGGAGCAACTAATTGTGCTGAGAGAACTGCTATATTTTCAGCAGTAGCACAAGGAAATAAAAAGTTAAAAGCTATAGCTCTAGTAGGTGACTTATCTACGTATACAACACCTTGTGGAATCTGTAGACAGGTAATAAGTGAATTTAGTGATGAAAATACGGATATAATTCTTATAAAAAATGAAAATGACTATAAGATAAAAAAATTAGAAGATTTCTTCCCGGGAGGATTTACTAAAGAAGACTTATTAAAATAAGGAGGATACATGTTTAAATCAGGATTTATATCAATTATAGGAAGACCAAATGTTGGTAAATCAACACTTACAAATGAAATACTAGGAGAAAAGTTATCAATAGTATCTTGTAGACCACAAACTACAAGAAATAATATACGTGCAGTATTAACAAGAGATGACTATCAGTTAGTATTTTTAGATACACCAGGAATACACAAGCCAAGACATAAACTTGGAGAATACATGGTTAAAGCAGCTGAAACTTCAACAGATGAAGTTGATTTAATAGTATTTATAACAACACCAGAAGGTGAAATATCAAAAGGTGATGAATTAATATTAGAAGGCTTAAAAAACTCAAAGAAACCAGTATTTTTAGTTATAAATAAAATAGATGAAAATCCACAAGAATTAGTTGCTAAAACACTAAAGCAATATTCTGAATATATGGATTTTGCAGAGATAATACCAATATCAGCTAGAAAATCTAAAAATGTGGATACATTACTTGAATTAATGATTAAATACATGCCAGAAGGACCTAAATATTATCCAGAAGATATGATAACAGATGTTCAAGAAAGGTTTGTAGTTTCAGAGATAATAAGAGAAAAGGCATTAAAATTATTATCAGAAGAAGTACCACATGGTATAGCAGTTGAGATAATCTCTATGAAACAAAGCAAAAGAGGAACTTATCATATAGATGCAAATCTTTTATGCGAAAAGGATTCTCATAAGGGCATAATAATAGGTAAAGGCGGACAAAAACTAAAGACAATATCAACCTATGCAAGACAAGATATTGAAAAGTTTTTAGATGCTAAAGTTAATCTTAAAGTATGGGTTAAGGTTAAAAAAGAGTGGAGAGATAGTAACTTCATGTTAAAGGAATTAGGATATAAAGAATAGTTATATTCTTATAATATTATTTGGGAGATGGTTTTCTGTCAATTTTTAAAACAAAAGCCTTAATTTTAAAAACTCAAGATTATAAAGAAAATGATAAGCTTGTATGGCTTTTTACAGAAAAGATAGGGAAAGTATGTGCCATTGCAAAGGGTGCAAAAAAGAGCAAAAGCAAATTTATAGCTTCAACCCAAACATTTTGTTTTGGAGAGTATGTTCTTTATAGAGGAAAGAGTTTATACAGCATAAATGAAGTAGAAATAATAGACTCTTTCCAAAGTCTATTAAGTGATATGGATACAATAACTTATGGTTCATATTTTTGTGAACTTATTTTAATAGCATTAGAGCAAGAACAAAGTGATAGGGAGCTTTTTAAAGATTTTATTAAAAGTTTTTACTTTTTAAAAAATCAAGCTATGGATTTAGAAATTTTAGCTAGAACTTTTGAATTAAAACTCCTAAAAGCTACAGGTTATGGATTTGATTTTGAAAAATGTTGCATATGTGGGAAAAGGATAAATAAAACTAATTATTTAAGCATACAATACTATGGAGGTGTTTGTGATAACTGTGAAAAAACAGGTGGATTTAAGATCAGTTATGCGGCATATGGTGTGCTTAAATTTTTATATAAGACATCTATAGAAAATGCTCATATAATTTCTGTAAGCAATGAAATAAAAGAAGAAGTGTATAAAGTCTTAGACATGTTTATATCACAAAGTTATTCTAAAAAACCTAAAAGCTTAGAGATTTTTAATTATTTAAAAAGGAGTGAGTATAATGAGTGATATTACTCTAGAAAAGATTGACATATTAAGAGAAAGAACTGGAGTTAGTTATACTGAAGCAAAAGATGCTCTGGAAAAATGTGATGGAAATATTGTAGATTCACTAATATATCTTGAAAATACTATAGAAGAAAACAAATGCAGTATAAAAGATGATATCTGTACTACTAAAGAAGAATTTGTTAGTTGGATTAAGGGAATAGCTAAAAAAGGAAATGTAAACAGAATAAGAGTTAAAAAAGACGATAAAGTAATTATGGATATACCTGTTAATGCAGGACTTGCAGCAGGAGTTATTGCACTTGCTTATCCAGCTCTTATAGCTGTTGGAGTATTAAGTGCGGTTGTTACAAAGGTTACAGTGGAAATAGTAAAAGACGATGGTTCAGTTGAAGTTGTAAACAAGTTAATAAAAAGCACTGCAAAAGAAGTAAAAGATAAAATGAATGATATTACAGATGATATGAAAGAAAAGATGGAATCTATGACATCAGAAGTAAAAGAAAAGTTTGATAACGAGAAAGAAATGTCATCTGAAGATAATAATATGTACAAATATACTGTTAAGTTTGACGATATCAATAATCAAAATAATACAAACAATAATGACGACAGGTAATACTGTCGTTTTTATTTATATAATACAAATAACCTTAAATACATACTAAATTCAGGAAAAAATTACATAAAAGCTACACGAATGCGAAAAATAGTATATAATTATACCTATTATATGATATAATATAATTGTAATATAACAAAGGAGGTCGAAAACCATTAATTTATCGACTAGGCAAAAAGAAATTATTAAATTGGTTAAAGAAGGACAGCCTATAACAAGTGAAAATTTAGCTAGTAAGATAGGAGTTACAAGAGCGGCTTTAAGACCGGATCTTGCAATATTGACTATGCTTGGAATACTAGAAGCTAGACCGAAAGTTGGATACATATATTCTAATAAATCAACTTCTAGTGTGGTACTAGATTATATAAGAAAAATAAAAGTAGAAGATATAATGTCAAAACCTACTATCTTAGACGAAGAAACCACTGTATATGATTCTATAATAAATTTATTCCTAAATGATGTTGGAACTATTTTTGTAGAGAATCAAGGATTCTTGGTAGGAGCTGTTTCAAGAAAAGATTTCTTGAAAATAGCAATAGGGGGTACTGATATAAATAAAGTACCATTAGGTATAATAATGACTAGAATGCCTAATATAGTATGTGTAGAAAAAGATGATTGTGTTTATACAGCTGCTAAAAAGATTATAGAACGCGAAGTGGATTGTCTTCCAGTAGTAGAAAAAGTATCAGAACAAGATGGCGATAAGGTTAAAGTTATAGGAAAACTTTCAAAAACTAACATAACACGTTTATTCCTTAAACTAGGTGAAGAAAATTAAAATTATTAAGTAGAAAAAGTGTTACGAAAAAAATCGTAACACTTTTTTACTATGAAATTTAAAATTTTTTAATTAAATCGTTTATTTATATAATTAGCAAATTTGTATGAAAAGTCGATTTGTTTATCAAAGTCCCTAGATGATTTAGAAAGCATATTTACAAAAGCTTTTTTGTTACATTTCTTTATGTTCTTATAGTAATCTCTTGATAATTTCCAATATTTTTGAGGAAAAGATAAATAACCAAGAAGATAGTTATACTCATCAACATTTAGAGGAAGAATTTTTTCATAGGATTCTAAACACATGAGAAGTATATCTAAATCCCAATTAGTTTCATATCGACGAAGAAGTCTTCTGAAAAAATAAGCAAGATCGTGAATGCAGTAATCAATTCGACACTTATCTAGATCTATAATCCAAAGGTTATCATCTTTATCAAAAATTAAATTTTTATTTACATAGTCCATATGACAAAGTGAAGTTTTTAAGTTTTTAAAATTTACTTTAGATAAAGCTTCAGTAGAATTTTTCCCTAGAATAAATCCTTCATTAAATTTATTTAAGAAAGATTTAGAAAAATAATCCTTATATTTAAAAGCGTGATTAGAATTTGAAAGTAAATTTTCAAAGTGTTTACACATAGATTTATGAAGATTTCCACACCCTTTTCTATAAGTACTACCTGGAATAGGGAAAAAATCAAAAGATCTTTTATGAATCTTTGCAAGATTACTACATGCTTTGGTTATATGTTCTTCGTAATTGTACTCACATTTAACTCCATCTATCCAAGGAGTTAATATAAACAACATGTCATTATATTCAACAAACCTTCCAAAACTACTACTAGGTAGAAGTCGAGGAATGTTTATATCATGTCTGTATAGCCATTCTATGGCTGAGTATACGAAGAGTAACTCTTTTTTTTGAAAATAAACTTTCTTTAGGCAATACTCATTTTTATCGGTAGTTATTCTATAAACAGCTCTTTGCTTTGCAGTATCTTTAAATTTTATTGCAGTAACTTCTGCATCATCTAAATTGTAGTGTGGAAGTACAGATTTTTTTATATTTTCTTCTGAAAATATACTACTATTGTATAATTTAGCTGTATCAGCCATAGTAACACTCCTTAAAAAAAGTCTTACTATAAATGTATTAAACATGCACAAAATTTATACATAATATAAGGTATAAAGAGGATTTTTAATGCGTATATAGAAATACTAAATATAATATATAAATATAATATATTAAAATAAGTTGTACAATTTGTATGTTTTATTAAACTATGCATAATTATTGAAAGTTATGGAAAAATACATATATAAATAACAATTGGCGAAAAAGAATATAAAAAAAATGAAGGATATTTGTATTTTATAAAGAATATATATAAGTGACTAAGAAATTTTAAAATTAAAGAAGGATTATTAATTTTTTTGTCGAATACATATAAGGTTGGCTTAAAAATAAAAAAATGGGTGGTATGCTTTATTGATAAGTGAAGAAATAATTGAAAAGATTAAAGAACAAACTGATATTGTGGATGTTATTTCTGAAAGTGTTAAACTCAAAAGAGCAGGAAGAAACTTCTTAGGACTTTGTCCATTTCACAATGAGAAAACACCTTCCTTTAGCGTATCTCAAGATAAGCAAATTTATAAATGCTTTGGATGTGGTGAGGCAGGTAACATTTTTACTTTTGTAATGAAAACGAAAAATCTTCCTTTCGTTGAGGCAGTAAAATATCTTGGTGATAAAGTTAACATACATATAGAGGATAATGATTATAAAAATCAAGCCTACAAAAATAAAAATGATAAATTATATAAAATAAACGTTGAAGCAGCAAGATATTATTTTAAAAATTTACAAATAAATAAAAAGGCAACTGAATATTTTACAAACAGAGGTATAGTTAATAAAACCATAAGAAGGTTTGGACTTGGATATGCACCTTCAGGATGGCATAATTTAATGAATTATTTAAAAAACAAAGGATACACTGAATTGGACTTATTAAATGCAGGTTTAATTATAAGGGGAAAAAATAATTCTACATACGATAGATTTAGAGAGAGAGTTATATTTCCTGTATTCGACTATAGAGGTAGAGTTATTGGATTTGGAGGAAGAGTTTTAGATGATTCTAAGCCTAAATATCTAAATTCTCCAGAAACTGACATATTTAAAAAGGGCACCAATCTTTATGGTCTTAATTTTGCCATAAAGAACAATAAAAGTAGGACAATAATAATAGTTGAAGGATACATGGATTGCATATCTTTATATCAACATGGGATTGACAATGTTGTAGCATCACTTGGAACTGCTTTAACATACGAGCAGGGAAAACTTTTAAAAAGATATGTAGATAAAATAATAATATCATATGATGCAGATTTTGCAGGACAAAGTGCTACTTTAAGAGGACTTAAAATATTAAAAAAACAAGGTTTTGATCTTAAAGTTTTAGATATACCAGAAGGTAAAGATCCAGATGAGTTTATTAAAAATCATGGTAAAGAGGCTTTTATGAAACTTATAGATGAATCTTTACCTTTAGTTGACTATGAACTTAAAATGGCTAAATTTGGTTTAGATATAAGTAATGAAGAAATGCTTATGAAATATGTAAACAATGCCTGTGAAATTATTAATAAATTAAATCCTATAGAGAAAGATATTTATATAAGAAAATTGTCTCAAGAGACAGGGCTTAAAGAACAAGCAATTTATGATTTATTAAATGTTAAAGATAGAAAAAATCATATTAAAGACGAAAAAAGGTATACTAAAGGTAATTTTGGACAGAAATTATATGTAGAGCCTGCTTATATGAAGACTCAGAGAAAATTAATTAAAATTATGATGTTAAATATAGAAAGCTATGATTATGTAATGCACAATATCTATGAAGAAGATTTTATAGTAGATAGTCATAAGAAAATATTTAAGCTAATAAAAGAGCAAGTAAATAATAATGAAGACAATATAAGAGACATAGAAAAATCTATAGAGACAAAATGTGATGATGTAGAAAGTTCGAGAGAATGGACAAAAATACAACAAATAAATTTTAGTGAAGATATAGATTACAAAGAACTTGTAAATGCCTATATAAAAGAGATTAAAAAATTCAAACTAGAGGAGTCGAAGGAAGAAGTTATGAAAAAAATTAAACATTATGAGGCTCAAGGATTATTTGAGGAATCTTTAAATCTTGTAAAAGAGCTTGAGAAGATTCAAAATAATATAATGGAAATGAACCACTGCGAAAGGAGGTAATTTTAATGACAGAAGCTAAAAAGAATAATAGTAAGAAAAATAATGTAAAAGATAATAAAGATAAGATGAAGATTATAAAAAGTCTTATTGATAAAGGAAAGAAAAAGGGTAGTTTAACATATAAAGAAATAATGGATGAACTTGATAATGTTGAATTAAGTCCAGAACAAATAGAAAAAGTTTATGCTGTTCTAGAATCAATGGATATAGAAGTTATTGGTGATATGAAAGATATGGAGACAGAAGAAGAGGAAGAAATAGATCTTTCAGTACCAGAAGGAATATCAATAGATGATCCAGTTAGAATGTATCTAAAAGAAATAGGAAAAGTACCTCTTTTAACTCCAGATGAGGAAATAGATCTTGCTCAAAGAATAGAAGAAGGCGAAATGTATGCAAAGAAAAAGCTTGCAGAAGCAAACTTAAGACTTGTTGTAAGTATAGCTAAAAGATATGTAGGTCGTGGAATGTTATTCCTAGATCTTATTCAAGAAGGAAATTTAGGACTTATAAAAGCAGTAGAAAAATTTGATTATAGAAAAGGATATAAATTTAGTACCTATGCTACATGGTGGATTAGACAGGCAATAACAAGAGCAATTGCTGACCAAGCAAGAACAATTAGAATTCCTGTGCATATGGTTGAAACAATAAATAAACTCATAAGGGTATCAAGACAACTTCTTCAAGAATTAGGACGTGAACCACAGCCAGAAGAAATAGCGAAGATAATGGAAATGCCTGTGGATAAGGTTAGAGAAATCATGAAAATAGCTCAAGAACCAGTATCACTTGAAACTCCTATTGGTGAAGAAGAAGATAGCCACTTAGGTGACTTTATACCTGATGATGAAGCTCCAGCTCCAGCAGAAGCAGCTGCATTTACTATGTTAAAAGAACAATTAATAAATGTTTTAGATACATTAACTCCAAGAGAAGAAAAGGTTCTAAGATTAAGATTTGGTCTTGATGATGGTAGAGCAAGAACTCTTGAAGAAGTTGGAAAAGAGTTTAATGTAACAAGAGAAAGAATAAGACAAATTGAAGCAAAAGCTTTAAGAAAACTAAGACATCCAAGCAGAAGTAAAAAATTAAAAGACTATTTAGATTAATTTTGTTATAAAGAGTAAAGTTTAACTTTACTCTCAGATTGTTCAAAAAGCCCCCAACAATTGGGGGCTTTTGTTTACGCCAAAATTCTTTTATGCGATAGCATTCGAAAAATATTTATTATGTATGTTAATTTGGAATAAATTTGAATTAATGTACACAAAAAATAATGCGATAGCACCATGGCTATCTTTTTCATATTCTGAACTGCCGCTGTAAGTAGGCACTGTTCAGAAACATTTTTAATTCCTCGCATGCGACAATAACGTAGCCCATGTAATTCTTTTGAATCAGCAAAGCTACGCTCAATCTTTTCTTTACGTCGTTTGTAAATATTTTTACCTTTTTCTGTTTTAGTAAATCTAAAAATTTGATCTTTATAGTCTTCCCAAACATGACGACGTATAGTTCTATTAATGGATTTATCAGATGTTAAGCAATTATTTTTATATTTGCAAGAAGCACAATGCTCCGCATTACTTACGTATTCTTTATAACCTTCCCTTGTAGTAGTTCTATATTTTAAAAAGCAATTATTAATACACACATATCCATCTAATTCTTTAACATACTGAAATCTATATTTTGTATATTTTCCTTTAACATGGGGTCCTAAACGGAACCCAAAAACACCTTGATAATTTTTGTCTGAAATTTGTTTACAAATAGGATTCGTAGAATATCCGGCATCTGCTACTAAATATTTTGTATTAAAATTAAACTTTTCTATTTGAGTTTCTATTCTTTTAACATAAGGATCTACATCGTTTATATTCCCGGGAGTAACATGAACGTCCGTTATAATATTATACTTTCCGTCAACAGTTCTATGATCTAAATAAAAAAAGCCTTTAGGTTTTCCATCTCTAACCATATATCCACTGTCTGGATCAGTTGTACTTACTTTTATTTCCTTAGTTTCAGCTATTTTAGTCTTTTTTTTTAGAGGTTTTTTATTATGATTAATTCTATCTTTATTAATGTCATTCTCTAATTCATCAAAGTATTCCTTTGTGGATTTAGTTATTTCTTTTTTAATAAATTTATGTTTATTAGCGTTAGCTTTTAAGTGAGTAGAATCAGTATATAGAATTTTGCCATCAACCAAGTTTCTATTAATAGCTTGAAATACAATATTATCAAATATTTCTTGATGTATATTTGTATTACTAAATCTTTTTGTTCTATTCTGGCTTATAGTGGAATGACTTGGTATTTTATCAGTAAGTCCATATCCCAAAAACCATCTGTAAGCTACATTTACCTGGATTTCTTTTACAAGCTGACGCTCTGAACGTATACCAAATAGGTATCCGATAAAAAGCATTTTAAATAATACAACTGGGTCTACTGAAGGTCTTCCATTATCAGGACAATATAAATCCTTAGTTAAATCTCTTATAAATGAAAAGTCTATGTATTTATCTATCTTTCTAAGTATGTGATTTTCAGGTACTAAATTTTCTATATAAACTAGTTCTAATTGATTTTGTTTTCTTTCATTATTAGTAAGCATTTTTCCTCCGTAGGAGCCCTAACGGGCTAAAAGATTTATTGTTCTAAAATATATATTCTACATAAACACTAAAAATCCTTTTTGTAATAAATGTAAAAAGGCTGTTGACAAATTATGTTTATCAACAGCCTGAGAGTAAAGTTTAACTTTACTCTTTTTTTGTGGTATAATTGTTACAAAATATAGAGAGGTGATAATATGGATACATATAAATCAAAAAAGGGAATAAGTTCTATTATTATATTATCCGCTATATTATTCATAGATATATCATGTTTATTCTTAACTCGTTTAATTGATCAATATATGGTTTTGTCATTTATAGAGGCATCTTTAGTTATATTAAATATTTACGGAATATATTATTTTTTACTATCATTATCTTTGAAATACATAATAGATGATGAATATTTGCACATTGTAGGGATATATGGATTAAAGAAAGTAAAGATATCTTTTAAAGATATAGGAGGATATAAAGATTCTAAAGATAAAATAAGAGGGGTTAAATTAAGGGGAATTGGTGATGGAAACTTTGCTTTTGGAAGATATTATATATACAAAATAGGGACAACAAGAATGTTTATAACATCTAGAAGAAATACTTTATACCTAAAAAATGATGATATAAATTATGCAATTTCACCAGAAAATCTAAATGATTTTATAAATAAATTAGAGGAAAAAGGTGTAAAACCAGCTGATTGGGAATACATTAAGAAAAAACCAGTTGTATTATATAAGGAAAAATCATTTATGTTACCATTTATATTGGTAAGTGTAATTATAGTTATATTTACTGTAACGCCACTATTGTTATATGTAAATGGTACATTACCTGATAAAATGCCACTAAGTTTCAATGCTGCTTTTAATCCAATACGAATGGGAACAGGAAAGCAATTTGCATTTAAACAGGCTATCTATGGTGTTTTAAATATGGGAATATTATTTTGTATGTATTATGCAGCTCATTTTCATGCAAAATATGATAAGAAGAGTGCAAAAACATATATATATGTGTCACTTTTTATAGCTATTGTATTTTTTTTAATGCAATTTAAAACTTTGGCTAATTTTATGTTATAGGAGAGAATTTATGAATATAAGCTTAAGATTAAAAACTATCGGACTATTAGTAGATAAATGTGAGAGTATTTCGGATATAGGTACAGATCATGCATATCTTCCTATATATTTAATAAAAAATGGAGTTTGTAATGCTGCTATTGCATCAGATATAAATAAAGGACCAGTAGAAAAGGCAAAATCTAATATAAGAAGAGAAGGATTAAGTGATAAGATAACTTGTAGACTTGGTGGAGGTCTTACTACCATAAATCCTAATGAAGTTAATGGTGCAATAATTGCGGGAATGGGCGGAAATTTAATAAGAGATATAATTGAAGAGAGCAAAGATGTGTTTAAGTCACTGGATTATTGTATACTTCAACCAGTTCAAAATCCGGATATATTAAGAAAGTATATATATGAGAGTGGATATGATGTTTTAGATGAAGAATTATGTTTTGATGAAGGAAAATATTATGAGATTATAAAAGTAAGATTTAACAATAATCCTAAAAAATTAGACGATATATACTATGAAATAGGGGAAAAATTAATAGATAAAAAACATCCTTTAGTTAAGGAATACATTAATTTTAAAATAGATAAATATAAAAATATTGTTAAATACATTAAGGATGATACTGAACTTGCCAAAGAAAGAAAAATGGAATTAAAACAAAACATTAAAAAATTGGAGGAATTAATTAAATGTCTTTAAAAGTAGTTGATTTTAAAAATATAGTAGAAGAATTTGCTCCTGTTAAGTTAAAGTTAAGTTATGATAATGTTGGACTTATGGTAGGAGAACTTAATAATGAAATAGGTAATATTCTTGTAACTTTAGATTGTACATTAGATGTTATAGAAGAAGCTAAAGCAAAAAACTGTAATTTTATTTTTGCTCATCATCCATTATTATATAAAAAACCATCATCTATTACGTCTGAAACATTAGTTGGAAGAAAAATATTAGAACTTATAAAAAACAATATAAGTCTATATTCTGCACATACTAATTTAGATTCAGTTAAAGATGGAATAAATGATACAGTTATGAAATTACTAAAGATTAAAAACTGCAAGACTATAGAGTTTTCAGAAGGAAAAGACGAAGATGATGATGTAAGTGGATTAGGTAGAGTAGGTACTTTAGAAAGTCCTATAACAGTAAAAGAAATGTGTAATAGAGTAAAGGAAGTTTTAAACACACCTTTTGTAAGATACATAGGAGAAGATTCTAAAGAAATAAAAACAATTGCAGTTATAAATGGTAGTGGACAGGATTATTTTAATAGAGCTAGAAACATGGGAGCAGAGTGTATAATTACAGGGGATACTACTTACCATGTTATAAGTGATTATAATGAAGATGGAGTGGTAGTTATTGATGGAGGACACTTCCCAACAGAATGGATAGCTTTTAAGGATATCTGTGTAAGACTACAAGAAAAAATTAAAGAAGCGGGATTTGAAAATAAAATAATATTTTCAGAAGTTATTAAAGATCCTTATAAAATAGGATAATTGCCAAAAATTCATTTGATTTTTAAGCAATTGTGTGTTAATATAAAATCTGCGAGTAAGCCAGATGATCGCTGCTACATTTTATGTAGGAGAGGAAAGTCCGAGCTCCATAGGGCAGGGTGCTGGGTAACTCCCAGTGGAGGCGACTCTAAGGAAAGTGCAACAGAGATATACCGCCATAAACTTTGTTTGTGGTAAGGGTGGAAAGGTGAGGTAAGAGCTCACCAGCGCAATGGTGACTTTGCGGCTATGTAAACCCCATCTGGAGCAAGATTGAATAGAGGGACATTAAGGAGCGGCCCGTTCCGTCCCCGGGTAAAATCGCTTGAGTCTAATGGTAACATTAGGCCTAGATAGATGATCATCAAATACAGAACTCGGCTTATAGACTTATCTCGTATATGAAAACCACCAGGTTAATGCCTGGTGGTTTTGTTTTTTTTGTGTCTGTGAGTTTAGAAGGATAAGTTAAAAGATATATGACTATAAAAATTATGGTTTTATGTAATAATATTCATTTTTAAGAAAATATAGTAGATTAGTTAGATTAAATCATAATTTTGTAGACGAGGTGATTGTATGTTTTGTCATAAATGTGGTACTGAAAATGATAATTCTAGTGTTTATTGCTCTAAGTGTGGTAAAAAGTTAAAAAAACAAGATTCAAAAAATAAAAATAAAATTTTAGTATTATTTAAAAAAGTAATTAGTAAGTTAGATAAAGTAGTTGAAAGTTTATTAAAAGACAAAAAGAAACTATGTATATCTTTAGGGGTTATGATAGCAATTATAATTCTTAACATATGTATATGTGTTCATATAAATAATAAAGATATAAATGCATTTAAAAAGGCATTTAATGCTGAAAAATATGAGGATGCAAAACAAGTATATTCTAATGTTATAAATAATAATGATAAGAATAAACAAGATAAATTTGATAAAAAAATAGGAAAATACCTAACAAATAAGATTAGTCACTTACAAAATGATTTCATTAATGATAAAAATAGAAGTGATTGTAATAAGGAATTAGATGTATTGGATCAAATGTACTATTATAAATTTAATTTTGAACAAATAAATAAATCTAAAGAAAAGATAAAAAAATATAGTGATTCAAGAAAAGCTTTTAAAAATGGTATTAAGCTTGAGAAAAATAAAAATTATTTTTATGCGTTAGAACAATTTAATAATGTTATTAAGGATGATACAAACTATAGTGAAGCTCAAAATCATATGAAAGATATTTTATTAAAAGCAAAAGAGGACATGCTAAAGAAATCGGAAGAGTATTTATTATCAAAGGTAAATAAATGTAAAGATAAAGTTAGTGAGGATGTTACATATATGCCTAAACCTTATGGAGAATTAATTGATATTGGAGAGGGGAGCGTTATATTCTATCCTTATCTGAGAGGAGAAGTTGGAATTGATGTATTAAAATTAATTGCAGGATTTAATAGATCAGAGTGGGTATTTACAAAAAATATTAAATGTAACGCAGATGGAGAAATTTTTGATCTAAAATTTGATTATTTTGATAGAAAATCAAATGTTGGATTCGGAACGGGAATATATGAGTGGATTGAAATACCTGTTCTTGAAGATACCATACTTAGTGATTATAATACTAATTTAAATATGATTGATAATTTAAAAAAACTAGGAAAGGCTAAAAAAGCGTTGATAAGATTTGAAGGAGATACTCAGTTTTTAGATTATGAACTTACAAGTAATCAAAAAAATACTCTTCTAGAGGTTATAGAGTTACATGAGATTTGTAAGGGATAATAGCAAAGTAGATTATTAGAAAATTAGATTTAAATTAAAATAATAAAATGGACTAGCTTAACATCTGAAAGTAAAGGTATTGCGAGTTTAAGGTTATACCAATTCAGATCTAAAGCAGGTCCATTTATAAATTTAGAAAACAACCTATAACTCATTAAGAGGATATTATATATATAAATAGAATATAAAATTATACAAAAAAAGGAATCAATAAGTTACTTGAAACCGAAAAGGTAGCTCCATCAATATTATGTTTTTGTTGACAGTAGAAAGTAATTTTGAAAATTAGGTAATAGGGAAGTGATTAAGTTGGCAAATATAAAGAATGAAATAAAAGAAAACATAGGGGTGATTTCTGAATCATCAAAAGGGTGGACAAAAGAATTGAATTTAATTACTTGGAATGATAAATAGCCAAAATATGATTTAAGAGATTGGTCACCTTAACATGAAAAAATAGGTAAGGGAATTACACTAACATTAGATGAACTAAGGGAACTTAAATAGATTCTTAATAATATGGAGTTATAAGAATACAGTATATATTTGATATCTATACTTAAAATATATAAGTATTGGAACTAAATAGTTAGTGTAAATTCAAAATAAATACAAAATATGTTATAATTTTCATAAGTTCACTTAAAGATATAAGGGAGAGATGAAGAAGATGAAAAAATCATTTTGTGTAAAATCAATATTTACACTTGGGTTATTATTATCAATTTCTAGTCATGCAAATGCTCTAGATATTATTCAAAATCAAGTTGTTGATTGTAATAAAGAATGGAATATAACTTTTTCTGATGAGGTTGTTTTTGATAGTAATATAAAAAATAATATTATTGTGAGAGATAAAGATGGAGTTAAAGTTGATGTAAAATTTATTTTAGGAGAAAATAATAAGTCAATATATGTTATTCCACCAAAGGATGGATATGTGTCATCTAAAGAATATGAACTAATTGTAGATAAAAATATAAAATCTGTATTAGGAAAGAGTATGAAAAAATCACAAAGATGTAAATTTCGTATAAAGGATAAAGTTGTACCTACAGATATTTTAATAAAAGAAACAAATTTACCACCTATATCAACAGGTTTAGGTGATATAGAAAATAATCAATTATGGTTAAAGTATTCTAATGGACAAGAAAAATTACTAGTTAGTTCTAGAGAGGAGGAAGATGTAAGGTATGTTATAGCCGGTATATCTAATCCTAAATTTACATCAGATAAAAAAAGTATATACTTTTTATCCGAAGCTTGGGCTGTTTCTGCTGCTGTGCATAAGGTAGATGTAGAAACTGGTGAAGAAAAATTTATTTGTGACGGAAATTACTTTGAAATTATAGAAAATGGAAAATATAAAGGGAAACTACTAGTAATTAAACACAAATATAGGGCATATCCTATGAATGGTTCATATGAAGGCGTTTGTGTTGTAGATGAATATGGAAATGAAATATTGAGTTTAGGAGAAGAATTTGATAAAGATTTATTTTATAAATTGAAAAATTAACTTTAATATATACATAATTACACAAATTAAGGTTTTTATTATATAATTGTTTATAAAATGATTATTATAAGGAATATGAATTAAATTAATATTAGTTTAAAATGCGCTAATTGGTCTATAATCTTAAATAATTTAGAAGAATAATTAATAAGAGAGGTAGATTAAAATGAATTTAGAAAATAAAATAGGATTAGCACTAATTACTGGTATAATTTTATTAATGTTAGCGTATGGATCACAATTTTCTAAAGTAATACAAAATGTAGGATTAAAATAATAAAAGGATGAGTAAAAACTCATCTTTTTAATAATGCATTAATAATATAAACTCATTGAAGAAATTAGGAGGACTTAGGATGAAACTTTTAGTAGAAAAAACTAATGAGAAAGCTATAATACCATTTCAAGCCCATGAAGGAGATGCTGGAATGGATTTATTTTCTGTAGAGGAGATAACTTTAAAGCCAATGGAAAGAAAACTTATACATACAGGAATTAAAATTCAATTACCTAAAGATACAGAAGCACAAATTAGACCAAGAAGTGGGTTAGCATTAAAACATGGTATTACTGTTTTAAATACTCCAGGAACTATAGATGAAGGATACAGGGGAGAAATAGGTATAATATTAATAAATCTTGGTAGTGAAGAATTTAAAGTAGAAGAAGGAATGAAAATAGCACAAATGGTTATAAAACCAACATTAACTTTAAAAGTAGAAGAAGTTGTTGAGCTGACAGAAACAACTAGAGGTGAGAATGGATTTGGCTCTACTGGGGTTTAGTAAATCATAAATATATAGTGTATAAATACAAAAGCCTAGATTTATAACTAAAAAATATTAGTTATAAATCTAGGCTTTTGTAATTTAAATTTATTCAGTAAGATTTGCGATATGTTATACATAAAATCAAGGACCAAAAATGAGTGTTCCTAAATAAAAATATATATATGGTAAAATAAGAGATATTATATTACATATACAACCTATCTTAGCAAGTTTATTACGATTTATTAAATTAGATATAACCCCCATTTAGGGTTATTGCTCGATGTTGGCATATAATTATCCTCCTTATAATGCAATTATAAAAATAAATTTAGTTATTATCATCAAGTTTTATGTATTCAATATTAATATTTTTAAGTTTAGTTTCTTTTTTATGTATTTCTTCTTTTGGACATTTGTGTTTTATAATCAAAGTGTTTTCATTTTTCCATTCTATATCTATAAAATCAGAGTTATTTCCTATAAAAATATTTCCTGTATCCGAATCAGTTAAGTTGTGTCCAACTTTAAATAATGAAACTTGTGGACTAAATGCAGTGGTAGCACCAGCATCTCTGATAAAAGCTATTGCAGTATATTTATTATCAGAAGTGGTAATTTGTTTTAGTAATTTATTTCCACATATATTATTACATGAAGTTAATATGCAACATAGTAAAGCTAAAAGTGAGCTAATTACAATAAATTTAAAAGTATTCATAAATACTCCTTAAATATGAAAAATAGTATAAAATTATTATACTAAATTATTGATATTAAATCTATAAAGTATAAAAAATGAGTAGCACATGTTGGCTACTCATTTTTTATTTATATGTTTCTTGCTACTTCAAATGCATCCCATATGGCTGTCATAATATTTTGTACTTGTCTTGCATCTCCCAATAGATACATTTCTTTATTATTAAATTTTAATTTTTCATATAAGTCTTTTTCAGAAGTATATCCAACAGCTAAGATAACAGAATCACAAGGGATAGAAGCTTCATTGTTATTTTCTTTTATTATAATACCTTCATCAGTTACTTTTGACACTAAAGAATTAGTTCTTATATCAACTTTATGGAACTTTAAAAGATCTTTTAGCATTTGGCTATTTGCATGACATATTGCTGGTCCTGAAGCAAGTATATCATCAAGAGCTTCAATAATTGTAACTTTTTTACCTTGTTTTATAAGCCAAAGAGCAGTTTCACATCCTACAAGTCCACCGCCGAGTATAACTGTTGAATCTCCTGGTTCTTTAGTGTTTAATAAAACATCTTGGGCAGTATAAACTTTGTCCATATCACCATCTAGTTTTAATATTCTAGGTTTTGAACCTGTAGCAATAATTATAACATCACAGTTTAATTTGCTAATTAGTTCTTCTGTAACTGTAGTATTAAAATGAATATCAACATTATTTTGTTTTAATTCATTGTAATACCATTGAACAAGGGCTCTGTCATCTTCTTTAAAGTCTGGAACTCCACCAGGAATAATATTTCCGCCTAGCTTGTCTGTTTTTTCATATAAGGAAACTTTATGACCTCTTATAGCACAAACTCTAGCAGCTTCACATCCGGCAACACCACCACCTATAATAAGTACATTTTTAATTTTAGTAGCAGGTTGTAGCTGGAATTCTTTTTCTCTTCCTGTAGCTGGATTTACAGCACAAGAAAGGCCTCCACCTAATGCAAGTCTTCCCATACATCCATCATGACAAGATAAACAAGGACGAATATTTTCAAGTTTGTCTTGTTTTATTTTTTCTGGGATATAAGCATCTGCTAAAAGTGGTCTACCTAAAGCTATCATATCTGTTTTGTTTTGAGATATAGCATTACTTGCTAAGTCTGGATTATCCATTCTTCCAGCAGTAATTACTGGAACTTTTAATACTTGTTTTAATTTTTCATTTAATGAAAGGTACATTCCTTTTTTAAAGTACATAGGTGGATGATTCCAATACCAAGAGTCATAAGTACCAGCATCTGAGTTGAAGGCATCATATCCAGCTTCTTCTAAGATTTTAGCGGCTTTAAGTCCTTCATTAAGATCACGACCTTTTTCTTCGAATTCTTCTCCAGGTAAAGCACCGTCATTTAATCCTTTTACATAGCTTTTAACACTATAACGAAGAGATACTGGGAAATCTTGTCCACATTTTTCTTTGATTTCTTTTAAAATTTCTATTGGGAATCTAAGTCTATTTTCTAAGGAACCACCGTATTTATCTGTTCTTTTATTAAATAGAGTCATAGTAAATTGATCAAGAAGATAGCCTTCATGAACAGCATGTACTTCAACTCCATCAAAGCCAGCTTCTTTTGCGATAGCTGCAGATTCACCAAATTTTCTTATATAAGTTTCAATTTCTTCTATAGTAAGTGGTCTACATGTTATTTCAGGAAGCCATTTATGAGGAATAGGGGATGGGGCAATTGGAGTAATATCTCCAACTATACCAGGAATACTAACACGTCCAAAACCTGCTGTTAATTGAAGAAAGATTTTTGAATTGTAAGCGTGAACTCTTTCAGTTAGCACTTTTGCAGATTTTATGAAGCTACTAGGATTAAGTGTTGGACAAGGCATAGAGGGCATAGCGCACTTTTCTATGTCATTTTCAACATAAGTAACACCAGTTATTATTAATCCAGTGCCACCTTTAGCTCTTTCAACATAGTAATCAATTCCTTTTTCATTAAAACTACCATCTTCAGAACATAATCCAGCAGGACCCATAGGTGCCATTGCAAATCTGTTCTTAATTTCTACATTACCAATTTTTATTGGCTCAAATAAATTTGAATATTTCTTATTCATATAACATCCTCCCTATTTTAATATACAAAACTTACTAAATAAATACGTTTAACTATAATGTACTCACTGAATGTACTCACTGAATGTACTCACTGAATGTATTCACTGAATATATTCAGTATAATGTATTAATATCTGTTTGTCAATAAAATAATTGGTTTAATTTGAAAATAATGCAATAAATTTGACAATATATAATTGTAAAGTATAATTAATAATATGGCTAAATTTTTAAATTAGGAGAATAAAAAATGCAAGAACCTACAAGAAGGCAGATTCAGGCAATGAATACAAAGAAAAAAATATATGATATCGCAACACAACTTATGAAGAAAAAGGGATATGATAATGTTACTATTCAAGAGATTTGTAAAAATGCAGGAGTATCGGTAGGTACTTTTTATCATTACTTTGAATCTAAGAATGAAATTTTTACGGAACTTTATAAAATAGCGGATGACTTTTTTTATGATACCATTAAAGAAAGACTTTTTAGT
This sequence comes from Clostridium novyi NT, assembly GCF_000014125.1. Classification (NCBI taxonomy): domain Bacteria; kingdom Bacillati; phylum Bacillota; class Clostridia; order Eubacteriales; family Clostridiaceae; genus Clostridium; species Clostridium novyi. The sequence goes on along the minus strand of NC_008593.1, from coordinate 1,683,351 downwards.
GAAAATACCATAGATAAAATAATAGAATATTTTAATTACTATGCAGAATACAATGAAAAAATGGGAATTGATATGATGAAACAATTGTATAATTCTAATAATAAGATGTTTATTACTAAAGGAAGACATATGCAGACGATATTAGATGCCATAATAGAAGAGGGACAAGAAAAGAATGAAGTAAAAAATAGCATGACATCACAACAAATTACAAGATTTATATTTGTTTTAATGAGAGGTGTTGTATACGACTGGTGCTTACATGATGGAGAGTACAATCTTAAAGAAGAAATGGGATCGATATTAAAACAAATCATAAACACAATTAAACCCTAATGATATATAACAATATATCATTAGGGTTTAATTTTTATTGAAACGCATTTAAGGAATATTTATGCTGATTATAAATTTCAAGAGATACACCCTCCACAAGTCTATCAATGGTTTAGATTCACAGTGTTAGTTAAAAATTATGTGTTTTTTTCGATAATAAATAGGATAAAAAATTAAACTAATAGGGGGACAGAGCAAGTGAAACAAAATAAGAGAAGTTTGTATAAACAAATGCTAATTTTATTATTTGTATCAATTTTAGTACCATTGTTATTGGTAACTGGAATAAATTATCATATTATGGAGGGAGAACAAAAAGAAGATTTTAATCAGATAGCAATAAGTAGTATAAAAACTATAAATCAGTATATAAATCATCTAAATAATTCAAGTAAAGAATCTGTAAATATGTTATCTTTAGAACCAAATGCAAAAGTTATATTAGATGGTTCAGATCATGAACAATGGCTTAACAATAATTTAAAATCATTTTTAGAATCGCATGAGGGTATAACAGCCGTATATATGGGAGCTAAAAACGGAAAAGTAATTGCCCAACCAGAACAAAATATAAGTGAAGATTTTGATGTAACTAAAACTCAGTGGTATAAAAAAGCAATAGAAAATCCTAATGAAGCCATATTAACAGATCCTTATATTTCGAGAGGAAAAGATAAAGAATATGAAGTTACATATGCAAAAGCGGTTAAGGATGGTTCAGGAAATATAGTTGGGGTAATAGGACTGGATATAAAGTTAAGATACATAGATAAAATTACTAAAAATATGAGAATAGGTAAGAATGGTTTTGCTATGGTTATAGATAAAAATGGAACTATACTATCTCATAGAGATAGTAATAAGATAGGTAAAAAGGACAAGGATGCATTAGATATCTTAAATTCAAAAGAAGATGTATTTGAACAATATATAAATGGAACTAAAATGGTCATATTTAAAGGGGTAGAGAAAAGTAATGGATATATTACAGTAGGATTAATACCTAAGAAAGAATTAACAGATACCATATTTAAGTCAGCTATAATAAATATTATAATAGCCTTTTTATCTATTGGTGTGGCAATATGGGGTGCATCTAGATTTACTAAAAAGAAGATAATTAATCCTATAAATTATGTTGTTAATATATTAAATGATTTTAGTAATGGAGATTTTACAAAAGAAATAGACAAAAAATCAGGATTAACTATAGAAATAGAATATATGGTTGATGCAATTAATCTCACTAGGGATAATGTAGTTAATATAGTAAAAAATATTAAAAATGCATGTTATAATTTAAAAGAAAATTCTAATACACTTTTGTCAATAACGGAGCAGTCAAATGTAGCAAGTGATGAAATTGCAAAGGCAATTCAACAAATAGCTGATGGATCTGTAAGTCAATCGGAGAAATTAAATGAAAGTGTTCATTTAACAGAAATATTAAATGATATTGTTGTAAATTCAATTACAAATTCTGAAAAAATGATGAAAGCTTCTGAAGAGGTTAGAAATGTAAGTGATGAAGGAAAAAGTTTATTAAAAAATCTAGAGGGTACTTTTAATGAAGGTAAAGAAGCAAATTTGGAAGTTATAAGAGAAGTTAAAAATTTAGGGGATAAATCAAAAGAAATAGAGGAAATAACAGAAGTTATAAAAGGTATAACAGAACAAACAAAATTACTTGCATTAAATGCGTCTATTGAAGCGGCAAGAGCAGGAGAAGCTGGAAAAGGCTTTGCTGTAGTTGCTGAAGAGGTTACAAAGCTTGCTGAACAATCTTCAAATTCAGCAATAAAAATAAAGAATGTTATAGATGATATTAAGTCTAGCATGATTGAAGTATTTAATAAGTTAGATAATGCAATAAAGTTTAGCAGTAAAACTGGTGAGGATATAAATGTTACAGAAAAAAATTTCAATGATATAAGAGAATCTATTGAAATATTAAAAGAAAACATAGATAATGTAAATTCTGATTTAAAAGATATAAAAAAGAATAAGGATAGTGTTTTATATAATATTGGAAAAATATCTTCTGTAGCACAAGAAACAGCAGCTACATCAGAAGAGGTAAGTGCATCATCAGAAGAACAAGCATCAGGATTACAAGAAATAGTACTTTCAGCAGAGAAGTTAAATAATCTTTCTGAAAAACTAGAAGATATAATTGAAGTATTTAAAATATGATAATATATAAATATTAATTAAAAAATAACAACATTACTTCACTTAAAAATCGAAGTAATGTTGTTGAAGTTTTATTTGTTATCATCAACGTTATTTTTTAGAGTTGAAGTCCATTGATTATCAGTGGCTGTTTTAGGTTTTTTATTACAACATGATTTTTTGCAAGGTTGTTCTGGAACTGAAGTCCATTGATTATCATTTTTAGTTTTTGCTATTTTTGACATGCTTATTTCCTCCTTATTATTTAGCTGTACTTTTAGTATTTCATTAATATAGAAAATAATTCTAAGAAACATATTCATAAAATGTTACCAAAATGTAAATATAAATATATGTATTACAATTAATATTATATATGAGGATATAATTATGAGTTGTGATGAATTATGGAGGCGAAATATGGGAAAAATATTTAGAATATTATTAGGTTGTGCTTTGGGAATTATAGGAACTTATATATTTATGAGTAATCCAATAGGAAAGGTTGATAATGAAACTTTGGTTACTCAGTATAAAATAAAAGAAAAGAAGAAACTAGCTAGTATGGCGTATGCGGAAAGTCAAAGTGATGGTTATGGATTAAATGTACGAAATGCACCTAGACCATTATATACACCAACATATGATGGATCTAATCAAGCTGTTCACCCTAAAGTTTTATATTTTAAGAACGGATGGAATGGTTATAAATATTGGATGGGACTTACTCCATATCCTTTTTCAAATGATGATTACGAAAACCCACAAATATTAGTAAGTAATGATGGGATAAAATTTAGATCTCCAAAAAAAAATAATAAACCATTATTTGTTCCAGAGGATGTAGCTAAAGGTGGTCATTATTCGGATATACATATGTGCATGGTAAATAATACATTAGAAGTGTATTTTAGATATAATCCAGCTAAGACAGAAAAAAATCAACCTGATAATAATAAAAATTACATATATGTAACAAAGAGTAAGGATGGATTACATTGGACTGATAAGAAGTTAGTTTTAAATAATGATACTTTTAAAGTAAAATGTGCATATTTATCACCAATTATAAATTATGAAAATGGAAAATATAAAGTATGGTTTACAAATTATGATGGAGAATTATATTACACAGAAACTGCTGATTGGAAGAGTTTTTCAGAGTTAAAGAAATGTAATTTTGTAGGCAAGGGCAATAAGTTAAAAATATGGCACCAAGATTTAATAAAAACTGATGTAGGTTATGAATTTGTATGTTGTGCTTACGGAGAAGTTTTTTTAAATCAAAATTTATATTATGCTTGTTCAGAAGATGGAATTAATTTTAAGCCATTAAAAAAGATAATGGAACCAACAGACAAAGTGGGAACTTTTGATGAGAAAACTTTATATAGACCTTGTTTATTAAAGAAAGACGGACAATACCTATTATATTATTCAGCTATGGATTCGAAATTAAAATGGCGTATAGGGGTTATTAAGGATACTAAGGGAATAAATATAGTAGATAAAGAATATGACAAGTATATAAGTGGTGAAATTGATATAGACAAGAATATTAAGAAGAATGACAAAAAGATAAATAACCACAATATTAACATTAATAATAAAAATGTTAATAACAAGGATATAAAAAATAATAAAGACATAAAAGATAAAAATACAAATATGAATAATAACATGGTTAATAATCCAAAGGCTAAGGTAATAAAGCCTAATAATAAAAATATTAAGGTAGTAAATCCTAAACAAAATAAGAAGCATGAGCCTAAGATTAATAATAATCTAAATAAAGAAGTAATCAATAAGGAAGAAAATAACAAAGAAGAGAAAAATACAATAAATAAGGAAATACCTAATAATAAAAATGTTCCAAATGGTATAGAAAGTAATAATGTAGAAATAAGATAAAAAAGAAACCATAATATAGATAATTTATATTATGGTTTCTTTTTTATTTAATTATTGACGATTTACAGTTATCTTTTTAATAGTTGTATTTCCGGCTCTATCTACAGCTTTAATTTCTATAATATTTTTTCCAGCATTCAATTTAACATCAGTTTCATATTCGCCAGATTTATCATACAAATCTTTGTTTGAATCAATTTCATTACCATTTACAAATAATTTAAATCCGTAGTTATTATCTTTAACGGAACATTTAACTTTGTAAGATGTAGTATTTTTATCAACTGTTATAACTTCATCTTTTTCTTCCATAGTTAATTCTGGATTAGTTAAGTCACAATAAAGATTTAAAGCATATTTATGTTCTTTTCCTTTTAAATCAGTAGCTAAAACTTCAACTTTATTTTGACCGTCTTTTAAGTCTATTATTTGGCTAAAGGTTAAGTCTTTATTAACTTTAACATCTTTTCCTTGAATTTTAAATGATTTAACTTTTGTAGATAAATCACCTCTTACTACAGCGGCAGGGTATTTGTAGAATACACCTTCTCTTTTTAATCCTGTGAAGTTTATATATAAGTTATCATTTTCTACAACAGTATTTATAGAAGATGTGCTTAATTTATTATTGTCTTTATCATAAGCTTCAACAGTAATAGTGTGTTTTCCAGCAGTTACATTTTTAAGCTTGTATGAAAGAGATTTAGTATTCTTTTCTACAACATTATTGTCTACTGATATTGAGTAGTGATCAGCTTCTTTAAGAAGTTTTTCATCTCCAGTATAGTTTAAAGTGAATTCTCCAGAGGATAGTGAAGAATCAGTTTGTGGTGAAGTTATTCTTAAAGAATTTGCAGTTATTGACATTGGAAGTTCACTAGTATTTCCAGCATTATCAGTACCATATATAACTACATTATTTTTACCATCTAAAAGTTTTAAGTTAACACAGTATTCATTTTTTACATTAGTTTTTAATTTTAGTTCAGTATTATTATTTTCATCTTTATAAAAATCATTATTTACCTTTATTTTAAAGTTTTTAATGCCTGATAAATTTTCATTTGCTTTAAATCTTAAAGTATAGTTACGATTATCAGTTTCTGTAGATGATTTATATATTAATTGAGGCGCTGTAGAATCTACTTTTACAGGTAATTTAACAGTTTGATATTTAGCGTCTTTATAGTCTATAGCTGCTTTTATTTCAAAATAGTATTGTCCATCAGGAACTTTTTCATAAATTCCTTTAGATGAATTATAATAAGTTAAATCCCATCTCCATGGAGATAATTCTTCAAAATTGTCATCTAGAAGTGGATCATGAGGGGATGGAGACCACTTATCTTTATTTACGTTTTTATCAATATTTAATGTTCTAATTAAGTTTCCTTTGCTATCTAAAACATTAACAATTATAGTTTTAGCATTTCTAAGAAGTGCCATTTTAGGTGTTACATAAACATCTTTATCTTTTGAACTTATGGCGATAAGGTCTTTATTTACTATTGGATCTTCTGTTTTTTTATCTTTACCAATAACACCTAATAAAATTTCATCTTTGTTTGAGATTTTATAAACACCTGTTGTTTTTAAGTATGAATCTTTTTCCCAAACAGGTTTATCTATAATGGCTGATTCATCCCAGTTACCATAGAATCCCATGTAAGGTATGCCAATTGATGCAGTATCAGTGGATTTTGACATGAAGTTTAAGAAACCTTCTACAAATATTCCTTTAGGGCAATCTTTAGGAAGTGTTAATGTAACAGTTACTTTAGTTTCGCCATTTGCTGGTACTACTATTTCTTCTTTATCAAAAGAGATTTTGGCATCTTTTATATTCATTTCTCTTGTCTTATCTTTTTGCTCAGTTAATACACCGTACACGTCTTTAGGCATATAGATTTCTTCTTTGTTTCCGTAGTTTTTAAATGTTAGAGTGAATTTTTTTGTAGTTTCATTAATTTGTTTTAATGCTACAGTTGATTCATTGTTTTCATCTAAAATTACTACGTTGTTTTTCATTAAGTTTAAAGCATTTATAAGTCCTGCTCCTTGTTGTCTTGGAGAGAAGGGTAGTTTACCTTCTGTAGAATCTTCATCAACTTGAGGTATAGATGTATTTATGGCAAGATTTTTTACAAGTTCTACTTTATCTTTTGGAGATAGTTTTAAATCTAATGAATTAATACGTTGTAATATAAGTGCCATTATACCGGAAGTATGTGGTGCCGCCATTGAAGTTCCGGACATATATTTATAGTTATTATCATTAACTGTTGATAATATGTTTCCACCTGGTGCTGTTATTTGTGGTTTAAAATCAAGACTTGGAGCAGGTCCCCAAGATGAGAATCCAGACATATTATCTTTATTTGGATTATCTATACGGATTTTTTTATTATCAAACTTAATTTTTCCACCTTTAGAGATTGAATCTTTAAGTGCTTTACCATCTTCATTTGTTATAAACATAGAAGGAATAGTTACGTTAGGATCTGTAGCCATGCCAATATATCCTTTTTCACCATTTTTGTTATATATAATTGCTGCAACTGCACCTGCATCTTGAGCATTTAGTTTCTTTTCGATGAATGTATTTTCTCCCCTTTGAATAAGAGCGATTTTTCCTTTGACATCTTTATTTTTAAAATCATCTTTAGTACCTAAGTTACAGTCAACTAATTCATATTCATTTTTTAATTTATCTATAGGACTTACTTCTGATACTAGGTATGCAAAGTCTTTAGCTCTGTCACCAATTTTACATGTTAATGCTGATTGATTTAGTTTACTATTTTCAAAAGATGCAACACTAAGAGCTTCCTTTGCTGTAGAAGGTGCTCCTATAATTGCTGTATCAACTATATCTGGTACTTTAACTGGATTTGTTGAATAGCTAGAGTTACCAGCAGATATTACAACAACAACTCCATTTTCTTCAGCCATTTTTACAGCTTTTTGGATAGGTTCAGTCATTTTTACAAAGCCTGCATCAGAACCTAAACTCATATTTATAACATCAGCACCAAGTTTTACAGAATCAGTTATAGCAGCAACTACATCTTCATCGTTACAGCTTGGATAATCTGGATCATTAGAGAATACTTTCATAGCAAATAATTGAGCTTCAGGTGCTATTCCTTGAATAGCTTCAAATTTTGAAACTTCATCACTGTTACCGTTAGCAGCTACTATACCAGATACATGCATTCCATGCATACTGCCAGTATCTATAATATTTTGATTTTTGTCAGCATAGTTGTATCCATAAGGAACTTTATCTGTAAAGTATTTACCTTTTCCTTCAGGATTTTTATTTTTTATTTTTGCTTTTGAAGGATCTGAAAGTTTCATATCTTTATGTCTATAATCAATACCACTATCAATTATAGAGATTACCATACCTTCACCCTTATATTTGAAATTTTTCCATTCCTTTAATACATCTGTTAAATCTTTTGCAGATGACATATTAGAATTAACTTTACCTATGTAAGGTAGTTCTATTGCATTAGCCCCTATAGCAAATAGATTAGAAGATGCAATTGATGCCGCTATTATTAGGCTCAAAATTTTCTTTTTTTTCATATAGATGCCCCCTTGTGAATGTAATTTTTACCTATTTTATCATAAATATATTTAAAAAACAAATTATTTATTAATATGAAAAAAAATCATATAAATTTTAATATAATAAACAAGAGGATAACTATATGATTTCCAATTTTATATTTTTAAATATAAATAAAGTGCTTAAATAAAAAAATAGTGGTGATAAAGAAATCATCTTTATCACCACTATTTAATAATATATTAACTTTCTAATTTTAAAGCTTTTGCTAAAAGTTTAGATGTACTTGCTTGTAGTGTTAATGTAATTATTATTGTTGCAAATGTAACCGAAGAAATTATATCAGAATGTTGGAATTTTACTGAAACAAGCATTCCAGCAAGTGCAGCAGGAATTACACCAGTTTCACGTATCCACATAAGGTATATTATTTCTCTAAAGTTCCATTTAGCTTTTCTATCAAGTAAAACTGATATTAAAACAGATATAGGTCTAGATATAAATATTAGAATAAATACTACAAGTAGAGCACCTTTCCAATATTGAGCTAATACATCGAATTGTATGTGAGTTCCTAAAAGTACAAAGATCATCATTCTAAGAATTATAGTTAAAACTTCTTTAAATCTACTATTAGTAATGTAGTATTCTTCAGGAACGTGACAGTTTAGCATTTTCTTATTTCCACAAATCATTCCTAAGATAAATACTGCCATAAATCCACTAAATCCAAAGTGTTCAGCTATAATATAAGAAGCCATAACAGCAGCTAGTGAAGTTTCAGATGAAAATTCTTGAAGATAGCCAAATCTACCTTTAGAAATAAGTTTAGTAGTTACATAACCAATTATTACACCAACTAAAATTCCGCCACCAGCAGATTTAAGTAATTGTAGTAAGCTAGTGCCTACTGAAACAGCTTGACCACTTAAAGCACCTATAATTGAAAATGTTATAATTGCTCCAGCAGCATCGTTAAATGCAGATTCAGAAATTATAGTTTGTTTTAATTTGCTACTAATGTTCATATTTTTAAATAAAGGAACTAAAACAGATGGATCTGTTGAAGCTATTATAGAACCTACTAAAAGGGCGTACATTATATTTATATTAAATATTTTAGCTGCAAAGAATCCAGTTATTCCAGTTGATATTGCAACTCCAACTGTTGCTAAAAGAAGAACCGATACTTTTACTTTGTTTAATACTTTTAATTCAATTTCTCTACCGCCATCATATAGAATGTAAGCAGCACCAATAGTTAAAATTAATTGATTTCCCAAAGGATATTTATCTATATTAATTAAATTAAAAACATGAGGTCCTAGTATTACACCAGATAATATAAATAATACTACATCAGGAAGTTTAATTTTTTGACTGACTTTAGCACTAATTACCCCTGATAAAATAACTAATACTAATAACTTTAATAATTTCTCTGTTAATATTACAGTAGTTGATTCCATAAAACTCACTCCTTCATATTTAAAACATATTTCAATAGCACTAATCCTACTACTTTTTTAAATCTATTTCAATAGAATTTTAAATTAACATAAAATTAAGTTAATTTAAGGATATTAGATATATTTATTAGTAGTAAAACCAATATTATAATGTAGTAAAATGTACTTAATAATATATAAAAGATAATTATGTATAATTTTGCAGAAAAAAATTAAAGGCTATTTAGATACCAATTATTATATTATTATGAAATAATAAAAAGTTACCTAGTTATTTTAAAATAATATGGATAAATTTTTAACATAAGAAAGAGTTTTTATAAAGTATTTTTAAAATAGAAATAGATGATATTGTTAACAAAATTAAATAGATTTGTTGACAATATAAAAAGTAGGGAATATAATTTTATTGTAAACTAAATAATATAATTAGGTTTACAATAAAGGGGGAGTTTTATGAAAAATATATTTTGTACTAAAAACATAACTATTGTAGCTATGTTTACAGCCATAACAGCAGTGCTTTCTCAAATAGCAATACCATTACCATTTACTACTGTACCAATTACAATGCAGGTATTTGCAATATATTTATCAGGAATAATATTGGGGCGTAAGCTTGGATTTTTGTCTCAGATAGTGTATTTATTATTAGGAGCTATAGGGGCACCGGTATTTGCACAATTTGCAGGAGGAATGCAATGTCTAGTTGGACCTACAGGAGGGTTCTTAATAGGATTTCCAATAGTAGCTTATATAATAGGTATAATTCCAGATAAAAAACTTTCAGTTATAAAGAGTTTAGCTCTTTTAATAGCATCTATAATTTTATTGTATGCTATGGGCGTTATTCAATTATCTGTAGTAGCTAAAATTTCTTTAAGTAAAGTGATAATGATAGGGGCTTTACCTTTTATACCATTAGATATTGTAAAAATTGTAGTAGCTTATAGAATAGGCATGAAAATAAGAGCAATGCTACAAAAGGGAAATTTGATTAAGTTATGTTAAATTTAAGAGCACATCATTTATTTTGTATTCAAGGGTATTTAGGAAATGGGTATAGTGAAAAGTTTACTAAAAATATGGATAAGATAGTTGAAAAATTAAAAGCTAATCCAAATATAACTTTGAAAGTTATAAATAAAGTAGATGATGTATGTAAATGTTGTCCGAATAAATTAGAAAACAATTTATGTGAAAGTCAAGAAAAGGTAAACGATCTGGATTTAAAGGTATTGGAGTTTTTAAAAATAGAACCAAACAGGGAATATGTGTATGAGAAATTAGTTAAATATATAAAAGAAAATTTAACATATGATACGTTTTATGATATCTGTAAAAATTGTGGATGGTTTACTATGGGATATTGTAAATCTCAACTGTTTAGGGAATAAATATACAAAATATAAAGTAGTATTAATAATTTATTGATACTACTTTTATTTTACTACATTTTATATTAAAGATTTTATAAGAAAATTATAGAAGTTTTGAATGTATTTTGAATAATACATGTTGTTAGTATATAATTATTATAAATAAGTTTAAAGAAGATATTAGGAAGGTTTGGGATAAATATGTTGGGGGAAAAACACAAAACTAATATGAATAAAAACTTAATAAAGTTAGTTAGTATATTTATAATAGCACCATGTATAATAGGTAGGTATAATAAAGTATATCATATAAAAAATAATACTAATGACATTCAAAAGGCTATTGAAGATTTTAGAAATAGAGGTCTGCCTAAAAAAGATTTTAATTGTGAAGTAATAAACACTAAAGATATAGATGACAAAAAAATTGTTTTGTATAAGGATAATAAGTCTTTAGGATATGGTGAACTAAAAAAAGGCATAAATAACAAATATAAAGTAGAAACGACAGGAGCTAGTTCAAATGAGTTTATAGATGAAATAATTGAAACAAGTAATGGAAAATACATATTAGTAGTAGGTGAAAAGCATAATACTAATTTAAAAAGAATTCTTATAAATTATACTGATAAAAAGTACAATATAGATATTCCTAATGAAGAATTTTATATTGCATATACTAAGGCCAATAAAGATATAGATATGCACTATAAACGTGATTACACAAAGTTTTTTAATGATAAAAATGAAGATATAACAGATGAGATCTTAAGAATAGGTAATAAAAAGAATAAGTTAAAGCGATAAATTAAAAGCCTTAGAATATTAGCAATTTATATACAATATTCTGAGGCTTAATTATTAAGAAATTTATTTTAAATACGTTATTGGTATAGAGTTTTATGGTAAATTTAAAAATTCTTGTAGTATCTTTAGTTTATTTTGATCCATAGGTTTTACATCCTTTAATTTATAATCTATATTTAAGGTTTTATATTTATTCACTCCTAAAGTGTGATAGGGAAGTAATTCTATTTTTTCTACATTGTTTATTTTTTTTATAATCTTTTTTAAAGATTTAATATGTTCTATGGAATCCGTTATTTCAGGTACAACAACGTGGCGAATCCAAACCTTGCAGCTTGAATTATTTAAGGTTTCTATAAAACTAAGAAGCCTTTCCATAGAAACACCTGTCAATGATTTAAAACTAAAGTCATCTACATGTTTAATATCTAAAAGAACTAGATCAGTAAAATTTAATATTTCATTTAGATGATCACTGTAATATCCAGAAGTATCTATGGCTGTATGAATATTATTTTCTTTACATAGCTTTAAAGCTTTAAGTAAAAATTCAGGTTGCATAAGAGGTTCACCACCAGAAAAAGTTACCCCTCCATTATTTTTAAAATAAGGTTTAAAGCGTATAATTTTTTCTACCAATTCTTCTGGAGTGGTTTTACTACCAGTGTTAAAATCCCAAGTATCAGGATTATGACAAAATGAACATCTAAGGGGACAACCTTGTAGAAAAACTACATTTCTAATACCAGGTCCATCTACAAGTCCCATACTTTCAAAAGAATGAATATATCCAGTAAGCATATTACATTCTTTCATGGAAAGTTCTTTTAATTACTTCAAGTTGTTGTTCTTTAGATAATCTATTAAAGTGAACAGCATATCCAGATACTCTTATAGTTAAAGTAGGGTATTTTTCTGGATTTTCCATAGCATCAATTAATGTTTCACGGTTTAATACATTTACATTTAAATGGAAGCCACCTTGATAAAAGTATCCATCTAGTATATTTACCAGGTTTAAGATTCTAGTATTTTTATCATTACCAAGAGCTTTTGGTACTATAGAGAAAGTATTTGAAACTCCATCTTGGCACCACTGTCTATATGGTATTTTAGCTACAGAATTTAAAGAGGCAAGAGCACCATTAGTATCTCTTCCATGCATAGGATTTGCACCAGGAGCTAAAGTTTCTCCAAGCTTTCTTCCATCAGGAGTAGATCCAGTTTTCTTACCATATACAACATTAGAAGTTATAGTAAGTGCTGATAGAGTGTGTTCAGCATCTCTGTATAGTTTATGTCTTTTTAATTCTTTTGAGAATTTCTTTACAATTGCAACTGCAATGTCATCAACTCTATCATCGTCATTTCCGTATTTAGGGAAATCACCGTCTATTTCAAAGGATACAGCTAGTCCATCTTCATTTCTAATAGGTTTAACTTTTGCGTATTTAATAGCACTTAATGAATCAGCGGCACAAGAAAGCCCAGCAATACCAAATGCCATTATTCTGTGAACAAGTGAGTCATGAAGACACATTTGACTTGCTTCATAAGCATATTTATCGTGCATGTAGTGAATAGTATTCATAGTGTTTACATATAAATCAGCTACATATTCTAAAACCTTAAAGTAGTTTTCTTTTACAATATTATAGTCTAAAATATCATCATTAATTTTTGATATGTTAGGAACTACTTTTATTAATTCACCATTTGATTCTTTTTTGATTTCATCTATTCCACCGTTAATTGCATATAAAAGGGCTTTTGCAATGTTAGCGCGGGCTCCGAAAAATTGCATTTGTTTACCTAATTGCATTGCAGATACACAACAAGCGATTCCATAATCATCTCCGTATACAGGACGCATAAGATCATCATTTTCGTATTGAATAGAGTCAGTTTCAATAGACATTTTAGCACAATACTTTTTAAATTCTTCAGGAAGTTTTTCAGACCAAAGCACTGTCATGTTAGGTTCTGGAGCAGGTCCTAAATTAGTTAAAGTGTGTAAAAATCTAAAAGAAGTTTTAGTAACTAAAGGTTTTCCGTTTATTGAAACTCCACCTATACATTCAGTTATCCAATTAGGATCACCGGCAAATAGTTCATTGTATTCAGGTGTTCTAAGATGACGAATCATTCTTAATTTTATTACAAATTGATCTATTATTTCTTGAGCTTCATCTTCTGTAATTAAACCATTTTTTAAATCTCTTTCAATGTATATATCCATAAAAGTTGAGATTCTACCAAGAGACATTGCAGCACCATTGTTTTCTTTTGCACCGGCTAAGTATCCAAAATAAATAAATTGCATAGCTTCTTTGGCATTCTTAGCTGGGTTAGATATATCAATACCGTAACTTTTAGCCATGTTTTTAATTTTTCCTAGTGTTTTTATTTGTTCTGAAATTTCCTCACGAAGTCTAATAAGAGATTCTGTAGCATGTCCTTTTAAATTTTTTAAATCTTTTTTCTTTTGTTCTACTAGATAATCAATACCATATAAAGCTATTCTTCTATAGTCTCCTATAATTCTTCCTCTTCCATAGGCATCAGGAAGTCCAGTTAAAAGACCAACGTGTCTAGCAGTTCTAGTTTCTTCAGTATAGGCATCAAATACACCTTCATTATGAGTTTTTCTAAATTCATCAAAGGTTTCTTCTAGTCCATCATTCATTTTGAAACCATATTGTTCTAAAGATTGCTTTACCATTCTCATACCACCATAAGGATTCATCATCCTTTTTAGGGGAGCATCTGTTTGAAAACCTACTATAGTTTCATTATCTTTATCTAAATAACCAGGAGCGAAATTATCTATAGATGAGAACTTTTTAGTTTCCACATCCATTATCCCTTTTTTTAGTTCCTCTAATATAAGAGAATATGCTTTGTTCCAAACTTTTTTAGTTTTTTCTGTAGGATTAGCTAAAAAATCATCAGTACCTTCATATAAAGTATAATTTTTTTGAATAAAGTTTTGTACATCTATTTCCTGAGTCCAATTACCGTTTTTAAAATTTGTCCAAAAGTCTGTCATGCAACTACCTCCTATTTCTTTGTTTTTCACTTTAAAACAACCCCCTTTGATATAATTAAAACTTGTGAATGATTTTTAAGTTGATTAAAATAATGTTCGTTATTTCTTTGTGGCAATTCTATCATTATATAGTTTAAAAGTCAATAAAATATAAATTATATAAAGATTTTACATTTTGAATATACTTACATTAGATAAAAAAATAATGGTAGATAATTTATAACGTAACGAACTATATAGGATATTTTATTGATTTATCAATATAAAATTAGGGGATTTGTTTATAAAAAATTAATTTTTTATTTTTTATAAAATTCTTATTTATGTTATTATAAAATAATATTACTAAAAAAATATACTATAAAAAAGAGGATTATGTAATGGTAATATTTACACAAGTATTAGGTGGTGAAGTTAGTGGAGAGAGTAATACTTCATGTTGATATGGATGCATTTTTTGCATCAGTAGAAGCTATGGATAATCCTTCTTTGAAGGGGAAGCCTGTAGTAGTTGGAGGTATATCAGAGAGAGGCGTTGTATCAACTTGTTCATATGAAGCTAGAAAATATGGAATAAGGTCAGCAATGCCAGTATATAAGGCAAAATATTTATGTCCGAGTGCTATATTTTTACCAACAAGACATTATAGGTACAGAGAAGTATCAAGAAAAGTTTTTAAAATTTTATCAACAGTAACGGATAAAATAGAACAAGTAAGTATAGATGAGGCATACCTAGATATAACGAATATTAACATGAATCCTAAAGATGTTGCAGTTAATATTAAGAATATGATAAAAGAAAATATGGGATTAACTATATCAGTGGGAATTTCATATAATAAATTTTTAGCTAAGCTTGCGTCTGATTGGAATAAACCAGATGGACTTAAAATTATAACAAAAGATATGATTCCAGAGATATTAATGCCATTAAGTATAAACAAAGTACATGGCATTGGAACAAAGTCTGCTGAGAAACTAAATAATATAGGTATATTTACAGTTAAACAACTATATGGTTTACCTAAAAAGTTATTTTGTGAGTATTTCGGAAAATTTGGTATAGATATTTATAATAGAATTAGAGGAATAGATAATAGGGAAGTTGTAACAGTTAGAGAACAAAAATCAATAGGAAAAGAAACAACATTGAAAAAGGATACAAAAGATATTGAAGTTGAGCAACTTACATTATTTTAAATAAACACTATAGTTAAGTGAGGTGATCCTATGATTAATGCGCCTATATTAGCCCTTCTTTCTTAATAAAGAACAGAAGGGTGGTATAAATGATAATAAATATATTTAAAAATAAAGACTACAAAAAAATAAATCATCTAGCTTTGCCATTGATACTAAATAATATTTTGTCACTTATAATAGAACTTTGTGATCAAGGTATAATGGGAAGAGTTTCAATAACAAGTTTTGCAGCAGTAGGACTTATAGAAACTAGTATAAATAGTATAACAGGGGTACTAGGTTCTATATCTGTAGCATTTAATATTTTAGGGGCAAGATGTAAAGGAAAAAATGATTTTGAAAGATTAAATAATAATCTAATATTAAATTTAATACTAAGCTTTTGTATTGGGTTAATATTTTTTATTATGGTGTTATTAGGTGGAATAAGTATATTAAAAGTATCATATGGATTTACAGGAGCTAATCTTAAGGAAAGTTCAAATTATCTATATATATTTAGTATTTCACTAGGATTAAATATGATTTTATTTACTTTTTCATCATATCTAAAAATAATACATAAGACTAAATATATATTTTATGGAAATATGGTAGCAGCACTATCTAATTTGTTATTTGACTATGTACTTGTTTTTGGACATGCTGGTTTTCCGAGAAGAATGGGTATGATAGGAAATGCAATAGGCTCTATTTTAGCCTTGGTGCTAAATTTAATAATTTATGTAGTTGTTATAATGAAGGTGAAAATTGGAGCATTAAGAAAGGCTAATATATTTGCAAATTTTAAAGATACTATAAAAATATCTATACCTCTTATGGTACAAGAGTTTTTAGAATCCACATTAATTGTTTGTGTAGTAAATTCTATATTATCCCATATAGGAACATTGGAAGTTGCGGTGTACAATCTTTTATTTGTAATAATAAATATAGCCTTAATGCCTATGTATGGTTATGCCCAAGCAGCACTTACAATAATAAGTGAAAGTATTAATAATAAAAGGAAAGAAAAATTAAAAATATCAACTAAATGCATTATATTAGCAGAAATTTTTTATATATTAATTGCCATGGTAATGATAATTTTCAGATATAAAATACCATGCATTATTACTAATAATAAGG
The DNA here is from genome assembly GCF_000014125.1 of Clostridium novyi NT. Lineage (NCBI taxonomy): Bacteria > Bacillati > Bacillota > Clostridia > Eubacteriales > Clostridiaceae > Clostridium > Clostridium novyi. The sequence continues at coordinate 1,666,317 of NC_008593.1, read as the reverse complement.
AATTAATTACAACCTCAATAAAATATATTTTATTAGTAATAATATCAAATCTGCTTTATATTCCAGGTACTGTATTTAAATATAGTCTTCAAGCTATTGGCAAAGAAAAATGGGTATTCAGGATTTCTATAATAATTAATTTTATTGAAGTAGGGATTATTTTACTTTTTGTATGGTTCTTTAAATGGGGATTATATGGAGTATATGCTGGTATGATGTTAGGATATATAACTTTAACGGTTATTTTATTTTTAAAAATGAAATATTAGGTATATTTAATAATTACAAGCTTTATTAAAAACAGAATTAGTTAATTAGATATAAGAAACCTTCATATAAAATATGGAGGTTTTTTAATAGATAATTTATAGTGATGGGTTTGTTTTGTATGGAATTTATAGTATAATAAATCTAATTTTTTACTAATTTACAAGAGGGGGCAAATTTATGATAAACAATAAGGGTACAATAATTTTAGAAACTGAAAGACTTATATTGAGAAAATTTGAAGAAGATGATGCAATGGATATGTATGAGAATTGGGCATCAGATACAGAAGTTACTAAGTATTTAACTTGGGAAACTCATAGAAATGTAGAAGATAGCAAGGAGATTATTAATTTATGGATAAAGGATTATCATAACAAAGAAGTTTATCAATGGGCAATACAGTTAAAAGATAGTAATGAAATAATAGGCAGTATAAGTTTATTAAATGTTGATGATCATAATGAAAATTGTGAACTTGGCTATTGTATAGGTAGACTATTTTGGAATAAAGGACTAGTGACAGAGGCTGCTTTAGCTGTAATTGAATTTGCTTTTAATGATGTAGGATTCAAGCGTATTGCAGCACGTCATGATATAGATAATCCAGCATCAGGTCGTGTTATGGAAAAGTGTGGACTAAAGTATGAAGGAACCTTGAGAAAGATACTTAAAAATAATAAAGGACAGTTAGTTGATTGCAAGTATTATTCAATAATTATGGAAGATTATTTTGGTTAATTGGAGGAGCTTTAGTGAAAAATTATAGGCGTAATAGAGTAATATATGGTGCTATGACTGTAAGTGTAATGTGTTTAGGGTTATTTTCAAGAAAAATTAAGAATGTTATACCAGATTTTATAAATATGTATCTAGGAGATTCACTGTGGGCACTTATGATTTTCTTTGGTATGGCTTTTATATTTAAAAGTATGAAAATAAAGAAAGTGGGATTAATATCGCTGATATTTTGTTATTTAATTGAAATAAGTCAGTTATATCATGCTAGTTGGATAGATGATATTAGAAAAACAACGTTGGGTGGACTTATATTAGGATATGTATTTTCGTGGAAAGATTTAATAGCCTATGCAATTGGAATTATAGCTGGTGCATTTATTGAATTTCTATTAGTGCCTACTTCTATAAAAAATAAATAGGGAATGGGGAAAAGTTATGGAGGTTTTTTCTAGTGAAAGACTTATATATTTACCTTTGAAAGAAGAAGATGCAGAGGAAATATATAAGTTGTGGAGTAATCCAAAAGTTATAAAATATATGGTTTGTACATTAAAAAGGGATATAGATGGATGCAAAAAATGGATTAGGAGAATGCTTGCAGATGTTAGAGAGCCAAATATTTTTTCAATCAAATATAATGAAAAAATAATAGGAGTAGGTGGAGTACCTTGCTGGAATAAAAAAAGCAAGAAGTATAGTCTACATTATCAAATATTAGAAGAATACTGGAATAGGGGATTTGGCATAGAAATAGCAAAGACCTTAAGCAAATATGCATTTACTAAGTGTGGGGCGAATAGAATTGGTACATATGTTGTTGCGGAAAATAAATCTAGTATAAATGTATTAAAAAAGTTAGGAATGAATTTGTTAGATACACACATAGGAAATTTCAAAAAGAATAACAAGATATATGATGAACATTATTATGAGATAACTAAAAAACAATGGGAATATAAAAATAAGGGGGAATAGTGTTGAATAAGTTTATGAAATTAAACAAGGGAGATACAATAGGAATATTTTCACCATCAACACCTATAACAAGTATATGTCCTAAAAGGTTTCAAAGGGGAAAGCAGTATCTAGAAAGTAAAGGATTTAAGATAATTGAAGGAACTTGATGTTACAAATAAGAAAGTTACTATTTTATAGGAGGTATATTATGAAAATTTATTTTGGAGTAATAAATTTAATGATTCCATTGATTATGATAATTTTTGGGTTTATTTTTAGCAAGAATGCTCCTAAGGAGATAAATAAGATATATGGTTATAGAACCTATATGTCTATGCGTAATAAAGATACCTGGGAATATGCACATAAGGTGTGTGGAATCATCTGGAGAAATGTAGGATTTATACTTTTAATAATTACATTGATTATAAGTATTGTTCCCCCAATACCCTTAGAAAAAGTAGGGTTAGGTTTAATAATTGTAGATTCAGTTGTAATGATAGGAACAATACCAGTTATAGAATACAAGTTAAGGAAGAAGTTTGATATTGATGGAAATAAAAAATAAGTTATAATTTATCACATGAAATTCTATATTAGAAAATATCTTAGTTTTAAATCATAATCTCATAAGGTGTTTTCTAATATAGAAGAAAATAAAATTATCTATTACTGCAATTTAATACATAAGCGGGAGGTATGTTCCTGTATTCTTTATTAATATTGATATAAGAAAAATATCTATTGATATAGTCTTTCATGAATAATGTGTATTGAAATGTTATAAATTTACCATTTCTTTTTAATAAGCACATTGTTTTTCTTAATATATTAGATGATATACTTCTTGGTAAACTGGCAAATGGAAGTCCAGATACTACATAATCTATGTATGGTATATTAAAATCTTTTAAATACTCATCTATGTTTTCTGCTGATCCATTAATTATATATAAATTTTCTATATCTGTATATCTTTTTTCAAGTTCATTATAAAAGTTAGTATTGTATTCTATAAGTAAAAGAATTGTATTTTCAGTTTTGCGTTTTATAATCTCGTCAGTGAATACACCTGTACCAGGACCATATTCCACTATATACTTAGCCGTTTTAAAGTCAATTTTATTAACCATTTTTCTAGCAAGATATTTTGAACTTGGCATAACCGCTCCTGTAGTTCGTGGTTTAATTATATATTGCAATAAAAATAATAAGTTTCTCATGTAAGACTCCCCCTAAACTAATTGTTATAATAATTATAAAAAATAAAATTAAAGGAAAGCCTTATAAAAATCTTAAGATTTTCTTAATATTTAATATAATTGGAATTATAAATAGGTCTTATATTTAGTTTGTATACTTGAAAGTAAAAAATATGTAAAATGAGGAAAATATTTTGTTCTATACAAGAGTGAATTACTAGGATATAATGAAATTCGATATTAATAAAAATTGATAATCATTATCATAACGATTTAAGGAGGACAAAATGTTTAAATCATCATCAGTTAATAAGACAAATAGAAATCTACATAAGTGGCTAGGTATAATTCCAGCAATAATATTTTTAATGGTATCAATAACTGGAATACTACTTATCTTTTCAAAACAATTATCTTTAAGTCCCAAAATGCAAAAGGGAGTACAAGCAGAGTTAAATGCTGCAATTCCAGTAGAACAAGTAATAAAAACATCTATGGATTTAAAAAATGAAAATTTAAAGACTTTAAAGGATATAAAAAGGGTAGAATTTCATCCACTAAATAGAGTTTACAAAGTTAGAACAAAGAGTGGATTTGAAGTTCAAATAGATATGAGTACAGGAAAAGTTTTAAAGGCAGAAAAAAGTATATCATCAACAATTTTATCATTACATACTGGAGCATTCTTTGGAACTTGGTTTAAAGAGTACGTAGTAGGAGGATCATCTGTAGCTTTAATAATTGTAACTGTAACAGGAGTATACCTATTTGTTAATCCTATTGTGAGAAGAAAAAGAAGAAATAATTAAAAAATATGAAATAAAAACATCGCATTTTTCTGTAATGCGATGTTTTTATTATGTAAATATTACTTATTATATAACATTATATTTTGAAAAATAGCTTTATTGGAACTTATATTTTTATAGGAATGTTCGTTATTTCCTTTAAAATTAATTGAATCACCTTTTCTAAGAAGAAAGTTCTCATCATTTATAATAAGCTGTAGTTCTCCCTCTGTAACTATAATATATTCTTCAACTCCATTGTCGTGTGGTGTTGATATATGATTGCAATTAGGTTCTAATTCTATAGTAAAAATCTCAAAATTTTTCTTTGGATCAAAAGGAAAAATAGGATATAGTTTCATTCTATTTTTATCTTCTATTATTGGCTCTATATCATTTTGATGTATGATTTTTAATGTTTCCTTAGATTCATCAATAAAAGATGAAAAAGAAACCTTTAATCCTGTTGCAATTTTCCAAAGCGTAGATACTGTAGGGTTAGATTCTCCACGTTCTATTTGACCTAGCATTGCTTTACTTACTCCAGTTAATTTAGAGACATTGTCTAGGCTCATGTTTCTTTTAGTTCTTATAGTTTTTAAGTTCATTCCAATAATTGAAGTTAGTTCTTTCATATTTAAAGCTCCTTTACAATTATGAATCTTATATAAACATTATATATTAATTTGTGTATAGGAGTACATAGTTTAGAAAAATCAAATTCAATATTGTAAAATATGACGTATAATTATATAATATAACATACAAATATATTTGATTTATTATCTACTAGGAGGAAAATATGAAAAAATCAATAATTTTAGGATTAATGTCAGCGTTCTTTTTTTCTTTTACTTTTGTATTAAATAGCAAAATGAACATTTCTGGAGGAAGTTTTATATGGAGTGCTTCTCTAAGATATATTTTTATGGTACCTATTTTGTACATAATTATGATTAGAAGGAATGTAATGATGTTATAAAAGATATATTAAAAAGACCAAAAGATTGGATTATTTGGAGTACTGTTGGCTTTGGCTTTTTTTATGCACCACTCTGTTTTTCATCTATATATAGTCCATCTTGGGTTGTTTCGGCTACTTGGCAAATTACAATAGTTGCTGGAGCAATTTTATCACCTTTATTTTATAAAAAAATAAAAACTAATGAAGGCATTAAAAGGGAAAGAAATAAGATTCCTAAAAAATCTTTGTTCATGTCTTTTATAATATTAATAGGTGTATTTATAATACAGTTTCAACAAGTAGGAAATATAGATTTTTGTAAAAATTTAATAGGAATAATAGCAATAATTATTGCCGCATTTGCCTATCCATTAGGAAATCGTAAGATGATGGAAGTTTGTGATGGTAAGTTTAATACTTTTCAAAGGGTATTCGGTATGACTATTGCAAGTATGCCATTTTGGATAATTTTATCTATATTTGGAGTTATTAAGACCGGGTTTCCACAACAAAATCAAGTTGTACAAGCATTGTTAGTGGCAATATTTTCGGGGATTATAGCTACAGTTTTATTTTTTAAAGCTACAGATTTAGTAAGGGAAGATTCATCTAAAATAGCTGTAGTTGAAACTACTCAAGCAGGGGAAGTTGTATTTACTATAATTGGAGAAGTTTTAGTTTTGAATGGTACAATGCCATCTTTTATTGCTGGAGTAGGAATAGTGCTTGTTATAATTGGAATGATGTTAAATAATTTAGTTTCTGATAAGTAGTACTTATGGTATATAAAATATATATAAATTTAAAATGGATTTTACTTGATGAAAGTTAGTACTTTAAGGTTCTAATTTTTAGAGGTTTTATTGAATTTTGCAATTATTGAAGTATAATACAAAATATGAACTTATATTGATATTTATAAATAATAAAAGAGGTGTGTTTTATGGAAAAGTTAATCTTAGCTATTATAGTTGGGTGTGGAGGATTTATTGGAGCAGCTTTAAGATATTTAATATCAGAAAATACTTCAAAAATGTTTAATGGAAATTTTCCTTATGGAACCTTAATAGTTAATATTGTTGGGGCTATTATAATTGGATTTATTATGGATATAAATGCTAATACTTCATTAATATCAGGTCATACGAAATTGTTTTTGACAACGGGAATGATGGGGGGACTTACTACATTTTCTACATTTTCCTATGAAACAATAAACTTAATTAATTGTGGAAATATATTAATGGGATGTACAAATGCAGCACTGAATTTAGGGTTAAGTTTAGTAGGAGTTATTATAGGACAAGCTTTAGGAAAAATAGTATATTAATTAATAACATTACAATAATTATAAAATGAAATATTATAGGTAGTGTTAAGTTAAAAATATACCCTATAGAGTAGAGAGTCTATTCTATAGGTATTTTTTATATACAGAAAAATAGTTGTGCAAAAGTTATTGTTTTAAATTTGTAACTTATATGGTAAATAATTATGATAATTTCAAATAAATAAATAATATTCCAAATAAATCTTTAGAAAACAATACATAATAACAAGTAGGAGGAAATTATAAGATGAATTCTAAAATAAAAAAGATGTTAATAATAGCAAGTTGTATAGTTATAGGAATATCACTTGTAGGATGCAAATCCAGTAAAACTAATTCTAAGGAAGTAAAAAATAACATAAGCGTAAAAACACAAGACAATGGTAATAAAGATGTAAAGTTAAGTAAAGAAGAATTAGCAAATAATAAAAAAGCTAGTAATAATGAAAAAGATATAAACACTAAAATTAATGATAAGAAAACAACTAATGTAAAAGAACAAAAGAAAGAAGTAAGTTTATCTAATAATAAGTCTTTAGTAAAAAAAGCAAAAGTAGATACTACCACAGATACTATTACTAATAAACCAAAAGATAAAGTTTATAATATTGCAAAAAAGAAAAATAAATCAAAAATAAAACATAAACCTTCAAATAATATTAATATTAAAAATAATAGTATTAAAGTAAATAAAACAGATGTGAATTTAGACAAAAACTCAGATAAAAAAGTACAAGCTATAAAAGAAGCAAAGGAAGTAAAAGCTAAAAGTGATAATAATTTTGTATACTCAAGTATGTCTGATAGTTTAACTCAAAAAGAAATAGCACAGGTATTAAAAAATGCAGGGGTAAAGAAGGAAAATGTTGATAGATTTATAAATTATATAAACAATTATGATTCTGTAGTAGGAAAACTTAATACATCAACAACGGGTTTTAAGGCTGTAAATCCTAATTCAGTGGATTATGAAGAAATATCAGATTATATAATGGACAAATGGTATAAGCATTCAATGGATCCAGCAGATATAAACTGCAGATTAACAGCATTTTCATTATTTAAAGATAATATTATATCAGAGGGTAAATCAGAAGATGTTGATTCATGGTTAGTTTTTGATTTGGATGCAATAAGGAGATATGAATTATGTAACTTTAAAAAAGAAGAGGTTGAAAAATTCCTTAACACATATGCAGCAATACCAACAGTGCAAACAAAAGATGTAAAAAAACATGCTGATATTATAAAGAAGGAATGGAAAAAAAGAAAAGTCAGTTTCGTGAAAAACTCAAGTATTTCTTTGATAAATGGATTTTTACATTTTGCTGATAGAGATCTTGTATTTTCAGGACATAGTGGAGTACTTGTAAAAGATAATAAGGGATTTATTTTTATTGAAAAGTATTCATTTTTTATGCCATATCAAGCAATAAGATTTAATAATAAAGCTGAAGTAAAAAAATATTTATTAGATAGATTAGATGTGGAATATGGACAAGAATCCTCAAAACCTATTATTATGGAAAATGATAAATTAATGTAAAACTAAAACTTTAGGGTATATGATAAAAGACTTATACCCTAAAGTTTTTTTATTTAATTAATGTTATATAGTATGTGCTATAGGTTTTCTGTTTTTAAATGTAAATATGTATTTATAATCTAGATTTTTAAGTAAATCTAAAGCTTCCTTACAATTAGCACCTACATCAGAAGGTTTATGTGCATCTGAACCTATGGTTATTATTTCTCCACCTAAACTTTTATAAAGTTTAAGTATTTCTACTTTAGGGTGAATGTCATTTAATGAATTTCTAAGCCCTGATGTATTTATCTCAATTCCTATTCCACGATAAATTAGTTTATTTAAAATAGTTTTTACAATATCAAAGTAATCATAAAAATTATAGTTTCCAAGGGTATTAAATGCATACCTATTCATTAAGTCTAAATGTGCTGCAATATCAAAATCACCAATAGAAACTAATTTTAAAACTTCTTCAAAGTACATATTGTAAACAGTATATTTATCAAATTTATTACACAAAGCTCTATGACCAACATTTTCAATGTTATGAACTGATCCCAAAATGAAATCAAAGTTTAAATTGCATAAATGTGATTTTAATTCATTGGGATTTTCATGAGGTTCGCAAATTTCAAGTCCAGTATATATATTTAGTTTATCATCAAATAGATTTTTAGCTTTTTTTATATCTGCATTATATTTACAAAAGTTCATATAACCATAAGTTTTCTTGTGATTATTAATTGAAAAATGTTCTGTAAATGCAATATCCGTAATATTATTTTTTATTGCACTTTTACACATATCTATAATATTAGATTTTGAATCAAAAGAATTGTTAGAATGTGTGTGCATATCATATATCATAAAAACACCTTCATTTCTTAGAATTTAATACAGTAAATATATTACCACAAAAAAATTTTTAATATTAAAAAATATGAATATGATAAAAGAGTTTATGGAATATATAACTAAATGAAAATGTTTAAATTATGTTACAATGGGATCTTAATTATGATAAAATAAATAATTATCTTTATATTTTAAATAAAAAATAATTTTTGAAAAATTATTAAAACCAAAGATGATTTTAGGAGGAAATTAAATGAGTTCAATTTTTACAGGTGCATTAAGTGTTGGCATATTATCTTGGTTTTGGGCGTACATAAGTGCAAAATTAGGATTTATAACATGGGTTGGATTTATTGGATGTACAAGTTACTTCGCCTCAGGTGGAGAATTTAAAGGATTTAAAAAATCTTTAATTTGTAATATGTCAGGTGTGCTTTGGGCAATGATGATTATTAAAGGAAGTAATATTTTTAATTTTGCACAAGCAGGCGCTATTCTTACAGGAATATTTTCCTTTGTAATGTGTTATCAATCAAGAAATAAGTATCTTACATTTATACCAGGAGCATTCATGGGAGCATGTTCAACATTTGGTGCTAATGCTGATTATAAATCAGTTATAATTTCATTATTTTTAGGTGCTTTAGTAGGGTATTTTTCAGATTTAGGTGGAAAATTTCTATATAAGCATTTTGGAAAAATTAAATAAAATAAATAATAAAAACAAGTACTCTTAAATTTATAGGTACTTGTTTTTTTATTATAAATACTACAATCTTTAACTCTTATAATCTCTGATATAAGGGGAATACTTAATTTAAATAGAAGTATAAATAATTATTTGTTCAACCATAAAATTATTGAAAACTAGTATAAAATATGATAATATGTAATTAATATTGATAATCAATATCAATTACATATAAAGTCAATAGGAGGTAAACATATGGGCGAAGGATACTTAAAGGCGTATATGAGAACTGTTGATGGTTTTAATGACAAAGATTATTTACTTTCAACTATAATATATAGTATTGCACCAACTCTTGCAGGTGAAAAGGTATCATCACTTGTAAATTTTAATAAAACAAGAAAAAGAGATTTATATAGTTCTTGGATTCAGTATAAAGAAGAAATTATAGAAATTTTAAACATAGATTATTTTGAGCTTAAAAAAACTGATGATATGTGTGTTGTTCTTTTTTACAATAGTGATCAGTTAACAGAAATACTTGCCAATGAAAAAAATCAAAAGTTTTTAAGTAGATTTGATTATTATAATTTTGATTCAAATTTAGAATGTTTAGAGATGTTAAGTTATAGATATGAAAATGTATGTCCCCATGAAATAGGTATTTTCTTAGGCTATCCTCTTGAAGACGTTAAGGATTTTGTGGAATGTCCTAACAAAGAATGTTTACTTTTAGGATATTGGAAAGTTTATAATGATATAAAAGATGCACAAATAAAATTTAATAAATTTAACTCAATTAAAGATAGGGTAGTTTATCTTACGGTTCAAGGTACTGAACCATCTAGGATTGTGAATTATATTTAAGAATCTGAAGAATTTTTCTTTGGATTCTTTTTTTATTGACAAAGAGATTAGTAGTGTATATACTGTATATAAAGAATATATACAGTATATACACAGAGGAGAATAAAAATGAAGATATTAATATCGAATTCTTCAGGCGAGCCTATATATGAGCAAATAGCTTCTCAAATAAAATCACTTATTTTAAAAAATGAATTAAAGGAGGGAGAAATTCTTCCGTCTATAAGAAATTTGGCAAAAGAACTTGGAATAAGTGTAATTACAACTAAGAGAGCTTACGAAGAGCTTGAAAAAGAAGGATTTACAGAAACGGTTAGAGGAAAAGGAACATTTGTAGCAGCTCAAAATAAAGAGCTTATGAAAGAAAATAAATTGAAAATAATTGAAGAAAAGTTACTTGATGCAGTAAGCGAAAGTAAGATGCTTGGACTTGAGTTAGATGATTTAATAAAAATGCTAAAAATATTATATGAAAACTAGGGGGAATTTTAATGGATAAAATATTGGAGGTATCTAATTTAAGAAAGGAATATGATAATTTTACATTGAATGATATAAATTTTAGTTTGGATAGAGGATATATTATGGGGTTTATTGGTCCAAATGGAGCAGGTAAAAGCACAACAATTAAGCTTATTATGAATCTAATTAAGAAAACATCTGGAGAAATTAGAGTTTTTGGAAAAGACAATGTAAAAAATGAGAGAGATATAAAAGAGAAAATAGGTTTTGTATATGATGAAAGTCATTTTTATGAAGATTTAAAAGTAGATACTATGAAAAATATAATAGCTTCATTTTATAAAAATTGGAATGAAAATCTTTTTAAAAAGTATATAAGAGATTTTGACATAAATCCTAAGAAAAAAATAAAGGAACTTTCAAAAGGTATGAAAACAAAGTTCCAACTTGCTATAGCGCTTTCACATAATGCAGAACTTATAATAATGGATGAGCCTACAGCAGGACTAGATCCTATATTTAGAAGAGAAATTTTAGATATATTGATAGATACTATTCAAGATGAGAGAAAAAGTGTTTTCTTCTCTACACATATCACAACGGATTTAGATAGAATAGCTGATTATGTAACTTTTATAAATAATGGAAAAATGATTTTTTCTCAAAATAAAGATGAAATTTTAGAAAACTATGCTATTGTACGAGGAGGACTTGATCTATTAAATGATGAAAATAAAAAATACTTTATAGGAGTAAGTAAAAATTCATTTGGATTTGAAGCTATAGCAAAAAATAAAAATGAAGTTAAAAGAATTTTTAAGGATAAATGTATTATAGAAAGACCTACATTGGAAGACATAATGATTCATACAGTAAGAGGTGAGAGAAATGTTTAATCTTATATTTAAAGATATAAAAAGCGTATACAATAAGAAAAACATAATAGCTCAACTAATATATATGCCTATGATGATTTATGTTATTGGTGATAATTATATGAAGACTATAGATGTAATATTTTTCATGGGAGCTATGTTTATTATATCATATGGCATGATGTCATTTTATGAAGATGAAAAAAGTAAGTGGGATATAGTTGTTAATTCACTTCCAGTACAAAGAAGTAATATAGTGTTTTATAAATATTTTAATATGATTATACAGATGACATTATACGTAGTTTTTTTGAGCCTAGTTATAACATTAGGAAATTATACAACATTAATTAATATAAATTTATTTAACAAAAGAGTGTTAATGAGCATTTTGAATATGAGTTCAATAGTTTTAATATTTACAGCTGTAGTTTTTCCTATATATTTCAAGTATGGAGTTACAAAGATGAGAAGTATAAGTATTTTAATAAGTATATGTATATTTGCTGTTATTGGTGCTTCTGGATTTTTATTTTCCTCTATAGATGTTAGAACAATAAATAAGATAATAATTAATTTAGTGTGCCTAACTATTTTTATATTATCTAGTATAGTTTCTGTAAAAATTTATACAAATAAGGATATTGGATAGGAGGGGATAATTATGCGAAGTTTAATATCAAAGGATATTATAATAGCTAAAAGAAATATTATAATTGCAATAGTTTTTTGTATTATATTTTCTATATCATGGGCATATTCCAAGGAAATATCAGGGGTTTTAAATATATTTTCTCTAGCAACATTTGTGTCAATATGTATACAGGATCAAATGGATACGATGACTTAAATAAGAGTTATGTGATGATTGCAAGTCTTCCAACTACAAGAGAAAAAATAGTTAAAAGTAGATATATACAAGTTTTGCTTTATTTAATTATTGGAGGAATGTTAATAATACTAACTAATACAGTTTTGAAGCTATTAAATATTGTAAGCTTAAAGATTATATATATAAATCTAATTGGATTATTGTTAGGTAGTATTTTTGTTTTCTTATATTATAGTTTATATTATCCGTTATACTTTAAATTAGGGAATAAGTATATTTCGAATATCAATCAAATGATATTTGTTTTAATGATATTATCTCCTTCACTTATATTAAAAATTTTAAAAAAACATCCAGAAATTAATATGACTAAATTTATTGTGGAATTTAATATTAAAGGTTTGGTTTTTATATTAATATTTTCAGTAATATTATTTTTGATTTCTAATAAAGTTTCTCAAAATATATATAAAAACAGGGAATTAATATAACACAATATTAAAGGGATTTAGTTAGGGATAAAATTCATCCTATAAAGTGGACAATTTAGAAAAGGTCTATTTTATAGGATTTTTTAGCATAAAAAATTAATTAACTGTTGTTGACAGGCTACATAAATAGTGGTAATATTTAAGAAGTAAATGAATTTCATTTTCAATTGTTCATAAAAATCAGTATCAAGAAAATATACTTAATAATATATTAATTTTAGAGGGGGAGTAGGTATGAATAATACATTAAAGAATATGCCCGTTGGTTCAAAGGGCAAAGTAGTTAGTATATTAAAAGAAAGTCCATTTAAAAGAAGACTTATGGATATGGGAATAATTCCAGGAGTAGAAGTTATGGTTACAGGTAAGGCACCACTTGGAGATCCTATTGAAATTTTAGTAAGAGGATACAAGCTTACTTTAAGAGGTAAAGAAGCTGTAGACATTATGGTAGGTTAAAGGGGGAATAGAGTATATGAATATTTTACCTTTGAATTTTTTCGTTGAGGGAGAAAGTGGTATAGTAGAAGAATTAAAAGTTGATAATACTTTATTTCAAAGATTATCTTCCATGGGACTTAACAAAGGCGCCATATTGAAAGTTGTAAAAAATGATTTGGGACCTTTGATTGTTGCTTTAGGAGGAAATAGAATAGCAGTTGAAAGAAAGATTGCTCATAGAATAATGTTAGAACCATCAAGTTTAAGCTATGAGTAATTATTTTTAACAATGCAATGATAATGAGTGTCATTATTAAATAAAATGGAGGGGGTTTTTAAATGAGCACTATTGCTTTAATTGGTAATCCCAATTGTGGGAAAAGTACGCTTTTTAATGCCATAACGGGATCGAAACAACACATAGGAAACTGGCCTGGTGTTACTGTAGAAAAAAAAGAGGGAAAAGTTAAGGTTAATAATGAAGTTTATACAATAATAGACTTACCAGGTACATATAGTCTGGGAGCTTATTCAGAGGATGAAAGAGTTGCTAGGGATTATATTTTAAAAGAAAAACCAGATGTTGTAGTAAATGTAGTTGATGCATCTAATATAGAGAGAAATCTATATCTTACAACACAACTTTTAGAAATGGGAGCCAATGTAGTTATAGCATTAAACATGATGGATGAAGCTGAGAGTAAAAATATAAAAATTGATGTTAATACTTTATCTAAAGAGTTAAAAGTTCCTGTTATATCTACAGTTGCTGTAAAGAAAAGGGGAGTTCAAGAACTTTTAAAAGAAGCTGTAGCTAATGTTAAAAACAGTTTTAATAATAAAAAGTTCCAATTTGGTAGCGAAATTGATGGAGAAATAACAAATATAGAAAACTTAGTACAAGAATATTTTAAGAATATAGATTATCCAAGCGATTGGATTGCTATAAAATTATTAGAGCAAGATGAATTTATAATAAATAGTTTAAATAAAAATAGTAATTGGAATGATTTCTCTAAGTTTCTGAATGATAGCATGGAGAGTATATCTATCAAACTAGGTCAAGATTCTGAAATGGCTATAGTAGATAAAAGATATAATTTTATAGGTGAAGTTGTTAGTAAGGGAGTTAAAAAAGGAAGTTCCTTTAATGAAACTACATCAGATAAAATAGACAAGATAGTAACTGATAAAATCTTTGGACTTCCTATATTTGCACTTATAATGTTTGTTATGTATCAATTAACTTTTGTGGTTGGAGCTACTCTTCAAGATAAGACAGAAGAGTTAATAGGAATAGTAGGAGAAAAAGTTGCAGAACTTATGACAAATGCAGGTGCTAAAGAAATACTTGTAAGTTTTGTTCAAGATGGTATATTTGCAGGTGTTGGTAGTGTTGTGTCTTTTCTTCCACTTATAATGGTATTATATTTGTTAATGGGTATATTAGAAGATAGTGGGTATATGGCAAGAGCAGCTTATGTTATGGACAGAATTATGAGAATGATAGGACTACATGGTAAAACATTTGTATCTATGATAATAGGTTCAGGCTGTAATGTACCAGGAATTATGGCAACAAGAACTCTTGAAAGTAAGAAAGATAGAATGATTGCAATACTTATAAATCCATTTGTATCTTGTGGTGCAAGACTTCCAATATATATGTTATTTATAGCAGCCTTTTTCCCAAAACATGGTGGAGCAATGTTGTTTTTATTATATGCAATAGGAATTATAGTGGCCTTAATTATGGGTAAAATATTTAGTAAGACTTTATTCAAAGGGGAAGCATCTTATTTTATAATGGAACTTCCACCATATAGAATGCCATCATTAAAAAATGTACTAATGAATATGTGGGATAAGGTTGGTGGATTTTTAAAGAGAGCAGGAACTATTATATTTGCAGTTGTAACATTACTTTGGGTACTTGGAATATTACCATTTGGAGTAGAACCAAATAGTGAAGCAAGTTTACTTGGAAAAATAGGTTCAGCAATTGCACCAATTTTCAAACCAGCAGGATTTGGTACTTGGCAAGCAGCAGTTGGATTATTTACAGGTATAACTGCAAAAGAAGCAGTGGTTGCAACTTTAGGAACAGTTTATGCTGGAGTTGAAGAAGGAGACAAGGTAGTTACAGCAATTCAAACAGTATTTACTCCATTAACAGCATTTGCATTTATGGTTATGAACTTATTATATACTCCTTGTGGAGCAGCAATTGCAACAATAAAAAGAGAAACAAATTCTACTAAATGGACAATATTTGCAGCAGTCTATACATTTGTAATTGGTTGGGTTGCAGCAGTTTTAATATTCCAAATAGGTACACTATTAGGATTTAGATAATTAATAATTTATTTAATTAAAAAAGAGTATCGGGATTTTCCTGATACTCTTTTTGTATATTATATGTTTATATTATTCTTCATCAGTTATTAGTTTGCTACAATTTTTACGTCTGCTTAATAATAATGTAGATACTATGCCTCCTATAATAGATGGTATTATCCAAGAAAATCCTTGTTTAGCAAGAGGAATTTGCATTATTATATTTCCTATAAAATCTACATTAGCTCCTGCCATTTTAAGTCCGTCATACAAGCTAACTATAAATGTAGTAAATATTGCTCCAACATAAGCGTTATCAGGAATGATTTTTCCTATAAGACTCATAAGAACAAGTACAATTGCAACGGGATACATGGTTACAAGTACAGGTAGAGTAAAAGCTATAAGTTTATCAAGTCCTACATTTGAAACTATTGTACTAAATATTACAGTTATTATAACTACTGCTCTATAGCTTATTTTATTATTACTAAGTTCATTAAAGTAGTTACCAACAGTTGCTGTAAGTCCAATAGAAGTAGTAAGACAAGCTAATGATACAACTAAGCCTAGAGCTATTTTACCGAAAGAACCAAGAGACATATAAGTAATAGCTATTAACAAATCTCCCTTAGGTTTATCTATTGGGAATATTGAGTTAGTTGATGCTCCAAGATACATAAGTCCACCATATATAACGGCAAGACATACAGAGGATACTATTCCAGCCTTTATAGTCATTGATATTTGGTCATTTTTAGAAGTATATCCTTTGCTTTTTAAAGAGTTTATAATTACTGCTGCAAACAGTAATGAAGCTAATGCATCCATAGTTTGATATCCTTCAGTAAAGCCCTTAGGAAAAGGACTAGTTGTCATTTCAGTTACAGGTTTTCCAAGTGGAGATATAATTCCTTTTATAATCAATATGAACATTATGATTAAAAGTAAAGGAGTTAGAATTTTTGCAATTTTATCTATAATTTCAGATGGATTAATTACAAAGAATAAAGTAATTGCAAAGAATACTATAGATACAATAATTGGACTTATTCCAGGTAGTGAAGGTTTAATCCCAGTTTCAAAAGTTGTAGCTGCAGTTCTTGGTATTGCAAATAGTGGTCCAATAGCTAAAATAATTACTGTAGATATAATTTTACTAAATTTCGGACCTACTTTATTTCCTATATCATCTATAGTTCCACCAGCCTTGCAAACCGCAATTATAGTTATTAATGGCATACCTATAGCAGTTATAAAAAATCCTATTCCACATGTGATCCAATCCTTTCCTGCCATCAGCCCCAATGATGGAGGAAATATTAAGTTACCAGCTCCAAAGAACATAGCAAACAATGCTGTTCCAACAATAAGTATATCCCTTTTCTTTTTATCCATATTAATGCCCCCTTAAAAAAATATAATAAATAAAAACTTGATCTACATTAAAATTAGCATTTTTAATAAAAAAAGCTTTCGTCCCTATGAAATACTTCATAGGGACGAAAGCCAATATTCGTGGTACCACCCTAGTTTACATTAAAAAAAATGCCTCTATTAAAGTTAAAGTATATGACTTAATAAGTAATAAACACTTTAATACTTAGTTAATACTTAAACTTTAGTCATATATCGGTGACAACCGTCCAATCTTACTAAAATAAATTCAGATTGGCAACTCAGGAGTGAGTATTATATACTAGTTTAATATCCAACTCTCAGCAAATGTTGGTTCTCTGTAATTAAAATATAGTATTTTTCTCTCCGTCAATGTCTTGAAGATTTTAACAGGTTTTTGATTTGTATATTATTATAAGAACTACCATGTAGTTTGTCAACAGGTTTTTTGAATAAATTTTTATTTATTCAAAATATATTGTATATTTAAACAGGTACATATAATGTAGAATAATTTATTTATTTAGTTAAAAATATTAATAAAATAAAAAAATAAGTATAAAACACACATAAAAAAACGTATAGTTAAAATATTAACAATTTTTTGCTAATATTTCATAAAAAAAACCTTGAACTCCAATGAAAATATTGTATAATGAACATAGTTGGTATTTTTATGAAACCAAACTTAATAAATTAAGAATTTTCAAGTTAAAAGCTTAACAACTAAACAACTTATATCCAATTTAATGGAATAAGAATGGGAGGGTATTAAAATGTCAGAAAAAATTTTAACAAAAAGAAAATTTACAACAAGGGAAATAACTACAGTAGGCGCATTGTTTGCTATAGTTATGGTATTAGGAGCCACTGGACTTGGGTTTATACCAGTTCCACCGGTAAATTTAACTATAATGCATATACCTGTAATAGTAGGTTCATTAATTGAAGGGCCTGTAGTTGGGGGAATGCTTGGATTACTTTTTGGAGCATTTAGTATGTTTCGTGCTATTAATACACCAACACCAGTATCATTTATATTTTTAAATCCTATAGTATCAATTTTACCAAGAATTTTAATAGGGGTAACACCTTATTTAGTATATAAATATTTAAAAATAAGACATGATAAAGTAAGAATAGGAATTGCAGCAGCAGTAGGTTCATTTACTAATACATTAGGAGTAATGGGATTAATGTATGCATTGTATTTAAAGCAGTATGCACAGGCGCTTCACATATCAACTGCAGCAGCAAGTAAAACTATGCTTATGTTAGTTTTAAATGGATTTAATTCTGCTGGACTTTCAATAATAGTAGCATTACCTATAGTAATAGCAGTAAGAAAAATAAGAGGAATAAAAAACAATTAAATATTAAATATAAGAATACCAATATGGCATTATTTAAAATTATAAAATTTAAATAGTGCCATTTTAAGTATAAAAGAACAAAAAAACAGAAGAATATTATGGAAAATACTAATATAGTTCGTATTATAACGAAATTTAATGCTTGTAATAATGTGTATTATAAAGTATAATATGCATTAAATAAATTATAAAAATTAATAAAAGGCAGAGTAGGTATTTGTGCGTTAAGTGTCATTGGAACGGGAAGTTGTCCATTGAACGAAAAATGAATTTATTTCATTTGCGGTGCATATATCGCATTCCGCTGCCATAAAAGAGATAGGGGTTATCCTCTCTTTTTGGCATATTGTGAAAAAGAGAGGAGGAGAGAAAATGAAAAAGGTAAATGTTATGATTTATATGGCATTTATGATTACACTAGAGATTGTGTTTACTAGATTTTTATCTATACAAACACCTATAATAAGAATTGGATTTGGGTTTATTCCAGTTGCTATGTCAGGGATGATGTTTGGACCACTTCTTGCTGGAATTGTGGGAGCAACATCTGATGTATTAGGGATGATGATATTTCCTAAGGGAGCCTATTTTCCAGGGTTTACTCTAAGTGCTTTTGTAGGGGCAGTAATATATGGAGTGTTCTTTTACAATAAAAAAGTATCAGTAAAAAGAGTACTTTTAGCTGTAGGAATAATAACTGTTCTTGTAAACTTAACTATGAATACAATATGGCTTCAAATTTTAACTGGAAAAGCAGTAAAAGTTTTATTTGTTACAAGACTTGTAAAAGAAGCCATTATGTTTCCTATTCATGCAATTGTAATTTATGGTGCATGGAAGATGGTTGATAGACTTGAAATAATGAATAAAGTTGCAAAATTTAATAAATAATAATATGGTTTTTTATATAAAATTATATAATTTATATGATTAATTAAAAAACGAAATTGTGTGTGCAGGCTATATTTTTGTCATTATTTATAAAATTACCATTGTATTATTAAAAAAAGTTTAATATAATGAAACAGTAAAATAAAGAAGTGTTCGGATGAAGATAGCGGGAGAGAGATGGGATTCCATCCACCGAAGAGGTCAATCTTTCAGGTAACTATGTTTATAGGGGATGACCGTTATTGGACGAGCCTCTGGAGAGATCCATTAATGGACACCGAAGGAGAAAGATAGCTAAATTTTAGTTATTGAAACTCTCAGGTAAAAGGACAGAGGATAGGATTATTTTATTTATAGTACAAAAAAATAATTCGTATTCTCCTCCGTAAAATAAACAAATCATAGGAGGATGATAACATGTCATTATTATCACAAATTTTTAACAAAATTGATTCTTGGTTGTGGGGTCCACCACTGCTAATTTTATTAGTTGGTACAGGTATTTATTTAACAGTAAGACTTGGGATTTTACAAATCTTTAAATTACCATTGGCACTAAAATATGTTTTTGGAAAAGATGATGAACTTGAAGAAGAAGGCGATGTATCTAGTTTTGCAGCTTTGTGTACAGCTTTATCTGCAACTATAGGTACAGGTAATATAGTTGGAGTTACAACAGCTATAAAAGCTGGAGGACCAGGAGCTATATTCTGGATGTGGATAGCTGCATTTTTTGGTATGGCTACTAAATATGCAGAAGGATTACTTGCAGTAAAATATAGAACTGTAGATGAAAATGGTCAAATGGCTGGGGGACCAATGTATTACATAGAAAATGGTTTAGGAATTAAATGGCTTGCAAAAATATTTGCTGTATTTGGTATTGGGGTTGCGTTCTTTGGTATTGGAACATTTGCACAAGTAAAAGCCATATCACAAGTTGCCAAAGTAACTTTTAATATACCAATAATAATAACAGCAATAGTAATAACAGCACTAGTTGCGCTTGTAACTATTGGAGGAATTAAAAATATTGCATCTGTAGCTGAAAAAGTAGTTCCTTTTATGGCCGTATTCTATATAATAGGTGCTTTACTTATTTTAGTTTTTAATATAAATGCTTTACCAAGTGCCATAAAATTAATAATTAAAAGTGCATTTACTCCAACAGCAGCTTTAGGTGGATTTTTAGGAACAACTGTTATGAAAACTATTCAAAGTGGTATAGCAAGAGGAGTATTCTCTAATGAGTCTGGTTTAGGAAGTGCGCCAATTGCAGCAGCGGCAGCAAAAACTAAATCTTGTGTACGTCAAGGTTTAATATCAATGACTGGTACTTTCTTTGATACAATATTAATATGTACAATGACTGGTATAGTGCTTATAGTAACAGGTGCTTGGAGTTCAGACTTTGAAGGTGCAGCAATGACAACGCATGCTTTTAACATAGGAATTCCCGTTCCTTACTTAGGAAAAATAATAGTTGCTATAGGACTTATATTCTTTGCTTTTACAACTATACTTGGATGGAATTATTATGGAGAAAGATGTATGGTTTATTTAGCAGGAGTTAAGGCAATAAAACCATATAAAATAGTTTATATTGTATTAGTTGCTATGGGATCATTTATAGGACTAGATTTAATATGGATAATAGCAGACATAGTAAATGGATTAATGGCAATACCAAATCTTATTGCTTTAATAGGATTAAGTGGAGTAATAGTTGCCGAAACAAAAAAATTCTTTGATGAAAAACGTAAAAAGGAAATTTTTGAAGTACAAAAAGTAGATGAAGTATTATAAAAGTTAATAAAAATATAAAATAGAGGCATAGTTCGCATCATTACGAACTATGCCTTTTGAATTTCGTGTAAAATTTCGCTAAAAACGAATAATTGCATTAGAATATATGTAAATGTATTGACTTACAAAAGATGAAGTGGTAAAATTATGGTAAACAAATACGAACAATAATTACTAAAATAAAAAAATAGTTCATATAATTATTATATAATCAAAAGGGGGGCTATTCTTGAAAGTAGCAATTATTTTTGGTAGTAAATCAGATATAGCTAAAATGAAAGGTGCTGCACAAATATTAAAAGAGTTTGGAATAGAATATAATTCATACATTCTGTCAGCGCATAGAATTCCAGAAGAATTATCAAAGGTTGTAAAGAAATTAGAAAAAGAAGATTATGAATGTATAATTGCAGGGGCAGGGCTTGCAGCACATCTTCCAGGTGTCATTGCATCTCAAACTATACTACCAGTTATAGGGGTACCAATAGAGGCAGCAGTATCTGGTCTTGATTCACTTTTATCTATGGTGCAAATGCCAAAACCTATACCTGTTGCTACAGTTGGTTTAAATAATAGTTTCAATGCAGGTATGCTTGTTATAGAAATTTTAGCTTTAAAATATCCAGAATTAAGAGAAAAATTAAAAAACTATAGAAAGAATATGAAAGAAAAATTTATAAAAGAAAATTCTAAGGGGGTAGAACTTTAAAATGGAAAAGAAAATGTTATATGAAGGAAAGGCAAAAAAAGTTTATGAAGCTGAGGATAAGGATCATGTAATTATTTATTATAAAGATGATGCAACAGCATTTAATGGGGCTAAAAAATCTCAAATTGATCATAAAGGAATTTTAAATAACAATATAACATCTGCAATATTTGAGATGCTTCATGAAAAAGGAATAGAAACTCATTTTGAAAAAAAATTAAATGAAAGAGAACAACTTTGTAAAAAGGTAGAGATAGTACCTCTTGAAGTAATAGTTAGAAATGTTGCAGCAGGAAGTATGGCAAAAAGACTTGGAGTTTCAGAAGGAAAAGAGTTAAACACAACAATATTTGAAATTTGTTATAAAAATGATGAACTTGGAGATCCACTTATAAATGATTATCATGCAGTAGCTTTAGGACTTGCTACTTTTGACGAATTAAAAGAAATATATAACATTACATCAAATGTAAATAACATTTTAAAGGAATTTTTCTTAAAACAAAATATAAAGTTAATTGATTTTAAATTAGAATTTGGTCGATTTAATGGTAAAATTATCTTAGCAGATGAAATATCACCAGATACATGTAGATTCTGGGATGCGACTACTAATGAAAAATTAGATAAAGATAGATTTAGAAGAGATATGGGAAATGTTGAAGAAGCTTATATTGAAATATTAAATAGAATATCTAATGCTAAATAAAATTTACGGAGGGCCATATGAATAAAATCGAAATAGATAAGTTTAAAGATGAATGTGGAGTGTTTGGTATATATTCTAAATCAAAATTAAATGTAGCAAGTGTAACATATTATGGACTTTATGCACTTCAACATAGAGGTGAGGAAAGTGCGGGAATAGTAGTATCAGATGGAGAAAAACTTACTTGTATAAAAGATATGGGGTTAGTTAGTGATGTCTTTAATGAAGAAATAATAAATAACATGAAAGGCAAAATGGCCATTGGTCATGTTAGATATTCTACTTTTGGGGAAAGTACAATTTCAAATGCACAACCTCTCTTAAGTAGCTTTAAACTAGGATCAATTGCAATAGCTCATAATGGTACTTTAATTAATGCAGAAAAAATAAAACAGGAATTAGAAGAAAAAGGAGTTTTGTTTCAAACTTCAATAGATTCTGAAGTGATTTTAAATCTTATTGCAAGAAGCCTAAAAAGTGATATAGAAGAATCTATAAAAGACGCTATGAAAGAAGTTAAAGGTTCTTATGGAATTGTAATTTTAACAAAGGACAAACTTATAGGAGTTAGGGATCCAAATGGTATAAGACCATTATGTATAGGAAAAATGGAAGATGATTATGTAATTTGTTCTGAAAGTTGTGCCCTTAATTGTATAGGTGCAGAGTTTATTCGTGATGTAGAACCTGGAGAAATGGTAATAGTAGATGAAAATGGACTTAGATCTTTTAAATTTGAGGAAAATATAAAACACAAAACTTGTGCTTTTGAATATATATATTTCGCAAGACCTGACAGTAAAATGGATGGAATTGAGGTTTATAACTCAAGAGTGGCAGCAGGTGAACAATTATTTAAAGAAGCTCCAGCTGATGCTGATATTGTAATTGGTGTACCAGATTCAGGAATACCAGCAGCTGTTGGATATGCTAAAGCATCAGGTATTCCATATGGAATTGGACTTGTTAAAAATAAATATGTAGGAAGAACATTTATAGCACCATCTCAAGATTTAAGAGAAAGGGCAGTTTCAGTAAAATTAAGTCCTCTTAAAGTTAATGTAGAAGGAAAAAGAGTTGTATTAATTGATGATTCTATAGTAAGAGGAACAACAAGTAGAAGACTAGTTGAAGTTTTAAAAAGAGCAGGAGCTAAAGAAATTCACTTTAGATTGTCATCTCCAGTTGTTACAGATCCATGTTACTTTGGAATTGCAACTCCATATAAAAAGGATTTAATAGGAGCAAATATGTCTGTTGATGAAATATGCAAGGAAATAGGAGCAGATAGTCTTGGATATTTAAGTATAGAGGGACTTTTGAAAGTGCTTAAAGATGGAAAAGATGAATTTTGTTTAGGATGCTTTAATGGACAATATCCAGTAGAAAGGTAGGTACTAAAATGGCTACTTATAAAGATGCAGGAGTAAATATAGAGGAAGGTTACAAAGCTGTTTCACTTATGAAAAATTATGCAGCAAAAACATTTACTAAAGGAGTAATTAATGATTTAGGAAGTTTTGCAGGAATGTTTGAACTTTCAGGTTACAAAACTCCAGTTTTAGTTTCAGGAACAGATGGTGTTGGAACTAAACTTAAAATAGCATTTGATATGAAAAAATACGACACAGTAGGTATTGATTGTGTAGCTATGTGTGTTAATGATATATTATGCCACGGTGCAAAACCATTATTCTTTTTAGATTATATAGCTTGTGGAAAGTTAGAAGCTGAAAATGCAGCAGATCTTGTTCGTGGAGTAAGTGATGGTTGTATAGATGCGGGATGTTCTCTAATTGGAGGAGAAACAGCTGAGATGCCTGGCTTTTATAAAGAAGGGGAATATGATGTTGCAGGTTTTTGTGTTGGAGTAGTTGAAAAAGATGAAATAATAGATGGAAGCAAAATAGAAAATGGAGACGTTTTAATTGGTATAGAATCTACAGGAATTCATAGTAACGGATATTCCTTAGTTAGAAAGCTTATTAAAGATTTTAATGAAGATTTCAATGGAGAAAAAATAGGAAATGTACTATTAACTCCTACAAAGATATATGTAAAAACAGTTTTAGAATTAATAAAAAAATACAATATACATGGAATGGCTCATATAACTGGGGGCGGTTTTTATGAAAATATTCCAAGAATGTTTAAAGGTGATTTTACAGCCGTTATAAATAAGGGAAGTTTTAAAGTGCCAGAAATATTTAATCATATAATGTCACTTGGGGTAGAGGAAGAACATATGTATAACACATTTAATATGGGTATTGGATACGTTTTATGTGTTAAAGAGGAAGACGCAGAAAATATAATAAGGTATATAGAAAAGATGGGAAGCAAAGCTTACAAAATAGGGCATGTAGAAGCTGGAGGACATGGCGTATGCTTAAAATAGCAGTTTTAATATCAGGGGGCGGAAGTAATCTTCAATCAATAATAGATAATATTGAAAGTAAGAAGTTAAACTGTAGTATTGAATATGTTATTAGTGATAAAGAGGGAGCTTTTGGAATAGACAGGGCAAAGAAACACAATATAAAGACTTTTGTATTTGATAGAAAAATATATAAGGATACTTTATCTGAAAAGATACTAGAAGTATTAGATGGAAAAGTTGATTTAATAGTTCTTGCTGGATATCTTTCTATTATAAAAGGAGATATACTAAAAAAATTTAAAAATCAAATCATAAATATTCATCCTTCATTAATTCCATCCTTTTGCGGAAAAGGAATGTATGGAATAAAAGTACATGAAAAGGCTTTAGAATATGGGGTTAAAGTCACAGGATGTACTGTTCATTTTGTAGATGAAGGAACTGACACAGGAAGCATAATAATACAAAAAACTGTGAATGTAGAAGATGATGACACACCAGAAACACTTCAAAAAAGGGTGTTAGTAGAGGAACACAAGGCACTTCCAGAAGCTATAGGACTAATAGCTAATGGAAAAGTAAAAATTCATAATAGAAAAGTGATTATTAAAGCAGGTGTTAATTAAATTATCTAATCTAGGAGGAATTCAAAATGCTAAAAAGAGCGTTAATAAGTGTTTTTAATAAAGAAGGTATAGTTGATTTTGCAAAGTTTTTAGTAAACAAAGGGGTAGAGATAATATCAACTGGAGGTACATATAAACATCTTAAAGAAAATAATATTCCAGTTACAGAAGTTAATGAAGTTACTGGATTTGATGAGATATTAGATGGCAGAGTAAAGACCCTTCATCCAGCTATACATGGAGGTATACTTGCTATAAGAGATAACAAAGAACATATGAGTATTATTGAAAATAAAGGTATTAAGCCTATAGATATGGTTGTAGTTAATCTTTATCCTTTCTTTGAAAAAGTAAAAGAAGATTTAGAATTTCAAGAAAAAATAGAATTCATTGATATTGGTGGCCCTACTATGATTAGAGCTGCTGCCAAAAATTTTAAGGATGTTGTAGTTCTTACAGATACAAAAGATTATAGCGATGTAATGGATCAAATAGAGAAAAATAACGAAGTTAACTATGATACAAGAAAAAGACTTGCAGGAAAAGTATTCAATTTAATGGCATCTTATGATGCAGCAATTAGTAATTTCCTTTTAGAAGATACAGAATATCCAGAAAACCTAGCTTTATCATACACAAAATCAATGGATTTAAGATACGGTGAAAACTCACATCAAAGTGCCGCATGTTACACTGCAAATAATGGAAAAGGAATAATGAATAATATTGAAATTTTAAACGGAAAACAATTGTCTTATAATAATATTAAAGATATGGATATAGCTTGGAAGGTTGTATGGGAATTTGATGATATAGCTTGTTGTGGACTTAAACACAATACACCTTGTGGAGTTGCTCTTGGGGAAAATGTTCATGATGCATATTTAAAAGCTTATTCTTGTGATCCTGTTTCAATATTTGGCGGAATAGTGGCATTTAACAGAAAAGTTGATAAGAAAACTGCTGAGGAAATGGTGAAAATATTCCTAGAAATCGTCATCGCTCCTGATTTTGATTCAGATGCACTTGAAGTATTAAAAACTAAAAAGAATTTAAGAGTAATTAAATGCAACACAAAGCCAGAAGATAACTTTAACATAGCTAAAGTTGATGGTGCTATTTTAGTTCAAAGTGAAGATAAATTATTTGCAGAGAAAATGGAAGTAGTAACAGATAAAAAACCAACAGAAGAGGAATTAAAGGAATTAACTTTTGCCATGAAAGTTTGCAAATATACAAAATCTAATGCAATTGTAGTATCAAAAGGTTGTGTAGCAGTTGGAATTGGTGGAGGACAGGTTAATAGAATATGGGCAGCAGAGGAAGCCCTAGAAAGGGGAGAGGGAGCAACAGTTCTTGCCTCAGATGCATTTTTCCCATTTGATGATGTTGTAAAAACTGCTGCAAAACATGGAATCAAAGCTATAATTCAACCAGGTGGCTCTATAAGAGATAAAGATTCTATAAAAGCTTGTAATGAAAATGACATATCTATGGTATTTACAGGAATTAGACATTTTAAACACTAAATTTTAAAAAGAGCAGGGGGAGTTTGTGGTGAAAGTTTTAGTAATTGGTTCTGGTGGAAGAGAACATGCTATAGTTTGGAAAGTATCACAAAGTGCTTTAGTAGATAAAATATATTGTGCACCAGGAAATGGTGGAACGGCAAAGGAAGATAAATGTGAAAACATAAGTTTAGAGGGGATAGATTCCCTTTTAAATTTTGCAAAAAAGGAAAACATAGATCTTACTATAGTAGGTCCTGAAGCTCCTTTAGTAGAAGGGATAGTAGATAAGTTTAAAGAAAGTGATTTGAAAATTTTTGGACCAAGCAAAGAGGCTGCAAAGCTTGAAGGAAGTAAAAGTTTTTCAAAGGAGTTTATGAAGAAGTACGGAGTTAAAACAGCACAGTATGAAGTTTTTGAAGACATTAAAAGTGCCACTGAATATTTAGAAACTTGTAATTATCCAACAGTTATAAAGGCTGATGGACTTGCAGCAGGAAAAGGTGTTGTTATATGTAAAACTAGAGATGAAGCAAAAAAAGCCTTAGAAGATTTTATGCTTCATGATATTTTTAAAGGTGCTGGACTAAAGGTAGTAATTGAGGAATTTTTAGAAGGTGTAGAGGCATCTATTTTATCTGTTACAGATGGAGAAACTATAATTCCATTTATATCAAGTAAAGATCATAAGCAAATATTTGATGGTGATAAAGGACCAAATACAGGTGGTATGGGAGTTATAGTTCCTAATTTTTATTGTACAGATGAGGTTTTAAATGAATTTAATGAAGAAATTTTAAAGCCTACTTTAGAAGGAATAAAAAAAGAGAATATGGACTACACAGGTACTATATTCTTTGGAATTATGATAACTAAAAATGGAGTTTATCTATTAGAGTATAATGTACGAATGGGTGATCCAGAAACCCAAGGAGTTTTAACTTTAATGGAAAGCGACTATACAGAGCTAATGTTAAAGGCAATTGACAGGAAGCTTTGTGATTATGAAATTAAATGGAAAGATGGACATGTTTGCTGTGTTACAGCAGTTTCAAAGGGATATCCAGGAAGCTATGAAAAGGGATTTGAAATAAAAGGTTTAGAAAAGAGCGATTCTAAAGTATTTATAGCAGGTGCTAAAGAAGAAAATGGAAAACTTTTAACAAATGGCGGTAGAGTATTAAATGTAGTTGCTTTTGGAAAAACATTAAATGATGCTAAGAAAAAAGCGTATAAAGATATAGAAAAAATAGATTTTGAAGGTATGTATTATAGACATGATATAGGAAATAAAAAAGTTAAAAGAATATTTGTTGAAAAGAAACCTACATTTAATGTTGAGGCAGAGGGATTACTTAAAGAAATAAAAGAAAATTTAAATATAAAAAATATAGATAATTTAAGAATTTTAAATAGATACGATGTATCTGGAATATCAGATAAAGAGTATGATGAAGCTAAAAAAATTATATTTGCAGAACCTGTAGTTGATTTTGTATATGATGAAGATATGGAAGTAAAGAATGATGATAAAATATTTGCAGTGGAATATCTCCCAGGACAATATGATCAAAGGGCAGATTCAGCAGCACAATGTATACAAATATTAACTCAAAATGAGAAACCAATAGTAAAATGTGCAAAGGTTATTATAATTAATGGAAATGTAAGTGAAGATGAAATAAATAGAATAAAAGAATATTATATAAACAGCGTAGATTCAAGAGAAACATCACTAAAGAAACCTATTACTATTAATATGGAATGGGAAAAACCAAAAGACGTAGAAGTGTTACATGGATTTATAGACAAAAATGAAGAAGAACTTAAATGCTTTTGGAAAACACAAGGTCTTGCAATGAGTTTTGAAGACTTAAAGTTTTGCAGAGAATACTTTAAAAATACAGAAAAAAGAAATCCAACAATAACAGAAATAAAAGTAATAGATACTTATTGGTCAGATCATTGTAGACATACAACATTTGAAACAAAAATAGAAGATGTAAAATTTGAAGAGGGAGAATATATACTTCCAATTAAAAAGGCTTATGATAAATACTTAAATTCTAGAAAATATGTATACGAAAATAGAGAAAAAGATATTTCATTAATGGATCTTGCAGTAATTGGCATGAAGGAGCTTAGAAAAGAAGGACTTCTTGATGATCTTGAAGTTTCAGATGAAATCAATGCTTGTAGTATAGAGTGTGATGTTGATGTAGATGGAAAAGATGAAAAATATCTTATAATGTTTAAAAATGAGACACATAACCATCCAACAGAAATAGAGCCTTTTGGTGGTGCTGCAACTTGTCTTGGAGGTGCAATTCGTGATCCCCTTTCAGGAAGAAGTTATGTATATGGAGCTATGAGAATTACAGGAAGTGCAGATCCAAGAAAGAAAATAAGTGAAACGTTAAATGGAAAACTTCCACAAAGACAAATAACAATAAAAGCTGCCAATGGATATAGTTCTTACGGAAATCAAATTGGACTTGCAACAGGATATGTAAAAGAAGTATATGATGAAGACTTTGTAGCAAAGAGAATGGAAATTGGTGCTGTGCTTGGGGCAACGCCTAAAGAAAATGTTCGTAGAGAAAAACCAGTAGAAGGAGATTCTATAATACTTGTTGGAGGAAGAACAGGAAGAGACGGCTGTGGTGGTGCAACAGGTTCATCAAAAGAACATGATGAAAACTCTATTTTAACTTGTGGTGCAGAAGTACAAAAGGGAAATCCTCCTACAGAAAGAAAATTGCAAAGATTATTTAGAAATCCAAAGGCAAGTAAACTTATAAAAAAATGTAATGACTTTGGAGCAGGTGGAGTATCAGTTGCCATAGGAGAACTAAGTGATGGACTTTTAATAAATTTAGATTTGGTTTCTAAAAAATATGAAGGCTTAGATGGCACAGAACTTGCAATATCAGAGTCACAGGAAAGAATGGCAGTTTTAGTTAAAAATAAAGATGCAGAAAAATTTATAAAACTAGCACAAGAAGAAAACTTAGAAGCCATTGAAGTTGCAAAGGTTACTTCAAATAATAGACTTACAATGTCTTGGAGAGGAAAAAACATTGTAGACATAAGTAGAGATTTCTTAGATACAAATGGTGTTAAACAAAGAATAGATATAGTAGTTAAAAATCCTGATTCTCATGGATACTTTAAAGAGAAAAAATGCGAAAATATAAAAACAAAATGGATAGAAACTCTAAAAGATTTAAATGTTTGTAGCCAAAGGGGACTTATGGAGAAGTTTGATAGTTCCATAGGTGCAGGTACAGTATTTATGCCTTATGGTGGAAAGTATTATAAATCTCCAATAGAATCAATGTGCTTTAAAGTTCCAGTTTTAAATGGAGAAACAAAAACAGGAACAATTATGGCTTATGGATACAATCCTAAAATAGGAAAATGGAGTCCATTCCATGGAGCAATGTATGCTGTCATAGAATCTGTAACAAAGGTTGTAGCAGCAGGAGGAAATTATAAAAATATTAGACTAACATTCCAAGAATACTTTGAAAAGTTAGGACAGGATTCAGCTAAATGGGGAAAACCATTTGCAGCATTGCTTGGAGCATTTTTAGTTCAAAAGGAATTAAAAATACCTGCAATTGGCGGAAAAGATAGTATGTCAGGTACTTTTAAAGATATAAATGTACCTCCAACACTTGTTTCATTTGCAGTAGATACAGTAAATACAGATAAAGTTATATCACCTGAATTTAAGAAAAAAGGCTCTAGAGTTGTATTAATAAAAACACCAAAAGATAAGTATAATATACCTAACTTTGAAGAACTTAAAAAGAATTATGAAGTTGTTCATAAACTTATAAATGAAGGTATGGTTTATGCATCACATACAGTTACAAATGGAGGAATTATAGAAGCTGTATCTAAAATGACTTTTGGTAATAAAATTGGAATAAATTTTTCTCAAAATGTAAAATATGAAGAATTATTAAATGAAGATTATGGTTCTATAATTTTAGAAATAGATAACAAAGTTAAGCTTAAAGAGGAATTTAAAGATGTAAACTACACTTTAATTGGATTTACTCAAGGAGCATCTTTAATAAAAATTGGAGATGAAGAAATAGAGATAGATGAACTTATAAAGGTATGGGAAAACCCACTTGAAAAGGTATTTCCTACAAAAGTGGAAGCTATAGATAAAAAAATACCATTAAAATTATACGATAATAAAAGCATACTATCTCCATCAATAAAAATTCCAAAACCAAATGTATATATTCCAGTGTTCCCTGGAACAAACTGTGAGTATGATCTTAAAAAAGCTTTTGAAAGAGCAGGAGCTATGACAAATCTTAATGTATTTAGAAATTTAACTCCTAAAGATGTTGAAGAGTCTGTAGATGCTATGGTTGAAAATATAAATAAATCACAAATAGTAATGCTTCCAGGAGGATTTAGTGCAGGAGATGAACCAGATGGTTCAGGTAAATTTATACAAGCTGTATTTAGAAATCCTAAAGTTAAAGAAGCTGTTATGGAACTTCTAAACAAAAGAGATGGATTAATCCTTGGAATATGCAACGGTTTCCAAGTGCTTATAAAACTAGGACTTCTTCCATATGGAGAAATTAGAGATTTAGATGAGAACTCACCAACATTAACGTACAATAGTATAGGAAGACATATGTCGAAAATGGTAGAAACTAAAATAGTTTCAAATAAGTCACCGTGGTTTAACAATGTAAATCTAGGAGACATTCATAGCATTGCCGTATCACATGGAGAAGGAAGATTTGCTTGTAGTGATGAGGTTGCACGAAGATTAATGCAAAATGGTCAAATTGCTACACAATATGTGGACTTTAATGGAAATCCTACTTATGATATAGAATTTAATCCAAATGGTTCTGTTTATGCAGTTGAAGGAATAACAAGTCCTGATGGAAGAATACTTGGAAAAATGGGACACTCAGAGAGAATAGGCAATAATGTTTACAAAAATATTTTAGGAGAAAAGGACCAAAAATTATTTGAAGCTGGCGTTAGATACTTTAAATAAGAAAACATAAAATTAATATAGTATAAAAATAAGCAATGAGTCTTAGAAAATAGCAAATTTTTAAGGCTTATTGCTTATTTTATTTTTAAAATTTTTGTAAACTAAAGTTGACTTATGAAAAAAAAGGTGTTACTATAGTTAAAAATTAAATACGTTATTAAATAACTCATATAAATCCGATAATATGGTTCGGTTGTTTCTACGGGAATACCTTAAATATTCCTGCTATGAGTAAATCTATGTATAATTACTTTTGAAATTCTAGTAATGGATTTACTTATTCATTACTAGAATTTTTTTATTAATCTTATTAATTGATTTCTTTGCTTTTAATAAATATGATAAATTTTCAGTGAATTTATTATATTTTAATAGTTTAAGAGAAATCAATATTAAAATGACTTTAAAAATTTACGGGAGGAATTACATGGAGAACTCAAAGAAAAGAAAGGATAATTTGAAAGAAAGCTTTTTAGACAAATATTTCAAGTTATCCGAAAATGGTACAAGTGTTAGAACAGAAATTTTAGCAGGACTTACAGCATTTATAACAATGGCATATGCACTTTTAGTTATACCTAATATGCTAAAATTTTCTGGAATGAATTCATTAGGGGTTAAAGGCGATGCAGCAGCATCTCTTACGGTTTTAAATGACCCTGTTATAAGCTCTGCTTTTGCAGGAATGTGTATAGCATCCTGTATAGGAACTCTTATTATGGCATTGTATGCAAATCTTCCATTTGCATTAGCACCAGGAATGGGACTTACAGCATTCTTTACATATAGTGTTTGTTTAACACTAGGATATACTTGGCAACAAGCATTAACTGCTGTATTCATATCAGGAATTTTATTTATAATAATAACTGTAACATCCATAAGAGAAAAAATCGTTGAGGCATTACCTCAAAATTTAAAACTTGCAATAACAGGTGGTATAGGATTATTTGTATCTCTTATAGGATTAAAAAGTGGACATATTGTAGTTTCAGATCCAGGAACATTAGTTAAGTTTGGCGATTTAACTAGTAAAAGTACTGTACTCACTGTAATTGGCATAATAGTAATGGCAATTTTAATGGCTCGTAATGTAAGAGGTGGAATGTTAATTTCAATTATTTTAACAACAATAATAGGAATACCAATGGGAATTACAAAAATTTCAGGACTTAAATTTTTCTCAGTACCTAAATTCGGAGCTACATTTTTCGCATTTGACTTTAAAGGATTATTACATCACGGTGGTTCAGGATTTGTTGGAGCTTTAACAAGTATAGTAATGGTAATTTTAACATTTAGTTTAGTTGATTTATTTGATACTATTGGAACATTAGTTGGAACAGCTCACAAAGCTGATATGATTCAACCTGATGGAAAAGTTAAAAATATGAGAAAAGCATTATTATCAGATGCTGTAGCAACAACTATAAGTTCTATGATGGGAACTCCTACTATGGCAACAGTTGTAGAATCTACTGCTGGAATTGCTGAAGGGGGAAGAACAGGACTTACAAATGTAGTTGTAGGAATATTATTTGCATTATCACTATTCTTTGGTGGAATCGTAGGAATTGTTCCATCAGAAGCAACTGCACCTGCACTAATAATAGTTGGAATACTTATGGTTGGAGCTGTAAAAGAAATTGATTTTGAAGACTTTACAGAAGCTCTTCCAGCATTCTTCACAATGGCAATGATGCCTTTTACATACAGCATTGCTAATGGAATAGCAGCAGGAATTATATTCTACACAGTAATTAAATTAGGAACAGGAAAACAAAAACAAATACATCCTATAATGTATATACTATCCTTATTATTTATATTAAGATTTGTTTTGTTACCTCAATAGAAATTACTAAAACAGTTAATAAGTATATAAAAAACATAGCTCTATAAAATAGATAATTATTTATTTTATAGAGTATTTTTTATATTATTCTTGAAATTTCGTGGTTACGATTACATATACATATTTACTAAAAAATATGTATTTAAATTCATTGCTCCTTAAAATATAGGATTTTATATATCTATTTAACCATAATGTTTTGTGCTATAATATTTGATGAAAATATAGAGAAGTATAAAAATAAAAGGAGAATTTAAATGAAAATAGCGATTTTTTCAGATGTTCATGGAAATTTAGAAGCACTAAAAGCTGTGCTTTCTGATATAAAATCAAAAAATGTAGATAGAGTAGTATGTCTTGGAGATTTGGTTGGATATGGACCTTTTCCAAATGAAGTTATAGATATAATTAGAAATGAAAATATATTAAATATAATTGGAAACTATGATACAGCAGTTGTAAACAACGATATAAAGTATATACAAGACAATCTACTAAATAGAGAATTTGCCCTTCCTTGGTCAGTAAAAGAAGTAAGTGACGCAAACAAAAAATATTTAAAAAGATTACCACAAGATATAATTATAGTTGAACATGGAAAGGTTATAAAATTTGTTCATGGAAGTACAAGAACTGTAAATGAATATCTTTTAGAAGATTCAAAAGAAGCAAATGAAGTTATGATTCAATTAAAGGAAGATGTATTAGTTTGTGGTCATACTCATTTACCATATGTAAAAGAATATGAAAACAAAATAATAATTAATGATGGAAGTGTTGGAAAGTCAAAAATAGGAACTCCTAATATAACTTATATTATCTTAGATATTGAGGATGAAGTTAAAGCAGAAATAGTTGAAGTACCATACAATTATGAAAAAACAGTAAAGGCTATGGAAGAAAGAAAGTTTCCACAACAATTAATAGAAAATATAAAGTATGGAAAATAAGTTTTTAATATAGGCTTAAAACACATACATAAGAAATGAAAGGGAAATTGAGTTAATGCAAAGAAGAAAAATATTTAAAAAATTTCTTAGTGCTTTTGTAGTGGGGCTATGCATAGTTCAAGTATTACAAATTAATACAGCTAAAGGATTGGATAAATCATCAAAATTAGATACATCCATAACAGTATTAACAGGAACAAAACCTTTTGATAAAAAGAAAAAAACTAAATTAAATGAATCTGCAACATTAGAAATGACAGTCTCAGCATTACCTAAATTTGATTTAATAAATATAGATGATGCAAATAATGGGAAAATAGAAGCTTTAGGACCTAATGGAGAAAGAGGAAGGCTTTTTATATACGGCATAGGAATTTGCACTAGCACTTCAAAAGGAAGTGAAGCATTAAAGGGAAAAATATCGTTTTGTGATGATTTAAGCCAATTTGGTATTAAAAATGCTACTTTATACACTTGGGGACGTAAAAATGAGGACAATATAAAGTCGTGTGGTATAAATGGTGATGATGCCAATACAATCATAAGTTCCTTTCCATATGGTTCTTTACAATTGGGCTTTGATTATGATAGGTCTGTTTTAGAATCTGGAGAAATTATTGCAAAACAAAAGTCTCCTGGAAAACCAATAAATATAACTATAAAAAATATGGATAGTAGTGCAAACCATTGTCCTACAAAAGATGTATTAGGAAATGTAATTAAAAAAGACGATAAGTATGTTTTTAGTGGATATATAGTTTTGTGGGTAGATGAAAATAGTATACTACTAGGAGAAAATAATATTATAAATAAATTTTATAAGTTTAATGCAAAAAGTATAACTAATGTGTTAAACAATAGCAATGGTAGCGAAAATTTAAACAATAACACTACAAGCTTTAAGTATATAAAAAGACAAAAGGAAGCACCAAGGTGTACTTTTGACGTATCATATATAGATTCTAAAGATAAAACAAAAAAGACAAACAGTATTAACCAATGGTTAAGTGAGGATAGTATTGTTACACCTGGTTTTATAGATTATTTTAAAAAAGATAAAAGTGACTTTAAAGCTGAACCCATAGTAAATGTTAAATCTACTATAAATGATCCTAAAATAGATGATTTAAATATTAATAATGACAATTTAATAAAGTCAATGTTTCCAAAGAATTTATCAGATAAACAATGTACAAGCAATGTAGAAATAGAGGCTGTAGATTGTAAAATAGAAAAAAATAAAGATATAAATTATGTATTAAGTTATTCTCAAAAATATAATAATGAGTATCAAAGTGTAGACATTATAGATGTATTACCTTTCAATGGAGATGAAAGGGGAAGTAAATACAGTGGAGAATGTTTCCTAAAGAGCATAAAAGCAAGTGATGAAGATGAAGTTTATATATCATATGATGATCCTAAAACCATAAACAAAAATTCAAAAGAATGTAATTTTAATTGGATACCCTATGAGGAAAGCATAATAAAAGGGGATAAGGTTACAGCTATAAAAGTACATTGTAAAGAGTTATCAACACAAGAAGTTGAAAAAAAAGTATTAGTAACATTAGGAACAAAAGATAACTTAAAAGAAGATGTATATGTAAATAATGTAGAGGGTGTATTAGGAGAAGTTAACAAAACAATGAAATCAGCTAATAGTTTTGTTAATGTATATAATAAAGAAAATTATGTTCTTAAAGAAAATAATCAAAAGTTAAATGGAAACAATAAAGAAAAGTTATCTTACGAAAACAAAGATAATAATAAAATTAACAAGTTAATACTAAAGAATTTAAAGAAAGACAATATAAGAAAACATAAAAATATAAAATCTAATTTAAACTTTGATGATAGTGTAAAGGAAAGAAAGAACCCAATAGACAATAATATAAGTAATGGTAATATAACTAAAAGTATGTGTGAAGATAAATATGAGGATAAATGTATCATTGAAAATTCTGTTAAGGTAGTCAAAGATAATATGATAGATAAAGAATATCAAAGTTTATTTACTAATTGCTGTGGAAAGTCCTATAATAATTTATTAGGAAGTATAGTAATGTTAATAGGTATTATTGGGTTAATCATATGCAAGAAAAGTAAAGGTAAAAATTAATGGTTTATAATATAAAAATAAATTAGATGATGTCATATAAAATGAGTTCATCTAATTTCTTTTTATTACGTTATTATTTTTTAAAATAATAAAGTTTTCCGTTTTCAATAGATAAATCTATAAGTCCAGTATTATATAAATGACTTACAAAAGCTGATGCGGAAGATAAATCTACAAAATAGTGTCTAAGTCCAACAGAAATATCATTCAATATAATTATATTTTCAAGAATGTCTTCTATAGTAGAAGGCTGATCTAAAATTTCAAGAATACCTTCAATATGCTTATTAGTATTTTCCATATTAGCATCTATAAGGGGAAGAATCTCTTCCTTTGTAAGAACTTCTTTACCATGTCCTAAAACAAAGTAATCTGCATCTATTTCCTTTATTTTATTTAAAGTATCCAAAGTATCTTGTATATTATATAAAAATGGGAAAGGATACTTCTTTAAAGTTTCATAACCAAATAGGGAATCTCCAAGAAAACAAACTTTTTCAGGAGTTATAATTCCTATATGTTCTTCAGCATGTCCTTTTAATGAAAGGATTTCAAATTTTTCATCATTTATCTTATTTATACCATAATCTAAAACTTGATCCACTATAAATGGTCTTTTATTGTCAAACAATCTTTTTATTGGAGTTGCTGAAAATAATATAGTAGGAAAAAGCTTAGGATTTTCTAAATATAACTTTTCCTTTTCAGAAGTATAGGTTAAAGTTCCGGGATATGTATCTTTAAAATAGTTATTCCCACCACAGTGATCTATATGACTATGTGTATTTATTATGTACTTTGGATGCAAATTATTTTCTTTTAGTATAGCATCAATTTTACGAGCTGCAGAGTTATCAAGACCACTATCTACTAAAATACAAAATTTATTTTTAAAAACATATACTCCAATAGTAGTAGGTCCATCTATAAAATATGTATTTCCTTTAATCTTGTTTAGTTCCAATGTTAGCACTTCCTTTATAAATAAAATACAAATAAAAATATATCACAATTAAAATTAAATAACAAATAACTTATTATATATATGTAAAAATTAATAAAAATATTCCATTTATATTGAAAAAAGTTTATTAAAATAATAAAAAAAATAAAAACAAAAAATTATTGATAAAAGATTGACATACTATCTGAAAAGTTGTATATTATGTGTAGTAAATATTTACATAGAAATTTATCTATGGCAGTTGACCTTGTGGCAATTGACATTAGAATTCGCAGCAGGCAGTTGACCTTGCGGCAATTGACCTGCTTTTAGTTAAAACTT
The DNA here is from genome assembly GCF_000014125.1 of Clostridium novyi NT. Lineage (NCBI taxonomy): Bacteria > Bacillati > Bacillota > Clostridia > Eubacteriales > Clostridiaceae > Clostridium > Clostridium novyi. Next base: position 1,628,030 of record NC_008593.1, on the reverse strand, counting down.
GATTTGGTTATCCCGAGCCTTTGCTTGGGATTTTTTTGTTTATATAAATTAACATATTATTTATATTATAAAGAGGTAAATTACTTTACATGATGTGGATATTGGTGCATAATAAATTTTAAGCGTATAATTTTATGGTATAGGAGTGAAAGTAATGAGTGAAGAAAATAGTGTTAATACAAAAGAAGAGGTAACTGAAGTAAAAGATAAAGAAAACTATATCTCTAAAGTAAGTTTTAAAGACACATTTGTAGCAAATATAGTAGATATATTAGTAACACTTGGAATATCTATAGTAGTTTTATTTGTAATAGATGGAATTCTTAGAGTTACAGCAGGATATTACATAGTTGAAAAGATACAAATGACAGCAATTATTTATTTAATAGTATCATTATTATATACAAGTATTATGCAATCTAAAAGCTGTGACACAGCAGGTATGAAAGTTGCAAAATTAAAAATAAGTAAGTAAAGAGAATGAATATAGGAGTGAACGTATGAAAAAAAGAAAGGTATATGAGTTTGACATTGTAGACACAGAATTTCCAGGGTTTGGAGTTGCTTATAAGGATGATATGAAGGTTCTAATTAAAAATGCTCTTCCTGGACAAAAGGTAGAAGGATTTGTTAATAAAAAAACAAAAGAGTATGCTAAAGCTAAGTTAAATAAGGTTATTGAAGATGTAGATTACAAAATGGATCCTAAGTGTCCTATCTTTGATGTATGTGGTGGATGCAGTCATCAATTTCTTTCATATGAAAAGCAATTAGAAATAAAGAAAGAGCAAGTTTTAAAGTTATTCGAAAATGCTAATATAAGTGGATTTGAATTCTTAGGAATACAAGGAAGCCCGGAAGAATTTTATTATAGAAATAAAATGGAATTTACCTTTGGAGATATGGAAAAGGGTGGAGAACTTACTCTTGGAATGCATGCTCAAGGTAAAAGTTTTGGAATTATAAGTGCTGATGTATGTAAAATAGTAGACAGTGATTTTAATTTAATTTTAAAAACTGTACTTGAATATTTTAGAGCACAAGGACTTCCACATTATAGAATAATGAGCCATGAAGGGTACCTTAGAAACTTAGTTATAAGAAAAGGAAAAAACACTAAGGAAATAATGGTGAATTTAGTTACTACATCTCAAAAGGATTTTGATTTAACTGAGTTTACTGAAATGCTAAAGGGACTTAATTATGAAGGAGAATTAACTGGAATTCTTCACACAATAAATGATTCATTATCAGATGTAGTTCAAGCAGATAGCATGGAAGTTCTATTTGGAAGAGATTACATAATGGAAGAGGTTCTAGGATTAAAGTTTAAGATATCACCGTTTTCTTTCTTCCAAACAAACACTAAGGGAGCAGAGGCTTTATATAGCATAGTTAGAGGATTTATGGGAGATGCAAAATCAAAGGTTGTATTTGACCTTTACTGTGGTACAGGAACCATAGGACAAATTGCAGCTCATAATGCAGAAAAAGTTATAGGAATAGAACTTATAGAGGAAGCTGCAAAGGCGGCTAATGAGAATGCCAAACTAAATGGCCTTACAAACTGTGAATTCTTAGCAGGTGACGTAGCTAAGGTTATTAAAGACATCAAAGTAAAACCAGACATAATAATCTTAGATCCACCAAGACCAGGCGTTCACCCAGATGCACTAAAATACGTTACAAAATTCAACGCAAAAGACATAATCTACGTTTCATGTAATCCAAAGACTTTAGTTGAGGATTTAAAATTCCTTATAAAAGAAGGTTACAAAGCAGAGAAGGTTAAGGTTAAGGACATGTTCCCACACACGCCACATGTGGAAACTGTAGTGCGTCTAACTAAGTAATATCAAGGGTTAAGACTTTTAAAATGATATTAAAAACAGTGAATTTCCATCCTTTTGCCATCCTAAAATCATAGAGGATGGAAGGAAATTATTTTACAGATATAACAGACTCAAATAAGTCAACATTAGTTTGAGTTAACTTGTTTGTAATAAAACAATAAACCTTTGCTTTTTATAAAAAAGAATTCATTGAATTAAAATAAAGAGTTGATTTTACAGCTCACAGGCTTTGTCTGTGAGCTTTTTTCATATATGTATATAACATAGTTTGTGATAGAATAGATTAGATATTTTATAATAAATGTATAATCTATAAAAGTAGAATAGAAGGCTAGCGGTAAAGGGGTGTGAGTTTTGAAAAGAGCATATTATTTAAGCAGCGTAAGTGAATTTATAGAAAAAAATAATTTTACCATATTTGGTGAAATAACAAGCAATGATCAGTTTGCTGCTGATGATTTACAAAAAAACACATGGAAAAAAGAAATTGAAATATTAAAAAGAGAATTAACTAAATGTAAAGATGGACATTTATTATTTGAATATACCATACCACGAATAGGAAATAGAATTGACAATGTACTTCTTTATAATGGTATTGTTTTTCTATTAGAATTTAAAGTTGGTGAATCAACATATCCGAATTATGCTATTGAACAAGTTACGGATTATGCACTAGATTTGAGTTGTTTTCATAAAGAAAGTCATAATAAGCTTTTGGTACCAATTTTGATTTCTACATGTGCTGAAGAAAAACATCAAACAATAAAATTAATGAAAGATAACATTTTAGAGACTTATTGTTGTAATGAATTTAATATTGGAAAATATATTTCGGAAGTTTGTTCTCTTTATCGAAGAACCAACTTTAATCCTGAGAGTTGGATAAACTCATTATACATGCCTACTCCAACCATTATTGAAGCAGCTCAAGCCCTATATATGGGTCATAATGTGGAGGATATTTCAAGAAATGATGCAAGTGCAAAAAATCTTAATAAGACAACTAAAGCTATAAATGATATTATTGATTATAGCAAAGCAAACAATAAGAAGTCTATTTGTTTTATTACTGGAGTTCCCGGTGCAGGCAAAACGTTGGCGGGACTTAATATTGCTATTGAACGCCAAAAAGTGGATGAAAATGAACATGCTGTATTTCTTTCTGGAAATGGACCATTAGTTGATGTTTTGCAAGAAGCCTTAGCTCGGGATGATGTAAAAAGAAATAATATAAGAAAAAGTGAAGCTATACGAAAATCAAGGGAGTTTATACAGATTATCCATCATTTTCGTGATGATGCTATATCAGTTGATACTCCGCCTATTGAAAGGGTTGCTATTTTTGATGAAGCGCAAAGAGCTTGGGACGAACCTAATCTAACTAATTTTATGAAAAAGAAAAAAGGCGTATTAGATTTTAATATGTCAGAACCAGAATTCTTAATTAGTATATTAAATCGTCACAATGGCTGGTCTACCATAGTTTGTTTAATAGGTGGAGGACAAGAAATTAACAAGGGTGAATCACAAGGAATTTCTGGTTGGTTTCAATCGCTAAGAAATAATTATCCTGATTGGGATGTGTATATATCTAATAAAATTATAGATGATGAATATTCTAAGGGAAATACTTTTGATGAATTAGTTAAAGGTATCAATTATAAAATTGTAGATGATTTACATTTATCTATATCATTACGTTCATTTAGAAGTGAAAATGTAGCTGAATTTGTTAAGGCTATTTTAGATGTTAATAAGGATAAGTCAAAAGAATTATATAAAAATTTTAATAAAGACTATCCAATTTGTATTACAAGAGATTTAGAAGTTGCTAAAAAATGGGTGAAAAATAAAGCTAAAGGTTCACAGCGCTATGGAATGACTGCAAGTTCTGGTGCTAAAAGACTTCGTAAATATGGAGTGTGGGTACAAAATAAGATTGACGCACCTAATTGGTTTCTTAATAGTAAGGATGATGTAAGGTCATCTTATTTCTTAGAAGAAACAGCTACAGAATTTGATATTCAGGGACTAGAGCTTGATTGGACAATTGTTTGTTGGGATGCAAACTTGAGATTTTGCAGTGATCACTTTGAATTTTATAATTTTAACGGTACTAAGTGGCAAAATATCAATAAGAAAGATAATATTCTTTATTTGAAGAATGCGTATAGGGTGCTTTTAACTCGTGCACGACAAGGATTTATTATTTTTATTCCAACAGGTGATGAAAATGATATTACTATGAGTCCTGAATTTTATAATGGCATTTATAATTATTTGAAAGATATTGGTATAGAAGAAAAGAATATTCATAATATTTAAAGATGTTGACGTAGACATTATTAATTAAAATCTTTAAAATATAATAATAAAGTTTACTTAAGAACATTATAATAAAGAAACAATTGATGAAATCAATAGTTTAAAAAGAAAATTAACAGAAATAGAAGAGGCATTAAAACCAAGTAAACAAATCATAAAACGTAGGCTAGATAGTTTGAAACCAATATCAGACGAACTGTCAGATATAAAGTCAGATATGGTTTTAAGTATGGAAGAAGAAATGTTTAATGTTATTGAAAAGAATTTGTTAGATGGGATGGCATTAGAAAAGGTTAAAGATATTAAAAATATAAGATATATTATTTTTAATGATGAAGAAGTTGGCGGAATAGAAGTATTAGAAAATTGTAGACCAGATATTAAAATAAGAGTTAGGGTGTACAAAAATGTTGATGAATTTATAATAAAAGATCCCTTTAAAATGTATAGTATAATTTCATTTATAAATACTAAATTTAATTACAAACAAGAATATTAAAATTAAAAAGTATTATAATTACTTAAACTGTTGATAGATTTATCAACAGTTTTTTGCATTTATTACAAAAATAGTTTTTGGTATTTATGTAGGATATATATTTTAGACCAATAAATTTTTTAGCCCGTTAGGGCTCCTACGGAGGAAAAATGTTTAATAATAATGAAATAAAACAAAATCAATTAGAGCTAGTTTATATAGAAAATTTAGTACCTGAAAATCACATACTTAGAAAAATAGATAAATACATAGATTTTTCATTTATAAGAGATTTATATTGTGCTGATAATGGTAGACCATCAGTGGATCCAGTTGTATTATTTAAAATGCTTTTTATAGGATACCTATTCGGTATACGTTCAGAGCGTCAGCTTGTAAAAGAAATCCAGGTAAACGTAGCTTACAGATGGTTTTTGGGATATGGACTTACTGATAAAATACCAAGTCATTCCACTATAAGCCAGAATAGAACAAAAAGATTTAGTAATACAAATATACATCAAGAAATATTCGATAATATTGTATTTCAAGCTATTAATAGAAACTTGGTTGATGGCAAAATTCTATATACTGATTCTACTCATTTAAAAACTAACGCTAATAAACATAAATTTATTAAAAAAGAAATAACTAGATCTACAAAGGAATACTTTAATAAATTAGAGGATGACATTAATAAAGATAGAATTAATCATAATAAAAAACCTCTAAAAAAAGACTAGAATAGCTGAAACTAAGGAAATAAAAGTAAGTACAACCGATCCAAACGGTGGATACATCGTTAGAGATGGAAAACCTAAAGGCTTCTTTTATTTAGATCATAGAACTGTTGACGGAAAGTATAATATTATAACAGATGTTCATGTTACTCCTGGAAATATAAACGATGTAGATCCTTATGTTAAAAGAATAAACTCAAATAGAAAAGTTTAATTTTAATACAAAATATTTAGTAGCACATGCCGCATATTCTACCAATCCTATTTGTAAACAAATTTCAGATAAAAATTATCAAGGTGTTTTTGGGTTCCGTTTAGGACCCCATGTTAAAGGTAAAAGTATTTACAAACAACGTAAAGAAAAGATTGAGCGTAGCTTTGCTGATTCAAAAAAATTACATGGGATACGTTATTGTCGCATGCGAGGAATTAAAAATGTTTCTGAACAATGCTTTCTTACAGCAGCAGTTCAGAATATGAAAAAGATAGCCATGGTGCTATCGAACTATTTTTTGTGTATGTTAATTCAAATTTATTCCAAATTAACATGCATAATAAATATTTTTCGAATGCTATCGCATAAGAGAATTTTGGCGTAAACAAAAGCCCCCAATTGTTGGGGGCTTTTTGAACAATCTGCACTAGTTAAACTAGTGGATTTTTATTAATGTGAAAATTAGTATGTTTAGTAGTGCAGGGGGAGGAAACAGTCATTTTGTAAACATTATGGAAAATACAAAAAAATAGGGTTATAATATAATTGCATTTGTATAGGCTGATGAAATTATTTTAGTTTAGTATAAATATTAGTTAATGCGAAAGAGGAGATATTTAATGGAAGATATCAAGAAAATAGAAAGAGATTTATGGGATGCAGCAGATCAACTAAGGGCAAATTCAAAGCTAACAGCAGCAGAGTATAGTATGCCAGTATTAGGACTTATATTTTTAAGATATGCTTATAATAGGTTTTTAATGGTTAAGGAAGAAATAGAAGAAAACTTACCATCTAGAAATGGTAAAAAAAGACCTATAACTAAAGAGGACTTTGAAAGTAAAAGTGCTATTTTCCTTCCTGAAATAGCTAGGTATGATTATTTAGTATCTTTAACAGAAGATGCTGATATAGGTAAATCTATTAATAATGCAATGAAAGCTATAGAAAAGGAATATGAAAAATTAAAAGGTTCCTTACCTACTAATTATACGATATTTGACAATGAATTACTTAGAGAATTATTAAGAAAGTTTAATAGTGATGAATTAAGAAATGCTAAGGGCGATGTATTTGGAAGAATATACGAGTATTTTTTAAATAAATTTGCTATGACTGGAGCACAAGAAGGGGGAGAATTCTTTACTCCTATATCTTTAGTTCAAATGATAGTTAATGTTATAGAGCCAGAGCAAGGAATCGTATTAGATCCGGCTTGTGGTAGTGCAGGTATGTTTGTTCAAACAGGACATTTTATTCAAAGTCATGGTGCTAGTGCAAACGATAAAGTAACATTTTATGGTCAAGAAAAAGCAGAACTTAATACTAAGCTTGCAAGAATGAATATGGCAGTTCATGGATTAGAAGGTAAGATATTAGAAGGTAATACTTTTTATGAAGATAAACACGAACTTTTAGGTAAATGTAATTATGTTATGGCTAATCCACCATTTAATGTAGATGGTGTTGATAGTGAAAAAATAAAAACAGACCCTAGACTGCCATTTGGATTACCAGGAGTGAATAAAAAATCTAAGGCAGTTAGTAATGCAAACTATTTATGGATTCAATATTTCTATTCTTATTTAAATGAAAAAGGAAGAGCGGGTTTCGTAATGGCAAGTTCTGCTACTGATGCAGGTCATGGAGAAAAGGATGTAAGAGAAAGACTTATAAAAACTAATGATGTAGATGTGATTATATCAATAGGTAATAACTTTTTTTACACTAGAAGTTTACCTTGTACTTTATGGTTTTTTGATAAAAACAAGTCAGAAGATAAGAAAGATAAAGTACTAATGATAGATGCTAGAAATATATTTAGAAAAGTTAATAGAACAATAAATGATTTTTCAGAGGAACAACTTAAAAATATAACGTCAATAGTATGGTTATATAGAGGACAAAATGAAAGATATCTTAAATTAGTAGCTGAATATATTAATGATTATTCAAGTAAGGCTAATTTTATAAATAAAAAAGCAATATTATTTGAAGATAAGCTACATGAATTAATTGATCAACTTGAAAGATTTAATTCATTTAAATTAGTAGCTGATGAAAATAAAGAAATTAGAGAAGAATATTATACTTCACTAAAAGAATTGCAAAAGGATATTGATAATTATTTTGTTGAAAAAGAAACTTTAAATAGAGAAATAGAAGATTATCAAAATTGGGTTAAAGATAACACTATAGAAGATTTTAGTGAAATAGATAAAGCGAATTCTATCCAAATTGAGCAATATAGCAAATTTGAAGAAATCTCAAATAAAATCAAATTGAAAATAAAAGCTATAGATCACTTATATAAAGAAGCTAATAATCTTATTGATAAAGCAGAAAAAGAGTTAGAAGCTAAGAAGAGTGATGAATGGGATACAAAAAAAGTAAAAGAAGATAGGAAAAAGATTGATGAAGCTAAAAAAGACTTTGTTGAATCTCTAAAAGAAATAAATTATCTATATTCTCAAGTGAAATGGCTTCAAAGTAAATTTAAAGATGCAAAACTAGAAGACATAGAAGGATTATGTAAATTAGTTGATAAAGAAGAAATAGAAAAGAATGATTGGAGTTTAACACCAGGAAGATATGTAGGCGTTGCACAACATATTGATGAAGACTTTGATTTTGAAGCAAGACTTAAAGAAATACAAATAGAGCTAGATGGATTAAATGAGGAAGCTTTTGAATTGGCTAAGGTGATAAAATGCAACTTTGAGGAGTTGGGAATATGATTAAATTAGGCGAAATTTCTGAAATAAAGGGTGGAAAAAGGTTACCCAAAGGTTGCGATTTTGTAGAACAAGAAACTAAATATAAATATATAAGAGCACGAGATATTGGAGAGGGAAAAATAAAATGTGATGAGTTACAATATATTGATGAGAAAACATATGAAACTATTAAAAATTATACAGTGAGCACAAATGATGTATGTATAACAATAGTTGGTGCAAATATAGGTGATATTGGAATTGTCTCAGAAGAATTAGATGGGGCTAATCTTACAGAAAATGCAGTGAAAATTACTAAACTTAAAAACTATGATTCGAGTTTTTTACTCTATTATCTATCTATGGATAAATCAAAGCAAGAAATGCAAACACTAGCAGCAGGTGCAGCACAGCCTAAGTTAGGAATATATAAGATTAAAGAGATTCTTGTACCTAAAGTGGATATAAATATTCAAAAAAAAGTAGTTAATATAATTTCCAAATATGATTATTTAATAGAAAATAACCTTAAAAGAATAAAATTATTAGAAGAAAGTGCAGAGCTAATTTATAAAGAATGGTTTGTTAATTTTAGATTTCCTGGGTATGAAAAGTGTGAATTTGTGGATGGAGTACCTAAAGGATGGAGTAAAGTGCATTTGAGTGAAATCGTGTCAACACAATATGGTTTTACAGAAAGTGCATTGAATGAAGATACAGGTGTTAAGTATTTAAGAGGTAAAGATATAAATAAAACTAGCTATATTAATTGGTCTAGTGTACCATGGTGTAAAATTGAAGACAATCAAAAAGATAAATATGCATTAAAAAAGCATGATATTCTTGTAATAAGAATGGCTGATCCTGGTAAAGTTGGCATTGTGGAAGAAGATATAGAAGCTGTTTTTGCGTCATATTTAATAAGGATAAATATAAATAATGATAATATAAAGCCATATTACTTATTTTATTTTCTTAATTCTGATTTTTATCAACAATTTATATCACAATCTAGTACTGGGGCAACTAGAAAAAGTGCTAATGCAAAATTAATTACAGATGTAGATATATTAATGCCAGAAAAAAAAGTAATTGAACAATTTGAAACAAAAATTACTGATTTAAGAGTGTTACTAAATAATTTATTACAGCAAAATCAAAAATTAAAAGAAGCCAGAGATATTTTAATACCAAAGTTAATTATGGGGGAGATTGAAGTATGAGTAAGGAGTATTCAGAAGACGGGTTAGTACAAAAGACAACAATAGATTATTTCAAATATAATTTAGATTGGAATACAGCTTATGCGTATAATACTGAAACACTTGGGGAAAATGGTACATTTGGAAGAAAAATAGAAAAAGAAATAGTGCTGGTTAAATATTTAAAGCCAGCACTTAAGAAACTTAATCCTAATTTACCAGAAGAAGCGTATGATAGAGCTATTGAAAAAATAGTTGAAAATAATATATCTAAATCTCTTATAGATATTAACAAAGAAAAATATAAAATGTTTAAAGAGGGTGTAAAAGTAGAGTTTAAAGATAGAGAAGGACATAGAAAAGAAGAAAAATTAAAAATCTTTAACTTTCAAGAACCTTCTAAAAATCATTTTTTGGCTATAAGAGAATTATGGATACAAGGGGATCTTTATAGAAGAAGAGCAGATATTGTTGGTTTTGTGAATGGAATACCTTTATTATTTATTGAATTAAAAAATGTTCATAAGGAAGTAGAAGATGCATATAGAGATAACCTTACTGATTATAAGGATACAATACCAGAAATATTTAATTTCAATGCATTTGTAATATTAAGTAATGGTAGTAAAGGAAAAGCTGGAGCTGTTACAAGTAAATATGAATATTTTAATGAGTGGAAGAGACTTAAAGAGGAAGAAGAGGGCTCTGTTGAGTTTGAAACAATGCTTAAAGGAATGTGTTCAAAAGATAATTTTATGGACATATTTGAAAATTTTATATTGTTTGATGATAGCTCAGGAAAATTAGTTAAAATTATTGCTAGAAATCATCAATTTTTAGGAGTCAATAAGGCAGTTGAGTCTTTTAAGAAATCTAAAAAAACTAAAAGTAATAAACTTGGTGTGTTTTGGCATACTCAAGGAAGTGGAAAATCTTATTCTATAGTTTTCTTCTGTCAAAAGATACTAAGAAAATTAAATGGTAATCAATCATTTTTAATAGTTACTGATAGGACAGAATTAGATGAACAGATATACAAAACTTTTGTAGGTGTTGAAGCAGTTAAAGCTAATTATGATGTATGGGCATCTAGCGGAGAGCATTTAAAAACACTACTTAAACAAAATAATAGATATATCTTTACACTTATTCATAAATTTAATGAAAAGGTAAAAGAACCATTTCCTAATAGTGATGAGGTAATAGTTATATCAGATGAAGCACATAGAACACAGTATGGATTACTTGCAACAAATATGAGACATGCCTTGCCAGAGGCTAAATTTTTAGGCTTTACAGGAACACCTCTTCTAAGTGGAGATACAACTACTAAAGAAGAGTTTGGTGATTATGTATCCATATATGATTTTGATAGGGCAGTAAAAGACGGAGCCACAGTACCTCTTTATTATGAAAGTAGAGGAGAAAAGCTAGGAATTGTAGACCATAATTTAAATTCCAAGATTCAAGATAAGATTGAAGATTTTGATTTAAGTGATGATCAAGAAGAAAAGTTGAGAAGAGCATTAGGTAAGCAATACCATGTAATAACAAGTAATGAAAGATTAGATAAAATAGCAAGGGATATAGTAAATCACTATTCAACAATGTGGGAAAGTGGCAAAGCTATGCTTGTATGTATAGATAAGGTTACTTGTGTTAAAATGTATAATCTCATAGATAAATACTGGAAGGAAAAAATAAAATTAGAAGAATCTCAATTAAAGAATTGTATTGATGAACAAGATGGAGTAGAGAAAACAAAGCATTTAAATTGGCTTAAGGAAACAGAATATGCAGTAGTGGTAAGTGAAGAACAAAATGAAGTTAAAACTTTTGAAAAGTGGGGTTTAGATATAAAACCGCATAGAGAAAAGATAAAAAAGGGAATAAAGAGAAATAATGAAGATAAATATACAGAATTAGCAACTGATTTTAAAGACTCAGAAAGTCCATTTAGATTAGCAATAGTTTGTGCTATGTGGCTTACAGGATTTGATGTAAAATGTTTATCTATTTTATATCTAGATAAAGTATTGAAACAGCACACGTTAATGCAGACAATAGCAAGAGCAAATCGTGTATATGAAGGTAAAAATAATGGACTTATTGTAGATTATATAGGTGTCCTTAAAAATTTAAGACAAGCTTTAGCAGATTACGGAAGTGCAACTGGAATAAACAATGGAGAAAATACTTCAACTGGAAATCCAGCAAAGACAGATGAGGAACTAATTAACGAATTAGCTTATGTTATTGAGCAAACAAAAGAGCACTTAAAATCATTGAATTATAATTTAGATGAACTTGTTGTTTGTGAGAGTGGATTTAACAAAATAAAACTTATAAATGATGCACAAGAAGTTATTTACTCAAGTAAAGAATTTAAAAATAAATTTGAAATATTGGCTAGAGAGGTAATAGCTAAATATAAAGCTTGCTTATATCATGAAGATATAGATAAATATACTCCGTATAAAAATGCAATTGATATAATATATAAAAAGATACAGGAAAAGAAAAAAGTTAGTGATATTACAGAGGTAATAAAAGAATTGCATACCGTAGTTGATGATGCTATCAGTACACAAGAAATAAAAGAAGATTCAGTAAATGAATATAAAGTATTTGATATAAGTAATATTGATTTTGATAAATTAAAAGAAGAATTTAAAAAGAATCCAAGAAAAAATACTACAGTCCATGATATGCAAGAAAAGATAGAAATGAGATTGTCAAAAATGCTAAAACAAAACTCTACAAGAATGGATTATTATGAAAGATATCAAAGGATAATAGAAGAATATAATAATGAAAAAGATAGGTTAACTATAGAAAAGACATTTGAGGACTTGCTTAAGTTTGTTAATGATTTAAGCAAAGAAGAAAAAAGAGCAGCTAGAGAAGGGTTAACAGAAGAATATTTAGCAGTTTTTGATTTATTAGAAAAACCCAATTTATTATCTAGAGAAAGGGAAAAATTAAAGAAAATAAGTAAGGAACTTATTGAAGAACTTAAATTAACAATTTCTAATATAGATAATTGGAGAGAAAAGACTCAAAGTAAATCAATAGTAAAACAACATATATATAATTTTCTTTATCAATATTTACCAGAATCTTATGAAGAGTATGAAATAGAGGAAAAGAAAGAGGTAGTGTACAAACATTTCCTTTATAATTATAAAGATACACAATGTAACACATATGTGTAAGGAAAATTTTAGGATAATTATAAATTATAATAAGTATTCAATAAAGCACCAGTTTTAGTAGCTGGTGTTCTAATTTACAGGAAACTAAAACGAAATAGTGAAAAAATGACGAAGAAGAATTAAATAATCTTTTTTATGTATGAAATCATTCAAAAGTAGTAAGACAGTTAAAAATATAAATCTATATAGTTTCTATGATTATAAAAAGGATGGATGACATAATGAATAAAAAATTTATAAAAGAGCAATGTAGAAGACTTAAAGTTATACATAGAAATGAAAGTGAAGAGATAATAGAGGAAAATGACTTAGATGATAAGTGGATATTAGTTCATAATGAAGGTCATGAAGAATTGATCAATAAATTAAATGGATATCTTGAATTTATATTAAATAATAAGCAAGATACTAAAAGATGGTTAAGAAAGAATATTAAAAAGTCCAATAATATTATTAAAAATCTAAATAAAAAATACAATAATTTTGTTAACGATGAAGTCATGAATGAAGAGGATGAGAAAATTTATGATTTTAATGATGGTATTTGTTGTATGGGATACACATTAATCAATATTATTGATGGAAAAATGTATATAAGCAAATTGAAGGCTAAAAACTAAAAATATGTATTTCTAAAAAACTAGTGATTAAATTTAATCGCTAGTTTGTAATTATATATAGCCATTTTTATTAAATTTAAAAATTCAGTATATATAATTAATGAGTTCACATTAATAAGTATAAAAAAGAAAAATAAATCTTTGAAAAAGAATAATTAGAGTTACATTTTATTTGATTTAGGAGGAAGATAGGGATGAATTTACTAGAAAAAGATATTGAAGATATTATATATAATTCACCATGGCTATTGGATGAGCGCTATGTTATTCCCAAGATTAAAGGTAGCAGAAATGAATTTGGAAGACAAATTAATATTGGTAGGAATGGGCTGAATAGATACATAGATTTACTATTTAAGGACACCAGAGATAATAGACCTGTTATTGTAGAATTAAAAAAGGAGACTTTAATAAGAGAAAATATTGCTCAAATACTTGAATATAGGGCATTAATGGTTTCTATGGATGACGAAAGTAAAATAGAGTGGAAAAGTGAGTTTGGACAAAATTACTATTATCCTAAATTAATACTTGTTGGGACATTTGCTTCAGAAGAAGTAAAAATAAGTGCTAATTTAGCAGGTATTGAAATAAGAACTTTAGTTGGAATAGAAGATTTAGAAGTTAATTTTAGTGATATTAAGGACATAAATGATAAATTAAATAATTGGAATAAATTTCTTAATACTGGCAATAGAACTCTTGAAGATAGAGATGAATGGATAGAGGAAGTATATCACTGGACAAAAGAAATAATAGATGAATATGAAAATAAAGAAGTAAATACAATAAAAAGGTTGTATAAAACATCTATAAAAGATGCATGGATAACAGAAAGAGCAAATGCATTTATAAATATCCCATTTTATTATAAAGATAGATATTTATGTGGATTGTATGAATACTATGATGAGGAACTAAGTTTTTCACAAGACCATGTTTATTTTGATTTTTTAATTCAAAGTATTTATTATAAGGAATACAAAAATCATGAACAATTAGAAGAAATGAATAAAAAATCAAATGAATTGATAAAAATTAAGGGGTATAAATTATTAAATTTTGAAGAAGGAATGATGTCGATAAAACTACCAAGAAGTATTTTAAATAATTATAATAAGTTTAAATATAAATTGATTTCATTAATTGATGATGCTGTATATATAAATGATAAGGTTGCTGAAATATTTAAAGATTTTAATAAAAACACATGAAAATTAATTATGAAGGCATGGAAATAGAATATAAACTAAGTTACAAAAGAAGAAAGACTTTAAAAATTTCAGTTAAACCTGATTGTACAGTAGAAGTAGTTGCTCCTTTAGGAGTAAGTGAGGAAGAGGTTAAGAAGATTATTTTAAAAAAATCTAAGTGGATATTAGATAGGAAAAAGTACTTTAAAGAAAATCCTCCAACACAAGAGATAATAAGTTATAAAAGTGGAGCAACCCATAGGTATTTAGGAAAGAACTATAAGCTTAATGTATTCTCTTCTAAAAAGAACTATGTAAAATTAGAAGAGAATAATATTTACATATATTCACGGTATAGTACCAATGAAGAATACAATAAAAAGTTGTTATATAATTGGTATAGAGAAGGTGCTAAAATAGAGTTTGAAAGAGTTTTTCAAGAATGCTTTGAAAAATTTACAAAATATAATTTTGAAAAACCAACTTTGTCTATTAGAAAGATGAAGAGAAGATGGGGAAGCTATACACCTTACAAAAATCATGTAATGTTGAATTTAGAATTAATAAAGGAAGATAGGGAACTAATTGAATATGTTATAATCCATGAACTTTGTCATATAAAACATCAAAATCATAGAAAAGAGTTTTATGAGTTTTTGAGTGAAATATTGCCACTGTGGAAAGATAGAGAAAAGAGACTAAAAGAAAGATGAGGTATACATATGAATAAAATTATGAATCAAGCAAAATCAATAAAGAATGACTTAATAGACTACAGAAGAACTATACATAGTAATCCTGAAGTAGGATGTGAGCTACCAAAAACTAAAGCTTATGTAATGGATAAATTAAGAGAGTTTGGATATAATCCAAGGGAGATATGTGAAAGTGGTATAGTTGCTACAATAGAAGGAAATAAAAAGGGAAAAACATTTTTACTTAGAGCTGACATGGATGGACTACCAATGGAAGAAGCTACTGAATGTGATTTTAAATCAACTAATGGTTGCATGCATTCATGTGGACACGATATACACACAGCAATGCTATTAGGTGCGGCTAAATTACTTAAGGAAAATCAAGATGAAATAGAAGGAACAGTTAAATTAGTATTTCAGCCAGATGAAGAAGGATTTACTGGAGCGAAAAGAATGCTAGATGCAGGTGTTCTTGAAAATCCTAAAGTTGATGCGGCTATGGCTATGCATGTGAGTTCTGGAACACCTTCAAATACTGTGTTATGTGGACTTGGAACTACTATAGCAGGATGTATTAGATTTAGAATAGTTGTAAAAGGAACAGGATGTCATGGAGCTATGCCAGAACTTGGGGTAGATCCTATAAATATAGCATCACACATATATATATCTTTACAAGAAATAATCTCTAGCGAAATATCGGCTCTTCAATCTGCTGTTTTAACAATAGGTAAGTTTGTAGCTGGAGAAACAGGAAATATAATACCTGGTGAAGTTATTATGGAAGGTACTATAAGAAGCTTAAATAAAGAAGTAGGAGAATTTATATTTAATAGGATGAATGATATAGTAGTGTCTACTGCTAAGATGTTTAGGGGAGAAGCAGAACTTATAAAACTTCCATCAGTACCACCATTAATTAATGATATTAATCTATCTAAAGAAGTTACTTCTTATGTGGAAGATTTGATAGGTAAAGATTCAGTTATTTTATTTGAACAAGGTGGAATGGCATCAGAGGATTTTGCTTTTTACTCAGAGGAAATTCCAAGTGTTTATTTAATGATTGGTGCTGGTTCAAAAGAAGAGAATTCTTTATATGGTGAACCAATGCACAATAAAAAGGTAGTATTTAATGAAGATATATTAGTTACAGGTGCAGCTATGCATACTCATTGTGCTATTTCATGGCTTAAAAACAATAAGGATAATGCATAATATTTAAAATAAGAAGTTTAGTATATTAAAATTAGGCTAGTTTTTATAAATAATATTGTCAATTAATAAAGGAACTTACTATGTTACTTAGTAGGTTCCTTATAAGTTTATTCATCACTTGTTTTACATAATTCTGATGATTGTATTCCTTTACCTTTTGAAATCATAATTTCTTTTGCAAATTTTAAAAACAATTCAGTGGAAAGTGGTAGTTTTGCATCTTTACGTTTTATATAATAAACATAACGCAGTAATTTAATATCATTAACTAGCTGAATTTTAGTTAATAATCCTAGATTAAGTTCTTGCTTTACTGCACTTTCAGATACTACAGATATTCCTAAATTATCATAGATGCTTTGTTTTATTGCTTCAACACTTCCAACCACACATATGTTTTTTGGAACAAATTTAAAGTTTCCTGTCTTCTCTAAGTAGTAAATTAATGAAGTGTTTGGATTAGATATTAAAAAAGTTTCATTTTTCATCTCATGAAAGAATATTCTTTTTTTCTTAGCCCAAGGGTGATTATTATTTACTACTATTACAAGAGGATCTTCTAAAATAGGTTCGCATAATATGTCTTCATTGTCAGACAAGTAGGGCTGAGAAATTATTCCTAGAGAATAAGTTTTATTTAGTATGCTATCAATTACGTTTTGGGTATATTGAACATTATTAACTACGGTGATAAAAGGATATTTTTGTCTAAATAAAAATAATATATTTGGCAATATATATGTTCCAGGTGTACTAGATGATGTAATTGATATTTCGGATTCTTCCATTAACTTTGATTGTAGTAAATGTTCTTTAGCATTAATAAAAGTATTTGATATTTGCTGGGCATAGGGTAGAAAAAGGATACCATCTTTAGTTAGCTCAGCTTTTTTTGAATTTCGGTTAAATAAACTACAGTTTAAGTATTTTTCAAGCCTTCTAATTCTCATAGAAATTGCAGCTTGTGTACAGAACATTTCTTTAGCTGTTTTTGTAAAACTTTTATTCTGTGATATGAGTAAAAAAGTTTGAATAGTTTCTAAGTCCACTATTTTTCCCCCTTATACAATATAGATTAATAAAATTTAAGGATTTTATTGAATTTATACATAAATATTATTTATTATAGTATAAGCTATTTATTATATAAAGTATATAAAAATAATAGTATAATATTATTGTTTTAATTGAGTTATAAATAATATTTATGAATAGGGTTTAATTAATATAGTTATAAATAATATTTATGATTGTTATAATTAAATATAATTGGAATATATAAAGTTTTTTGATTATTATTAATTTATCAAACAGTTAACTTTTGATTGAATTTTATATTTTATAAAAGGAGAGGTTAAAATTATGGAAACAAAAGTTAAGGTTAAAAAGGTAAAAAGTCCTTTTGAACTTAAAATGCAGTTTTTTGGTTTACCATTGGCATTATTAGTTTTTGCAGCAATATATACAATGCCGACTCCAGTGGGTTTATCTTACGCAGGAAAAATGGCATTGGGAGTTTTCCTTACAGCCCTAATACTTTGGATTACAGAAAGTTTACCTAATTATGCGGTATCTTTACTAGTAATTGTTGCCTTACCATTAACGGGAGCTTGGACTGAAAAACAAGCTATGGGAGTTCTTGGATATGAAGTAATTTGGCTTACTTTTGCCGCATTTATAATAGCTTCTGGTATGGAGAAAAGTGGACTAGCCAAGAGAATGGCATTATATTTAATAACTAAGTTTGGAAAAAGTGTTAATAGTGTATTGATACTTCTTATTGTAATAAATTTCTTAATATCATTTGTTGTTCCTTCAACTACAGCTAGAGCAGCTATGATGTTCCCAATAGTACTTTTAGTTGTGGAAGCTTTTGAAGTAAATATTAATGATCCAAATAATAATCTTGGAAAATTACTTGCTATACAAGGTATACAAGCTAATAATTTTTCTACGGCTGCAATTGTTACAGCTACATCATCACAAATTCTTGCAATTAGTTTTATAAAAGATTTCACAGGACATGATGTTTCTTGGATGGAATGGTTTATAGCATCTGCACCAATTACAATTTTAACTTTAGTTGCAATGTTTTTTATAGGTAAGATGTTATTTAAAATACCGAAAACAGATTCAAAAACACTTGATCTTACGAAACTTAAAGAAGAATATAATAAGCTTGGAAAAATGACTATTACAGAGAAAAAGGCACTAGTAATTTTTGCTATAACTTTAGTTCTTTGGGCAATGGATAGTCTTCAACTTAAACTTTTCGGATTCCAACTAAGTCTTGTAATGGTTGCTATATTGTCAGCTGGACTTTTCTTCTTACCTTATATAGGAATTTTAAAATGGAAAGAAGCAAAAATATCATGGAATCTATTGATATTTGCATGTGGTGCTTACGCTGCTGGTGTAGCACTTGATGAAACAGGATTAGCATCTTGGGGATTAAAGATTGTTTTTAAGAAGTTAGGAGTAGAAAATATGAGCTTTACTGTATTATTTGCAGTAATAATGTTTATTGCAAGTTTCAGCCATCTACTATTTACTTCAAAGACTGTGAGAACTATTATACTTATCCCAACTATAATTGGAATTGCAAATACTACAGGATATAATCCAGTTGCATTAGCATTACCAGCTGCATTTTGTATAGCAGATACTGTTACTTTACCGCCTCATAGCAAAGTTAATTTGGTTTACTATGGTACAGGATATTTTACAGTACTTGAACAAATGCTTTATGGAGTACTAGTGTTACTTGCTAAGTGGGGAATATTAGTTTTAGCTTCACTTACATGGTTTAAAATTATAGGAATTGTATAGGAGGGACAAAGGTATGAAAAAAATGATTTTTGCCCTATTAGCTGTTGTTTTTACTTGCATGGTTTCTGTTAATGCTTATGCAGTTGATTTAGGAAAGTTAGAAAAGGTTGAGGATACTATTATACCTGATGGAAAAAATGCAATTATATCACAAAAAATTACTGCTGTAACAAATGATAAAGGTGAAGTTGCTTTTCCGCTTTACAGTAAGAGTAAGATATCAAAAGTAGAATCTATAAAAGGTAATATATCTGAAAAACAAAAGAAAGTAGAGTATGGAGATGAAAAATATAATCTTATAGTATTTAAGGAAAAGAATTCTCAGGTTATTTTTCAAGTATCTATGAATAAAGAAAATGGTTATAAGGGGAAAAAAGCTAAGATTGGTGATACTTTTCCAGGAGGAGCATTAGCTATAGAACATAAAGTTGTAAATACTTCTCCAAATACTATTAAATCTTATTCAACTAAGATAGCTGTGCCAAAGGGAAAAGAACTTTTAAATATTGTAGGATATGATGCTAAAAAAGATTTTAAAGTAACAGAAGAAAATGGATATATATTTGGTGGATTTGATTTTGGAAGTGTTAATTCTGGAAAAGAAACTAAATTTGCTATAAATACTTTTAGTCCACTTAAAGTACACAGAATACTTGTGTGGGTAGGAGCTGTTGTATTATCAGTGGCATTTATGCTTAAAAATAAACATTTACTTAAAGGTAAAAAAGCTTAGAAAAATACTAAAGATTTGGAATTTATATATTAGGGTGGTGTAGGTTATGAGAAAAAGACAAGGAGTACTTATCATATTAGATGGGCTAGGAGATCGTCCAAATCCTCAATTAAAGGGGATGACTCCACTTGAAAGTGCAGAAACACCAAATTTAGATTATCTTGCGTCAAGAGGAATGTGCGGAAATGTTTATCCAATAGCACCAGGTATAAGAGTAGGTACTGATGTTGGACATCTTCACATATTTGGATATGATAGTGATAAAGTTTATTCTGGAAGGGGACCACTTGAAGCTTATAGTGCGGGAATAAAATTAATGCCAGGTGATGTTGCATTTAGAGGAAACTTTGGAACTATTGATGAGGATTATACTGTTATTGATAGACGTGCTGGTAGAATTCGTAAGGGTACAAAAGAATTAGCAGAGGCACTTAATGGTTTAGTGTTATCTGATGGTACACAAGTTCTTGTAAAGGAACTAACAGAACATAGAGTTGCAGTTGTTTTAAGGGGAAATGAATTAAGTGACAAAATATCATGTACGGATCCAGGTACTGCAGAAGAAGGTGCTAAACTTATTGTTCCAAGTGCATTAGATGGCACAAATAATGCAGAAAAAACAGCAAAAAATTTATGGGAATTTACAAATCGTGCTTATGAAATTTTAAAAGAACATCCTATAAATAAAGAACGTGAAAAACAAGGGTTAAAGGTTGCTAATGTTGTAATAACTAGAGGAGCAGGTCAGGAAAATCATATACCATCTATTAAAGAACTTTATAATATAAAGGCTGCTTGTGTAGCTGGAGATATAACTGTTGGTGGTATTGCAGAACTTGTAGGAATGGATTACTTTAGTGATGAAAGTTTTACTGGAAGTTTTGATACTAATCTAATAGGAAAAGTTAATTTAACTCTTAAACTTCTTAATGAAGATAAATATGATTGGGTTGTAATGCATGTTAAAGCCACTGACCTTGCAGGACATGATAATCTACCAATGGCAAAAAAGGATATGATTGAAAAGGTGGACAATGCTATTGGAATAATTCTAAAAAATATTGATCTTAATAAATGCTATGTATCGGTTACAGCGGATCATTCTACACCTTGTGAAGCACGAGATCATACTGGGGATGGAGTGCCAACAATTATTTCAGGTGGAGATACTAGAAAAGATGGTGTTAAATCTGCCGGAGAATCTCAATTTACATCAGGAAGTCTTAACAATATTACTGCAAATGATGTTTTTATGTTACAGATGGATTTATTAGGCTTTACTGAAAAAGTAGGTTCTTAAAACAAAATATTTTAAAAAAGGACATCTATCTATAAAAGATAGGTGTTCTTTTATATTTTATAAACTAAAATAACTTTGAAATATATGAAACATGATTTTCCATATATTGATTTATATAGACAAAAGTTAATAAATACTATATATTTATTAATTGACAAATAAGACAAATATATAAACATTCAAAGGAGTTAAAATCATGGAAAAAAGATTAACCAAAGATATATTAAACTTAGCTGCTCCAATATTTCTTGAAACATTACTTATAATGTTACTTGGTTTTGGAGATATTCTTGTTTTAGGCAGATATTCTGATAATGCAGCCATAGCAGTAAATACAGCTAATCAGCCTATAAATATAATGAATATAGTTTTTACACTTATGGCAAGTGCGTCTTCAGTCTTAATATCACAAGCACTTGGAGCTAAAGATAGAAAACGAGCTTCTGAAATTGCTATAGTTTCTATAATTTTTACACTGGTACTCGGAATTTTTTTTACCTTATTTTTTTGTTTTATGGGAAAGGAGGTTCTTATTCTTATAGGATTAAAAAAAGAACTTCTTGAGTATGGACAAGTTTATACTTTAATTGTAGGTGGATTTTTATTTTTGCAAGGAATTATATCTGCATGTACTGCAATAGTAAGGACTCATGGTAGACCAAATGTTTCTCTTAAAATTACATTCCTTATGGTAGTATTAAATTTATTTTTAGACTATGTACTTGTTTATGGAATTTTTATATTTCCTTCATTAGGTGTAGCTGGAGCTGCTATTGCAACAACAATTAGTAGGTTTATTGGAGCATTAATATTATTTATTTATGTGTTTAAGAATTTTGAGACACTATCCTCTTTTAAAATTATTAAAAATTTTCCTAAAAAAGTATTAAAAGAATTGATGAAAATAGGAATTCCTTCGGCATTAGAGTCTTTAAGTTATAATGTTGTACAAATTATATTAACTTCTTTAATATTACGTTACTTAAGCAAAGAAGACATAGCAGCTAGAACCTATGTTTTTCAATTAGCTACATTTGTGTATGTATTCTGCCTGTCTATTGCCCAATCAAACCAGATATTAATTGGGTATTCAGTTGGTGAGAAGAATTATGATATGGCTAACAAGACTTGCATGTTATCAATGAAGTTATCCTTAATTATTACTATGATAATGAGCTTTATGGCAGCTTTATTTAGATATAAATTGATTTCTATATTTACAACTGATGAAAAAGTTATTTTAATAGGAGCAGGTATTTTAATAGCAGATATTGCTGTGGAGTTTGGTAGAACATTTAATCTTATATTTATAAGTGGCCTTAGAGGGGCTAGTGATGTAATATTTCCAGTAGTTATGGCATTAATATCTATGTGGGGTATTTCATTAGGATTAGCTATAGTAAGTATATATAATGGATGGGGAATTATAGGCATATGGTTAAGTGTAGCTTTAGATGAATGTTTTAGAGGAATTTGTATGCTTATTAGATGGAAAAGTAAAAAGTGGATTAACAAAAAACAAATATAAATCACAAAGTAAAGCCAGTTAGAGTAACTTTTTATAAAATTATTCTGACTGGTTATTTTTATTTTAGAATATGGATAAGTGCATATCATTTCGGTATTAATGGTAAGATAAATTTAATTGCTAAGCATATAGGAGGTACTTTTTAATGAATGTTTTAGAAAAAGAAAAAGATAAACATAATAATCCTAATAAATTAATAAATGAAAAATCACCATATTTACTTCAACATGCTTATAATCCAGTACAGTGGTATCCATGGTGTGAAGAAGCTTTCATAAAAGCAAAAGAGGAAGATAAACCTATTTTTTTAAGTATAGGATATTCTAGTTGTCATTGGTGTCATGTTATGGAAAATGAGTCCTTTGAAGACGAAGAAGTGGCAGAGATTTTAAATGATAATTATATATCTATAAAAGTAGATAGAGAAGAAAGACCAGATGTAGACAATATATATATGACATTTTGTCAGGCTGTTACAGGAAGTGGTGGATGGCCTTTAACAATTATAATGACACCTGATCAAAGACCATTTTTTGCAGGAACATATTTTCCTAAAAAAAGGATGTACGGTAGACCTGGACTTATTCAAATACTAAATCAAATAGCAGATGAATGGGAAATTAATAAAAATAATATTATAAATTCATCCGATGAATTATTAAAAACATTAAAAGAACATGAAGCACAAGATAAATCAGGAGAAATAAATGAAGAAGTATTACAAGATGCTATAGAAGAAATGAAATATTATTACGATGATGTTTATGGGGGTTTTGGTATTGCACCTAAGTTTCCTACACCTCATAAGTTGATGCTGCTTTTAACCTACTATAAAGAATATAATGATAAAAATGTGCTACATATAGTAGAACATACACTGAAATGTATGTATAAGGGGGGAATATTTGATCACATAGGTTTTGGCTTTTCACGTTACTCTACAGATGAAAAATGGCTTGTTCCTCATTTTGAAAAAATGCTATATGATAATGCATTATTAGCTTATGTATATACTGAGGCATATCAATTAACAGGTAAATCTTTTTATAAAGAAGTAGCGGAAAAAATATTTACCTATATCTTGAGAGACATGACCTCACCTGAAGGAGGATTTTATTCTGCAGAAGATGCAGATTCAGAAGGTGTAGAAGGAAAGTTTTATTTATGGAAGTTAAATGAGATAGAAAATATTTTAAAAGAAGATTATAAGAAATTTTGCAATACATATGACATAACTAGAGTTGGCAACTTTGAAGGAAGTAATATACCTAATTTAATAGGTAAAGATATAGAAAATATAGATAAACTAGAATATATAAGAGAAAAGCTTTTTCAAATAAGAGAAAAGAGAATTCATCCATTTAAAGACGATAAAATATTAACTGCTTGGAATGCACTAATGATATCAGCACTAGCCTATGGAGGTAGGGTTTTTGAAAATAAAGAATATATAAAAAGAGCAAAAGATGCCTATGATTTTATAAAAAATAATTTAATAAGAAAAGATGGGAGACTTTTAGCAAGGTTTAGATATGGAGAAGCGGCATATATAGCGTATCTTGAAGATTATTCTTTTTTAGTGTGGGCACTTATAGAACTTTATGAAGCTACATTTGAGTCTAAGTTTTTAAAGGAAGCACTATACTTTCAAGATGAAATGATAAAACTATTTTGGGATGAAAAATCTTATGGATTTTTCCACAGTGGTAAGGATGGAGAAAAGCTTATATTAAATTTAAAAGATAGTTATGATACGGCAATACCATCTGGAAATTCTGTAGCAGCTATGAATTTAATTAAACTTTCAAAAATCACAGGATATAATAGCTTAGTAGAAAAAGCATATAAAATGATTAAAGGTTTTGGAGGAAATATTAAAGAAAGTCTGCAATCTCATAGTGTATTTTTAATGGCTTATATGAATTACATTAGACCTAGTAGACAAATAATAATAGCTTCTAATAAAGAAGATAAAGTGCTTAATGATATGATAAGAGAAGTAAACAAAAAGTTTATGCCATTTACAACTGTACTATTAAATGATGGAACTTTAGAAGATATAATACCCTCTATAAAAAATGAAAAAATAATAGATAATAAAACTACTGCTTATGTATGTGAAAATTTTTCATGCAATAGACCGGTGAACAATGTAGAAGATTTTAGAAAATTACTAAATTAGATAATAATAAATATAAGAAAGAAAAGACTATGAAAAAAGCTGTTAGGGGCTTTGAAATTCATAGTCTTTTATTTAATCAATTTTAAATACAAATAATAAAATAAGAAGTTTATTCTTCAGCAGCCTCTGCAATTGCTTTGGTTTCATGAACTGTACCATATGGATGCTGAGGTGGTGCATATATGGAGTATAATTTAATGGGCTTATTACCAGTATTGATTAAATTATGCCATTTACCAGCAGGGATAATAATTGCAAAATTATCGTAGACATTTCTTTGGAAATTTAAGTTAAATTTATTATCACCCATTTTAACAATTCCTTGACCTTCTTCAATACGTATAAACTGATCAGTATTAGGGTGAACCTCTAAACCTATGTCTTCTCCAACGTTTATGCTCATTAGGGTAAGTTGTAAATGTTGTCCAGTCCATAATGCGGTACGAAAATTATTATTGAGTTTAGTGGCTTCTTCAATATTAATTACAAATGGTTTTCCACCATAATCTTTTAGCTGAAGTGAATTGTAATTATTTGGAGATTGCCCCCAACCATGTCTTGAATAGCATTCCATTTCATCATCATAAGGAATATATTTTCTAGAAAAATTATTCATAAAACTTGATATATACATTGGATTGTTATAGTAATAAGGACACGGATATGCATTATAAGGATTATACATATTATCTAAATAAGGGTTTGGATGTACGTTATAAGCATTGTACAAATTGCTCATTCCTTTCATAGAACTTTATAACTTTATAATATGTTATATATTTAGATGTGTGATTTTAGTGACAAGATTAGACTATAAAATATATAGAAATTTATTAAGATAATCAGAGTATTAGAACATTTAAAACTATTCTTTTAGATAATATATTTACTATTATAATTTATTGATTATGAATTATATGAAAATTATGGAAAAAATATTTAATATTTTATATAATCATAATATATTTTATGTTTATTTGTATATATAGAAAAAAATGTAAAGTATATATAAATATATACAGAAGGATAACATGTACACTATATGTCCATGTTATTGACTAATATATTATATAGAGAGGTGATAAACATGTATGAAGAAAAAGGTGGAAAGGTTAACAGAAGCTTATTGATTTATGAAAAATTTATAAGGAGGGAAGTTGTAAATAAAAAGCAATAAATAGATAATACTCAAAGAAAACATGTTAATGAGCTTATAGTTAATGAGTTATTTAATTTTGTGCCATTGAAGCACAATGATAAATTATTATCTAAAATATGGGATTTAATTGAGTATATAAGACTTAAACAAGTCATAAATATAAATTATGTGAAAGTGTATAGGGTTAAAGTTAATAGAACAATAAAACCAGTAGCTATTATTTTTCAGAGTATTATTTTTATTTGATAGCTTATTTTGAAGATAGAAATAAAATTCAATTTATGTATTCTGGTGAATTTATAAAGGTTAAATTTAAATTTTGGGGAAGTTCTGTAGAGGCTGTCTTAGATAGATTAGCAACTGCAAGAATAATTGAAAAGGAAGGTAATAAATATATAATTCAGGCAGGAGTATATGGAAAAGGGATATTAATGTGGATAATGAGTCAAATGCAATTTATAGAAGTAATGGAGCCTAAAGAGTTTAGAGAAGAAATAAAAAAATTATAGTAGAAATGAATAAAAACTATAATTAAAAAGGAATATAAACATATATGTAATGAAATATTGGGGTGGTGATATCATATGAATTATGAGAATATGACCAAAGAAGAGCTTATTGAAATTTTAAGATATAAGGAGAGTGTATTAAATAAGTTATATTTAGAAAAAGAAAAGTTAAAATATTATGCAAATACAGATGTTATGACAGGTGTATTAAATAGAAGAGCTGGTCTAAAGCTTTTAAATAAGGAATTTGATTTATCAAAAATAAGTAATGAGAATATTGTTATTTGCTTTGCTGATGTAGATAAGTTAAAGATGATAAATGATACCTTTGGACATAAAGAGGGAGACAAGGTATTAAAATTTGTAGCTAAAACATTAAGGGATAGTATTAGAAAAGATGATTTTATAATTAGAATGGGTGGAGATGAATTTTTAATAGTGTTTCCTAGAACCAGTATAAAAGATGTTGGTAAAATATGTAATAGAATTGATGAAATTTTAGAAGAAATTAATAAAAATAGTTGTGATTATAATTTAAACTTAAGCTATGGATTTTATGAATATAATTCTAAAGTGGATAATAAAATGACTCTTAGTGATTTAATAAAAAGTGCTGATATGGAAATGTATAAGAAAAAAAGAGAAAAGACATAAAGTGAATAAAATTAGTTTAACAATATATTGTAATACTTTTAGATTAAAACAATAATTATTTATGGACAATAAGATATATTAAGACGAATTGAGTTTCTAGATATGATTTTATAAGTAGATTCTAAAAACAAAGAATTATTATAAAAAGTTTT
Source organism: Clostridium novyi NT (assembly GCF_000014125.1). Lineage (NCBI taxonomy): Bacteria > Bacillati > Bacillota > Clostridia > Eubacteriales > Clostridiaceae > Clostridium > Clostridium novyi. The sequence continues at coordinate 1,600,508 of NC_008593.1, read as the reverse complement.
TATTAAAAAATAAGTTTAGATATTGTTATTGTAAAAATTATATAAAATAAGTAGAAGATTTCTATTACATTTGTGATATTTTTCTAAAGCATGTACTTCAATTACAGGTTTGCGTTACACTTCCGTGGTTGATAGAAAAATAAATAAAATATAGAATATAGTTTTCAAAAAGATATTGCCGCATTTATTTTACAATAAAAATCATCTGGTATATTGAGGATTTGTAATGTGGCAATATCTTTTAATATAAATCAATTAGAGATTTAATATATTTGAATTCGATTTGTTACTTTTTTGAAGATGTAATATAATAATATTATTATTAGTGCAAATGATTTGCATTTGCACTATATTAAAATAGATGTAAGGAGATGGGGATATGATAAAAACAAAAATAGATATTTTTTCAGGTTTTTTAGGAGCAGGTAAAACTATGCTTATAAAAAAGCTTATAACGGAAGAACTTAATAAAGAAAAAATTGTTATTATTGAAAATGAATTTGGAGAGGTTGGAATAGATGGTGCTATATTGAAGAAAACCAATATTGAAGTTAAAGAAATAAATGCAGGTTGTATTTGCTGTACGATAGTAAATGATTTTACAAATGCTATAAAAGAGATTACAGAAAAATTTCATCCAGATAGAATAATAATAGAGCCATCTGGTGTCGCAAAGCTTTCGGAAATATTGGATACTTTTAAAAGACAAGAATTAAAGGAAAAAGTATCAGTGAATATAGTTATGACTGTAGTAGATGTATTAAAGTTTGATATGTATATTAAAAACTTTAGTGACTTTTATAAAAATCAAATTGCTAATTCTAAAACTATAATTTTGAGTAGAACTCAGTGTACATCTAATGATAACATATTAAAAGTTACAGAGAATATAAAAAAAATAAATGGTAGTGCAACAATTATAACAACTCCATGGAATGATATGACTGCAATGAATATATTAGAAAGTGCCAATAAAGAAAATGAAAGTATAATTAAAAAACTTAATTTATTAAAAAAACCTACAAATTTTAAAATAAAGAATGTAGATAAAAAGACAAATGAAACATTTCAATTTTGTAGTATAGAAACTCCTAAAGAGTTTTCAAAAGATAAATTGAAAAAAATATTTGATATTTTAGAACAAGATAATTCTTTTGGATACATTCTTCGTGGTAAAGGAATAGTTAAAAATGATTTAGCGGAATGGATACAGTTTAATTATGTTCCTAGAGAATTAACATTTAAAAAATCTCTGCCAGAGTATACTAGTCTAATTTGTATTATAGGTAGCAATTTAAATAAATTAGCTATTAAAGCGTTATTTGCAAAATAAGGATTGATAAAAATGAGAACAAAGTGTGATATTGAAGTTGTTACAGGATTTATAGGATCAGGTAAAACTTCATTTATAAATGGATTAGTTCGATGCACGTTGGTGAAAAGTGAAAAAATAGTTATAATTTCTTGTGAAAAGGGAAATTCAAATATAAGTCAAGATATATTAAAAAATACAAATATAGTTTTTTATGAATGCAACAATAATATAATGGAAAAAGATTATATAAAACAAATTATACAAAAGCATAATCCAAATAGAATTATTATAGAATATAATGGAACAATACTTTTAGATAATATGCTAAGTATTATATATAGCAATGAATTAAAAATGTTATGTAAGATAACTTCTATATTTTTTACTATTGATGCTAAAACCTTTGAAATGTATATAAATAATATGGGAAATTTTCTTATACCATTTATAAAGTTTAGTAATCTTATAGTTATAACAAATGCTAAAGATATTAAGTATTTAGAGTGTGTAAATATGGAGGAAAGGTTAAGAAAAATAAATAATTATGCTCATATTATAACTATAAATAATATGAGTAATATGAATAAAGATTTAGAGAAATATGATTTATTAGATACAGGATTATTAAAACAGATTAGAATATATTTAAAAAATTTCATAAGTGGAATTTAAGGAGGTTTAGGTGATTACTATTAGTAGAAAAACAACTGTAAAAGAGTATAAAATATGTAGAAGTATTTTAATATTAGTATTATGTATTATGATTTTTCAAATTACTACTTTAATGGTAGATAGTAAAATAATATTTTTTGAAAATTTTTGTACCATATTTACTAGCATACTTTTAGAAGGTGTACCATTTATATTAATCGGATCTTTTATATCTTCTTTGATTCAAGTATTTGTATCGGAGGAATTTATAACTAGAATGATTCCTAAAAGTAAATTTTTAGGATTGATATTAGCATCTTTAGTTGGATTGATTTTTCCAGTATGTGAATGTGCTATAGTACCAATAACTAAAAAATTAGTAAAAAAAGGTGTACCATTAGGTATAGCTTTTACATTTATGCTATCAGTTCCTATTGTAAATCCAATTGTAATAATGTCTACATACTATGCTTTTTATAATAAAATTTCTATTTTTATAATAAGATGTGTAGGAGGAGTTTTGGCATCAATATTAATTGGATACATAATTTCATTATCAGAGTGCAAAAAAAATGGAGATATATGTGTAGACAAACCATATGAAAATTCTAATTGTGGGTGCGGATGTAACTCTCAATATAACATGTATACTTATAATTCTAAAATAAAGATAGTATTGAATCATACAATTAGTGAACTTTTTAATATAATAAAATATTTAGCAATAGGGGCATTTTTATCGACAATATTTCAGCTAACAATATCTAAACAGTCTATTGCATTTATAGGAAAAAATCCACTAGTATCAGTAATAGCTATGATGGTTTTGGCGTTTGTTTTGTCTGTTTGCTCTGAGGCGGATGCTTTTATAGCTAGAACATTTTTAAATGAATTTACCATGGGCTCTATTTCATCATTTTTAATTTTAGGACCTATGATTGATATTAAAAATGCCATAATGCTATTTGGAAATTTTAAGAAAAGGATAGTTGTGAAGCTTATTTTTTATATTTTTGGAGTTTGTTATCTAATAGGTATTTTAGTAAATATTTTTGAAAGGTTAGGAGTTATTTAAATGAAGCGTTTTAATACAGAGGAACTTTTGAAGTTTTTAGCACTCCTTGGATTTACGATATACTTTGACTATTTATTATTGACTGATAAGATTAGGATATTTATAAGTCCTAGGATGGTTAAATATACTGTGTTTGCATTAATTATATTTACTATACTTACAATATATCAATTTACTAAAATATTTACTATAAAAAGTCCATTTCCAATTGACAAAAGTTATATAATAATGTTTCTAACTTTATTAATAGGAATTAATGGTATAAAGGTTGGAATGAATGCTAACCTTGGTAATAATAAGGTAGCTTCTGTAAACAAGCCTAAAGCAAATACTCAAAAGACTTCTAGTGATAATAATGTAAATAAGATAAAGGAAGTAGTATTTAGTGATGATAATTATGCTACATTAGTTTTTGATATTCAAAATAATATTAAAAAGTATAAAGGAGTAAATATTAGTATTAATGGATGTGTATATAAAGATTCAACTTTTAAGGACAATGAATTTGCGGTAGGAAGACTTATGATATCCTGTTGTGTAGCAGATGCTGAACTAGTTGGACTTACTTGTGTATATTCTAATGCTAATAATATAAAAGTTAATAGCTGGATTAAGGTTGAAGGAATATTAGAGTATAAAAATAATGTACCTATTGTTAAAGTAAGAAATATAAAAACTATTTCAAAGCCTGAAAATGTATATATATATCCTATGTAGTACTATTATTTGTGTATTATTATAAAATTATACTAGTTTATGATAATATAAATATATAGAATTATTTTATACTACAGGGGGAAAACCGATGATAAAACTAATAGCAACTGATATGGATGGTACTTTGGTTGATAATAAAGGTAAGATAAATGACAAGGTATTTGATTTAATACATGAATTTGATGATAAAAATGTAAAGTTTGTAGCAGCTAGTGGAAGATTTTATTCTCAGCTTAATAATAATTTTAATAAAGTAAATGGAGATATGATTCTTATTGCCCATAATGGTGCAGTTGTAAAATACAATAATAATGGTAAAACTTTATATACAAATGCCATAAAGAAAGAAGATATAGAAAATGTAATGAATTATAAGCTTAGTTTAGATGGATTTGTATTTTTAGGAGGAGAAAGTGATGCTTATGTAATAGATCCATCAGAAGAATTATTACATAAGTTTGCCAAAAGTGAAGTGCCAGTAGTTGTATTAAACTCATTAGAGGATATAAATGTTCCAATATACAAAATAACTTATTACATAGCTGAAGGAGCAAGTGACGAATTTGTAGAAGATCTAAGACAAAATATAAGTGACAATTTGGAGATTGTAGTATCGGGTTATAACTGGGTTGATGTAATGAATAAAGGGGTAGATAAGGGAAGTGCAGTAAGAATACTTCAAGAGAAGTTTCAAGTGGCTCCTAAAAATACAATGGTTTTTGGAGATTACTATAATGACTTATCTATGTTTAAAGTAGCGCATCATAGTTATGCTATGAAAAATGCACCAGAGGATGTAAAGAAAAAGGCTAATTTTATTGCAGATAGCAATGAGAATGATGGGGTATATAAAGTTCTTAATGAATGCATAAAAAAACTTAGATAAAATAAAAAGTAATATAAATTTAAGTATTAAATTTGTATAATAAAATAAATCCTATGGAATAGATATAAAAATTTATTTCATAGGATATTAAATAAACATGTGATTTTATTTATAAGGTTTTAGATAGAAATTTTTATTTCATATATAGCTCTTTAAATTTTAAATATCCTTTTTTTCTAAGTTTACAGGAAGGACATTCTCCGCAGCCATTACCCTTAATTCCATTATAACAAGTTAAAGTTTCGTTTTTTATAATATCGAGTACACCGAAATCATAAGCCATTTTCCAAGTCTCAGCTTTATCAATCCACATTAGTGGGGTATGTAATACAAATTCATAATCCATAGCCAAGTTTAGAGTTACATTTAATGATTTTATAAATACATCTCTACAATCAGGATATCCACTAAAATCACTTTGGGAAACCCCTGTTATTATATGACTAATTCCTCTTTGCTTTGCAAATACAGCTACAAAAGTTAGAAATAGCATATTACGTCCATCAACAAATGAATTTGGCACTCCATCTTCTGGAGCGTTTTTATCAACTTTTATATCAGTTCTTGTTAATGAGTTTGGTGCTAATTGATTCAATAATCCTAAATCTAAAATGTGGTGTTCTATATTATATTTTGAGCATATTTCTTTAGCACATTCTAGTTCTAATTTGTGTTTTTGATTATAATCAAAGGATACAGCTATGACTTCTTTAAATCTTTTTTTTGTCCAAAATAAACAGGTAGTGCTATCTTGACCACCACTAAATACTACGATTGCTTTTTCGTTATTAATTGACATTTATTAAACACCTCTTTTATTAGGATCCCAAATAATTTTGTGCAGTTGCATTTGGAGGGTAACTCCATTTAATTTGTTTTCCTTCATAAATTCTACTATTGAATTCATTTCTATTTCACCATATACGGGACTAATATAAATGTTGGTTTTATCTATAAGGTTGTATTTATATATTATAGATTTCAGTTTTTGTAAATCATTTTTATTAGCCACTACAAATTTAATGACATCTTTTTTAGTTAAATAATTAAAGTTATCAGTAATCATATGATTTTCCATGTTGCTATAAGGAAGTTTGTAATCCATTGTAAACTTAGGAGGGTTATTTTTAATTGAAGTGAAATCTTTTAATGGAATACTTCCGTTAGTTTCTATTTCTATATTTAGATTTTCATCACTACATAGAAGTTTTAGTAGCGTTAGTATTCCTTCTTGAAGTAGGGGTTCGCCTCCAGTTAAGGTTACATTTTTAATTTCTGTTAGTTTTATATATTCATATATTTCTTTTTCCGTCATAATAGAGTAGGGGGCCTTTTCTTCATTTGCCCACTTTGTATCGCAGTAACTACAATTTAAATTGCAACCTGCAAATCGTATAAATACTGATAATTGTCCAGAAGATTTTCCTTCGCCGTTAATACTTATAAATTTTTCTACTACTTTATAATTCATTTATTTCACCTCATCTTTGGAATGTAGCACAGTTATTTGGTGTTTCATAAATTGTAGATTTTCTTACGTTATATCCTTTTTGTTCCATAAGATTAAAAAAATGATGAGCAAGATTTTCAGCTGTAGGTCTAAATTCAACCTCAATAATCCTAAAACCATCATTTTTTAAATTGTCTAGAGCTTCTAACTTCATAGAATTTTGTTCTATTATTAAAGAGTGATCATAAAAATCCACTATAGACTTTAAATCTTTTTTAAAATCTCCAAAGTCAACTATCATGCCTTTAAGTTTACCAGTAGGATTTAAAGTTTCAGATTGTATTTCTATTTCAACTGTCCATCTATGACCATGTATGTTACTGCACTTTCCATCATACTCTGAGAGAAAGTGGGCGCTATCAAAACTTTGTTTTGTTTTTAAAATATACATAATAATAATCTCCTTTATAAAAAGTTTTCGCCATAATAACAACATCCTATGGCACCGTTAAATTGAGGATTATTTAAAGAAATAGTCTTGTTATAATCATTTTGTAAATATTTTTTAATTGATGAGTTTTGGGATACTCCCCCTGTTAAAATAAGTGTTTTGTCTTTAAAGTTACTTAACATGGGTTTTAGTTTTTTATAGAGGGAATAGTTAACACTAGCACATAGTCTTTCAGTGTTTATTCCTTCAGCAATTTTTCCTATTAACTCAGATTCTGAAAATACGGCACAAGTTGAGTTTAGTTCCACTGGATTTTCAAAGTAATTGCTCATGTAGTCAAGGGAAACCTCAAGGATATTTGCCATGTTTTCTAGATATCTACCACAGGAAGCGGCACATTTATCGTTAAGCTCTAAATCTGTTATAAATCCTTTTTCAACTTTTACTACTTTGACATCTTGTCCACCAATATCTAAAAGAGTAAAGTCTTTTAGATTAGTTTCATAAAATGCACCGTATACATGGGCTTTTATTTCATTGATAGGGTGGAATATATTTAAGTTTGTATTATTTCTGCCATATCCTGTGGATACAAATTTATCTACATTTTTTATATTTAGTTTTTCTAAATCTACTAATATTTTTCCGTTATATGTGCAGTAATCTCTATAAAAGGACATGGTACTTATCTTTTGTGCATGAACTATGCTGTGATTTTCCATTAGCACTATTTTTACTTCACGACTTCCAAGGTCAATTCCAAGTGTTTTCATTTATTTTCTCCTTTTTAAATCAAGTAACATATCCATAAAAGCTTCTAATCTTAATTTTGTTCTAGAATCTAAAACATTTAGTTTATCACCTTGAACATTTAAAATAGGTATGTCCAAATTTTCTTTTAGGATAATATCTTCAATAGCTCTATGGCAAAATGATTGAGTGTAGTGGATAAGTCCATCTAACTTTCTCATTTTTATTTGTTTTTTTATTTCTTTAATTCTAAAGTTATTGTCATAAGGATATGTATAGTCATAATATTGTTCGTATATATTCTCACATATGTCAGCTCGTGGAAATGCAAATTCTCTTTGAACTTCGTTATATATAATTTGTCCATTAAATTTTTCAACAAAAGAATATAGATCAGAAGTCATAGGAGGAACTCCTATATACCCAAGTTTAAGTAGGGGAGGATTTGAATTTCTTTTTTTTATATCTGAAATTCCGTTTTTGAGAGTTATTTTGAAATCATCAGGATTACCATTAAAATCGCTTAAACTTACTTGGTATAGATGATTTTCAAATCCTGTTGCTTTGTAATCAATATAAGTTAGCTTGTCTATTGTTTTAGAAAGATTTCTAATTGAGTTTAGTTTTTTTCGAGTTTTCTCTACTTCATTAATTTCAACATTAAATAAATTCATGAATTTATCTATTTCTGTTTTAACATCATTTAAGGTATGGTTATGAGGAAATGAGAAAGGGTGTACCTTAATTCCTTTCATAGATAATACTTCAGTTAGAATTTTAGTGTTTGAACAATCACCTTCAACAACACCTATGATTTCTTCTATTTCTTCACTTATACAAACTCCATAAATTCCTTTAATCCAAGAACAAATATTTTTTGGAAATCCATCTTTTTCAGCAATATCAATGTATTTTAAATAATCATATGAAGTTATAAAGATGTTATTAAGATCAACAGGTATGTATTTTGCTGTAAGTAAAATTTCAATAGGGACTGTTGTTGTTAATCCTATTTTCTTCATTGTTTTCTCCTTTCGTTTTAATGTCATACATGACATAGTTAAAAAAGGACATTAAAAAAAGGGCATAGCTGCCCTATAAACAAAAAACTACCTAAGACGGTAGTTTAATAAAGTCCTAGTTTTGTTTATAGACAGGATGGTTACGAACTGTCTTATATTATTATTGAATAATTTATACTTTTTATGATAAATAAGTATATCATATATACTTATTTATTGCAATTCTTCAAAAACAAGGGATAGGGTATTTATAGCTAAATCAATGTCATCTTTAGAAACGTTAAGAGGTGGAAGAAGTCGTATTACATTATCATTAGCGCTTATTACTAAAAGTTTTTTATTAAAACAAGAATCAACTATTTTATTGCAATTAATGTTAACTTTAATTCCAAGAAGTAGACCTTTGCCTCTAATTTCTTCTATAATTTTATAATTATCTTTAAGTAAAGATAATTTTTGTATTAAGTAATTACTTTTCTTTGGAATTTCATCTATAATGTGATTTTCAGTCAATTCTTTTAATACTGTTAATGCTACGGTACAAGCCAGTGGATTTCCTCCAAAGGTGTTTCCATGATCACCTGGCTTAAAGGCATTAGCAAATTTATTTTTAGCAATAATTGCACCTATGGGAAATCCTCCTCCTAATCCTTTAGCCATACAAACAACATCAGGTATTACATCAAAGTTCTTGTATGCAAAAAGTTTACCTGTACGGCCTATGCCGCATTGTACTTCGTCGAATATTAATACACTATTAAATTTATCACAAAGTTTTCTTGCTTCTTTTAAAAAATCTTTATTGGATACTTTTATTCCACCTTCTCCTTGAATTGGTTCTATTATGACTCCACATACTTCATCATTCATTTTATCTTTTAATTCGTCTATATTATTAAATTCCACTGTCTTTATTCTATCTATTAGTGGATAAAAAGGTGTTTTGTAATTTTCATTATAGGTTATTGAAAGGGCACCTAAAGTTCTTCCATGAAAAGAGTTTTTCATATGAATTATTACATTTTTATTTTTATTTATTAAGCTACCATATTTTCTAGCAAGTTTTATAGCAGCTTCACAAGCTTCAGTTCCACTATTGCAGAAAAATGCTTTATCGTGATCACTTAATTTGCACAATTTTTCTGCAAGAGATATGGTTTGTTCATTCCAATAGTAATTTGAGATATGCATAAGTTTTTCACATTGATTTTTTATAGTGGATATTATAGAAGCATTGCTATGTCCTAAACAATTTACAGCTATACCAGATACAAAATCTAAATATTCCTCTCCATTAACATCATATAATTTGCTACCTATGCCTTTTTTAAATATTACATCTTTTCTATTGTAAGTATTCATTAAATTGCTTTTTGGCATTTTAAATCATCTCCTTTAACAATTTTAGTTCCACATTTATTAAAAAGTGCATTGTATATGCAATGACTTCTATTACCATTTATCAATTGAACACTTTTGGTGCCATGTTCTATGGAATGACTGCAACACTGAAGTTTAGGAATCATACCATTGTTTACAATACCATTTTTTATATACTTTTTTATTGAAGTTAAGTTTATATTTTCAATTAGAGAACTTGAATCATTTATATTTTTATATATACCATCAACGTCAGTTAATATTATTAGTCTATTTGCATTTAATGCTGAACTTATGGAAGACGCAGCATAATCGGCATTTATATTATACCTATTTCCATTTATATCAGTACCAATAGGAGAAATTATAGGTATAATTCCTAAATTCATAATATTAATTAATAGATCTGTATTTACTTTATAAATTTCTCCTACATATCCTAAATCTTTTTTTATTTCATTTACAAAAGTATATTTTTTTTTGCACAATAATAAGTTATTATCTACACCACTTAAACCAATAGAATTTATACCTTCTTTTGAGAGAGTTGATACTAACTGTTTATTTATTTTACCTGATAAAACCATCTCAACTATTTCTATTGTAGTGCTGTCAGTAACCCTTAGTCCGTTTATAAATTTATTATTAATTTGTAATTTTTTTAGCCATTTAGAAATTTCATTGCCACCACCGTGAATAATTATTATATTTGCCCCACACTTTTTTAAAGTTTTCAAATCTTCTATAAAACTTTTATTATTTTTAAGAGTATGAAATATACTTCCACCATATTTTATAACTATGATTTTATTTTTTAGACTTTCCAGTTGAAACATCCCCCTTCCAATTTTGAATAATTATACTATAAATGTAATAAAGATTCAATGAAAATTATAGAAAATATACATAAAAATTAAAATACTTGAATAATTATGCTTAAACGTGTATAATTTCAGTATATTATTAAAGGAGGCGCTTTAAATGATAAAAGTGGGGATTATAGGTTCTACAGGATATATAGGTCAGCAACTTGTATGGCTTTTAAAAATTCATCCAAATGTAGAAATAGTATTTTTAAGTTCGTATAATTATGCAGGATATTCCTTCAATTCTGTATATAATAATTACAAAGGATTTGTTGAAACAACTTGTATAAATATAAAAGAGGTGAAAACCAGACTTAAAGATGTAGATATTGTATTTATGGCTTTGCCTCATGGAAAATCTTTTGAAATGGTAAAGTATTCTTTGAATTTAGGGATAAAAGTTATAGATTTAAGTGGGGATTTTAGATTAAAAGATTCTAAAGAATATGAAAAATGGTATAAAATTGAGCATCCTTTAAAAGAAGTTCTTAAATATTCAGTATATGGATTACCTGAATTATTTAGAAAAGATATAAAAAAAGCTTCGTTAATTTGTAATCCAGGATGTTATGCTACTGCAAGCATATTAGCTTTGGCTCCATTGATTAAATTAGACTTAGTAGAAAAAGGTTCTATAATAGTAGATGCAAAATCAGGAGTTTCAGGAGCAGGAAGAGCATTAAAAACTCAATCATTATACTGTGAATGCAATGAAACTATGAAGGCCTATGGAATTGGAAATCATAGGCATACTCCGGAAATAGAACAAGAACTTTCAAGGTTTTGTAAAGAAGATATAAAACTTACATTTACTCCTCATTTAGTACCTATAAATAGGGGAATATTTGCTACCTGTTATGCAACTTTAAAAAAAGATTTAAACAAAGTACAGTTAGAAGAGGCATATGAAAAGTTCTATGAAAATGATTATTTTATAAAAGTGATGAAAGAACTGGTTGAAGTAAAGTGGATAAAGAATTCTAACTTTTGTAATATGAATGTGAATATTGATGAAAGAACTAATAAGGTTATAGTGTCTTCAGTTATAGATAATTTAATGAAAGGGGCAGCTAGTCAAGCTGTACAAAATATGAATATATTATTTGGAATAGATGAGAAAACCGGATTAAATATTCCATCTATGATGATATAGTAAATAAAAAAAGGGGTGCTTTAAATGAAAATATTAGAAAATAAAAATTTAACTGATGTTCCTTACTTTAAGGCTACTGGGGTAAGTTGTGGTCTCAAAAAAAATTCTAAAAAAGATATATGCTTAATATATAGTGAAAAACCAGCGGTGTCAGCAGCTACATTTACTAAAAATAAAATGAAAGCAGCGCCAATTATAGTAGATATGGAAAAGATAACTTTTGAAAATACGCAAGCTATAATTGTAAATAGTGGATATGCAAATGCTTGTACTGGAAAACAAGGTTTAGAAAATGCAAATAATATGTGTGAAATTACAGCTAAGTATTTAAATTTGTGTAAAAATGATGTATTGGTATGTTCCACGGGTGTAATTGGAGAACAACTTCCTATGAAAAATATAGAAAATGGGATAAAAAATGCATGTGATTCATTAGAATATGGAAATGCAAATGATGCTGCTGAAGCTATAAAGACAACAGATACTTATATTAAAAAACTTACTTTGGAAGTAGAGATAGATAATAAAAAAGTACTAATTAGTGCTATTGCAAAAGGTTCGGGTATGATACATCCCAATATGGGAACTATGCTAAGCTTTATAGTTACTGATGCGAGTATATCTAAAAAAATGCTTAGTAAAGCTTTAAAGGAATCTGTAGAAGATTCATATAACATGATTTCCGTAGATGGAGATACTAGTACAAATGACTCGGTTATAATATTAGCTAATGGAGCTGCAAATAATAATAAAATAAGTAATGAGAGTGAAGATTATATTAAGTTTAAAAATGCTTTAGACTTTTTAAATAAGGAAATTGCAAAAATGATTGCAAAAGATGGAGAGGGGGCTACAAAATTATTAGAGTGTACTATATTGAATTCCAGAACATTGAAGGATGCTAAAAAATGTGCTAAATCGGTGATCAAATCTAGTTTGGTTAAGTCGGCTATATATGGTAATGATGCCAATTGGGGAAGGATTTTGTGTGCTATAGGATATTCAGAAGCTGATTTTAATATAAATAATATAGATGTATCTATAAAAAATTCAAAGCAATATTTGGAAATAGTTAAAGGAAGTGTTGGGGTAGAATTTAATGAAAATTTAGCTAAAGATATTATAGATAGTGAATATGTAAATATAACTATAGATTTGCATGATGGCAGCTTTTCAGCTACATCTTGGGGATGTGATTTAACATATAATTATATTAAAATAAATGCATCATATAGATCTTAAAAATATACTTTAAAGAAATATAAAAATTCGATATATTAGGGATATATAGAAAAATAAAGAAAATTTCCAGGAATAGTAACTGGAAAATTTAAAATAAATATTTTATAATTTTATTAGATATCCTATTAACTTACTAAAGTATAAAATATAGGGATAAATATAAAGTTTGGAGGTACATATGAAGAAAAAAGTTTTAGCTGGATTAATTATGGCAGGTATGATGAGTATTCCAAATGTCGTACAAGCTACCGAAAGAATCAATGTAAATAGACTTTATAGACAAGACATATGCAGAACTTACAACTATGTAGGAGAGGATTTTTATAGTATTCTTTGCAAAAATTTAAATGGACAAAATAGGACATGCAGTTTAATGGTAATAAATACATACGATATAGTAAAATTATTAAATAAACCGTTTATGTTTAATAATACAAATACATGTGTATCAAATTATGTTGTATATCCTTATACTTCTATGAACATGAAAGAAAATATATTTAAATATAATGATATAACTAAAAAAGCAAATTTAGAAATATCAAAAAATAACAACAAAGATGTAAAAGAAAATAGTGAAATAGAAGTTAAAAATCAAGACAAGCCACAAGTTAATAATGAAGCTACTGAAAACAAAGCAATGGTAAGTAATTCAAATTTAAATAAAGAAGAGAACAAGAATGAATCTTTAAAACCAGAAGTTAAATCGGAAGTTAAACCTGAAGTTAAAAAAGAAACTACATTAAATAAGAAAGAAGAAGGAAAATTAACTGCAGCTTACAAAAAAGCAGTTAATGAAAAAATGGTTCAACTAGTTAATGAACTTAGAGCATCAAAAGGTGCAGCGCCACTTAAAAGTATAGAAGTATTAAATAATTTAGCTGAAAAACGTTCAGAGTATATGGCAAAGACAGGAGAATTTTCTCACAATGATAGAAATGGTAACTTCATATTTAAAGATGATTTAAATAGAGTTAATTATACATGGAACTTTGTTGGAGAAAATATAGCACAAAATTATTATTCAGAAGATCCAAATAAATTAGCTGAAGCATTATTTAATCAATGGAAAAACTCACCTGGACATTATGCAAATATGATAAAACAAGACTTTAATCAAATAGGATTTGGAATAGGCATATCAAATGATGGTAAATTATATGCTACACAAGGTTTTGTAGGGGTAAGATAGTAAAAAGCATCGGAGAAAATCCGATGCTTTTTACTTCTATAGAAGTTTTTCAATTTCAGGAATAATTTCAGATGGTTCTGTGGTAGGTTCAAATCTACCAACTACATTTCCTTCTTTATCTATTAGAAATTTTGTAAAGTTCCATTTGATAGAGTTTCCTTCTAAGTATTTAGGAAAGTTTTCTTTTAAAAAATTATTTAAAGTATTTCCATTAGGATGATTTAAATTAAATCCTTTAAAGGGAAGGGATTCGCTTAAGTGTTTAAATAATGGGTGAGCAGAATCACCGCGAACATCTATTTTTGCAAATAGTGGGAAAGTAACTCCATAATTTAACTCACAAAATTTCTTAACTTCAGAGTTACTACCAGGTTCTTGTTCTGCAAATTGATTGCATGGAAATCCTAATATTTCAAACCCTTTTGAATTAAATTTTTTATATAATTCTTCTAAATCTTTATATTGAGGAGTAAATCCACATTTACTAGCAGTATTTACAATAAGTAATACTTTTCCTTTGTACTTTTCTAAAGGGATTTCTTGGCCCTCTATAGTTTTTACTTTAAAATCGTATATTGACATACTTAAAATCTCCTTTCAAATTATAAGTTAAGAAGAGAATCTAATTTTTCTTTTTCAAATCCTATAATGACATTTCCATCTACATTTATTACAGGAACTGAGCTTTGATTTGTAAGAGATATCATTTCTTCTCTGCCGTCTACATTTTCTTGGACGTTTATATCTTCAAATTCTATATTTTTAGAATTAAGATACTTTTTTACTTTTACACACCATGGACAATCGGGAATTGAATAAACTTTTACCATTTTAAATCACTTCTCCTTTGTATTTATAAACTTTTCGGCCATAAGAGCAGCTACAGTTCCATCGGCCGTTGCGGTAGTTAATTGTCTAAATGATTTGGAACGAACATCTCCAGCTGCAAATACACCATCTATATTAGTTTTTGTTGTTTCGTCTGCTAATATGTTTCCAAATTCATCAAGTGTTATATAATCTTTAAATAAGTCTGTTCTTGGAATAAATCCTATATAAACAAAAATTCCATCTACGGAGAGTTCAGTTTCTTGTTTTGTTTTAATATTTTCAATAGAGATTTTGGATATATGGTTGTCACCTATAGCATGTTTTATTTCGCTATTCCAAAGTATATTTACCTTTGGATTTTTAAATACTTCATCTTGAACTTTCTTTTCAGCTTGAAAATAATCTAGCTGATGGACTATTGTAATTTTTTCAGCATATTTAGAAAGAAAGTTTACTGCAAGTAGAGCAGAATTACCTCCACCTACTACTGCGATATGTTTTCCATCATACATATGTCCATCGCAAAGTTCACAGTAGTGTATTCCTTTACCGTGAAATTTTTTCTCTTCTGGTATGGGAAGTTCACGTCTTTTAGCTCCTGATGCTATAATAACGACTTTAGCATTGTATATATGATCTTCAGTTTCTACTGTTTTTGTGGAATTTGAAAGTTTTATAGATATAATTTTGTCAAATTCATCTATAATAGCACCGGAGGCAATAGCTTGTTCCTCCATTTTTTTAGTAAGGTCAACACCACTTATATTTATAAAACCAGGATAGTTTTCGATTGTATAAGCATCTCTTATTTGACCCCCCATAATTTCATCTTCTAATACAAGTGTCTTTAGTTTTAGGCGTGACGTATATATAGCAGCAGTTAATCCAGCGGGGCCTGCTCCAATAATTAAAATATCAATATTTTTATTTTCTTTTTCCATGGTATATCACCTCGATTTTTTCTTTAACAATTTAAAATAAAAGTATTTATATTTATGATATACCTATGATTATTAAGATATACTACATATTATATAGTGGAAATTTTTTATATAAATATGTAATGTTATTTATAATAACTACATTAGTAATTATTAGATCACTAGTAGTGTAATAATATATGTTTTAAAATAAAGTTTTGAAATCACATAAGAGGAATGATATACTAATAATGTAAAATTAAACCAAGAGCTTAATTAAAATATCTTATGGAGGAATGTGAATATGAAAAAGGTTAAGGTTTTTGTTGCAACTATGCTTATAGCTTCAAATCTTGGAGGGGTAGCTTTCGCACAAGATGTTATTTATACTGACAGTGGATTAGTTGGAGCTAAAATTGAAATGAAACATGATATTAATACTATTAAAAGAGAATTAAAGAAAGAAATAAAAGGAGATAAATATCAAATAAAAAGATATTTAAAAGGACAAAAGCACCAATTAAAAACAGGATTAAAAGAATTAAAGTATGCACTAAAGTATGGAATATAAAAATAATAAAAATAGTTAAGAAAAATAGCAAACTTATAGATTTTATGATGAAATCTATAAGTTTGTTATTTTTTTGACTTTTTAAGGAAAGAATAGTTAGAAAATTTACAAAATTTATAAAAAATATTGGTTGTATATATTATGAAATTATGAATTAAAGCGAAAAGTTCAATATTGAATGATAATAATTCAAGTTGAATTTATGAAATTCAATTGAATTATTTGCTCCAATAATAGTCAATCGGATTTGATTTAAATTTTATTGAAACTGTATTAAAATATTTTTAGAAACACAGTTAAATATTTCACACGGGCATTGTGTGAAATTAATATTAAAAATAGTAGTTTGTTAAATCACAAACATAACATAACCAATGACAAGGCTGTGTGTAAAATTTAAATTTAATATCTGCGCAGAATTTTTTTAAACATATTTAAAAAGACAAAAAACAAAGTCGAAAATGGTTAAAGGGGGAAGAACATGAAAAAGGTTAAAGTACTTACAGCAGATGAAGCTGTTAAGATTGTTAAAGATGGGGATACATTAACTACAAGCGGATTTGTTAGTAGTTGTTGTCCAGAAGCACTTAACAAAGCAATTGAAAAAAGATTCTTAGAAACTGGTTCTCCTAAAAATTTAACACTTATGTATGGATCATCTCAAGGTAACAGAGATGGTAGTGGTGCTGATCACTATGCACATAAGGGACTACTTAAGAGAATAATAGCAGGACATTTAAACACTGCACCTAAAGTTGGAGCAATGTGCATGAATAATGAAATAGAAGGTTATAACTTACCACAAGGTGCGTTACTTCACTTATTCAGAGATATTGCTGCACACAGAATTGGTACTATAACTCACGTAGGATTAGATACATTTGTAGATCCTAGAAATGGTGGAGGAAAAATCAACGAAATAACTAAAGAAGATTTAGTTGAAGTTGTTAATATAGCAGGACAAGAAAGACTTTTATATAAAGCATTCCCTATAAACGTTGGATTTATAAGAGGAACTTATGCAGATGAATATGGTAACATAACATTTGAAAAAGAAATCACTCCATTAGAAGGAACAGCTACAGCTCAAGCAGTTAAAAACAGTGGTGGTAAAGTTATTGTACAAGTTGAAAAAGTAGTTAAGGGTGGAACTTTAGATCCTAGACTTGTAAAAATACCAGGAATTTATGTTGATGCTGTTGTAGTTGCAAGACCAGAAGATCATGAACAAAGCTTTGGACAAGAATACGAACCAGGAGTTTCTGGTGAAGTAAGAGTTCCAGTAGATAGCTTAGCACCAATTCCATTAAGCGCTAAAAAGATAATTGGAAGAAGAGCAGCTATGGAATTAGAAAAAGATACAGTTGTAAACTTAGGAATAGGTGCACCTGAATATGTAGCACAAGTTGCTGGAGAAGAAGGCATTGAAAACTATATGACTTTAACTGTTGAATCTGGTCCAATAGGTGGTATCCCACAAGGAGGAACTAGATTTGGATCAAGCTTAAATCCAGATTGTCTTATCGATCAACCATACCAATTTGATTTCTATGATGGTGGCGGTCTTGATTTAGCATTCTTAGGACTAGCTCAATGTGATGAAGTTGGTAACATAAATGTTAGTAGATTTGGCCCTAAAATTGCAGGTTGTGGCGGATTTATTAATATAACACAAAACTCTAAAAAAGTATTTTTCTGTGGAACATTTACAGCTGGCGGATTAAAAACAAAAGTTGAAGATGGGAAACTAATAATAGAACAAGAAGGTAAGAGTCACAAGTTCTTAAAACAAGTAGAACAAGTTACTTTTAGTGGAAAATATGCTAATAGAACAGGTCAAATAGTAAGATACATTACAGAAAGAGCTGTATTTGAATTAAAAGAAGATGGAGTACATTTAATAGAAATCGCTCCAGGAATTGATCTTCAAACACAAGTTCTTGACTTAATGGACTTTGTACCTAAGATGGATGAAGTTAAGCTTATGGATTTAAGAATTTTCAGAGATGAAAAAATGAATCTAAAAGAAGACTAATAGATAATTAGATTTATAACATACTAATTATAAATAAAAATATAAATAAAAAATATTATGTATATATTTAGGAGGAAAAAGTTATGAAACCTATGAGATTACACCATGTTGGAATAATACTTCCTACATTAGAAGCAGCACACAGATTCTTAGAAAAATTTGGATTAGAAGTAGATTACCAAGGATTTGTTGATGCATATCATGCAGATTTAATATTCACAAAATACAACGAAAACGAAAGTCCACTTGAATTAATTATTCCTAAAGAAGGAGTTCTTACTGAATTCAATAACGGAAAAGGTGGAATTGCTCACATCGCTTTCGAAGTAGAAGATGTTGAAGCTGTTCGTAAAGAATATGAAAGCAAAGGCATGAAAATGTTAGAAGGTAAAGCAGTACCAGGAACAAGTGATATTATAGTTAACTTCTTAAGACCTAAATATGGAGAAGGAATACTAGTTGAATTTGTTGAAACTGTTGCACCAATCCAAAGATAATAAATTTTTAAAACAAAAAGGAGATTAAGCTATGTTTACAATGGGAATTGATATTGGATCTGCATCTTCAAAAGTAGTAATACTTAAAGATGGGAGCGATATTATTGCTGCAGAAGTCATTCAAGTTGGAACTGGGTCTTCAGGACCTAAGCGTGCACTAGAAGCAGCTCTTTCAAAATCAGGACTTAAGATGGAAGATATGGACAAGATAGTGGCAACTGGTTATGGAAGATTTGCTATAGAAGAAGCAGACAAACAAATCAGTGAAATAAGCTGCCACGCTAAAGGAATATTCTTTTTAGTACCTACAGCTAGAACAATCATTGATATTGGAGGCCAAGATGCCAAGGCTATAAAACTTGACAAAAATGGTGGTGTTAAACAGTTCTTTATGAATGATAAATGCGCCGCTGGAACAGGCCGTTTCCTTGATGTAATGTCTAGAGTACTTGAAGTTGAATTAGGCGATATGGCAGAATATGATAGCCGTGCAACAGAACCAGCAAGCATAAGCAGTACTTGTACAGTTTTTGCTGAATCTGAAGTAATATCTCAGCTTTCAAAGGGAGTTGCTAAAGAAAACATTATAGCTGGTGTTCATCAATCAGTTGCTAGTAAAGCATGTGGTCTTGCATATAGATGTGGACTTGAAGAAGATGTTGTAATGTGCGGTGGTGTTGCTCAAAACGCAGGTGTTGTAAGAGCAATAGAAAAAGAACTTAAAAAGCCAGTAATAGTTGCGCCAACTCCACAAGTAACAGGTGCAATTGGTGCAGCATTATTTGCTTACGAAGAAGCTATTAAAGCTAACAAATAAAAGGAAAGAGGGATAAATATGACTGATATGCAAAATATGAGTGCAAAAGAATTATTAGGGTACTATCAGCAAAAATTAGATGAAGAAGCAAGACAAGCAAAAAAAGAAGGGAAGCTTGTTTGTTGGTCAGCATCTGTTGCTCCACCAGAATTCTGTGTAGCTATGGATATCGCTATGGTATATCCAGAAACTCACGCAGCTGGTATAGGTGCTAGAAAAGGTTCATTAGATATGTTAGAAGTTGCAGATAGAAAAGGATATTCAACAGATATCTGTTCTTATGCAAGAGTAAACCTTGGATATATGGAACTTTTAAAAGAAAAAGCTTTAACTGGAAAAACTCCAGAAGCATTAGCTAATTCACCAGCAGCTGACGTTCCACTACCAGACCTTATAATTACATGTAACAACATTTGTAATACATTATTAAAATGGTATGAAAACTTAGCAGTTGAATTAAATATCCCATGTATTGTAATTGACGTTCCATTCAACCACACAATGCCAATTCCACAATACGCAAAAGATTATATAGCAGAACAATTTAAAGATGCTATAGCTACATTAGAAGAAGTATGCGGAAGAAAATTCGATTACGATAAATTCTTAGAAGTACAAAAACAAACTCAACGTTCAGTTGCTCAATGGAACAGACTTGCAGCATTATCATCACACAAGCCATCTCCATTAAACTGTTTCGATCTTTTCAACTTCATGGCTCTTATAGTATGTGCTAGAAGCAGAGACTATGCTGAAATCACATTCAAGAAGTTTGCAGATGAACTTGAAGAAAACTTAAAGAACGGAATCTATGCTTTCAAAGGTGCTGAAAAGAAACGTATCACTTGGGAAGGTATAGCAGTATGGCCTTATCTTGGACATACATTTAAATCATTAAAATCTCTAGGATCAATAATGACAGGTTCTGCATACCCAGGTCTTTGGAACCTTACTTATACACCAGGAGATATGAGCTCAATGGCAGAAGCTTATACTAGAATCTATATAAACACTTGCCTAGACAACAAAGTAAAAGTTCTTAGCGACATAGTTGAAGGTGGAAAATGTGATGGTATTGCATACCACTTAAACAGAAGCTGTAAACTTATGAGTTTCTTAAACGTAGAAACAGCTGAAAAATTACAAGAACAAAACGGATTACCTTATGTAAGCTTCGATGGAGACCAAACTGATCCACGTAACTTTGCTCCTGCACAATTCGATACTCGTGTGCAAGCATTAGCTGAAATGATGGAACAACAAGGTGAGGAGGAAAATTCAAATGAGTAGAGTTGAAACTATTATAAATGAATTATCACTAATAGCTAGCAATCCAAGAAAAGCTATGGAAGATTATAAAAAAGAAACTGGAAAAGGTGCTGTAGGTATAATGCCTGTATACGCTCCAGAAGAATTAGTACACGCTGCTGGATTCTTACCAATGGGAATTTGGGGTGGACAAAAAAGCATATCTAAAGCTCGTACTTACTTACCTCCATTTGCTTGTTCAATCATGCAATCTGTTATGGAAATGCAACTTGAAGGAGTATACGATGATTTAGAAGCAGTAATTTTCTCAGTTCCATGTGACACATTAAAATGTCTTAGCCAAAAATGGAAGGGAAAATCTCCTGTAATAGTATTTACACACCCACAAAACAGAAAATTAGAAGCAGCAAACAAATTCTTAGTTGAAGAATTCAAACTTGTTCGTGAAAAATTAGAAAAAATTCTTAACGTTAAAATAACTGACGAAGCTATAAACAACAGTATAGAAGTTTATAACGAAAACCGTAAAGTTATGCGTGAATTCTCTGATATAGCTGGACAATACTCAAAAACTATAAGTGCTGCAGCTCGTCACGCAGTTATAAAAGCTAGATTCTTCATGGAAAAATCTAAGCACACAGCAATGGTAAGAGAATTAATAAATGAACTTAAAGCTATGCCAGCTGAAGAATGTGGAAAGAAAGTTGTGTTAACTGGTATCATGGCAGAACCAAACGAAGTATTAGATATCTTAACTGAAAATGGATTCACTGTAGTTGCTGATGATTTAGCACAAGAATCTAGACAATTCAGATTAGATGTTCCAGCAGGAACTGATCCATTATACAGACTTGCTGAATGGTGGCAACAATTTGACGGATGTGCTCTTGCAACAAACGTTAAAAAACCAAGAGGTCAAATGTTAATGGATATGGTTAAAAAATATGATGCAGATGCAGTTATAGTTTGCATGATGAAATTCTGTGATCCAGAAGAATTCGATTATCCAATATACTACTCTCAATTCGAAGAAGCTGGAATTAAGAGCTTATATATAGAAATAGACCAAGAATCAACATCTTTTGAACAAATCAAGACAAGAGTTCAAAGTTTTGGTGAAATGCTATAAATTTATATTAATTATATTATATTAAATATAGAATTCCACAAAGCTAGTATAAAGCTTTGTGGAATTTTGTTTTTTTGTGGAATATTTGAATTAACAAAATATAATTGATATAATATAGAAATATGGTTGTTATTGTATG
Source organism: Clostridium novyi NT (assembly GCF_000014125.1). NCBI lineage: Bacteria > Bacillati > Bacillota > Clostridia > Eubacteriales > Clostridiaceae > Clostridium > Clostridium novyi. Next base: position 1,578,150 of record NC_008593.1, on the reverse strand, counting down.
AAAAGCTTTTTTACGTTTATAGACATAGAAAGATTAAAAATAAAGGCGGAGGTGTTTTATGAAAATAGATCAAAAATATGGTTCCGTATTGAAAAAATTGCTATGTTTCACAGACACTAAGTTTATGGTATTATCAAAAGCTTTAGGATATGATATATCTTACATAAGTAAGTGGTGTAATAATATAAAGATACCAACTACTAAGAATATTGAAATTATTAATGAAAAAGCATCTGTAATTTTTGCTGAAGAAATAGTCAAAAAAGATAAAATTAATGAGTTTTATGAAACTTTTAATATTTCTGAGTATATGGGTGTTAACGATTTAAATGCAACGGATGTTTTAGAAGATCAAATATATAGGCTACTAGATAATGCGTATAAAATTACAGAAAGTAATTCCTATGAAAAACTTGAAAAGAGAGAAAGAGATACAAAAGTTATAGTTGGAAAAAATGAATCAACAAATTTTATCAAGGATATAATTCAAAAAACTATTGAAGAATCAACAGAAGACATAGAATTTATATCAACACTTGATATTTGTAAGTCCACTTCAAATATTAATCTTGATATAATAGAAGAATTTAAATGTAAAGATATAAGAATTACTGCAAAAGTAGGATTTGATATGGATGAGTTTGAAAGAAACCCTAATTTCTACCTTTGGAGAATATACATTATTTTAAACAAAAGATGGAATGTAGAATTTAATTTTTTTGATAATAAAGAAATAAATAAATTAAACATAATATCCATAAGAAATAAATTCGCTATTATATGTTCACTTGATGTAGATGGTCTTATAGAAGTTGCAACAGTGATTACAGAAAGGGATATTGTAAATAGAATATATGATAAAACTGTAGTCAAATTTAGAATGGGAGATATATTAATTAGATCAGCTGAAACTTCTGGCATGGAACAAGGTGGATATAGAACAGATTTTTATTCAAACAATGAATTTCAGTTTTTATCTACTAATGGATTTGAATTTTTATTACCATCAGAAGTTATTTCAGACATTATTAACACTGCTTATCATAAAGGATTTGATGATGAGACAGCTTTCTTAATTCGTAAATTGCAAATCACTTGGGAAGAAAGATTTGAAAAGAGCAAGATTAATTTTATGATACTAAAATCTACCTTAATGAAATATATTGAAGATGGAGAAATATTTTATACTTACGTTAGATATAATTTATCTACTGAACAAAGAAAAAATCATGCTCGAAATATAGTTGAATCTATGAAAAAAAATAATAATATTAGAATAATAATATTAGATGATGAAATGCTTAATTATGATTTGGGATTTTTCAAAATCTCAGCTTATGTAAATAGTAAAAAAGTATTTTTTAAGAAGAACTTAAAATGTATACCTGATTATACACCTTTATTTTATACAATAGCCAATGAAAAACTTGTTAGATACATAAATCAATACTTTACACATATAAGAAATAAAGATTTTTGTGTAGAATATGATGTAAAAGCAGTTGAAGAGTTTTTGGATAAATATGGAAAAATGTTTTTTAGAATGATTGAAGCAAGAAATTATGAAAATAAAATATAGTTTTAAAGTACTACTTTATTTTGTAAAAACCCTCTAAGGAAAAATTCTTAGAGGGTTTTTAATATAATTATAGATTTTATGGTTAAATTAGAGTTGATAAAAGAAATGTTGTCTTTTATAATAATAGTAAGCAATAATTGTTATTCATTAATAGAAATTATTTTTAAAATTCATTAATACTAAAAATAGGAAAGAGGACAAATTTTAAATATGGATATTAAAGTTAGAAAGCGAAATGGAGAATATGAAAAGTTATGCGTAGAAAAAACTAAAAAAATGGTAAGTCTTGCTTGTGAAGGATTAGACGGATGTGATCCTTTAGAACTTGAAATAGATTCTAGAATTCAATTTAGAAATGGGATGAGCACAAAAGAAATTCAAAAGATATTAATACAAACAGCAATCGAAAAAGTTATATACATAGATAAAAATAATTATGATAATAGTCCATCTAAAAAAACTAATATAAACTGGCAATACGTTGCAGCAAGACTTCTGGCATTTGATTTATATAAGGAAGCAAAAATAAACAGAAATTATAGTCATTTTGGGTATGGAGACTTTTTATCACTTGTTAAGAAGTTAGTGAATATGGGATTGTACGGTAAGTATCTAATTGAAAACTATTCAGATGAAGAAATAAAAGAACTTTCAGAGTATATAGAACCTAAAAGAGACGAGCTTTTTAATTATGAGGGATTAAAATTATTAAATGATAGATATTTAATAAAAGGATTTAATGGAGAAATATTAGAACTTCCTCAAGAGCGATTTATGGTTATAGCAATGCATCTTGCAATACCAGAAGGGAAAAATAGAGTTTACTTTGCAAAGAAGTTTTATGATTTAATGAGTAAACTAAAAATGACTGTAGCTACACCTACTCTTGGAAATGCAGGAACACCTTTTTATCAACTAAGTAGTTGCTTTATATCTGTAGTTGGAGACAATCTTTGGTCTATATATGACGTTAATCAAAAATTTGCTCAAGTTTCTAAACATGGAGGAGCTCTTGGAATATATATGGGAAAGATTAGAGCATTAAATAGTGAAATAAGGGGTCACAAGAATGCATCAGGTGGAGTTATACCATGGATAAAACTTTACAATGATACTGCAGTTGCTGTAGATCAGCTTGGAAAACGTAAAGGGGGAGCTTCTATAACTCTTGATATATGGCACAAGGATATATATGACTTTTTAGATCTTAAAACTAATAATGGAGATGATAGAAGAAAGGCACATGATATATTTACATCTGTAAGTATACCTGACATATTTATGAAAAGACTTTTAAATAGAGAAAATTGGTCACTATTTGATCCATACACGATACAAAAATTAATGGGATATAAGCTTGAAGATTACTTTGATGATGAAGAGAATAAGGAATTTACAAAGAGATACTTAGAGTGTGAGGCAAATGAGAATTTACCAAGAGATACTGTTTCCTGTCTTGATGTAATGAAAAAAATAATGAAAAGTGCAGTAGAAACAGGAGCACCATTTATATTTTTTAGGGATACAGTAAATAGAGCTAATCCTAATAAACATAAAGGAATGATTTATTCATCTAACTTATGTCATGAGATAGCTCAAAATATGAGTGAAAGTGAACTTATTAGTGAAGAAGTAACTGATAAAAATGGATTTAATGAAGTAGTAAGTAGAATTAAATCAGGAGATATGGTAACTTGTAATCTTAATTCTATTAATCTTAGTAAGGTAAGTAGAGACGAACTTAAAGAATCTATTCCATTACAAATAAGAATGCTTGATAATGTTATTTCATTAAATAGATTGCCAGTTAAAGAATCGGCTATAACTAGTGATAAGTATAGAGCTATAGGACTTGGCACCAGTGGATATCATCAATATCTTGCTAGCAATAAAATCAAGTGGGAAAGTGAAGAACATATAAAAGAAGTGGATTCCTTATTTGAAGATATAGCATATGAAGCTATAAAGGCATCTATGGAACTTGCTAAAGAAAAAGGGGCTTATGCTGAATTTGAAGGTTCGGAGTGGCAAAGTGGCAAATATTTTGAAAGAAGGGGCTATAATTCTGAAAGATGGAATAAGTTAAGAGAGGATATAGCTAAATACGGTATTAGAAATGGATATATAATGGCCGTTGCGCCAACAGGAAGTACTTCTAATATTGCTAATACTACAGCAGGAATAGATCCTGTATTTAAAAAATTCTTTATAGAAGAGAAAAAGGGAAGTTTTACTCCTAAAACTGCTCCAGATTTAAATAATGAGAACTTTTGGTACTATAAAGAAGCACATACAATTAATCAAGAGTGGTCCATTAAAGCCTGTGCAGTGAGACAAAAACATATTGACCAATCTCAATCATTTAATTTATATATTACTCCAGAGGTAAAGGCTAAGGACATATTAAATATGTATACAGAATCCTGGAGACAAGGAATTAAGACTATATATTATGTAAGAAATAAATCAATAGAAATGGATGAATGTTCAAGTTGCTCAAGTTAGGAAAGGGGAAATACTATGTTAAAAAAAATGATATTTAATGAAAATGGAAATCGTGGAACAGAATCAATGATAAATGGTAATACAACTAATTTAAGAGAATGGAATAGAATAAAATATAATTGGGCTAATGAATTATATAGAACCATGTTAAATAACTTTTGGATACCAGAGGAAATATCCTTAAATGAAGATGTTAAACAGTTTCCTTATTTAACTGATGGAGAAAGAAATGCTTTTGATAAAATAATTTCATTTTTAAATTTTTTAGATTCAGTTCAAAGCGAAAATTTACCTAATATATCTAGATATATTACAGCCCCTGAAGTATCTTCTCTTTTGAATGTTCAAACATTTCAAGAAGAAATACATGCTCAGAGTTACTCTTATATATTAGACACTGTTACAAATCCTATAACAAGAGATAAAATTTATGATCAGTGGAGAGAAGATAAGAATCTTTTAGAAAGAAATAAATTTATAGCTGGAATATATCAAAGCTTTAACGAAAATCCAACTACTGAAAATTTTCTAAGAACAATAATGGCCAATTACATATTGGAGGGAATATATTTTTATTCAGGATTTAGCTTTTTTTATACTCTAGCTAGACAAGGGAAAATGACAGCCACAAGTACAATATTTAAATATATAAATAGGGATGAAATAACTCATTTGATTTTATTTCAAAATATAATAAAAGAACTTAAAAATGAAAATCCAGATATATTTACGGAAAGTATTATGGAAGAATTTCGTATGATGATGAAAATGGGAGTAGAACACGAAATAAAGTGGGGACAGTATGTTACTAACAATGAGATACTTGGAATTAATGACAATCTTATAGAAAAATATATTAAGTATCTTTCAAATCTTAGATTAAATGCCATTGGACTTGAGGTTCTTTATCCAGAAATAACAGAGCATCCAATGGAATGGATTGAGAATTTTTCAAAACTTAATAATACTAAAACTGATTTTTTCGAAGCTAAAGTTACAAATTATACTAAAGCAGCAGCCTTTGATTTTGATGATTTAGTATAAAATAAATAGCATGATTCAAATGAAATTTGTTTCATGCTATTTTATTTAAATCAGTGTTAAGGTTCTAAAACAAAAGCTTTTGCAAAATAACGACTTGAATAATCAAATGAAGTTGGATTAAATTCTGCTTTAGTAAAGTTTGCGATATAATTTTTAGTAGCATCATTAAAAAATGATATCTTATCTTTGAGTGGTTGAGCGGCATCTATTTCATATTGCTCAATAAATTGATATGTGGCAATTCTTTGGGTTCGTGGTTGAGGTTTAAATTCTACTGTATCTGTTGTAGTTATTTGTTGTGTGATTGACACGCTTGTATTAAAAGATGTTGAAAGCTGTGTTGAAAGTTCCGCAGAAATTTTCCCTATACTTTCTAAACCAATTTCTAAACCAACTCTTGATCCTATAGATAAACCTAAAGATGTACTCTCTGTTTTAGTAATGCCACTAGTAATTGTAATGGATTTAGTAGCACTTGAACCAGGATCTATATTGCTAAATTCCGTAAGTAGATTCCAATAACTATTATTTAATATCTTACTACCATTAGCAGAAGGATCGTTTTTATCTAATAAAAGTGTAAACAATAGATCTCCTTTTTTGAATGGTCCATTCCAGATGATAGTATCTTTAAATTCATTATTTTTATCTAGAAATCCTATACGTCCTGGAATTGTAGGCAAAGTAAATTTTTCATTGCCATCTCTTGTAGCGTAGAAAAATATAGGAATATAGTCTATTAAATTTCCTTTAGCGTTACCTACTGGAACTTTGGTAGGAAATCCAGTATAAAACCAGTTTGGATCTATTTTAGGAAATACAGGTGCTATAACAGTGCCAGATTGAAAATTTGCATTTGCTCCTTGTTTAAGTAGTTGAGTAGTTTTAAATCCACCACTTGTATTTAGTAAAAGTTCGGTGCCTCCAGAATCTGTTCTATACATAGATTTAATACTATAAACATTATAATTAGGAAGAGTGTTTTCTAAAATAGTTAAATTACGAATATCAGAAATTGAATCAATATTTAATGAAATAGGAATCCAAGAATTATTAAACCAATGGTAGCAATAAAGATATTTTCCTAAAATTTCTGTAGGTTTAACCATAAGTGTTAATCCATTAAATAATGTAATATAAAAAGTATTCATGGCATCTCCTTAAAAAAAGTATTTAATATATATTATTTCAATGTGGATTAATTGGTTAATGTTATAAGTTAAAAGTACATAAACTAAATTGATGTATATATTAATTATATAATTAATATAAATTTGGAGGAAGTTATGGTGAGAATTTTAAGGCAGACAGTTTTTGATAGACCTACAGAGATATATATACAAAATAATACAAATCAAGATTTTCAATTATATAATGTTGACCTTCAAAGTGGAATGCTTACAAAACAGCCCCCTAATATAATAAAAGCAGGAGGAAATGGAGTGTTTAATGGAGACCAAACTGGACTTGTAGGTTCTTCAGGATTTGTAACGTACAAAGCTAATATAGGTAAATTAACAGTATATATTACATTTTATTGGAGTCATCCAGAAGGAGCTACATCTAGTATTTATTATGGATATTCAAGTCCATTTGGGACTTTTTATGTAACACCTAAAAATAACTATGATGAAACTGAAACACCATCTACACAGACTGAAAAAATTAAAAATTATATTGATAATCAGTATAGCAGTGAAGATATACTTGTATTAAATCCAACAGGACATATTCAATCAGTTACTTATACAGTTCAATATGGATTAGGACATGTATAAGTTTATATAAAAAGGAAGATAGCCTAAAAGACTATCTTCCTTTTTTAGTGTACTAAAATTTATTGTTCCATGAATATGGTAAGCTTATCATTTTTAAAAGTACAATTTAAGTATTTTGAATTATTATCAAACCAAGTAAATACTTTAATGCCTTTTTCTTCTGATCTAAGTATGCCTTCTCCTAGTATATTTTTCGCTTCATCATAAGACATACCTTTTTTTAAAGAGCTAATTTTTTCGCTTGACAAAACAGAAAAATTATCATTTAGTTTATATTGCTCTTTGGTGATAACGATTCCATTTCTAAAAGTAATAAAAATATTTTTTTCTGTACCATTAACTTTCCAAATATAAGTTGTATTTTTTAGTCCGTTTATTATTGTTGAATCCTTATAACTTTCTTTACCTAAAATTTTAATTACATCATTATAATTTGAACCGATTTCAATTTTTACAAAGTTATCATATGTTATTTGCTTAGGAGAGCAGTTATTAAAAGTATAATAACTATTAGATAAATCATTTGCAAATGTTTTACAAGTAAAAAATACTATGAATAGTGTTGAAAATATTCCGAAAATTTTTAAAAAGAGATTTTTTTTCATAGTCATCCAGCTCCCTTAGGTTATTTAGCGTTATATGTTTATAAATAATTACTAATTAAAAATTTAACAATCATTTAGTCAAAAAACTTTTTCAATTTATGTATCTATTATAACATAAAATTCTATAATTTGTACTAAAAAATGCAAAAAATATTTTATATAATATTGAATTTTATTAAAAAGTAATAAAAAAGAAATAATTACATATACTACAAGTGCAAAAATACAGCATTATTTATGTTATTTATAAATTATTAAGGAATATAGAAGGGAAATTTAAGCATGATTGATGTATTATTTTTAGGAACTGGAGGAGGGATGCCTACTCCTAGAAGAAGTTTGTCATCGTTACTTCTAAACTTTAAAGGATGTAAAATTCTTGTGGATTGTGGGGAAGGAACTCAATTATCTATGAAAAATGCAAAAACAGGATTTAAAGATATAGATATTATTTGTATAACACATTGTCATGGAGATCACATAATAGGGTTTCCAGGTATATTATCCACAATTGGTAATAGCGGTAGGACAAATCCACTAACTATAATAGGGCCAAAGGATATAACAAGAATAGTTAAAGGATTAACGGTAATTACTCCATATCTACCATATGAATTAAATATTATAGAAAATCCTATGCAAAAATTAAGTTTTAATGTTACAAAAGAAAATTTAAAATTAGAAAGTGGAGGAGAGCTTTTAATTGATACACTAGAACTTAATCATTCTATTCCATGTATAGCTTATAATTTTACAGTTAAAAGAAAACCAAAATTCAATAGAGAAAAAGCTGTAAACTATAATATTCCGAGAAAGTTTTGGGGTGATTTGCAAGTTGGGAAAAATATAAATTATGAAGGAAGAGTATACACCCCTAGTATGGTACTTGGAAAAGAAAGAAAAGGTATAAAAATTTCATTTGTAACAGATACCACACCAATAGATTCTATAATATCATTTATAGAAGAAAGTGATATGTTTATTTGTGAGGGAACCTATGGAACTGATGATGATATAGATAAAGCAATAAAAAATAAGCATATGACTTTTTCACAAGCAGCCACCCTTGCATTTAGAGGCAATGTAAAAGAACTTATTTTAACACACTTTGGAGTTACTATGGAAAGGCCAGAAGAGTTTCTTGGCTTTGCGAGAAAAATTTTTAAAAATTCATATGTTGCTGAAGATAGAATGATAAAAAGTTTGAAATTTGATTAAATATGTAAGATACTAATATTATGATATAAAATAAAAAATTAAGAAGTTATCATGAACTAGGAGAGTGAAAAAGTGTTTTCAATAAAAGATGAACTACAATCATTTAAAACTAAATCAGTAAATACATATAGTGAACCATCAAATGATATAAATGATATATTAGAAAATGTTCAAAAAAAGATGGATAATATAGATAAAGTAAGTAAAAAAAATGCAATATCTATGGAAATTTTAAATGAAGAAATAAAGGATAAAAATAATCAAATTATTAATTTAAAAAGAAACTTAAATTATAAAAATAAACAAGAAAAAGAATTTGTAACAAGATTTATAAATATGTTAGATCAAATTGATAACATATTGAATTTTGCAAAGCAAACTGAAAATAATGAGTTAATAAAGAATATACAAAGTATAAAAAACATCATAAAAAAGGATCTATATGAAGTTGGATTTGAAGAGATACCAGCAATTGGGGAAAGGTTTAATGCAAAGTTTCATGAATGTGTACAAACTATTAGTGATGATAAAAGAGAAAAATATGAGATATTAGAGGTTGTAAGGCCGGGTTACAAGTTTAATAATGAAATTATAAGGGTAGCTTCTGTAGTAGCTGTAAAATAAACAATATATAATAATAAAAAACCTATAAAATGAATATAAATATTGTATAAGTAATTGGTTATTGTAACTTATTTTGATATAATAATATATAAGGATAAACTAGTTATTGTAATAAATTTGCGTTTAAAGGGGATGTTGTTATGGATTATGTAGCTAGAACTATAAATCAAGAGCTAGAGTATTTACGTTTGTCTTCTACTGGAAACAAAAGCTTGGTTTATGATAAGTTAGAAGATAAAATGTATAAAATATCTTGTAGTTTAAATTATCATGCAGCAAATTTAATGAATGTTTGTAAAATGTCTGGATTCGAACAGATGCATTTAACTAGGGTACAAAAAAGTTACTTGAATATACAGGGTATAAAAACTCATTTAGTGGAATTTATATTAGCACATATAAATGCAATAGCAATATTAAATTATGAACATCAGCATGATTTAATAAAGAAATTTTCACTTTATAAAGATAAATGTGACAAGCTATTTTCAGATGAAGTAGATGTTGATTTAACTAAAAATGACATTGAAAAATTTTTAATTGATGAATACGTTATCATAAGAAAATTAGCTGAAGATACAATTGATTTTCATACTAAAGCTCAATTATTAATTAGAAGTTTCAATTCTACATTAGAATTTTCAAGTAAGATATTTATAAAAAGTAATTTATTTAATGCTATTAACATGATACAAACTTGTGCAATTCAGGATTTACAACAAGTAAAGAAGTATAATCATTAATATTAAAAATTATTTATAGGCAATTAGTTTTAATAACTAATTGCTTTTTTTATGAATTTTTAGTTTTATGTATAATATGATAAAATGACTTAGAATATTTATTTTGTAAAAATATATTGAAGGGAGTTTATTTAGAATTTAATTATGAAAAATATAAAACTTAGGAATGTAGTAAAATATGGTTTGGTTATAACTTGGATGACAGTGATTTTTTGTTTTTCAAAGGATCCGGCTACAGTTTCTAATGAAAAAAGTGATTTTGTTATTGAGAGTTTAACTTCTGTTGGTATAGATGTAGGTGGAATCTTTGGGAAAATGTCTACCTTTATTGTTAGAAAGATGGGGCATTTTACTGAGTATTTTATTCTTTGCATACTACTTATATTTGCTTTAAAGAGTAAATTTAAAATGAAAAGTAATTATATAATATCAATTGTAATAACTTTTTTATATGCTTGTAGTGATGAGTTTCATCAATTATTTGTTCCAGGAAGAAGTGGACGTATAATTGATGTTTTAATTGATACTACAGGAGGTGTATTAGCCATAGTTATTTGCACTATTATTTTAAAAATAAAAAATATAAAAAAATAAAACCTGAAATTTAATTTCAGGTTTTTGATTTCTATATTAATTATAGAACGCTGATGTTTTCAGCTTGAGGTCCTTTTGCGCCTTCAACAACGTCAAAAGATACGTTTTGACCTTCTTCTAAAGTTTTGAATCCGTCTTTATTGATTTGAGAAAAGTGAGCGAAAACGTCATTTCCTTCTTCTGTAGTTATGAATCCAAATCCTTTTTCTGCGTTAAACCATTTTACTGTACCTGTCATATGTTCGTACCTCCGAAATTTTTATTCCTTTAATTCTTTGTAAAAATAAATATTTAATAAAAATTTCGAAATCTATATATACTAAGATAGTTCTTAATTCTATATAATCTCAAAAATATTAATAATAATAAATAATTTACTTCTGAATCAAAGTTGATTACTTGTTTAAGTATACACTATATAAAAAATAGTGCAAGGGTTTTTGCAAAAATAAATTTATTTTAATACATTTATTTTTTTATTATAAAAAACAGAAAAGCAAAAATCCTTCTTAATACGGTAATAGTATGATATTATTAATTGATTATTATATAAATAAAAATTAAATATATTTTGAAAGTGAAGGTAATAAAAAATGAAGGACTTTAAAAATTTAGGAATTAGTAAAAATATAATAGATATACTTAGCAGAGAAGGAATTAAAAGTCCAACTCCAATTCAAGAAAATAGTATAGAGTTTATAAAGATGGGAAAGGATGTTATAGCAGAAGCTCAAACAGGTACGGGTAAAACTCTTGCTTTTTTACTTCCAATCTTTGAAAACATATCTTTAGAATCAAATTTTGTTCAAGTACTTATAGTTACACCAACTAGAGAACTTGCAATTCAAATAACAGAGGAAGCTATGAAGTTAAAAAAGGCTAAAGACATTAATATATTAGCTGCATATGGAGGAAAGGACATACAATCTCAATTAAAAAAGCTAAAAGGAAATATACAATTAATAATAGCAACGCCAGGAAGACTTTTAGATCATCTTAATAGAAGTACAATAAAGCTAGATAAACTAAAAACATTAGTATTAGATGAAGCTGATCAAATGCTTTATATGGGATTTAAAAATGAAGTGGAAAAGATAATAAGTTATACTTCTAAAAAGCATCAAACATTATGTTTTTCTGCAACAATGAATTCAGATGTTAAAAAGCTAGCTTACAGATATATGAAAGAGCCTAAAGTTGTATCTGTAAAAGCTGAAGAGGTTACTTTAAAAAACATTCAGCAGTTTGTTGTAGAAACTACAGATAGAAGAAAACAAGATGCACTATGTAGTGTTTTAGATGAAGATAATCCTTTTATGGCAATTATATTTTGCAGAACTAAAAGAAGGGTTGATAATTTAGAGGAAGCTCTACATAAAAGAGGATATAATTGTGATAAGTTACATGGAGATTTAGCTCAAGCTAAAAGAGAAAGAGTTATGAAAAAGTTTAAAAATATGGATACTCAATATCTTATAGCAACAGATGTAGCGGCGAGAGGACTTGATATAACAGGAGTTACTCATGTTTATAGTTATGATATACCTGAAAATGCTGAAAGCTATATACATCGTATAGGTAGAACAGGAAGAGCTGGCGAAGAAGGAAAAACGTGTTTATTTATAGATCCTAAGGATAAAAGATTATTAGAAACTATAGAAAAAGAAATAAAACTCACTATACCTAGAAGAAATATAGAAACTAAATAAAAATAATAATTTTAAATAAAAATGTTGACTTATGTAGAAATTTTATTGCATAATATAATAGTATTTAAAAAAGTAAATAACTAAGATAGAGGTGCGAGATTTAAGAGTAGTATTATGGAGTTAAGTGCTAAGAAGTAATAAGAAAGGAAATTTCGCCGAAGCTTATAGATAATACTTTAATGCTATTTGCTGGGCTTACATAAAATATGTGTAAGACTGTCACAAATAAAGTTTGTGGAGAGCTATTATTTTAGGGAATAAATTTTATTAATTTTGTTAATACTATTTGTGCCATGAGTATGTGCTCATGGCACTTTTGATTTTTTTACATATAGTTAGTCTTAGTTAGTTACTTATTGGATTTACATATAAAAATCTTAACTATGTTTTTTAAGATTCCAATAAGGAGGAGTTAGATTGGAAAACAATTTGGAAAGTGGAGAATTACAAAGAGGATTAAAATCTAGACATTTAAATATGATTGCTATGGGTGGTGCCATAGGAACGGGTATATTTTTAGCCATGGGTGATACAATACATCAAGCTGGTGTAGGTGGAGCGCTTACAGCTTATGGATTAATAGGAATAATGGTTTATTTCCTTATAACAAGTCTTGGAGAAATGGCAACCTATATGCCAATATCCGGTTCTTTTAGTGCATATGCAAACAAATTTATAGATCCCGCACTTGGATTTGCACTTGGATGGAATTATTGGTACAACTGGGCTATAACTATTGCTGCTGAAATGGTAGCAGGGGGACTTGTTATGAAATATTGGTTCCCAAATGTAAAGCCTGTGCTTTGGAGTTTGCTATTTTTAATAATAATAGTTGGACTTAATGTTTTATCTTCTAAAGCATTTGGAGAATCAGAATACTGGTTTGCAAGTATAAAAGTAGTTACTGTAATTGTATTTTTATTAATTGGAATAGGAAATATTTTTGGAATAATAGGTGGAGAAGCTGTTGGGTTTAAGAATTTTACAGCTAATGGAGGACCATTTGTTGGCGGAGTAAAGTCAATATTTATGATATTTTTAATTGCTGGTTTCGCTTTTCAAGGAACAGAACTTGTTGGAGTAGCAGCTGCTGAAAGTGAAGAACCAGAAAAAAGTATTCCAAAGGCTATAAGCACAATATTTTGGAGAATATTAATATTTTATTTAGGAACTATTGTAGTTATTGGAGCAATTGTACCTTTAAGTCAACTTGGAGTAAGTAAAAGTGCTTTTACATTGGTATTTGAAAAAGCTGGTGTGGCAATTGCAGCTTCTTTAATGAATGCAGTAATACTTACATCAATACTATCTGCTGGAAATTCAGGAATGTATGCCTCAAGTAGAATGTTATATTCTATGGCAAAGGAAGGAATGGCACCTAAAGTTTTTGCAAGAACAAATTCTAAAGGAGTTCCAGTAAATGCTGTTTTATTAACTACACTTATAGCATCTATTTGTTTTTTAACAGGAATATTTGCTCAAAGTACAGTATATGTTTGGCTTGTTGCTGCATCTGGACTTGCGGGATTTATAGCGTGGATTGGAATTGCTTTATGTCACTATAGATTTAGAAAAGCTTATGTTGCACAAGGACTTGATATGAATAAATTAAAATACAAAGCTAAATTATATCCAATAGGACCTATATTAGCATTAATTATGTGTATAATAGTTATTTTAGGACAAGGATTTGCATATATTAAGCCAGAAGGAATAGACTGGCTGGGAGTAATTGCAGCATATATAGGAATTCCAATATTTTTAGTTTTATATTTAGGATATAAAATCAAGCATAAAACACGTGTTGTAGAATTAAATGATATAGATTTAAATAATGAAGATTAAAAAATAATATAAGATAATAAACTAAAACTACTGATAAATCAAAACTATCAGTAGTTTTTTAATTGTATAGAAAATGATATTTAATTATATTTTAAATGATGTATAATTAACCTGTGATTTTATTAGAAAATATTAGTTAATATATTGGAGGATAAAAGATGAATAATGTGATTCATATGTGTTTTTCGGCATCTGCTAGTGGAAGTTTTAAATATGCCATTAAAGAAAATATAATTAAGGGCAAAAAAGTTATATCCTTTTACGATAATCTTTCGGAAGGGAAGATTGGAAATCTTAAAAATTTAGATGATAGAATTGAATGGTATAAAAGTATTAGTCATACTAAAGAAATTTCTAAAGAAGATATATATGAATATAAAAGAGATTATCACAGATATCGTAGAAAAATTGCGAAGTTAACAAGAGAAGATATTATTTATATGTGGTATGGAGAATGTAGTGAAGATATTTGTGGAATGATGTATGCTTTAGAATTGATGAAAGATAAGTGTTTTAACATATATCTTATTAATGTATCAAGTTTAGTTGAAGAAAATGAGTATGAGGCATTTATACCCAAAAGTGTTTCAGAAGTTATGTCAAAGGATATCAATAAATATATTAAATTTAAGAAAGAGCTAAATAAAAATACATATAAAGATATTTTACAAATGTGGGAAGCCTTAAAAAACCAAAATGAAGTTTTACGCATATTTAAGGACGGAAAAGTGAAAAGTTCTTATAAAGAGTATTTTGACATAGATATACTAAAAAATACAAATAAAAAATTTAGAAAAGCTGCAAGGACAGTTGGATATGTTCTAGGATACAGTGATCAAAATATATCTGATGATTATATTTTTTGGAGAGTTCAAGAACTTATTAAACAAGGCTACATAGAGTATAAAGGAAAATTTGGGGTTATGAGAGAAATGGAAATTAAGATAACAAATAAGGGCATAGAAATGTTAAATAATGATAAAGAAGCTATAGCATTTTGGAAGGAAAGAGAAGAGGAAACAGATAATGAAATAGAATACAGGAGGATTTTTAGAGAAGAATGTGCATTAAAAGAGAGAGTAAATATAGCAAGAAATTTATTGGATGTATTAGAGGTAGAGGTAATAGCAGAAAAAACAGGATTAACTATTGAACAGGTTAAAAATTTAGAAAGGGTTATGAGTAAATAATTAAGTTATATTTTAAATAAGTTTTTTATATCAATATATCATGGTAATGTTATTAGAAGAATATTTTTGAAATAAATATATGGATATGCTAAAATCAGTCTATATTAAGTTTGGGAGGAATTTTAATGAAAAAAGTAATATTATTAAGTGGTAGTCCAAATAAAGAAGGAAATAGTGTACAGATTCTTAGAGAGTGTGCTAAAGTTATTGAAGAAAATGGAGTTGAAGCTGAAGTTGTATCCATCGCAGGAATGAATTTAAAGGATTGTATGAATGGACAAGATGGATACGATGATGGATTTGATAAAATCATAGAAAAGATAAAAGAAGCACAAGGATTAATTGTTGCAACACCAGTTTATTGGGGAACTGCAAGGGCAGAAACAATGACAGCTCTTCAAAGAATAGCAATGGCATCTAAAAAACAAGGAAATTTTTTATCAAGAATGGTTGGGGGGCCTATAGCAGTAGCAAGACGTGGTGGACTTACATCTACAATTGAAGAAATTTTAATGTATTATATGATAAATGATATGATTGTACCAGGTTCTACATATTGGAATATAGTATTTGGACATGATCAAGGAGAAGCATTAAAAGATGAAGAAGGAATGAGAACTGTAAAAAGATTTTCAGAAAATGTAGCTTATTTAATTAACAAAATGTATTAAAAAATGTAACTTTATTTATACTTTTAATATTGGCAAATATGATATAATATACTAATTAAATGACCCAGTATATTTAACTATATGAAGGTAAAGGAGAGTAAAATCATGAAATTTAAGAGAAGTATAAGTAGAATATTAGTAGCATTATTTACTGTATCTATAATTACATCAACTCAAGTAAAAAGAGCCTATGCAGATGCTTATAAAGTTGTAACTTTAGGAGCAGATTTAAATAGTAAGCAAAAGGAAGACATGCTTAAATATTTTGGAGTTAATAAAGATGAAGCAAATGTAATAGAGGTAACTAATAAAGAAGAAAATAGTTATTTAAAAGATGTGGCATCTAAAAAACAAATAGGAACAAAAGCTATATCATGTTCTTATGTAGATCCATCAGGTCAAAATGGATTAAACATTTCAACACACAATATGTATTGGGTTACTGAAAGCATGATAAGAAATGCTTTAATCACTGCTGGAATAGAAAATGCCGATGTTAAGGCAGCAGCTCCATTTAGAGTTTCAGGCACTGCGGCACTTACAGGAATATTAAAAGGTTTTGAAAGCAGTAAAGGTGGAAAAAAGATAGATGAGAAAAAGAAAAAAGCAGCTAATGAAGAAATCGTTGTTACTGGAGATTTAGGTGAAAAAATAGGTAAAGATGAAGCTGCAAGTTTAGTAAATCAAGTTAAAAAAGATGTAATTAAAGAAAAGCCTAAAAATGAAAAAGAAGTACAAAACATAGTTTTAAATGTTACTAATAGCTTTAATAAAAATTCTGACAAAAAATTAGATGATGCAGATATTCAAAAAATAACAGAATTAATGAATAAAATAAATGGATTAGATTTAAACTTTAAACAATTAAAAGCTCAATTAGATGATGTTACAGATAAATTAAAAGGAACAATAACAAGTGATGAAGCAAGAGGATTTTTTGAAAAACTTTGGGATGCTATAACTAGCTTTTTCAAAGAATTATTCTCATCAAATGACAATGATGACAAGAATAAAGAGCAAAATTCTAAAGATAAAGATAATCAAAAGCAGGATAATGGAAATAATCAAAGTGACAAATTACCAGGGGATAATGTAGATACAAAGAATAAATAATTAAAAGTTTATAATAAAGTAAAATAAAAAACGCTATTAATATTATAGAATAGAAAAAGGTTACTGATAAATCAATTTATCAGTAACCTTTTTCTATATAATAAGTATTTATGTAAAATGTAAATTCAAAAGTTTTATTTATGGGTTCTTATTAAATATGAAATAAAATAAAAATTATATATAAAATACAAAAAAGGAAAAATTATCAATAAAGTGATATAATATTATTTAAATAAAAGGAGGTAATAATATGGTACAGGGAATAGCTACAATGATGTATAATTTATTCATATTTATATCATTATGTGTATTATTTATTTACATTTTTAGTAGACCTATAAAAGTAGTTGAATTTCTTACATCAGAAAAAAAAGATATTATAGCTTCTATATTTTTAGTAATAATTTTAAGTATACCAATAATGCTTGCATCAAAATATGCATATACAATAAACGGAACAAAGACAAATATTAGAGATTCTATAGGAGTGTTAAGTGCTATAATAGGTGGACCTATTGTAGGAGTAAGCGTAGGAGTAATTGGAAGTTTTTATAGATATATATTAGGAGGATGGACAGCTTTAGGGTGTTCTATATCTACTCTATTAGCATCCATAATAGCATCTTTTATAGTATATAAGACTAGTTTTAAAATTAAGAATTTAAATATTAAAACCATAGGAAAGTGGATGTTTTTTATAGGTGTATGGGAAATTGTTCATCTTGAAATTTTAGTTCCATTACTAGGGGATAAGACGTTTTCAGAAGCTGTTAGTATAATGTCTAAAACATTACTTATTCCTATGTTTTTTATGAATATGATAGCTATATTAATATTTTTAGTATTAATAAAGGACATGATTGTAAATGATAGTAGACTTATAGTAAACAAGCAAAATAAAATGATAAAAGAAATAGAGGAATCGGAAAACAAAATATTATCTGTAAACAAAAAGATAGGTTCTTTTATAGATGAATTATCAATGCTATCTAAGAATTTGCAAAATGATATGGACAATGCAGTTGAATCAAGTAAAAATATATCTAGTACAATAAAAGATATTGCAAATAGAGTATATAATGAAGATGAAGAAATACAGAATACTGTTAAGATAATAAATGAATTATCAAATGATATAAATGAAACAGTAAACGTAAATGAAAATATATTAAAGTTTTCAAATGAAGGAAAACTACTTAATGAAAAAGGGATAAATGCTGTTGAATTTTTAAAAAATAAAACCTTAGAAGGAGATAATACAATATCTGAAGTAGGAGAAAAGGTAACAATTTTAAATGATAAAATAGAAAAAATAGATGGAATAATTGAGGTTATTACAAGTATATCAGAACAAACAAATTTACTTGCATTAAATGCCGCAATAGAAGCTGCTAGAGCAGGAGAAGCTGGAAGGGGATTTGCTGTAGTAGCAGAAGAGGTTAAAAAACTTTCAGAAGAAACTTCAAATGCAGCAGAGGAAGTTAAAAAGATGTTACTGGATATAGGAATAGAGGCGGGGAAAGTTGTACAATCGATGAATGATGTAAAAAAGATAGTTGTAGAACAGGATAAAGCCGTTGAGGATACAGGATTTATTTTTAATGATATATATAAATCTATAAACAATATATTAAAGTTAATTGAACTTGGAAAAGGAAATATAAATCATATTGATAGTAGTAAAGATGGTTTAATAAATATGATAAACAATGTATCAGATGTATCCAAAGATACATCAAGTGGAACTCAAGAGGTAAGTGCAGCTGTACAGGAAAGTATAAATTCAATGAATATGATTGCTGATATAGTAGAAAGACTAAATAATATGATACATGATTTAAAAAATATACAAGAATAAGAAATTATGTACTATAATTCTTTGTTTATAGTACATATAACATGGAATTATAACGCAATAATTAAAATTATAAGGTTTTTAAAAGATGCTATGCCCCCAATAATATGAAAATTATTGGGGCATAGCATCTTTATTATTTAAATATAAAATTTAATTTAAATACCACCATAAATTATTCCTAAAACAATAACAATTAAAGTAACAATAACAAAAACATATTTTCCAAGGAAAATAAATTTATCAGTTATTTGTTTATTTCTACCAATGTTTATTTCTTTTAATGCTATTTGTTTTCCAAGTACATAATATAAAACAATAGAAACAATTAAAGTTCCAGTTGGAGAGAATATTATAGTTATTATATCAGAAAACATAGTAAATGCATTCATATTTAAGCAAAGAGGAACAGCAACTAAAAAGCTTATTATTGTAATAACTATAGCTACCTTTTTTCTTTTAAAATTTGTTTGAGATAGTACAGCTTCAACAGGTCCTTCTAACATAATAAGTGCAGATGAAATTGAAGCAAAAATCATACTTAAAAAGAAAATTCCATTAAAAATTTGTCCATGAGGTAAAGATTTAAATATAGTTGGAACTGTAATAAACATAAGTGCAGGTCCAGATGTAACATCTAATTTAAAAGCAAAAGCAGCAGGTATTATCATAAGTGCAGCAAGTAATGCAGCAATAGTATCAAATATAGCAGTTTCTATTGCAACAGATGTTAAATTTACTTCTTTACCAGTATAACTAGCAAATACTACTAAGGCACAACCAGTTAAAGATACAGTAAAGAAAGCTTGACCAAGAGCCATTATCCAAGTTTTAATACTTAATAAACATTCCCATCTAGGAATAAATAAATATTTAATACCTTCTACAGCTCCAGGAAGTGTAACACTTCTAACAGTTAAAATTATAAATAAAACAAATAATAAAGGCATCATTATTTTATTTAATTTTTCTATACCTTTAGATACGCCCATACATATAACAATAAGTGTTAAAATCATAGCAAGTGATAACCAAATTAGTGATTGAGAACTAGTTACAAAACTATTGAAGTAATTAGGAATATCTATATTTTTTAAGTTACTAGTAAAGTTTATTGAAAAATATTTTAGTATCCAACCTACAACAACACTATAAAAAACAAAAGTACACCATAAACTTATAACAGGAATAGATCCAAGTATATTTCCGCCTTTTAAATTTTTTTCTTTAAATATATTTTTAATTCCCTTTAACGGACCACTTCCAACGTATCTTCCAAAAGCAAATTCTGAAATTACCCCAGTTACTCCTAGTAAAAAAACAAATAAAATGTAAGGAATTAAAAATGCGCCTCCGCCATTTTGACCTAATCTGTATGGAAACATCCATATGTTGCCTAAGCCTATGGCAGCTCCCACGCAGGAAAGTATAAATCCTAGTTTGTTTGAGAATGAATCTCTGGTTTTTTCATTGTTCATAATAGAACCCCCCCTTAAAAAATAAATGAGGTCACAAAGTTTTAATACTATGTGACCTCATAATTTCTCAATTATTAAAAGCCACATATTTTTATCTATGTGGCTACATTTTTTAGCATAATAATAAACTTTAGCCTCATAGATGCAAATCCTTAATTAGGAGGTTTGCATCTATGAACGAAAATTCAATAAACGCAAACCCTATCTAAAGAAGCTAAAGAAAAATATATGGAATTGTTTAGAAATACATTTATTATTCATAATAAAACCACTCCATTGATAGAATTTAACTTGTTTTCTATATTACCATAAAAATCTATTTATTTCAATAATTTTTTTAAAATGTGAAATTAATAAAATTGGTGTCAGTGAAAAACATAGTTTAAGTTACTGTAAAATTTTATATATGGAAGTTTATTGCAAAATGTGTTAAATTATATAATATGAGGTTGTAAAATAATTATTCGGTAGAAAAGAGGGAGCTCAATGAAGTACGTATTTTTTTTAATTTTGCTTATTAGTTTTTTAATATATTTTCTTACAGGAATATACATACTTAAAAAAGACGGAAAATCTACTTCTAATAAAGTGTTTTTCTCTTTATGTACGGTTACAAGTTTTTGGGCTCTGGGATATGCTGGTATGTTAGTTGGTCATGACATACTCGTTGTAAACATTTTCAGAATTATAGCATCTATAGGATGGTGTTTTTTGCATGGAATTTGGCTTGAATTTGCAATTGTAACTAGTAATGGAGGAAATTACAAATTATCATATAAACATAAAGTTTTAATTTACTTATTTCCTGTAATATTTTTTGTAAGAAATTCATTACATGAACCTAGAGCAGTACTTGTAAATACAGAAATAGGATGGGTTGATATATGTCCAATAGATTGGATGTTCCCTTTTCTTGTGATTTATTTTATGTTCTGTATTTTAGGCGGAATATTTATAATATATAGATGGGGAAAAAACTCTAAAAAAAATAGGGAAAAAAAGCAAGCAGTTATTATAAATAGCACTATTTTTATAGGAGCTTTACTAGGAGGTATAACTAATATACTATTTCCAGTATTACATATTGATACCTTTGCATGGGGTGTTTTCTTTATATATATACCTATTATAGGAATATGGTATTCAATTATAAAATATAAAATGTTATCAATAACACCGGAGTATGTATCTGATTACATATTTAAAGCCGTTAACGAACCTATATTTTTTTTAGAAGAAGATTTTTCCATAAAAAGTTTCAATAAGTCAGCGAAAATAATAACTAAATACGAGAATTTGCAAGAAATGAATTTTTGTCAGCTAATAAAAGAAAAAGATTTAAATTTAAACAATCTTTTGGAAGTAAATTCTATAAATGCTTTCGAAGTAAATTTAGTTAAGAAAGATAATGAAATAGTAGAGTGTGTTTTATCAGCTAGAGTTGTACATGATGATTTTAAGGATATTTTAGGAATAGTAGTAATATTATATGATATATCTGAAAGAAAGAAAGCAGAAAGAATTCTTAAAGATTACAACATTAGACTGGAAAATAAGGTTAAAGAGAGAACTCTAAAGTTAGAGGAATCTAACAAAACACTTCAAAAAGAGATTTTAGATAGAAAATTGGCAGAAGAAAAAATAACCTATATGGTTTATAATGACATTTTAACTGGACTTCCTAATAAATTGTATTTTGAAAAACATATAAAGAATATAATAGAAAAGCATGATAAAGACAAAGGACATTTTGCTATAATGTTTTTAGATATTGATAATTTTAAATTAGTAAATGATACATTAGGACATCCAAAAGGAGATGAATTATTAAAGAAATTTGCAGATAGGATGAAAACAATCATTGATAAAAACAATCTTCTTGCAAGAGTTGGAGGAGATGAATTTTTATTATTAATAGATGGCATAGAAGATGAAGATACAAAGCATATAGATAACATATTTTTAAAAATGAACAATGTACTAAAAGAACCATTTATTATTGACAATGAAGAACAATTTATAACTGTAAGTATAGGAACAGCATTTTACCCAAACGATGGCGAAAATGTAGAAATAATGATAAGAAATGCTGATACAGCCATGTATGAAGCTAAAAATAGCGGAAAAAACAATTTGAAGTTTTTCTCATCACAAGCTAATCTTAAATTAACAGAAAGAATAGCAATGCGAAATAATTTATACAAAGCACTTGAAAAAGATGAGTTTGAAGTGTATTACCAACCACAAGTTAACATAAGAACAAATAAAATAGTTGGATTTGAAGCATTATTAAGGTGGACATGTAATGGACAAAAAATTTCTCCAGGTAAATTTATACCTGTGGCAGAAGATACAGGATTAATAGTTCCAATAGGATACAATGTCATAAAAAGCGCTTGCACAACTATAAAAAAGCTGAATAGTATGGGTAAGGATAGATTTACTGTAGCTGTAAATCTATCTGTTAATCAACTTTATGAAAAAGATTTTGTAGAAAAAGTAGATGAAATTTTAGAAGAAGTACAAATGTGTCCTGAATATTTAGAATTTGAAATAACTGAAAGAATAGCATTAAAAGGAAATAAAGATGTATTTACAACACTAAATAATTTGAGAGATATGGGTATAAAAATATCTATAGATGATTTTGGTACTGAATATTCATCATTAATGAATATTAAGAAAATCGACATAGATAAGATAAAAATAGATATGCAGTTTATACGTGGAGTAACAGAACAAGAAAAGGATGCCGCTATTGTAAGTTCAATTATAGATCTTTCTCATAATGTGGGAGTAACTGTAATTGCAGAAGGAGTGGAGAAAAAAGAACAACTAAGCTATTTGAAAATGAAAAGATGTGATGAAGTTCAAGGATTCTTTTACTATAAACCAATGCCAGAACGAGAAGTATATAAAACTATACAAAATTCTGTTAAATATAAGTAAAGGTGAGTAATTTATGGAAGAAGAATTTTTAAAAAGAACCAATAATAAGATTTTAAAAATATTTATTTATTTTATTATTGTATTTTGTGTTTTTATGTGTAAGACATATATTGTTTATTCTCTAGACTATAAGAATGTTTTAATATTGAATTCTTATGATGAGGGATTTAAATGGACAAGACATATGGAAAGAGGCATATATGATGTTTTAAATAATCAATATGATATCCATTTATTTCATGAATATATGGATACTAAAAATATAAATAATGCAGAATATATAGACATGCTCACTAAGCTATATATAAAAAAATATGAAAATAAGAAAATAGACTTAATTATATGTTGTGATAATGATGCACTGAATTTTATATTAAGCTCTAAAATTAAATTTTTAAATAGTTGTCCCTTGGTGTTTTGTGGAATAAATGAATTTAGTGATGATTTAATTAAGAATAAAAAAAATTGTACAGGGGTAGTAGAAAAGATAGATGTAGATTCTACTATAAGCAGTATTTTTACTATGCAACCTAATACTAAAAATATTGTGGTAGTTACAGACAGTTCTACTACGGGAAAAAGTAATGAGGAAAGTGCTAAAAAGGTTATAAGTAAATATAAAGAAAGAGTAAATGTGTACTTTTGTAAAGATATTACACAAAAAGAATTTTATAATAAGCTTAAAGGACTTTCTTCAGATACGGTAATATTGTATATTGGACAATTTAGAGATGATAATTATGATGTTATTCCATTTTCTAAAAGTGGTAAAATACTAGAAAAGTGCAAATATCCTATATATGTTTGTTGGGATTTTTTATTTGGAAAAAATGTTGTAGGCGGAAAAGTGATATCTGGATACGATCAAGGGCTAGTAGCAGGTAATATGGCATCAAAAATTTTAAGAGGAATTAATGTAAAAAATGTTCCTATTATGCGTAATTGCCCTAGTAACTATGTTTTTAATTACAATGAATTAGTAAAGCATAATATAAAGTTAAATAATTTACCTAAAAATTCTACTATAGTAAATAGACCATATTCTTTTATATATGAATATAAAAGATATATAGTTGCTGTTAGCAGTTTAATATTTATATTAACTACATTTATAATAATATTATCTATAAATATTAGAAAGCGAATAGAAAGTGAAAAAAAGTTAAAAGAGAATTATATAGCACTTGAGAAGAGCAAAGAAACATTAGAAAAAGGTAGACAAAAATATAAGCTTGTAGTAGATGGATCTAATGATGCTATTTGGGAATGGGATATAAAAGAAGATAAGCTTTTTATGTCTAATAAGTTGAATATAATCAAAGGATCTTCAAAGTATACTGATATTAATGAAAATAAAAGATATTTTAGTAAAATTATAAAAGAAGAGGATTATAAGAAGATTATAGAAAAATTTAAAGAAATATTATATAAAAATGAAAATTATATTGATGTTGAGTGCAGAATATTAGATGAATTTAATTATGAAAATTGGTTTAATATAAAGGGCAAAGCTCTTAGAGATGGTGAAGGAAATGTACTAAAGATAGCAGGTTCTATAACTGATATAACAGATAGAAAAGAAGCAATAAAAAAAATAGAGTATTTAGCATACAATGATAGTTTAACCGGGCTTCCAAATAGAGTAGCCTATTCAAGAGATATATATGGCATAATACAAAATGTTAAAAAAGATAACAAAATAGGTGCCATAATGTTTTTAGATATCGATAATTTCAAAAATGTAAATGATACTTTAGGCCATGATTATGGAAATGAACTATTAAAAAAGGTAAACAAAAGAATAAGTAATATATTAACTGAAGATGAAAGATTCTATAGACTTGGTGGAGATGAATTCATAATAGTACAATGTGGAAGCTATAATGAGAAAGACATAGAGTTGCTTGCAGACAATATTTTAAAATTATTCAGTAAATCATTTATTGTAAAAAATGAGCATATTTATACTACTGTGAGTTTAGGTATAAGTTTCTTTCCAAAGGATAGTTGTGACCAAAGTGTATTATTAAAATATGCTGATACAGCTATGTATAGTGCTAAAAACTTAGGAAAAAGTAAGTATTTAATATATAACAAAGAAATGTCAAGTAATTTAATAAGAAGATCTCAACTTGAAGAAGGACTTAGACATGCTATTGAAAGAAAAGAATTAAAACTTGTTTTTCAGCCGCAAGTAAATGCAAACACAGGAGAAATTAAAGGTGTTGAGGTTTTATTAAGGTGGAATAGTGAAAAATTTGGGTTTGTATCTCCTTCAGAATTTATTGTTATAGCAGAAAAATCAGGACTTATAAATTCTATTGGAGAATGGGTGCTTAGAGAATCTTGTTTAAAGAGAAAACAATGGCAAATTGAAAACTTAAAAGATATAACTATATCTGTAAATGTTTCAGTAATACAGTTACAACAAGATGATTTTATAGAAAAATTAAAAGAAATTTTAGAGAAAACAAAATTACCACCGGAATGTTTAGAATTAGAAATTACTGAAAGTGTAATGATGGAATCTAAGGAAACAAATTTGGATATACTTAATAGTATAAGAGATATAGGGGTAAAAATTGCTTTAGATGATTTCGGAACAGGATATTCATCTTTAAGTTATTTAAAGATGCTTCCAATTAATAAAATAAAGTTAGATAAATCATTTATAGATACAATACACATAAATAAAAATGATAAATTTATAGTGGAAGGCATAATAGATTTAGCACACAAAATAGGACTTAATGTAATTGCAGAAGGCGTTGAACTAAATGAGCAACTTGATGTATTATGTGAGGCTAATTGTGATGAAATACAAGGATACTATTTTAGTAAACCTGTAGAAGAATTTGAATTTAAAGAATTGCTAAAAAAAGGTTATATAGATAGATAATTTAGTTAGTTATTCTATCTTAATATTGACAAAAATCAGTATTTTTAATATAATTTTTTTTATAAAAATGTATATTGTGTTCGTAATAATGTATTGTTATTACGGAAGTGTTGAAATCCACTTTGACAAAAAAACTCAAAGTGGGTTTTATTTTTTTGTTTAAAAGGAAAGGGGTTTTATTGTGAAAATAGGTTTTTTTGATGAATTTGTAAAAGATAAAGCATTTTACAAGAGACTTTTTTTAATAACTATACCTATTGTTATACAAAATCTTATAGCATCATCTTTAAATATGTTAGATACGCTTATGATTGGTAAAGTAGGAGAAGTTGAACTTGCAGCTGTAGGTATAGCAAATCAGTATTACTTTTTATATAGTCTTATTGCAATGGGTATAGGAGCAGGGTGTGGAGTATTTATAGCTCAGCTTTGGGGAAAAAGAGATAAGGAAAATATTAAAAGAGCATTAGGAATAGGACTTATGGTAGGAGGAATTATATCAATTATATTTATGTCTGTAGGTATTATAATTCCTGAAAAAATAATGTCTTTATTCAATAAAGATCCTAGAGTTATAAAAATAGGTAGTGAATATTTGGTTATAGTTGCTATAAGCTATTTTTTCTCATCTATTACTTTTAATTATGCCGCAGCATTAAGAAGTATAGAAAATACAGTACTACCAATGGTAGCTAGTTTTATAGGACTTATTACTAACGGAGTATTAAACTATATATTTATTTTTGGAAAATTAGGTGTTACTGCTATGGGAGTAAAAGGAGCAGCACTTGCCACTGTTATAGCTAGAACTACAGAATGTTTGATTATTTTAATTTCTGTGTATGCTAATAATAAAGTATTAAATGCTAAAATAAAGGAATTAATAAGTCCATCTAAAAAAGTTATAGATGCAATTTATAAAGTTACACTTCCAATTGTTCTAAATGAAGCTTGTTGGGGACTTGGTAATGTAACATATGCTGCCATTTACGGAAGAATAGGAACTGGTGCTGCAGCATCCATACAAATTTGTACAACCGTTATGAATTTATTTATGATAATTACATTTGGACTTGCTAATGCATCTGTAGTTGTCATAGGAAATGAAATTGGTGCAAATAGAGAAGATAATGGCAAACTTTATGCTAGAAGAATATCAAAGTTAACCTTTGTAATATCTATAATTTTGTCAGTAATATTAGCAATTATGGCAAGACCTATAATATCTATATTTAATATATCACAAGCAGTAAGATTATCTTCATTATATATTTTATATATTTATTCAGCAGTATTAATAGTTAAGGTTTGTAACAATGTATTAATAGTTGGAATATTAAGAGGGGGTGGAGATGCAACTTACGGTTCTCTACTTCAAGCTTTTACATTATGGTTTATAGGAATACCATTGGCTGCTTTTGCTGCATTTATATTAAAATTCCCAGTTTATTTAGTAGTGCTTATGACTGTTGTTGAAGAAATTATAAAAGTTGTAATACTATTAAGAAGATTTCATTCCAATAAATGGATTCACAATATGGTTAAGGATATGTAAAGTTAATATTTAGTATAAAAAAGTACCTAAAATTCACATTAGGTACTTTTATTTTTAAATAATTTATGTAAAAGTTAATATATGGATAATTAAAATTAAAGGAGTATTGATATAAGGGGAAGGGCTGATAATATTTGTACTAGGGCTATACTTAATCCATAAATAGAAGCTTTAATTCCTTGAGCAATAAGTTCCTTAAATTTAACGCTCATACCTATACCTGCAAGGGCTATTATTTCAAAAGAGTTACTTATACTTTTTAGTGTACTAGATAGTTTAGGAGAGATAATATTTAAAGTAAATAAAGTACACATTATAAAAAATCCTATAACATACCACGGAATTTTTATTTTTGATTTTGAAGAAGAATTTTGTGAATGTTGTAAGGATTTTTTCTTTAAGTTTCCAAGAATTAATACTACAAAAACTAAGAAAATAATACGTACTATTTTAAATATAGTAGATAAATCTTTTACATTTTCATTTACCATGCTACCACTAGCAACAACTTGACCTACCGATTGAAGAGTTCCTCCAATTAAAGCAGAAGTTTTAAGAATTTCTGAATGAAAAAATACTTTTGCAATTATTGGTAGTAGAATCATTAATATAGTACCAGTAAGATTAACAATTGTAATAGTAATTACTTTATCATCATCACTTGCCTTTATTACTGGAGCTGTTGATGCTATAGCAGAAGAACCACAAACAGCATTTCCACTAGCCATTAAAAATCTAAAATTATCAGAAAATCCAAGTTTTTTACCTATTAATAAAGCAGCTATTATAGTTAGTGACATTTGAATTACAATAAATCCTACTCCAGATACTCCAAGTGCTAATATGGTTTTAGCACTTAATGTTCCTCCAAGTAAAACTATTGAGTATGACAGAAGGTTACTTTCGGCAAATTTAGAACCTTTGGTATATATTTTTTTATTTCCAAGGGTATTGCCAAATAACATACCAATAAATATTGAAAGAGTTGCACCACCGATAGTAGGTACAAGCAATCCTAAATATTTACCAATATAAGCAATGATAATACATACTATAAGTCCAGGTATAGTATCTAAAATCTTATTTAAATTTAAATTCATATTATCACACTCTCTTTCAAGTTAGTTAAAAATTACTTGCAGATTTAAGTATAAATACTTTAAAATCATAAGTAAAATATGTATTATTAATAGTAACAATTAGTATTTTTAATAATTAAAGGAGAAGTGTTCATGCTAGAAGAGATAAAGACATTTATTGCAGTAGTAGAATGCAAAAATTTTACTAGAGCTGCAGAAAGTATTAATTTATCCCAGCCAAGTGTTAGTTTGCATATTAAACGTTTGGAAGAATATTTTAATACTACATTAATTCAAAGATCAATAAAACAGAAAAATATAGTTATTACTAAATCAGGAGAATTGCTATATAAAAGGGGAAAACAGATACTATCTTTGTTAGAAGATACAAAATACGATCTTTTGGATTATACAAAATCCATAAAAGGAGAGTTAAAAATAGGAGCTAGTTTTACTATTGGTGAATATTTTCTTCCTGCTTTTTTAGGGGAATTTTCTAAAGAATATCCGGAACTTAAATTACAAGTTACCATTAAAAATACAGCAGAGATATGCAAGATGGTTGAAAATTTAGAAGTGGACTTAGGACTAATAGAAGGAATTGTTCCTAGTGACAAGTTTGAATATGAGAATTTTTATAAGGATAAAATGGTGATCGCTGTACCCAATAATAATCCTATAGCAAATAAAAAGTTTTCAAAGGAAAGTTACGAAAACCAAACTTGGATTACCAGGGAAGAAGGATCAGGAACTAGGGAATACTTAGATATATTTTTACAAAATAATGAGATTGCTCCTAAAGATATTATAGTTTTAGGAAGTAATTATGCTGTTAAAGAGGCGGTAAAAAATAATTTAGGTGTTACATTTATATCTGAACATATTGCAAAAATAGCTGAAAAAAATAAAGAATTGAAAATAGTAGATACTAATAAAGATTATACAAGATCTTTTTCGTATATATTACCGAAAAATGTAATACTATCAAATGCTATAAAAGCCCTTACACATAAAATAAAAGAGTATTTTGATAATATAGTTGTTTAAAAATAAGAATTTACTAATATGTAGTTTTTATATTAAATTATAAGATATAATATAAATTATGGGTGGTGAAACATATGACAAATAATGTACATGATAAAGAAAATAAGATAATGGGACTTACTAAAAACGAAGTGGAAAAGAGAATTAAAGAAGGAAAAGTAAATACTATTCCTAAGGCACCTTCTCGTACTTTTAAGCAAATATTAAGAGCAAATTTATTTACCAGTTATAATTTATTAAATGCCATTTTAGCCATAGCGGTTTTTATAGCAGGTTCTCCTAAAAATGCTATTTTTGCAGGAGTAATAATTGTAAATACATTAATTGGTATTTTTCAAGAAGTACGTGCAAAGACCATACTAGAAAAGTTGTCTGTTATAAACAAGAAAAAAGTTAGAGTGTTAAGGTGTGGAATCATTGAAATAATAGATATAGAAGAAGTAGTTATGGACGATGTTATGTTACTTAAAGATGGGGAACAGATATTGGTAGATTGCACTGTTATAAATAATGGTGAACTAGAAGTTGACGAATCATTAATAACTGGAGAATCTGATTCTATATTAAAAAGAAATAATGACAAATTATTGTCAGGAAGTTTTGTAACATCAGGAACAGCTTATGTTAAAGTAACAGGAGTAGGCAAGGATACATATGCAGCCAAGCTTGCCGAAGAAGCTAAGAAGTTTAAACTTATAAATTCAAAATTACAAATAGCTATAAACAAAATATTTAGAATTATAATTGTTCTTGTAATTCCTATAGGAATACTACTTACATATACTCAATTAATATATGTTAAAAAAAGTTGGCAAGATGCTTTAATCGGATCGGTTTCAGGTATAGTTGGTATGGTACCTGAAGGACTTGTACTTTTAACTAGTGCCACATTTGTAGTTGCAGTAATAAGATTATCAAAGTGGGATACTTTGATTCAAGAATTACCAGCAACAGAGGTTTTAGCAAGAGTAGATGTTTTGTGTTTGGACAAAACTGGAACTATAACAAAAGGAGATTTAAAAGTAAGCGATGTAGTTCCATTTAAAGAAGAAAATAAAGAATTAGTAGACAAAGTAATAGCATCTATAGTGCATAGTAGTAAAAGCAAAAATCAAACTGAAAAAGCATTATTACATAAATATAAAGTTGATCCTAAAATAGAAATTATAAATAAAATACCCTTTTCATCTAAAAGAAAATGGTCAGCTATTGAATTAAAACGAGAAGGTGTGTGGATTTTAGGAGCACCGGAAATGATACTTAAAGAAGAGTATAAAAAAATTGAAAAACAAGTTGAAAGTGCTGCAACGGAAGGTATGAGAGTACTTTTGCTAGCAAAATTTAATGGAGAAGTGTTAGATGAAAATTTAGCAGGAAAAGTAGAAAAAGTAGCACTTATATTTATGGAAGATATTATAAGAGAAAATGCAAATGAGACCATTGGATATTTCAATAAAGAAAGTGTAAATTTAAAAATAATATCAGGGGATAATCCTGTAACAGTTTCCGCAATAGCTAAAAAAGTAGGAGTTAAAAATGCGGATAAATATATAGATGCAAGAGAGTTACCAAAGGATGAAGAAGAATTATCAAAAGTTGTAGAGGAAGTTTCTGTTTTTGGTAGAGTTTCTCCTCATCAAAAGAAGGGTATTGTAAAAGCATTAAAGAAAAATAAGCATACAGTAGCTATGACTGGTGATGGTGTTAATGATGTATTAGCTTTAAAAGAAGCTGATTGTGGAATTGCTATGGCTAGTGGTTCTGATGCTACTAAAGCTGTTGCTCAACTAATTCTTATGAAATCAGATTTTGCTGCACTTCCACATGTTGTAGTGGAAGGAAGAAGATTAATTAATAATTTAGAAAAAGTATCAGAGCTATTTTTATCAAAAACAGTGTATTTTATAATTTTGTCAATTATAGTTGCGTTTTTATTAGTACCATTTCCTATAATACCAATACAATTAACTCTTGTAGGGTCATTATCAATAGGTATACCTGCATTCTTTTTAGCTTTATCTCCTAATAAAGAAATTATAAAAGATAATTTCTTAAAAAGGGTACTAGGATTTGCAATACCTAATGGAGTGGTAATAGGGATAAGTACACTTATAATGTTTTCTTTTGGTTACAGAAGAGGATTGCCTTTAGAAGAATGTCGTACTCTTGCTTTAATTATATTTAGTGTATTAAGCTTATTTGTACTAATTAAAGTTTCAAGACCTTTAAATTTATACAGAATAATTGTGACTTTTTCAATGGCTATATTATTTGTATTGACCTTTATGATACCTTATACAAGAAAAATATTTGTTATAAAACTTTTAGATGCTAAATATATACTTCCTATAGTTTTAGTTTGTATTTTGGCTATTATAGCAATAATATTATTGTCTATTTTAAATAAAAAAATGATAAAAAATTGAGGATAATATAGTGTAATGTTTGTATATTTTTTTAAATCATATTATAATAAAACAGATAATTTTAATTATGTTTTATTTTATTATAGTAAATTGATTTAAAGGAGAACACTTACATGAAAATATTAAAAAAAGATGTTATAGGCAGAATAACAAAGAGAACTATAATTAAGAATACATTAATATTTTTAATTATAGTTTTTTTAGTTGCCACAAGTATATCTGTTTATGTGGGATTAAAGTTAACATCTCCAAAACGAGAAGAGATAAAAAATAATCCTAAGAATTATGGAATGAATTATGAAAATGTTATTTTTAAAAGCAAAAATGAAGATGTGTTGTTAAAGGGATGGTGGATACCAGCACAGAAGCAAAATAAGCAAATTGATTCTAAAAAAACTATTATATTTTCACATGGATATGGTAACAACAGAGAGCTTCATAAAATATCAGTATTAACCCTTGCAAAAAAATTATGTGAAAATGGATATAATGTATTATTATTTGATTTTAGAGCTTCTGGAGAATCAGAAGGTAAGGTTGTAACAATTGGTGGACTTGAAAAGTATGATTTGCTTGGAGCTATTGATTTTGTGAAAAATAAAAAACAATCAAAAGAGATTAACTTAATAGGATGGTCTATGGGTGCTACAACGTCTATACTTGCTGGAACGGAATCTACTGATGTTAAAGCCATAGTTGCAGATAGTCCATTTGGAAATCTAAAAGACTATCTACAAGATAATTTATCTTATTGGTCCAAGCTTCCTAACTTTTATTTTACAAAAGCAATATTGTATTTACTTCCTAAAATAAGAGGGTTTAGTATAGAAGATGTTGATACAATTAAAGCAGCATCTAATATGAGTAATAAAAAGTTATTTTTAATACACAGTAAAGATGATGAAGCAATTCCATATGAAAATACTGAGAAGATTTATAACAGTGTAAAGAATAAAGGTTGTGCTGAAATATGGATTACAAATAATGCAAAGCATATAAAAACTTATTCTTTATACAAGGATCAGTATGAAAAAAGAATTATAGAATTTTTTGAAACTGAATAAATTTTAGTTTTAAATTTTAAAATATAAAGGTGTAGGGTAGGATTTACTCTGCACTTTTTATTTAAGGATATGGAGGATAGAAAAATGAAAATAGATAATTTAAACGATACTTTAGAAAGTGGAATAGAAAGTTTAAAAAATATGATAAATAAAATAATAAGTAGTGAAGAATTAGATACTACACTATTAAAAAAAGAAAATACTGCCCTTGTTATTGTAGATATGGTAAATGGCTTTGCAAAGAAGGGAAATTTAATGAGTTCTCGCATAAATAATATAATTCCAAGTGTACTTAACACAACTAACATATGTTATAAAAGAGGATTTAAAATCTTAGCTTTTAATGATGAGCATTCATTGAATTCTATAGAGTTTAATGAATATCCAGTTCATTGCCTAAAGGAGACGTGGGAAAGTGAATTAATTGATGAATTAAAAAAATTTGAAGATATAAAGATAATAGGAAAAAATTCTACTAATGGATTTATAGAAGAGGAATTTAAAAGTTGGATGAGTTTAAATAATCATATAAATAATTTTATTGTAGTAGGAAATTGTACAGATATATGTGTAATGCAGTTTGTTATGACTTTAAAAAGTTACTTTAATAAGAAAGATGAAGAAGTTAGTATATTTCTTCCTATGGATTCAGTAGAAACATTTCATTCTAAAGAGCATAATGGAGATTTAATGAATATATTTGCTATGTACAATATGAGTATTAATGGAGTTCAAATTATGTCTAATATAAAATAAATGTGATACATTTATTAAACAATTATTCCATAAAATACACATAAAACAATATTTTTCTTGAAAATTATATATAACAATAATATAATAAACAAAAGTATATAGGTATAGTTGTGTAGGGCTTAATAATTAGATAAGTCTAATTATTAAAATTTTATGGGGGGATTTTATGTTTAATAAAACGGAAAAACAGAATAACAAACTAAGGAAAAGTTTTTTTAAATCATATATAAGATTTTTTTATCTTATAGTCTTAGCAGTAGTTATAATTGCAACAGCATCCTTTAAAATTGCTAAAAATTCTTTATATGATTTAGGAGAAAGAGAATTAAAAAACAGAATCCAGCTAGGATTAATCATAATGGACAGTTTAGAGCAAGAGGTTAAACAAGGAGGACTATCAAGAGACGCAGCACAAGAAATATTTAGAAAAGAGATGTTAAATCCTAAAAAAAAAGATGGAAAAACTAGAGGAATAAATAAAAATATAGATTTAAAAGTAGATGCTTATATGTATGCAATAAATAGTGAAGGACTTGAAATGATGCATCCTTTTAAAGAGGGAGAAAACATATCAAGTATACAAGACAGTAATGGAAACAATGTAGTTAAATTAATAATTGACGAAGGTAAAAATCCTAAAAATGATGGAATAATACATTTTGGATGGAAAAATCCAAATGATATTAAAGAAAGGGCTAAGGTAAATGCTGTGGGCTATTTTGAGCCATGGGATTGGTATATAAATATAGGCTGTTATGAAGAGGCTTTTTATAAGCCAGTGTATAAAATTTTAACATACATAAGTTTAATAGCTTTAATTACAATAATTTTATCAATAATTCTCATATGGTATTCAATGAATAAGAAGATAAATCCATTAGGTCATATATTAAGTTCTATGGAAATGGTTTCAGAGGGAAATATAAATGCCAATATTAATATAAAAAGAAAAGACGAAATAGGGTATATTGCAAAGGTATTTAATAATATGTTAGAAGAAATAAAATCAATGATACTAGAAATAAAGCATATATCCTTTGCTTTAGAAGAAAAAGCAGTAATTATAAATTCTTCTACTAACAGTACACTTGAAAATTCTAATGCTATAAATAAGGCAATGGAGAGTATTGCATCGTCTATAAGTAATTCCACTAAGGAAATGCAAAATAGCTTTGAGAGTATGCAACTTTTAGGTGATGACATTGAGGTAATTAGAGAAAATAGTATAAATATAAGAAAAGAAGCATCAAGTGCTAATAAACTAAATGAAAACATAATAAGTATATTAACTGGACTTGAGGAAAGAAGTGGAGAAAATATAAAGGTTTCTAATGAAACTAAAGAAAATATACAATCACTTCTAGAAAAATCTAATAATATAGTAGGAATAGTTAGTACAATAGAACAAATATCAAATCAAATAAATTTATTAGCATTAAATGCCTCTATTGAATCTGCAAGAGCAGGTGATGCAGGACGTGGATTTGCTGTGGTAGCAGATGAAATAAAAAAATTATCATCAGAAACTTCAGATGCTGTACAAGAAATAAATAATTTAATAAAAGAACTTTTAGAAGCTATTAATGTGTCAGTTATGAGTACAGAAAAATCTAGTGATGTAGCAGAAGGACAGATAAAAACTATAAATGAAACCAGAAAGATTTTAGGTAGGGTTGTCAGATTTATTCAAAATATGCCAGATATAATAGGAAAGAATGTTGAGAAAATAGAAGAAGCTTATAAGAAAAAAGATTCTGTAAATAATTCAATGAATTCAGTACTTGTACTTGTAGAAGAAATGTCAAGTTCATCTGAAGAAGTATACGCATCTACATCTGAAGTGAAAGAAAAAATGAATTATGCTAAAGGATTATCAGAGGAATTAAACAGTTTATCTAAAAACTTAAAAGAAAGTATAAATAAATTTGAAATATAAATTAAAATGCACTCAAATAAATTTTTGAGTGCATTTTTCAATAAGTACATATACTAATAAAAATAAGTATTTAAATTACACACTTTTATTAGAAGTTACGATTGATATATCACGTGATAATTTTACTTAAATATGAAAAACATATTAGCATAATGTATGTACTAAGGAGGAAATAAAATATGGCAAAAATGAGACAACCAAGATTTAAGTTATCAAGAAGATTAGGAGTAAATATTTATGGGCATCCTAAAGCTATGAAGAGAGCAGAAGGAATCAAAAGTAGAGGAAAAAAGATGTCTGATTACGGTATTCAACTTTTAGAAAAGCAGAAAGTAAGAGCTTATTATGGGGTAATGGAAAAGCAATTTAGAAGATATGTTGAAAAAGCTATGAAGTCTAAAGATGTTACAGGTGATGCTTTACTTAAATTGTTAGAATGTAGACTAGATAATTTAGTATATAGAATTGGATTTGCAAATTCTATTCGTCAAGCGAGACAAATGGTAAATCACGGGCATATATTAGTTAATGGAAGTAAAGTTGATATTCCATCTTATGAAGTTAAAGTTGGAGAAGAAGTTACACTTAAAGATAAATATAGAAAAAATGAAATGTTTTCTAATAATTTTTTAGAACTAAGAACTTTTGAATTACCTTATATAGAAAAAGATTATGATAATTTTACTGGAAAGTTAATAAGAATACCAAATAGAGAAGAAATTCCTATAGAAGTAAATGAAGTTGCTGTAGTTGAATTGTATTCTAAATAATTAAAAAACTAAAAATACCTGATCAAAAGGTGTTTTTAGTTTTTTTATTAGATTGAAAATTAGTAAATAAATATTTAATATGTAATTATAATATAAAATGTGTTATTATACCAATAAGGAAGTTTAGCTGAGAGCTGTTATTGGTATATAAATACTTATTTTTAAGGAGTGTGTTTCATGGATAATGGAATATTATTAGAATCAGGTACAGGGGAATTAGAAATATTAGAGTTTGTTATAAATAACAAACATTATGCTATAAATGTTATTAAAGTAAAAGAGGTAGTGGAAGTAGACAATTTAACTGAGCTTCCAGATTCACATCCTGCAATTGCCGGACTTATTTTATGCAGAGATGAGATAATAACTTTGATTGATTTAAGATATATATTAAATGGACAAAAAAGTGAAAAAACTAAAAGTAAGGTTATAATATGTGAATTTAATCAAATAAAAGTTGCATTTAATATAGATGATATCGTTGCTGTTCATAGAATCAAATGGGATACTATAGTAAAGCCAGATGATTTATCAGCTAATTCATTGGTTACAGGAAATATTCTTTTAAATGGTGGAATAATATTGTTATTAGATTTTGAGAAAATAGTAACAGATATAAATCCAAGTGCAGGTATTAGTGAGGAGAAAGTTGTAAATATAGATTATAAAGATAGATCTAATATAAAAATTATATTAGCTGATGATTCCGCGTTAATTAGAAAACTACTAAAAGATACTTTAACAAAAGCTGGATTTAAAAATTTAAAATTATTTAATGACGGAAAACAAGCATTAAATTATTTATATAATTTGGCTGAAACTAAAAAAGAATGTTTTATAGAAGATGTTCAACTTTTAATTACTGATATAGAAATGCCTCAAATGGATGGACATACTCTTACAAGAAAAATAAAAGAGCACCCTATTTTACGTAAATTACCTGTTATAATATTTTCATCATTAATAACTGATGGATTAAGACATAAAGGAGAAGAAGTTGGGGCAGATGAACAGTTAAGTAAGCCTGAAATAGGAGAGTTGGTTCAATGTATAGATAAATATATTGACAAGTTAGAAAACTAATTTAAAATTGTATTTGAAGCTAAAGGATATGTGATAGATTTAAAAAATATCACATATCCTTTTAATTTTCATAATAACCATAAGAATACTTGAAAAATTAAAATTATTATTTTAGTATGTTGACAATTTGGGAGAATAATAATATAATAAATATGAAAATGATAATCAATATCAATAAGGAGGATGGATATGAAAGAATTAGTTGTTATTTATTGGAGTGGTACAGGTAATACAGAATCAATGGCAAATGCAGTTGCAGAAGGAGCAAGAATTGATGATGTAAATGTTAAATTAATGAATGTAAGTGAAGCGAAAGTTGAAGATATAGAAAATGCGGATGCAGTTGGACTTGGTTGTCCATCAATGGGCGCAGAGCAATTAGAAGAATCAGAAATGGAGCCATTTGTAGATTCAATTTCATCAGCAATTAAAGGAAAAAAACTAGTTCTATTTGGTTCTTATGGTTGGGGAAATGGAGAATGGATGGAAGATTGGGAAGAAAGAATGACAGGCTATGGAGCAAATATAGTTGATGATTGTTTAATAATTAATAATACTCCTGATGATGAAGGGATTGAAAAGTGCAAGGAACTTGGAGAAACATTAGCAAAAGCTTAATATAATATATTTTGAATAGTATATCATACAAAAATAATCCTCTGGAAATTAAATAGTCTAGAGGATTATTTTTATATGAGTTCTAATTGGAAAAATGTTCATATGTTGAAAACTAATATGAAAGGAATATAATAAATATTATAGGAGGTGGAATTATGAAAAATAAAATAAAAACAATATTTTTATTATTAGCAGTAATTATGAGCGCTTTATTTGTAGGATGTTCAAAGAATACTAATGAAACTACTAAACATAATGAGGAAACAAAAGCAAAGATAAAAATAGCTACTTTAAAAGGACCTACAGGTATGGGTATGGTTAAGCTTATGGAAGAAGACAAAGATAATTATGAAATTTCTTTAGTTGATTCACCAGATCAAATAGTATCTAAAATAGTAAATGGAGAATTAGATGGTGCCTGTGTACCTTCAAACTTAGCTTCTGTATTGTACAATAAAACAAAAGGGAATGTTAAACTTATTGGTGCAAATACATTAGGAGTTTTATATATTGTTCAAAATGGAAATGATATAAAAACTATAAAAGATTTAAAAGGAAAAACTATATATGCTAGCGGAAAAGGTGCTACACCTGAATTTATATTAAAACATATACTAAATAAAAATGGACTAGTTGAAGGAAAAGATGTAAATATAGAGTATAGTATGCAACATAGTGATTTATCTACAGCTATAGCTTCTAGCAAGATTAAAGTAGCAGTATTACCTGAACCATTTGTTAGCATAACTAAAATGAAAGATAAAAACCTTAGTATTCCTATTGATTTAACAAGAGAATGGGATAAAGTATCAAGTAATCATAGTAAGCTTATAATGGGTACAATAATATTTAAAAAAGATTTTGTAGATAAAAACAAAGAAGAATTGGACAAATTTATAGACAAGTATAGAAAATCAGTTGATTTTGTAAATAAAGATAAAGAAGAAGCATCAAAATTAATTGAAAAGTATGGAATAGTACCTAAGGCAAAAGTTGCTGAAATGGCAATACCAAAATGCAATATAGTATTTATAGATGCAAAAGATGCTAAAGGTGATTTAGAAGAATTTTATAAGATTTTACTTAAAAACAATCCAAAATCAGTTGGAGGAAAAATACCAGATGATAAATTCTATTATGAAAATAAATAGAAGGGCATTTATAATTTTATTTTGGTTATTAATTTGGGGAGCAGTGTCTCTCTACATTAATAACCAAGTTTTATTTCCTTCTCCGAAAGCTACGTTTATTTCATTATTAAATCTTATAGTACAAAAATACTTTTGGATAACAATATTTAGTAGTGTAAGTAGAGTTGTTATGGGATTACTATTTTCAATCCTTTTAGGAATTATACTTGGACTATGTTCTGGTATAAATGTTTATTTAGAAGAAATCTTAATGCCACTAATATCCTCAATAAAGGCAACCCCTGTTATGTCTATTATAATACTTGCATTAGTTTGGTTTAAAGCTAGCAATGTTTCTATTTTTACAACTATTTTAATATGTTTTCCTATAATATATACAAATGTTGTAGAAGGCATAAAATCTACAGATTTAAATTTACTACAAATGGCAAATATATATAATGTAAAAAAGATATATATAGTGAAGGATATTTATATTCCAAATATAAAAACCTATGTGGAGTCTTCCATATTAATGTGCCTTGGATTAGCTTTTAAAGTATCTGTAGCATCAGAAGTATTAAGTACCCCTAAATAT
The DNA here is from genome assembly GCF_000014125.1 of Clostridium novyi NT. Taxonomy (NCBI): domain Bacteria; kingdom Bacillati; phylum Bacillota; class Clostridia; order Eubacteriales; family Clostridiaceae; genus Clostridium; species Clostridium novyi. Next base: position 1,537,689 of record NC_008593.1, on the reverse strand, counting down.
TCAATTGGATTGAATATTTTAAATTCAAAATCCATGTTAGAAACAGAAGAACTTTTTGCATGGACTATTGTAGTTATAATATTAAGCTTATTATTTGAAGTGATATTTAAAACTTATATAAAAAATTTACATAGTTTAAGGAGATGCCATGAATAAAAAAGCAGATGATATCATGATAAGTCTAATAGATGTGTATAAAAAGTATGGGAATGAAAAGATATTTGAAAAATTTAATATGTCATTAAAAAAGAATAGTATTAATGCAATATTAGGTCCTTCAGGTACAGGAAAGACTACACTACTTAATATTATAAGTGGTATTGAAGATATAGATAGTGGAGAAGTAATTTATAATGGAAATAATATATCCTATATATTTCAAGAAGATAGACTTATACCATGGCTAAGTGTTTATGACAATATAGCTTTTGTGCTTAAGTCAAAATATAGTAAGAAAAATATAAAAAATATAGTAGATAAGTATTTAAAACTAGTTAAGTTGCAAAATCACAGAGATAAATATCCAAGGGAATTAAGTGGTGGCATGAAAAGAAGAGTAGCTATTGCAAGAGCTTTTGCATATGAAAGTGATTTATTGCTAATGGATGAACCTTTTAAAGGGATAGATATGGAACTTAAAAAAGATATAATAGATGAATTTTTAAACATATGGAATTATGATAGAAGAACTGTTGTATTAGTTACCCATGATATAAAAGAAGCTAAGTATATGACAGATAAAATATATTTTTTAGAAAAAAATAATTAATATAAATATAAACTTCTAAATTATGTATAAAATTATACTTAGTGATAATAATATACATGAAAGTATAAATTAAACAAAAATTAAGGAGAAGCTAATATGAATAAATTGTTTTTGAATAAATTTCTAAAAGGGCTATTTTCAGATACATGTGAGGTGCAATATTGGGATGGTACTGTAGAAAAGTTTGGAGAAGGAAATAGCAAATTTAAAATATTTATAAATGAGAATATAAAAGAAAAAGATATTCTTCGTGATCCTTTTTTAACATTAGGTGAAGCTTACATGAATAAAGCAATAGATTTTGACGGAAACATACAAACTATAATTGAGTCAATTTATAAAAATAAGGATAGTTTTTTACATAAGGCATCTGTATTTTCAAAACTATATAATGTTACTAAACATTCAATAAGACAAAATAAAAAGGACATACAGGCTCATTATGATTTAGGAAATGATTTTTATAGTATATGGTTAGATGATACTATGAGTTATTCTTGTGCTTATTTTAAAACTAAAGAAGACACTTTGTATGATGCACAATTAAATAAAGTAAAGTACATATTAAAAAAATTAAATCTAAAGAATGGAGATAAATTATTAGATATAGGATGCGGTTGGGGAGAACTTATAATTGAAGCTGCAAAAGAATATGGTGTAAAAGCTACAGGAATAACTTTAAGCACAGAGCAAGTTAAAAAGGTAAATGAAAGAATTAAGGAAAATGGACTTGAAGATTTAGTGGATGTAAAGCTAATGGACTATAGAGAACTTTTAAAAGAGAACATAAAGTTTAATAGAATAGTAAGTGTAGGAATGGCAGAACATGTTGGAAGAAAAAACATACCAGGATATATAAAGGATATTAGTGAATTATTAGAAGAGGAAGGGGTATGTTTACTTCATTGCATTACAGCTCAAGTTGAAGGAGAAGCCAACGAATGGATTAAAAGATATATTTTCCCGGGAGGATATATACCATCATTTAGAGAACTTGTTTATAATATGGGAGAAAATAATCTTCATTTAATAGATGCTGAAAGTTTAAGGCTTCATTATAGTAAAACACTAGAATGTTGGGCTAAGAATTTTGAAGATAACCTAGACAAAGTAAGAAACATGAAGGATGAAAAGTTTATTAGAATGTGGAGATTATATTTAAATTCTTGTGCAGCATCTTTCCATTATGGAGTTATAGATATACATCAATTTTTATTTACTAAAGGACTTAATAATAATCTTCCTATGACTAGAGATTATTTATATAAATGATAATATTTGAAAAACCATAATAATATTAAAAAATAATTCTTTAAATTTATTTTTAAGGAATTATTTTTTTTATTTTGGTAAAAATATAACTAATAATAAAAATAGTAGCAAGAGGAAGTGTAAAGGTTACAAAATTTTAAAATATAATTTTAGCTAAAATTCAACATAAAATTTGAATATTGTAATAAATTTATAAAAAATATATGATTAAATTATAAAAATAAAAGATAAGGGGAGAAAAACAATGATACTATCTTTACAAGAGAGAAAGCAGTTTCAAGACTATGTGGTGAATTCATTGATAGAAAAATACAACTACACAAAAGAAAAAGCTAAAGAAATTGTAGAACAATCTTCAATGATAGATGAACTTGAAAAGGATCCTCCAAAAATAATGTACTTTGACTCTGAATTCTGGGCAAGTAGATTATCAGCTAGAACTAAATTAAAATGTTAATATAGAACAAATAAAAAATAGAGTATTTAATTGAAATACTCTCAGATTGTTCAAAAAGCCCCCAACAATTGGGGGCTTTTGTTTACGCCAAAATTCTTTTATGCGATAGCATTCGAAAAATATTTATTATGTATGTTGATTTGGAATAAATTTGAATTAACGTACACAAAAAAATAGTGCGATAGCACCATGGCTATCTTTTTCATATTCTGAACTGCCGCTGTAAGTAGGCACTGCTCAGAAACATTTTTAATTCCTCGCATGCGACAATAACGTAGCCCATGTAATTCTTTTGAATCAGCAAAGCTACGCTCAATCTTTTCTTTACGTCGTTTATAAATATTTTTACCTTTTTCTGTTTTAGTAAATCTAAAAATTTGATCTTTATAGTCTTCCCAAACATGACGACGTATAGTTCTATTAATGGATTTATCAGATGTTAAGCAATTATTTTTATATTTGCAAGAAGCACAATGCTCCGCATTACTTACGTATTCTTTATAACCTTCCCTTGTAGTAGTTCTATATTTTAAAAAGCAATTATTAATACATACATATCCATCTAATTCTTTAACATACTGAAATCTATATTTTGTATATTTTCCTTTAACATGGGGTCCTAAACGGAACCCAAAAACACCTTGATAATTTTTGTCTGAAATTTGCTTACAAATAGGATTCGTAGAATATCCGGCATCTGCTACTAAATATTTTGTATTAAAATTAAACTTTTCTATTTGAGTTTCTATTCTTTTAACATAAGGATCTACATCGTTTATATTCCCGGGAGTAACATGAACGTCTGTTATAATATTATACTTTCCGTCAACAGTTCTATGATCTAAATAAAAAAAGCCTTTAGGTTTTCCATCTCTAACCATATATCCACTGTCTGGATCAGTTGTACTTACTTTTATTTCCTTAGTTTCAGCTATTTTAGTCTTTTTTTTTAGAGGCTTTTTATTATGATTAATTCTATCTTTATTAATGTCATTCTCTAATTCATCAAAGTATTCCTTTGTGGATTTAGTTATTTCTTTTTTAATAAATTTATGTTTATTAGCGTTAGCTTTTAAGTGAGTAGAATCAGTATATAGAATTTTGCCATCAACCAAGTTTCTATTAATAGCTTGAAATACAATATTATCAAATATTTCTTGATGTATATTTGTATTACTAAATCTTTTTGTTCTATTCTGGCTTATAGTGGAATGACTTGGTATTTTATCAGTAAGTCCATATCCTAAAAACCATCTGTAAGCTACATTTACCTGGATTTCTTTTACAAGCTGACGCTCTGAACGTATACCGAATAGGTATCCTATAAAAAGCATTTTAAATAATACAACTGGATCCACTGATGGTCTGCCATTATCAGCACAATATAAATCCTTAGTTAAATCTCTTATAAATGAAAAGTCTATGTATTTATCTATCTTTCTAAGTATGTGATTTTCAGGTACTAAATTTTCTATATAAACTAGTTCTAATTGATTTTGTTTTCTTTCATTATTAGTAAGCATTTTTCCTCCGTAGGAGCCCTAACGGGCTAAAAGATTTATTGTTCTAAAATATATATTCTACATAAACACTAAAAATCCTTTTTGTAATAAATGTAAAAAGGCTGTTGACAAATTATGTTTATCAACAGCCTGAGAGTATTTAATTGAAATACTCTATTTTTTATTTGAAAAGTATTTAGGGATTTAATGGAAATATTATCAAAGGATGTTATTATATCTAGAAATTTCACAAGGTATAGTATATAATGATTTTATATAATGTGACTTAAAAATATAAATTAGGGAGGAAAATGTAATGGTTTTCATAAAGAATTTAAAAGTGTCTCAAAAAGTTGTCCTTATAGTTGTAGTAATTAATATTTTTATGTTGATTGTAACAGCACAGGGATTAAGAAGTTATAATAACGAATTTCAAATGTTAAATACTATGTACAATGACATGTTACTTCCTGTAAATTCTATAGGGGATATAAAATTTGAGATTCAAAATATTCGTATGGATCTTGAAAAATATGTAGTTCTTTTTGATCAATATACACCTGAACAAAAACAAAAAGAAAATGAAAAAATAAGATCACAATTTAATAATATTAACGAAGAATTAGATGGATTTAATAAGTTAAATATCACGGATGAGGAAAAAAAATATTCTTTGATGCTTAAAAATGAATTTAAAGAGTATGAAAAAATAGCGTGTAATACTATTGATATGTGTAATAGTAAAGGAAGAGAAGATGGTATGAATTATGGTTATCAAAATATGAAACAGGTAACCAAAGGATTACTAAGCAGTATAAAAAAACTAGATACTAGTATATTAAATAGGTCACAAGAATTTCATAAGTTAAGTGAAGTAAATTATAATAGTACAGTTAAATTAACAGCAATAATAATTATATTAGGATTAATTGTGTCTATTGGAATAAGTGTGATTGTTGTAAAATTAATAAATAAAGCTTTAGCTGATACTGTAGAGTATATAGAAGTATTAGCTACAGGAGATTTTAGTCAAGGTGCACCTGAAGTATATTTAAATATAAATGACGAAATTGGTACTATAATTAAATCTATGGAAAAAATGAGATTGACTATAAAAGATTCTATTAAGGTAACTGTAGATGAATCAAAAAGTTCTATGGAAAACATAAAGGCTGTGGATAAGCTTATAGATGAGTTAAAATTTAACATTGAACAAGTATCATCTACTACAGAAGAACTTTCAAGTGGTATGGAAGAAACAGCAGCATCTACAGAGGAGATGAATGCAACATCGGAAGAAATAGAGAAAAAAGTTGCACTAATAGCAAATAAGGCTGAACAAGGAGCTAAAAATGCTACTGAAGTATTAAACAAAGCAGAAAATATAAAAAAACAAGCTATTTTATCAAGAAATAATGCTCATGAAGTTAGAAAAAATATAGATGAAAAGTTAAAACAGGCTATAGAAGATTCTAAATCGATTGAGAAAATAGGTATTTTATCTGATGCTATATTAGAGATAACATCACAGACAAATTTACTTGCATTAAACGCAGCAATAGAAGCTGCTCGTGCTGGAGAAGTTGGAAAAGGTTTTGCTGTTGTAGCTGAAGAAATTAGAAAACTTGCAGAACAGTCAAATGAAACGGTAACAGAAATTCAAGAAATAACTAAGCAGGTAGTAGGTTCTGTTGAAAATCTTACCAATAACTCTACACAAGCACTTAAATTTATTGAAGATGAAGTGGTAAGTGCATATAAACAAATGATAGATATATGTAATCAATATAGTGAGGATTCAAATTTTTATGATAATTTCTCAAATGAACTTGATGAAACATCAGATGAATTATTAACATCAATGAAAAATATAGCAGAAGTAATAAATAACATAACAATTGCTGCTAATGAAGGTGCTACTGGAACGGTAGATATAGCTGAAAGAATCGGAGAGGTTTCTGATAAGACAGTTGAAGTTTTAAATATGGCTAAAGAAAATAAAGAAACATTTGAAAGATTGTTAGGATCAGTTTCAAAATTTAAAATATAATTTATAAATTTAAATTATTATATTGAAATTTTTAAATTATTTGATATAATAATTATAGGTTAAGTTAATATTTCTGGAGTATTCGTGGAGCTCTTATTTTGAACCTACAGAGCTTACAAGGGAGTTCAATATTTTGATGTGAATTTTTCTATAAGACCTTAATAAAGTTATTAAGGCATGAGCATTGAAACATCTGTGAGGACACCCACCTATCGGAGAGATAGGTGTCAAAATCGGAGCAGCGGTATTTTGGAGTTTAAATTTAATAATAATTTTATTTATATAAAGAGAGGTTAATACCTCTCTTTTAAATTTTATAAATAAATAATACAGGCTATGTACAATCCTTGTAAATAAATGTATTGGATGTTAAAATATTTATACATTATTCTTAGGAGGTATAAATATGAGTACACATATAGGAGCAAAACAAAATGAAATAGCAAGTACAGTTTTATTACCAGGAGATCCATTAAGAGCAAAATTTATAGCAGAAAATTTTCTTGAGGATGTAATTTGTTATAATGATGTACGAGGTATGTATGGATATACTGGTACATACAAAGGAAAAAGGGTTTCAGTACAAGGTACAGGAATGGGGATTCCTTCAATATCAATATATGCAAATGAGCTTATAGAAAGTTATGGTGTAAAAAATCTAATTAGAGTAGGAACTTGTGGTTCTATAAATAAAGATATTAAAGTTAGAGATATTATTTTAGCTATGGGTGCTTGTACTAATTCAGGAACAAATAGAATGCGCTTTAATGGCATGGATTTTGCTCCTATTGCGAGTTTTGATTTATTAAAAAAAGCATATGATATCGGTAAGAGTAAAGGTCTTGATATAAAGGTAGGAAACATATTAAGTAGTGATTTATTTTATAATGATGATAAAGATGCTATTAAACTTTGGTCTAAATATGGTGTTTTAGGAATTGAAATGGAAGCTAGTGGATTGTATACTTTAGGAGCTAAGTATGGAGTTAATACACTTGCAATTTTAACTGTTAGTGATAGTATAGTAACAGGAGAAGAAACAACAGCTAAAGAACGTGAGACGACATTTACTAAGATGATGGAAATTGCTCTTGAATTAGCTGAATAATAAAAATTTTATATATTTAAATGAATGCACAATTATATTATTGTGCATTCATTAATTAAAGAGGTTTTTTATTTTATGAAGAAAAAAGTTATAAATAATAAATATAAAATAGATAACTATAAGGTTATAGGAAAAAGTTTTTATAAAAAGAGACTTATAGATGATGCATTAAAATTTTATAAAAAAGCATATGAATCCCCACTTGGAAAAAATGATACAGAATTGATTCTAGATATGGCTTTAATATATGATGAAAAGGGAGAAGATATTAGGGCCGCAGAAAAATATAAAGAAATTTTAAATATAGATGAAAAAGATGAAAGAGCATACTATGGATTGGCTATAATACATGATAATAGAGAAGAATATAACGAGGCTATAAAGTACTACAAAAAAGCTATAGAAATAAATTCAAAGTATAATAGAGCTTTTTTCTTTTTAGCGGGAGCTTATGATGCTATAGGACAAAAAGAAGAAGCTATTAAATGTTATAAAGAAGTATTAAAAATGGATAGCAATGATTTTTGGGCCAATTTAAATTTAGGCTCAATATATGAGGAACTAGGACAAAATAACTTAGCTATTGATATGTTTAATAAAAGTTTAAATATAGATCCTTATCATTATTTGGGATTATTTAATATGGCTGTAGTAATGAATAAGGTAGGAAAAATAGAAGATGCTATAAAGTACTATAACTTATCTATAAAAGAAAACTCAAATTATCCATATAGTTATCTTAATTTAGCTGTTATATACGTAGAAAAAAATGATTATAATAAAGCTTTAAGTATAATAAGTGATGGAATTTTACATAATGAAGATGCAGATTTTTTATACTACAATAGAGCGTGTTATAATATACACTTAGATAAATTAAAGGATGCTATAGATGATTTATTTAAAGCCGTAGAATTATATCCAGGTTTTATAAAGTATATAAAAGAAGATGAGGAATTAGATCCTATAAAAGGTTTTAAAGAATATAAGAAAATAATTAAAGAGAGCCACTAACAACATGTCCCACTTTTATATAAAACATCATAATATAGATACTATAGAGAGGTTTATATATGGGGGGAGAGATAATGGGTATCATTATTTTTCAATATATATTGTTAGTTTTACTTATTGTTGGAATAGCTTATTTCATGTATTTAATTAGAGAAAAAGAAGAACAAATAAAAGACGATTACTATGGAATAACATACAACTTATTGACATTTTTAGATGATGATGAATCTACGGTAGAAAATGTAAAAAAGGTATTAAGGACAGTTAGAGAATGCGTAAATTTTGTTGAGGAAAATTTTAAAAATGAATCCAATATAGAAAAAGAAGAAAAGGCTATATCAATATCAAAAGAAGCCATAGAAAACTTAAATTTTAATAGAGAAATTGATGATGAATCTTTAATTTGTATTATTAGGCTTGCAACTGCTTTTATGAAACCTACTAATGAGAATTTATAAATTTAAATAATCATTTAATAAAGGTATACATAAGGGTATACCTTTATTAATTAATAATATACTATAGACATTTTACAAAAATAAACTTGTTATAAGTTATAAAAATATGTAAAATATTAATATGACTTTATATAAGAACATATGTTTTGTATTTAAACTATGTTTAATGTGAATTTTAAAAATGGAGGATTATTATGAGTTTAATACAAGAGAAAAATAAGAATTCTTATGATGTTACTGATTTGACATCTTTAGAAAAATTAGAACCAGTAAGGGTTAGACCTGGTATGTATATAGGATCTACAGGAACAAAAGGGTTACATCATTGCATATGGGAAATATTAGATAACTCCATTGATGAAATTGCCAACGGATATGGAAATAAGGTTGTTTTAATTCTTAACAAGGATAAAAGTGTAACAATAATGGATAATGGTAGAGGTATTCCAACGGGTATACATCCTGTAAAGAAAAAATCGGGTGTTGAAATGGTATTTACAGAATTACATACTGGTGGAAAGTTTAATAATAAAAATTATAAGACATCTGGTGGATTACATGGTGTTGGTGCGGCAGTTGTAAATGCACTATCAGAATGGCTTGAAGTTGAAGTATATCAAAAAGGACATATACATAAGCAAAGATTTGAGTATGCTGAGGACAAGTCACTAAATAAAAAGATGCCTGGAACACCTATATTTCCTTTAAAAATAGTTGGAGATACAGAAAGAACTGGAACAAAAATTACATTTAAACCAGACAAAGAAGTTTTTAGTACAACTGAATTTAAATTTGAAGTTATAGATGAAAGATTACAAGAATTAGCTTTTCAAAATAAAGGCATAACATTAGTAATAAAGGATGAAAGAAAAGAAGAAGTTATAGAAAAAGAATATCATTCTGAAAGAGGACTTTTAGATTTTATAGATTACTTAAATGAAAGTAAAATTCCAATACACAAAGATCCGCTACTTTATGAAGGGGAAAAAGAAGTAAATTCAATAAAAGTATATTGCGAAGTGTGTATGCAGTTTACTGATTCTAGTACAGAGAATATAGCAAGTTATGTAAATAACATACCAACAACGGAATCAGGAACACATGAAACTGGATTTAAAACAGGAATGACAAGGGCATTTAAAGAATGGGCTAAAAAACTTAATATTGTAAAAGAAAAGGATAAAGGCTTTGAGGGAGACGACCTAAGAGAAGGAATGACAGCTATTTTAAGAGTAAAAATAAGCAACCCTATCTTTGAAGGACAGACCAAAACAAAGCTTGGAAACAATGAAGCCTATACTGTAATGAATGAACTTGCTTACATAAAAATAGGAGAATGGATTGAAGATAATAAAGAAATAGCAACTCAAATTATTAATAATGCAGTATCCGCTGCTGCAAGACGTGAAAAAATAAAAAAGATAAATGATGCTGAAAAAAAGAAAGTGGGAAAGGGAACAGCTCCCCTTGCTGGAAAAGTATCTATATGCACATTAAAAAGACCTGAGTTTTGCGAATTTATTGTAGTTGAGGGAGATTCAGCCGGTGGAAGTGCAAAGCAGGCAAGGGATAGAAGATTTCAAACTATAATGCCTTCAAAGGGTAAAATAATGAATACAGAAAAACAAAGACTTGAAAATGTTCTAGCAAGTGAAGAACTTAAACTTTTTAATGCAGCAATTGGAACGGGAGTTTTAGAAAATTATAATGAAGATGATTTAAAATATGATAAAATAATAATTTTAAGTGATGCGGATGTAGATGGATATCATATAAGAACTTTATGGATAACTTATATATATAGATATATGAGATCCTTAATTACTAATGGACATTTATATATAGCACTACCACCTTTATATAAAGTATATAAAAATTCAAAAAAAGGTGAAATAAGTAGATATGCATATAGTGATGAAGAATTAGCTAGTGCAAAAAAGGAAATAGGTAAGGGAGCGTTAATACAAAGATATAAAGGACTTGGAGAAATGAATCCAGATCAGCTTTGGGATACTACGTTAAATCCAGAAACTAGAACACTTCAACAAATAACTATTGAAGATGCTGCAAAAGCTGAAAAAATGATTTCTCTATTAATGGGTGATGTAGTTGAACCTAGAAGAAATTATATGTATAAATACGCAGAATTTTAAATGTTAAATTGTTGTTGATTTTGAAAGGATTGAACTAAAATGGCTAAAAAAAATATAAACATTCCAAAGGATAATAATATAATAAAAGCTTCTATATCAGAGGTTATGCCGGACAACTATCTTCCTTATGCGGTAGAAGTTGCAAAAGAAAGAGCTCTTCCTGATGTGCGTGATGGATTAAAACCAGTACATAGAAGAATTTTATACGGAGCTTATAAGTTAAAGGCAACTCCAGATAAGCCTTATTATAAGTCCGCTAGAATTGTTGGGGATATACTTGGTAAATACCATCCACATGGAGATACCTCTGTATATGATGCTATGGTAATACTAGCTCAAAACTTTACAACTAGAATTCCTCTTATAGATGGACACGGAAACTGGGGAAGTATAGATGGAGATAGTGCTGCTGCTATGCGTTATACAGAAGCGAGACTTACAAATGCAGCAATGGAAATGTTAAAGGATATAGATAAAGAAGTAGTTGATATGGTAAACAACTATTCAGATACGGAGCTTGAACCAAAGGTACTACCAGCAAGATTTCCAAATCTACTTGTAAATGGAGCTTTTGGTATAGCAGTAGGACTTGCAACAAACATTCCACCACATAATCTTAAAGAAACTATAGATGGATGTATTGCTTATATAGATAATAATGATATTTCAACAAAGGAATTAATGAACTATATAAAGGGGCCTGACCTTCCAACTGGAGGAATATTAATTGGAGAAAAGGCACTTTTATCTGCTTATGAAAAAGGAGAAGGAAGGGTTACTCTAAGAGCAAAAACAAATATTGAAAAATTAGAAAATGATAGATATGGAATAGTTATAACTGAATTCCCTTATAGAAAAAATAAATCTAAAATGTTACAGACAATATCTGAAATGACTGCTGATAAAAAGCATAGTAAAGCATTGGATGCTATTTCTGATATAAGAGATGAATCAGATAGAAATGGAATAAGAGCTGTAATAGAATTAAAGAAATCAGCAAACATAGAAGAAGCTGAAAGAGTATTAAAATACTTATTTAAAAAGACTGAACTTCAATGTAATTTAAGTTTTAATATGGTTGCAATAGCAGATGGAAAACCAAAAACATTAGGATTAAAAGCTATATTAAAATATTATGTAGAGCATCAAAAGGACGTTGTTATAAGAAGGACTAAAAAAGAACTTGAAATAGCAGAAAAAAGATTTCATATAGTAGAAGGATTTATTAAAGCTATAGATATAATGGATGAGATATTAAAAACCATAAGAGCCTCAAAATCTAAAAAAGATTCGGAAGAAAATTTGGTTAACAAATTTGGATTTTCAAGAGAACAAGCCGAGGCTATAGTAGAATTAATGCTATATAAATTAACTGGTCTTGAAATAAAGGTTTTTGAAAAAGAATACAAGGAATTACAAAGACGTATAAATGCCTTAACAAAAATATTAAATAGCGAAAAAGAATTATTTAAAGTTATAAAAAAGGAACTAAATGAAGTTAAGGAAAACTACGGAGATGAAAGAAGAACAAATATAATTCATGATGATGAAAAAGCTAAAATTGATATAGAAGAACTTATTTTAGATGAAGATGTTATAATTACAATATCTAATGAAGGATATATAAAAAGAGTTTCTGAAAAATATTATAAAAGAATTAATCCAAAAGTTGAGGATATAGAGTATAGAGAAGGAGACTTTAATAAAGCTATATTAGAAGGCAACACTAAATATAGTTTAATTATATTTACAGATGAAGGAAATCTATATCAATTAAGAATTGTTAATATAGCTGAAATGAAATGGAAAGAAAAAGGAGAAAGACTAGATAATCTAATAAAAACATTAGATTTGGAAAAAGAAAAGCTTATAAATTTCTATGTAATTGAAGAATTAAATAGTCATAAGAACTTTATTTTCTTTAGCGATAGGGGAATGATGAAAAAAAGTTCTTTAGATAAATTTAAAACAAACTATTCTAAATTATTAGCTTTAAAATTAAAAGAAAATGAAAAATTAATAAATGTAAAGTTAGCTGATAACAATAGAAAAGAACAATACATAAAAGTGCAAACTAAAAATGGGTTAAAATTTACTGTAGGAGAACCTAGACTTGAAAATAGTGATAGAAATGTTATGGGAAATCAATTATTTAATTTATCAGCAGAGGATAAAGTTAAGGAAATTTCGTATACTGATGAATTTGAGATAAAAAACTTTGCCGTTAATATAAATAATAAAGGAAAGATAAAGGTATCTAAAAAAGTTAATTATAAGAATTTCAAAGGATGCTATGCAAATTCACTTAGCAATATAATTATTTTTGGAGATAAAGGAAGTGTATTTTTACTTCCTGCATATTTAATAGAAAATATCGATAACAATGGAGTAAAATTATCAAACTTAATAGATGAATTTAATGAAAATGAAGAAAGTATAGTAAATATTTTTGCTATTACTGAATTTAACGATGAAGAAAGTTTTTATTTTATAAGTGAAAATGGATATGTTAAAAAGACTATGTTAAATGAATTTCAGGGAAATTATTCCTACACAAAAGGATATAAGTTAAAAGATAAAGATGATAAATTGATAAATGTACTAAAAAAAGATAATAAATTAGAAAAAGATATTTTACTTATAACTAAAAAAGATATGAGAATAAGATTTGATAGTGATAGCATAAATCCTATGGGTAAAATAGCTTCAGGGGTAACGGGAATAAGCTTAAGTGAAGATGATAAGGTTATTTTTGGAGAATTTATATATTTAGAGGATAATGATGATAAAATAAAAGTTTATGGAGAAACTAAGAATAAACTAGAGGTTATGTATGAAGATGACTCTGAAGAGGTTGTTATATTAAAGGGTATAAATAATCAAAACAGAGCAGGAAAAGGTAAAAAAATAAGAGTTTCAAACTGTAACAGTAATATAAAATTTATAAAATAAAAAAGCACTCTAAGTATACAAAAATATACTTAGAGTGCTTTTTTATACTACATATGTTTATTTAAACTATAATACAAAAAAGTGTGTACTTGATATTTATTCAGTAATGGAATAAAATCAAAATTGTCAGACAAAGTGTTTTTTTTTTAACAAAAGCATTTAATACACAAAGGACATTTTATTGATAGAATCCACTGGATATTATGAAATGTAGGTTGTGAAAAATATTATAGTAGGAGGTAATATAAGATGGATTTTAATTTAACTAGAGAGCAACAAATGGTAAAACAAATGGTAAAAGAATTTGTAGAAAATGAAATAAAACCTATAGCTGCTGAAACAGATGCAACAGGTGAATTTCCAATGGAAGTTTACAAAAAATTAGGTAAATATGGTATCATTGGTTTACCATATCCAAAAGAATATGGCGGAACAGGTGGAGATTACCTATCTTATATTTTAGCAGTAGAAGAAATTTCAAAAGCTTGCGGAAGCTTAGGAATCTCATACTCAGTTAATACTTCATTATGTTGTGGAGCTATATACCAAAACGGTACAGAAGAACAAAAGAAAAAGTATCTTCCAGACTTATGCTCAGGAAAGAAATTAGGTTCTTTTGGATTAACTGAACCAAACGCAGGAACAGACGCATCAGGCGCTCAAACTGTAGCTGTTAAAGATGGAGATAACTACATATTAAACGGACAAAAATGCTTTATAACAAACAGCCCACTTGCTGAAACATTTGTTATATTCGCTATAACTGATAAATCAAAAGGAACAAAAGGAATTTCAGCTTTCATAGTTGAAAAAGACTTCCCAGGAATCTCAATTGGTAAAGTTGAAGACAAAATGGGTATCAGAGGAGCACAAGTTGGTGAAATCATCCTTGAAGACTGTGTAGTTCCAGCTGAAAACTTACTAGGAAAAGAAGGAAAAGGATTTGCAATCGCAATGAAGACTCTTGATGGAGGAAGAATTGGTGTTGCAGCTCAAGGTCTTGGACTAGCTGAAGGTGCATTTGATGCAGCTAGAGAATACATGAAAGAAAGAAAACAATTCGGAAAACAATTATACAAATTCCAAGGTATCGCTTGGAGAATGGCAGATATGGATGTAAGAATCGAACAATCTAGATACTTATTATACACAGCTGCTATGGATAAAAACAACGGTAACCCATACTCAGTTTCAGCTGCAAGAGCTAAACTTTCTTGTACAGATACTGCAATGTACGTTACAACTGAAGCAGTTCAATTATTCGGTGGATACGGATACATTAAAGATTACCCAGTAGAAAGAATGATGAGAGACGCTAAGATCACTCAAATCTACGAAGGAACTAACGAAGTTCAAAGAATGGTTATTTCAGGATCAATATTCAGATAATAAGTTTAATTTAAGGAGGAATAGACAATGAAAATAGTTGTTTGCTTAAAGCAAGTTCCAGATACAAATCAAGTTAAAATAGATCCAGTTACAGGAACACTTGTAAGAGAAGGAGTTCCATCAATAATAAACCCAGAAGATAAAAATGCATTAGAAGAAGCATTAAGATTAAAAGATGAAAACGGAGCAACTGTTACAGTAATAAGCATGGGACCTCCACAAGCAGAAGCTGCTTTAAGAGAAGCTATGGCTATGGGAGCTGATGATGCAATATTAATATCTGACAGAGCATTCGCTGGAGCAGATACACTTGCAACTTCACATGCACTTGCAGGAGCATTAAAGAAATTAGAATATGATATCATATTCGCAGGAAGACAAGCTATCGATGGAGATACTGCACAAGTTGGACCAGAAATAGCTGAACACTTAGGACTTCCTCAAATTACTTATGTAGAAAAAGTAGATGTTGATGGAGACAAATTAACAGTAAGAAGAGCATTAGAAAATGGATATGAAGTATTAGAAGTTCAAACTCCATGTCTTTTAACAGCAATCAAAGAATTAAACGAACCAAGATACATGGATATGAGAAATGTATTCGGATTATTCGAAAGAGAAGTTAAAGTATGGTCAGCTGATGATATAGACGTTGACAAAGCTTTACTAGGATTAAAAGGATCTCCAACTAAGGTTAAAAGATCTATGACTAAAGAAGCTAAAGGACAAGGTGAAGTAGTTAATATGCCAGTTAAAGAAGCAGCAGCTTACGCAGCTTCAAAATTAAAAGAAAAACACTACATCTAGTATACAGTATATAAGTAGGAGGGATAAGTAATGAATATAGCAGATTTCAAAGGCGTTTGGGTATTCGCAGAACAAAGAGATGGAGAATTACAAAAAGTAGCTTTAGAATTACTTGGAAAAGGTAGAGAAATTGCAGACAAATTAAACGTAGAATTAACTGCAGTTTTACTTGGAAATAAAATCGAAAATGTTGCAAATGAATTATTAGCACACGGAGCTGACAAAGTTCTATATGCTGAAGATGAAAGATTAGCAAACTACACAACTGGTGCTTACACTAGAGTAATTTGTGATTTAGTAAACGAAAAGAAACCAGAAATCTTATTCATAGGAGCTAGCTTCATAGGAAGAGATTTAGGACCTAGAGTTGCAGCTAGATTACACACTGGTTTAACAGCAGATTGTACATCATTAGATACTGAAGAAGGAACAGGTCACTTATTAATGACAAGACCAGCATTCGGTGGAAACTTAATGGCAACAATCATGTGTACAGAAAACAGACCACAAATGTCAACTGTAAGACCTGGTGTTTTCGACAAATTAGCAGCAGACGAATCAAGAGTAGATGCAGCTAAAATCGAAAAAGTTGCAGTTAAATTAGATGCTGAAGATTTAAAAGTAACTGTTAAAGAAGTTGTTAAAATAGCTAAAGAAGTTGCTGATCTTGGAGAAGCTGAAGTAATCGTAGCAGGTGGTAGAGGAGTTGGAAGCAAAGAAAACTTCGCTAAACTACAAGAACTTGCTGACGTATTCGGTGGAGTTGTAGCAGGATCAAGAGCAGCTACAGATAACGGCTGGATAGATCACGAACTACAAGTTGGACAAACTGGTAAAACTGTAAGACCTAAAATATACATCGCTTGCGGTATTTCAGGAGCAATCCAACACTTAGCTGGAATGCAAGACAGTGATTACATCATCGCTATTAATAAAGATGCAGATGCTGCAATCATGAAAGTTGCTGATCTTGGATTAGTTGGAGACTTAAACAAAATAATCCCAGAATTAATAGCACAAATCAAAAGCTACAAATAATTAGTAGATATATAAAAGCTGTTGAATTATTTCAACAGCTTTTTTATGTAATAATTTATGTATTATTAGGATAAGATTTAAGAACTTTTAACAATCTTATCTTTTTTATTTTCCTAAAAGTATTTATAATTAAAGAGAACATGGAGGGAAATAAAATGAAAAAACATATTTTAAAAAATGGGATAAATTTATATTATGTTAAAAGACAAGGAAGTATTTCTTCATTTTGCATTGGATTTAACGCAGGGGCTTTGGTAGAAAGAAAAAATATGGGTATAGCACATGCTGTAGAACATATGGTTTTTAAAGGAACAATAAATAATACAGAAAGCGAAATCAACTCTAAATGTGATAAAATATTCGGATTTAATAATGCTATGACAAATTATCCTTATGTAATATATTATGGAACTACACTATCTTCTGACTTTGAAGAAGGTTTTAGTTTATATTCAGATATAGTGTTAAATCCAACTTTCCCAGAGGAAGGTTTTAAAGAAGAAATTAACGTAATATTAGAAGAGTTAAAAGAATGGAAAGATGATCCATATCAAGAATGTGAAGACGAACTGTTTTATAATGCATTCAAAGAAAGAAGAATTAAGGAATTAATTATAGGAAATAAAGAAAGTGTATCCTCAATAACGCTAAAGGATATAAAGAACTTTTATGATGAACATTATGTACCAGAAAATTGTGTTATTAGCGTTGTATCGTCATTAGAGTTCAATGAAGTTTTAGATATAGTAAATAAATATTTTGGAACATGGAGTAAGAAATCTAATTTGGAAGATTTAAATCTATACGAAGATAACATACCAGGAATATATACTAAAATAAGAAATGATTTAAATGGTGCAAAAATACAGTACTGTTTTCCAATACATGATTTAAGTGATGAAGAAATAAAAATTCTTAATGTATTTAATTCTAGATTTGGAGATGGAATTAGCAGTATTTTATTTGATGAAATTAGAACAAAAAATGGACTTGCATATGATATAAGAAGCTATATAAAAAATGAAAATGGTATTAAGTTATTTAC
Organism: Clostridium novyi NT; assembly: GCF_000014125.1. Taxonomy (NCBI): domain Bacteria; kingdom Bacillati; phylum Bacillota; class Clostridia; order Eubacteriales; family Clostridiaceae; genus Clostridium; species Clostridium novyi. The sequence continues at coordinate 1,519,675 of NC_008593.1, read as the reverse complement.
AATTACTCTCGGTACATCTAAAGATAATGTAGAAAAAGCTATAAATTTAATAAATAAAAACATAGAAGATATAAAAAGTAAAAGAGGAATATTTACTGAGGAATGCATAAATGACGTAATTAAAAGTATAAATTTAAAAAAGGAATTGTCATTAGAGCGATCAATAGAATTAAGTAAAAGAATAGTAACTGAAAAAATAATGTTTAATACTACAAAAGGAGTTTTTGAAGGTATTGTTAAAAATCATACAATTAATGAAAATACAATATTAAATCTCATATCAAAAGTATTGAAAAATCCAAGCATTCAAGTGTTAATGCCTGAATAAAATGAGAAAAATAAGCACTAACTATAAATAGGTGCTTATTTTATTATATAATTATATTGAATTTAAAATGATAATCATTTACAATAAATAATGTCTATATTAAGTAAACTTATGAATAAAAGTTAAATATAGGAGGCAGATATGGATAAAATACTAAATGTGCAGGGAATGACTTGTGCAGCTTGTGCAAAATCGGTAGAAAGAGCTTCTAAAAAAACAAATGGTGTAATTTATGCAAATGTTAATTTTGCATCAGAAAAGTTATATGTAAAATATGACGAAAATGTAGTATCGGACAAAGAGATAATACAGGCTATTGAAAAGGCTGGATATTCTGCAAAAGAAGAAAAAAACACTAAAACTGTTACTATGAAAATTGGTGGAATGACCTGTGCAGTTTGTGCAAAAGCAGTAGAAAAAACTACAAGAAAACTTGAAGGAGTAGAAAAGGCTGAGGTTAACTTTGCTACAGAAAAGTTATATTTAGAGTATGAGCCTTCAAAAATAAGAATTTCTAAAATCAAAGAAGCTATAGATAAGGCTGGATACATAGCAGAAGATAATGAAGTATCAGTTGATATAGATAAAGAAAGAAAAGAAAATGAAATGAAAGTTATGTGGAATAATTTTATATATTCAGCGGTATTTGCAATTCCACTTTTAATAATTTCTATGGGACACATGATGGGGATGCATCTTCCAAGCATAATAGATCCGTCTATAAGTCCACTTAATTTTGCGTTAATTCAACTTATACTAGTTATTCCTTGCATATATAATGGAAGAAAGTTTTTTAAAGTAGGTTTTAAAACATTATTTAAGGGTAGTCCCAATATGGATTCATTAATTTCTATAGGAAGTGGTGCTGCAATATTATATGGTATATTTGGAATTTTTAAAATAGCTACAGGTCATAATGAATATACTATGGATTTATACTTTGAATCTGCGGCAACTATAATAACACTGATTTCTTTAGGAAAATATCTAGAAGCTAAGTCTAAAGGTAAAACATCAGAGGCTATAAAAAAGTTAATGGGACTTTCTCCTAAAACAGCTCTTATACTTCAAAATGGAGAAGAAGTAATAATTCCAATAGAAGAAGTAGAAAAAGGAGATATTATTATAGTAAAACCAGGTGAGAGGATACCGGTAGATGGTGTTTTGATAGAAGGAAATTCCTCTATAGATGAATCAATGCTTACAGGGGAGAGTATACCCGTTGAAAAGAAAGTAAATGATAAAGTTTATGGTGCTACTATAAATAAAAATGGATATTTTAAATTTAAAGCAACCAAAGTAGGAAAAGATACAGCATTATCTCAAATAATAGAATTAGTTGAAAAAGCTCAAGGATCAAAAGCTCCTATTGCAAGACTTGCAGATACTATATCATCATATTTTGTACCTACAGTAATAATAATTGCTATAGTTTCTTCATTAAGTTGGTATTTTAGTGGTAAAGGTTTAATTTTTTCACTTACTATATTTATTTCTGTGCTAGTCATAGCTTGTCCTTGTGCATTGGGACTTGCAACACCTACAGCTATTATGGTAAGTTCAGGAAAAGGTGCTGAAAATGGAGTGTTAATTAAAAGTGGAGAAGCATTAGAAACGGCACACAAGATAAATACAATAATATTTGATAAAACAGGAACCATAACAGAAGGAAAACCAGAAGTTACAGACATTATGACTACAGAAGAATTTCATGAGGATTATATAGTAAAATTAGTGGCTTCAGCTGAAAAAGCTTCAGAACATCCATTAGGAGAGGCTATAGTAAACTATGCTAAAAATAAAAAAATAGATTTAATAGATGTTACTTCTTTTAAATCTTTAACGGGAAGAGGTATTGAAGCAAATATAGATAACAAACAATTACTTATAGGAAACAAAAGACTTATGAATGAAACTAATATAGATATAAATGAATTTTATGAAAAAGCTAAAGAGTTAGCTCATAATGGAAAAACTCCTATGTATATTGCAATAGATAATAAAGCAGTAGGTATAATTGCAGTGGCAGATGTTATAAAGAAAAATAGTAAACTTGCCATACAAAAGCTACAAGAAATGGGTATTAGAACTGTAATGATTACAGGAGATAATGAAAAGACAGCAAATGCTATAGCAAAAGAAGTTGGAATAGATGAGGTTTTAGCAGAAGTTATGCCAGAACATAAAGCAGATAATGTAAAGAAGATACAGGAAAGTGGAGATACAGTTGCAATGGTTGGTGATGGAATTAATGATGCACCAGCACTTGTACAGTCAAATGTGGGAATAGCCATTGGTTCAGGAACAGATATAGCTATGGAATCAGCAGATATAGTTTTAATAAAAAATGATATTTTAGATGTTGTAACAGCTATTAAACTAAGTAAGGCAACAATTAAAAATATAAAAGAAAATCTATTTTGGGCATTTGGGTATAATACTTTAGGTATACCAATTGCAGCAGGAGTATTAACTTTATTTGGTGGTCCTAAACTAAACCCAATGATAGCAGCTGCTGCCATGAGTTTAAGTTCAGTATCAGTAATTACAAATGCATTAAGGCTTAAAAGATTTAAAAAAGATATATAAATTAAAACATATTAAAAAGTATTAAGGAGGATGAAACAATGAAAAGAAAATTAAATATTGAAGGAATGTCTTGTAATCATTGTGTTATGCACGTTAAAAACGCTCTTATGGAAATAGAGGGAGTAAGCAATGTAGATGTAAACTTAGAAGGTAAGTTTGCTATTGTAGAAGGAGAAAAATTAGATGATATCAAAATGAAAGCTGAAGTTGAAGATTGGGGATATAATGTAACTTCAATAGAAGAAGCTTAATAAAAAAGAATATAAATATATTAAAAGCACCTTATTAAGTAGTTACTATAAAATAGTGTAATTACTTTTATGGGGTGCTTTTAACATATAAGTTTTATCTCTTTTTCTTTTTAAAATTTTGTTTCTTCTTCTTTTTCTTTTTTCTAATGGAGAAACCAAAGTTTCCTAAAACCTTTTTTGAAACACCAAAATATTCTCCATGAGAATAACATATTAAGTTAGCTTTTTCATAGTGAATTTTACCTTTTTCATCTATTAAATCTTCTTCTACATGTACAGATAAAATTTCAGCTAAAAATAAATCATGAGATCCTAAAGGAATTATATTTTTCACCTTACATTCTAATGTTATAGGACATTCATCTATATAAGGTACAGAAATATTATCACTATCTTCTAGTGTAAAGTTCAATTCTTTTATTTTATCTATAGTAGTGCCAGATTTAACACCACAAAAATCTACAGCTTTAACTAAATCACGAGAAGGAAGATTAACTACAAATTCTCCATTTTCTTTTATGTATTTATAAGAAAGTCTTTCAGGTCTTATAGCTACACTTATCATAGGAGGGTGAGTGCATGCAACTCCAATCCAGCCAACAGTAAACACATTCACTTTTTCTTCCTTATTTTTAGAAGTAATAAGAACTGAAGGTACTGGATTTAACATAGCACTTCCTTTAAAACTTTTTTTACTCATAAGTATCTCTCCTGTATGTCACAAATTTTATTTATATTATAAAGTCTCATAATAATTTTTCAAAAGTAATGCATCGTGTTCAAGTACGGGACTTTCACATATTACACAACCCTTAATGTCAAAATCTCTAAAGGCTTTAAGACAATCTTTATAGTTGAAGTCACTTTCCTCAAAAGGAAGATGGTTTCTTTCTCCTTTAGCAGTATAGTTAATTCCTGATAGATGGATATGCATATCATTTAGTCCCTCATCACCAAGTTCGTTTCCTACATAATTTAGAATTCTTGCAAAATCATCATAAGATTTTAAAGAACCATTATATCTTGCGTGAATATGAGAAAAATCTATACACAATTTACATGTATCAACAGCTTTGCAAAGGGCAACATTTTCTTCTAGAGAGCCAAATTGAGTTCCTTTACCTGTAGTTTCAAGTCTGTAATCCACACCTAAATCAGGTAGTCTTAAAAGATTTTCTTTTATTGTTTCAAAGGTTTCTTCTTTAGAGTCTTTAAGATAAAATCCAGGGTGAAAGATTAGGCTTTTTCCTTGAACTTTTTTAAGACCTTCAGCACCTTTAATTATTCTTTCTAAAGATTTTTCTATTTTTTCTTCTTCATCTGCATTTAAATTTATAAAATAAGAACCATGAGCAGATAAATAAAAGTCATTTTTAAGTTTTGTATCTAATACTTCATTTTTATTTTTGTCTGTAATATTTACGGATCTAACAAAAGGAAGTTCCATTGCATCAAGACCAATTTCTCTTAAATATTCTATTCCTGTTTTATAAGTAAATTTCTTATTGCTATTTCTATTAGGTAATCCCGATATTCCAAATAATAAACTATCCATATATAGCACCTCCACTAAGATTATACCACAAAATATATGATTATTATGCTATAATAATTTGGGAGAAGGTGATAAAAAAATGAATCAGTGGAGATTAAAAGTTACAAAATGCGATACAAAATTATTAGCAAAACAGTGTAACATAAGTGATATCACTGCAAAAATACTTGCAAATAGAAAAATACAAAGTGAAGAGGAAGCTAAAAAATTTATAAAGGCTTCACTTGATGATTTATATAGTCCATTTTTAATGAAGGATATGCAACAAGGTGTAGATATAGTATTAGATGCTATTGATGAAGGAAAAAAGATAGTTGTATATGGTGATTATGATGCAGATGGAGTTACAAGTACATCTATTTTGTATAAAGGACTTTTAGAAATAGATGCAAATGTTGAGTATTACATACCAGATAGAGAAGCAGAAGGATATGGTATGAGTAGTAATAGATTAAAGATATTAAAGGATCAAGGAGCAGAAGTAATTTTAACTTGCGATAATGGAATAAGTGCTGTAGAAGAAGTTAAATTTGCAAAGGAACTTGGTATGCAAGTAGTTGTGACAGACCATCACGAACTTCCATTTAAAGAGGAAGAGGGAGAGAGAAAATACATTATTCCTGAAGCTGATGCTGTTATAAATCCTAAGAGAAACGATTGTACTTATCCATTTAAAATGTTATGTGGAGCAGGTATCGCTTTTAAGTTTATACAAGCTCTTTATGTAAGTTTAGGATTAGATGATAGTGATGCATATAAGTTTATTGAAATTGCGGGAATAGGAACTATATGCGATGTAGTTGATTTGGTTTCCGAAAATAGAATTATTGCTAAAAATGCATTAAAAATGATGAAAAGCACTAGTAATTTGGGACTTCAATGCCTTATGAATGCTCTTGGAATAAACAAAGAAGAAATAAAATCTTATAATATAGGGTTTATGATAGGACCATGTATTAATGCTACAGGAAGACTAGATACTGCTGCATTATCTGTAGAATTACTTATAACTAAAGATGAAGAAAGAGCTAAGGAACTTGCAAATATACTATATGATTTAAATAAGACAAGACAAGAAATGACAACAAGAAATGTAGAAGAAATAATAGATGTAGTAGAAAATTCAAGTTACAGACAGGACAAAGTTTTAGTTATATATAAGGAAGATATACATGAGAGTATAGCTGGAATTGTAGCAGGAAAAATAAGAGAAAGATTTAATGTTCCAACTATAATACTTACAAAAGGAAAAGAAATGCCAAAGGGCTCTGGGAGATCTATAGAAGAATACAATCTTTTTGAAGAATTATTAAAATGCAGGGAAGTAATTGAAAAGTTTGGTGGACATCCAATGGCAGCAGGGCTTTCTATAAAAGAAGAAAATATAGAAAAATTAAGAACAATGTTAAATGAAAATTGTACTCTTACTGATGAGGATATAATACCTAAAATTAAAATTGATAAGAGAATACCATTAAGTTCAGTTAAAGAAGAACTTATAGAAGAACTTGAGAACTTAGAGCCATTTGGAAAAGGAAATCCAGCGCCTTTATTTGCTGAAAAAAATATAAAAGTTTTAAATATAAGAATTATGGGAAAAGATCAAAATACAATAAAATTAACTTGTTTAACAAATGATAATGAAAAAATAGATGCCATAATATTTAATAGAGCAGATGAGTTTAAAGATATGGTAGAAAAGTCTCTTAGAGAAAAAATTGAAACAGTTATTGCGAGTCCGTATAACTTAAAATTAGATTTAATATTTTATCCAATGATAAATGAATTTAATGGATATAGAAATAAACAACTTAGAGTTAAAGATTTTAGAGTATGTAGTAATTAAGTATACTTACAAATTTAAATATAAAAAGGAAAAAGTATATTTATATAGAATATGTTGTATATTAACCTTCATGTGATATAAGCATGAAAAAATGTAAATTAGGCAGTAAAATGGGAAATTGGGAGATGGGGGAATATACTATGGGTCAAGTCTACGATAAATTACCATTTGGAGTAGCTATAATAGATGAAACTAATTTAAATATTAAATATATGAATAGAGCATTTATAGATATGTTTAATATAGATGCAGATTTTCAATATAAGTCGTTATTTGCCATAGATTTTTTTAAGAATTTAGAACAGATAATTAAAAATTGTATAAAGTTTAAAATTGATAAGAAGTTAAGACAAATCGAAATACTACATAAAAGATATTTTGATATAATAATAAATATTTGTGAAAAAGAAGTTAATATATTTTTTTATGAAGTATCACAATATATAAATTTAAATTCTCAATTAAAAAATAGTAATGATAGCTTTTTAAGAATGTGTTCTGAACTTAAAACAAAATGTGATGTGTTGCAATCACTTAGAGGGAAAGAAAAAGAAGGGGTTAGTCATCTAAAAAATGTATTAAATAATCTTTCAGAAGGATTAATTGTATATGATGAGTTCGGAAATTTTTCCTTTTGCAATAAAGCTGCTATAGATTTAATGGGAAAAGAAATCAAAAGACGCAATTTTAGAAACTTTTTTCAATACTTAAATAAACTTATTAATCAATCAGAGGAAATAAGATTACAAGAACTTTATTACAACTATAATTTCAAGCATATTCCAATAAAAGATTTTGAAATAAAGTTAAAAAGTAATGAAAATCATAAAGAAGTTTATATACAATTAAATTCAAATTATATATTAAAAGATAACTCTATAATTAATAATATTTTAACTTTAAAAGATATAACTAATATAAAAAACAAAGAAATTAAACTCCAAGAACAAAGGGAATTTATAAATGATGTTGTTAATACTATAGATGTACCTATTGCAGTAATAGAATTTGATGATTTAAAGTATAAGTTAATAAATAATAAATATAGAGAAATATTAAAGTACAATAATAATATAGAAGGAAAAATAGTAAAAGAACCTGAGATATTAAATGTAATAAATAATGTTTTTACTAAAGATAGATGTGAAAATGAATATATAGTAGCTCCATATGCAATTAAGGATAGTAACGGAAATAATATATATTATAAAATAAAATTTTCAGCAAAAATTAGTGAAAATAACGATATAAATAGATTAAATAGGCTATTTATTTGTGCTGGAGATATTACTGAGGAAATAACAAATAATAATGAACTTCAAAGTATATCAGATATGAAAGATGAGTTTTTCAACATGATTTCTCATGAATTAAGAACTCCTTTAACTATAATAAATTCTTCAGTTCAGCTTGCGAGAAATGTATATAAAAATGAAATAACTGATACAATAGATAAGGTTCTTATGAGAATAGATCAAAACTGTAGAAGGCTTTTAAAATTAATAAATAATATTCTTGATATTTCTAAGGCAGAAGCAGGATTTTTACAATTAGAATATTCATTTTTTAATATAGTATCAGTAACTGAAAGTATAGTAAGCTCAGTTAGTATATACGCTAAAAGTAAAGAAATCAATTTAATATTTGATACGAACGAAGAAGAGAAGATGGTAGCTTTAGATAAAGACAAGTATGAAAAAATTATATTGAATCTCTTATCTAATGCAATTAAATTTACTCCAGATAACAAAAATATATATGTAACTATATGTTCACAAAAGGATGTAGTCAAAGTTAAGGTTAAAGATGAGGGAGTAGGAATTCCAAAGGATAGCCTTGATAATATTTTCAATAGATTTATACAAATAAATAATAGTGTTAAAAATGTTACTCCTGGTACAGGTCTTGGTCTTGCTCTTGTAAAAAACTTTGTGGAATTAATGAATGGAAACATAAAAGTAAACAGTAAAGTAAATAAGGGAACTGAATTTACTATAACTTTTAAGGTAGACGATAGTAACCAGAAAATAAATTTAGATAATTTTAATTTAGCAGCTAACATTGAAAATAAAATGTTACTAGAATTTTCCGATGTAAATTAACTTAAGTGCATGAGGATTAACATTCTCATGCACTTAAGTTATTAATAGAATATTATTTAAATTTTTTGCTACTTATTATAGCATATTTTGTTCATAGTAATTAATCATTTTTTTTACCATTTCTCCACCAACAGAACCACATTGACGTGCAGTTAGATCTCCATTATAGCCATCTTTTAAAGGAACTCCTACTGCATTTGCAGCTTCCATTTTAAACTTATTTAATCCTTCTCTAGCTTCTGGAACAAGAACTTTATTTCTTGACATCTTAACCAACCTCCTTGTGTGTTTTGTGTTTCAATAATAGCTTATCCATTTTTAATTTATATATAATATAAGATGTAAGGTAAAAGAAATATAAATATACATTAAATTTATTAAATTGTTTTTATGGAAATATTAAAGCTTGTATAAGAAAATATATGTTACAATAGGTATATATGGTTTATAAAAATAAAATGAGGTGTATATTATGGAAATTGACAGTACAGTCTTTTCAGACCAGAAAATAGGCAAATTGTTAATTAAATTTGCTATACCAACAATGCTTTCATTACTTGTTATGGAACTTTATAATATGGTTGATACAATATTTGTTGGTTCTACTATTGGAGCTGTTGGTATAGGTGCTCTTACAATAGCACTTCCTATTCAAAAATTAATAACTTCTACTGGTCTTATGATGGCTGTAGGAACATCCACTGCTGTATCTAGAAATTTGGGTGGAAAAAAATACGAAAATTTAAGAAAAATAATTTTAAATTCTTTAATTTTAACAAGTTTAATTTTAATTTCTTTATGTGTCTTAATATTTTTATTTAAAGATGGTATTATAAAAAATTTATTAGGTTCTAGTGAAACTCTTTTCCCTTATGCTTATCAATATATATCTATAATTCTATTTGGTGGTACATTTCAATGTCTAACCTTAGTTATTGGATATGTAATTATGGCACTTGGAGATACTAAAGTAACTTTAAAAGCCATGAGTATTGGTGCTACAGTAAATGTAATATTAGATGCTATACTTGTAGTGCGTTTTTCAATGGGAGTAAAAGGTGCTGCTCTTGCAACTAGTTTTTCTCAAATTTTAGCATTTTCATATGCAGTTTTTAGATTTTTAAAAGTAAAGAAGGAAATTAATTTAGAATTTAAATTTATTTTTGAAAGAAAAATAGTTAAAACTATAATTAGTGTTGGATTTTCTACATTTATAGTTGAAGCATCAGATGGATTGCTTTCAATTGTATTTAATAATCTTTTATCTGCATCAGGAGGAGATGATGCAGTAGTTATTATAGGTACAATAACCAAAGTATCTATGTTTTTATTCATAACTGTATTGGGTATAAGTTCAGCTATGCAACCTATAGCAGCATTTAATTATGGTTCTAAAAACTATGAAAAATTGAAACTTGTAATAAAAGAAACAATAATATTTATTACTGCAACTACTTTGGTAGTATGGGGATTAATGATGATTTTCCCAAGTAATTTAATTGGAATATTTCTAAAAGATGAAGATCTTCTTTTAAGAGCTGTTAGAGCTTTTAGGATTGTTATAATTATATTTCCATGTGTGGGCATATATTATGTTTCTATATATTGCTGTCAGGCACTTGGAAAAGCAAAGGCATCTTTTATATTATCAATATATAGAGAGACTTTAATATGTATACCAGCAGCTATAATTCTTGTATATAGTTTAGGCACATTAGGAGCCTGGATAGCTTATCCTGTTTCAGATGGAATAGCAGCACTTACCGGGCTTTTTTATATAAAGAAAATTACAAATAAACTTAAAGCCTATTAAAATTAACAAAACCTCTTCTAAATATCATTATTTAGAAGAGGTTTTGCACTTTCTGTAGAAAATTCAAATCTACTTTAGTGGTTTTAATTATTGTATTTTAGTAATAATTATAGATTATTTTTTTCGTATTGTTCTACCATAGTTTTAACCATTTGTCCGCCTATTGATCCAGCCTGTCTAGCAGTTAAATCTCCATTATATCCATTTGTTAAAGGAACTCCTACTGCATTTGCAGCTTCCATTTTAAATTTGTTTAATCCTTCTCTAGCTTCTGGTACTAATGCTTTATTACTGCTTCTTGCCATTGTAATTACCTCCTAAATTTAATGTTTGATTTTTGTTACACTAGTATTTTAACCTTTTTTCAAATTTATATATTAGTGATTTAGAGGTACAAGTTCAAGTTTGTACTTGTTTTAGCAAAAGAAATAATAAATGTAATATTTTATTTTAAAAAATATAATTATTATTGAAGGGATATATAGTATAATAAAAAATTAGTGAGTGTAATAAAAAATTAAATATATTTGATTTTTGAAATATAGTTAGGAGATGATGTTTTGAGTAAATATAAGATTATCATGACCGGAGGCGGATCAGCGGGCCACGTAACTCCAAATCTTGCACTTGTACCTAAGTTAAAAGAATTAGGATATGAAATACAGTATATAGGTACAGAAAACGGTATAGAGAGAAAAATAATTGAATCAGAAAACATAAAGTATCATATTATTTCTAGTGGAAAGTTAAGAAGATATTTTGATATAAAAAACTTTTCTGATCCTTTTAAAGTATTAAAAGGAGTTTTTGAAGCAAAAAAAATAATAAAAAGAGAGAAACCTAATATAGTATTTTCAAAAGGTGGATTTGTATCTGTTCCAGTAGTAATTGGAGCGCGTTTAAATAGGATTCCTGTTATTTCACACGAATCAGATATGACTCCTGGACTTGCAAATAAACTTGCAGCACCATTTTGTAATAAGGTTTGTGTAACATTTCCTGAAACACTTAAATATATTAAAGATAATAAGGGAGTTTTAACAGGAACACCAATTAGAGAAGAACTTTTTAAAGGAAGCAAAATTAAAGGCTATGAAATATGTAAATTTAAAGATACAACTAAACCTGTCTTAATGATAATAGGTGGAAGTTTAGGTTCTAAAGTAATAAATAAAAGTGTACGAGATGCTCTTTCAAATTTAATTAAAAAGTATAATATAATTCATATATGTGGAAAAGGTAATTTAGATGAAAGTCTTCAAAATGTAGAAGGATATGTTCAATTTGATTATGTAAAAGATGAATTACCACATTTAATGGCAACAGCTGATTTATTTATATCAAGAGCAGGAGCTAATGTTATTTTTGAATTACTTGCGTTAAAGAAGCCAAATTTACTAGTGCCATTATCAGCTAAAGCTAGTAGAGGAGACCAAATATTAAACGCAAAGTCTTTTGAAAAAAGCGGATACAGTATGGTTATAGAAGAAGAAAGTTTAAATTCAGAAGTTATAACAAATAAAATTGATGAGTTATTTAAAGAAAAACAAAAGTATATTAAAAATATGAATTCTAGTTCTGCGAACAATTGTGTAGACAAAATAATATCTTTAATAGAAAAATATAAAAAGTAATCATTTCATAATAAATTATTTATAAGACATTTAAAAATATTTTTAGATGTCTTTTTTAATTAGTTTTTTCTTGTAATAAGGTATAAAATGTAAATAAGTCGAAATTTTCAGAAAACTTTGGTATAATATAGTTACAAGAAAGTTTTACTTAGGGAAAGGGGCGATTTTATGAAATTAGAATTTTATGGTGCAGCTAAATGTGTAACTGGTTCTTGTCATATTATGAAATTTAATGATAAGACAATACTTTTAGATTGTGGATTATTTCAGGGGAAAGATGAAAAGGTTAGAGGAAATGATGAATTTCCATTTGACCCTAAAAAAATTGATTATGTAATATTGTCTCATGCTCATATAGACCATAGTGGTAGAATACCTTTATTATACAAAAAAGGTTTTAAAGGAGAAGTAATTTGTACAAGGGCTACTAAACAATTATGTAGTATAATGCTACCTGATAGTGGGTATATACAAGAAACAGAAACTGAATGGAAAAATAGAAAGAGAATAAGACAAGGATTAGACACTATAGAACCCCTATACACAGCAAAAATTGCAGAACTTTCAATGTACTTGTTTAGAGATTATGATTACGATGAAATTATAGAAGTATTTGATGGATTTAAAATAAGATTTAGAGAAGCTGGACATCTTTTAGGTTCATCAATAGTTGAAATGTATATTAAAGAAGATTATGAAGATGAAGTGAAAATAGTTTATACAGGGGACCTTGGCAATACTAATAAGCCTATAATAAGAGATCCAAGCTATATAACCTATGCAGATTATATTATAATGGAGACAACCTATGGAGATAGAGTACATGGAGATATGGATTGGTCCTTTAAAGAACTTGTTAATATAATTACAGATACTTTTGAAAGGGGAGGAAATGTAATAATACCTTCTTTCTCAGTTGGAAGAACTCAAGAAGTTTTATATGCTTTAAGTAAATATGTAAAAAATAATATTTTAAAAGATGTAACTATATTTGTAGATAGTCCTCTTGCAGCTAATACATCAAAAATATATGAAGAATGTAGTGATTATCATGATAGTGAAATGAAAAGCTTAGTGAGAACTGGATTAAATCCTTTGAACTTTAAAGGTGTTAAATATACAAATACTCCACAGGAATCTATACAAATAAATAAATTTAAAGGAAATGCAATTATAATATCTGCCAGTGGAATGTGTGAAGCTGGAAGAATAAAACACCATTTAAAACACAATTTGTGGAGAAAAGAGTGTTCAGTAGTATTTGTTGGATATCAGGCTGAGGGAACACTTGGAAGAGCCATATTAGATGGCAATAAAAAAGTAAATTTATTTGGAGAACCAATAGCAGTTAATGCTAAAATTTATAATCTAGAAGGTTTATCAGGACATGCAGATAGAAATGGTTTAGTGGATTGGATTGATAAATTAATGGTAAGACCTAAAGAAATACTTTTAGTTCATGGAGATACAAAATCTCAACAAAGTTTCAAAGAGCTATTAGATTCTAAGGGATTCAAATCTAGAATAATGGATGTATTTGAAAGTTATTATATAAATGAACATCTTAAATTAAATGATGAAAATATCAAATATAGATTGATAAAATTATTAAATTCTATTGATAATGTTGAGGATATGAGTAAAGAAGTGTTAATGAAAGAAATAGAAAAAACCATAGATAATGATAATGCAAAGTTAAATAAATAAGCTGTTTTTAAGGATACTTATAAATAAATATAAGTATCCTTTTGTTTTCATAAATATAAACTAATTTTTAAAAACTTTTAAATTGATTTAGTACATCTAAGTTATTCTCGAAAAAGCTTAATAGATTATTTATACATTTTAATGTTTCAGGATTTATAGTATGTTCAATTTTTTCAGTTTCTTCTAGTATGCCACTACTTGAAACGCCTATTAATGTAAGAAAATTTTCTATGATTTTATGTCTTTTTAAAAGAGCGTTACCTATGCGTTTACCTTCATCTTTTAAGACTATAACTCCGTATTTTTCATAGTTTATGAGACCTAATTTAGATAATTTTTGTACCATTTTAGTGGCAGAAGGAGGTTGTATATTAAGTGATGATGCAAGATCATTTATTCTAGTAAAGCCAGATTTTTTGGATAACCTATATATCATTTCTAAATAGTCTTCCATTGAAGGGGTTAAAACATTAATATCTTTTTTCATATATTCGCTAAAGGTAAAGAAATTCTCTGTTTTCAAAATATCACCTACTTTAGTATAGTTGTTAAATTATATGCCAAAATTAAAGTTTTATTAACTATGAGTCACCTTAATGTTATTTTGTCATAATATAATATTAGCTAAAAAAGTTAGACTAAGCTAATTTTATTAGGTTATTGAAATAATTTTTAAAGTGGAGGCATAACCATAATGAAAAAAATAAAGGATAACATTAAAAGGCTAAGTGATATGAATGTTGGAAGTTTAGTAAAGATTGAAGATTTACTCTCAAGTGGATTTATAAGAGAGAGAATGCTTGCATTAGGGCTTACAAAAGGGGCAACTGTAGAAGTTATCCAAAGAGGACCTACAGGAGATCCTACAATATATAACATAAGAGGGGCAATGATAGCATTAAGAAAAGATGAAGCATCATTAATAGATGTTTCAATGGCTTAAAGCGTAGCAATCAATATAGGAGGAATTTATGGGACTTACTTATAAGTCAACTCAGGTAGATTCTTTAAGAGACATCTATAAGGTAGAAAGAAAAGAAGGACAGTATGTAGTAGCTTTAGCGGGAAATCCTAACACAGGTAAAAGTACAGTTTTCAACTCACTTACAGGATTACATCAACATACGGGAAATTGGCCTGGAAAAACAGTTGTCAATGCAAGAGGAGAATTTAAGTTTAAATCTAGTGAATATGTATTAGTTGATTTACCAGGAACATATTCACTTTTTGCAACATCTGCAGAAGAGGAAGTTGCAAGAGATTTTATTTGCTTTGGAGATCCTGATGTCACTGTTGTAGTTGCGGATGCCACTTGTCTTGAAAGAAATTTAAATCTAGTTTATCAAATAATGGAGCTTACAGATAAAGTTGTGTTATGTGTAAATTTAATAGATGAGGCAAAGAAAAAAAATATAGTAATAGACTCAAATAGATTACAAAGTGAACTTGGAATACCAGTTGTTATGACAGCAGCAAGAAGTGGCATTGGTATAGAGGAATTAAAAAGTGCTGTATATAAAGTTGTATCTAATAAAGTTACAGTAAAACCTGAAAGAGTAGTGTATAAGGAGAAAATTGAATCTATAGTAAGTAACATAGAAAACATAATACAAAAAGAGATTCCAAAGATAAACTCAAGATGGATAGCTTTAAGACTTATTGATGGTGATGACACTATAATACATTCTATTTTAAAAGATATTAGTGAAGAAAATAGAAAAGAAATATTAAAAGAAGTATGTGAATTAACTAAAAATATAGATAAAGAAAACATAAGAGATTATATAACACAAGAAACATATAAAAGAGTTGAAGATGTAATAAAGACCTGTGTAATTATAGACAAAGATAAAATGAACAGGGATAGAAAAATTGACAAGTATATAACATCTAAGATATTTGGAATTCCAATAATGATAGCTATACTGGCATTACTTTTTTGGATAACCTTAACTGGAGCAAATTATCCATCGGAACTTCTATCAAAAGCTTTTTTTAAATTTGAAGGGGTACTTACTAGTTGGTTTAACGAAATAAATGCACCAAAGTGGCTTTATGGGGTAATAGTATTAGGTCTTTATAGAACACTTGGGTGGGTAATATCAGTTATGTTACCTCCAATGGCTATATTCTTTCCACTATTTACATTGCTTGAAGATTTGGGATACCTTCCAAGAGTAGCATTTAATTTAGATCATCTATTTAAAAAAGCTTGCGCACATGGAAAACAGTGTCTTACTATGTGTATGGGAATTGGTTGTAATGCAGCGGGAGTTATAGGGTGCAGAATAATTGAATCACCAAGAGAAAGGTTAATTGCAATATTAACTAATAATTTTATGCCTTGTAATGGTAGATTTCCAACACTACTTGCTATATCATCTGTATTCTTAGTTGTAGGAAATAATAGTAGGCTATCAAGTGCAATTCCAGCTTGTACTATTACAATAATGGTGATACTTGGAGTTATTATTACACTATTCGTTTCATATATTCTGTCTAAAACCCTACTAAAAGGTATACCATCTAGTTTTACTTTAGAATTACCACCTTACAGAAAACCACAAATAGGTAGAATATTATACACATCTATAATAGATAGAACTATATTTGTTTTAGGAAGGGCAGTTGCAATAGCAGCCCCTGCAGGAGTTATAATATGGATTTTAAGTAATGTTACTATAGGAAATTTAAGTATATTATCTCATGTAGCAAATTTCTTAAATCCTTTTGCAAAATTAATGGGACTTGATGGTTTTATTCTCTTAGCATTTATTTTAGGAATACCAGCAAATGAAATAGTAGTACCTATATTATTAATGTCATACTTGTCACAAGGTTCTATGATAGATTTTGAGAGTTTAGAATCATTAAAAGGAATATTATTAAACAATGGTTGGACTTATCTTACTGCACTAAATGTTATGATATTTACACTTCTTCATTGGCCTTGTGCTACTACATTATGGACAATAAAAAGAGAGACTGAAAGTAACAAATGGACAGCACTTGCAGCATTAATTCCAACTGCAATAGCTATTGTTGTGTGTATGTTTAATACACTTATATTTAAAATATTTCGTTTAGTATAAAACATAAGAAATAGGTAAAAGTGAGGAAAATCATTTTACCTATTTTTCTTTATTGCTTGGAAATAAATTATCTATCATATTTTCTGCTAAGCGTTTATAAGTATTAGCTTCATTTATTACACATAAAACTAAAAGAAGTTTTCGAATAAGTTCTGTATTAGAATCATCTTCATTTTTAGTTTCTTTTTCTATTAGCTTAAATTTATCATTTATGTTGTTTAAAAATTGTTCTGATGTTTCTTTTTTTATATTTAAAAAGCTTTCATATAGATTTTTTAGATTTAAAGTTGTGTTTTCAGAGTCAGATAAATCTTTTATGACATCTTTAAATAATAAACTTATATCATTAATAGATAAATTTTGTTTTAGATAGTAGATTAAAATCAGTAAAATAATATGATTTTTACTATATTTTTTCTTAACTGGAGGAATTAAAATTTTGGCTTTAGTGTAGTTATTTATCATAGTTTTAGTTAGAATTTTATCATCTTCATTTCTTTTTAGGTTACTTAGTTTATCATCAAACAAAGTTATAACTTGATCCATGTATAAATCTAAATCTGGTATATCAGATAACTTAATATTATCTTCTAAATGAAGATTTTCTATAAAAGAATTTAAGTATTCATTATTTAGTTTCATTTGTAACACCTCAATGTATATGTATTAAAAAAATATTAACATAGTAATATTAATAATGCAATGTATAGTATATAAAACCACATATTGGTGGTAATAATATAGGTATATGAGAACTTTACAGTTTACTAGAAATATATTTAATAAATAGATAACAAAAGAAATTAAAACTATGATTAGTGAAAATATATGTAAATGCATAAATAAGGAGATATTTAGTTAAATTTAGAGTTTAAAACTACTATAACTTTGTGGTAAAATATATACACAACATGTAGTAGTTTTTAAAACTACGTTATGAAATATGCATATTTATATAATAGAAATTAGGAGATGGTTTAAAGTGAATAGGTTTAGGGAACCCGTAAGTGGATTTACACATTTGTTTGGTGTTATAATTTCTATAATAGGGCTTATAGTGTTAATTAATTATGAAAGGAATATAAAGTATTCTTCTTCTTTAGCATGTGTAGCTGTAATAATTTTTGGAATAAGTTTAATACTTTTATACACAGCAAGTAGTGTTTATCATCTAATAAAAGCGCCAGATAAAGTAATAAAGTTTCTTAGAAGAATAGATCATTCTATGATATATGTATTAATAGCAGGCACATATACTCCAGTATGTTTAATAACACTTCAAGGAAAATTAAGATGGATTATGTTCAGTTTAATATGGATTTTGGCATTAAGTGGAGTATTGTTTAAAATATTTTGGTTTAAGTCTCCTAGATGGTTATCTACATTACTGTATATATTTATGGGATGGATCGCAGTATTTATAATTTCTCCTTTGGCTAAGAGTATGGATATAAGAGGAATAGAATTAATGTTTATAGGTGGAGTTTTATACACACTAGGGGCAGTTATTTATGCTACAAAATGGCCAAGGATAAAATCAAAGGTTTTTGGATTTCATGAAATATTTCATTTATTCGTATTAGCGGGAAGCTTTTGTCACTATTTTATGGTATTAAAATATATTTTATAGTGAATGTTTATACAAAGGGAGAGGGACATTATGAAAAGATTAACTTCTATTGAAGAAATAAAAAAATTTATAAGTACAAATGAATTAGCATTAATATATGTTACATCTAAGCTTGAAACGTGTAGTGTTTGTCATATGCTACTTCCTAAAATTCAAGAACAGTTAAATAAGTTTCCTAAGTTAGAAATCGGTACAGTGGATTCAAGTGAAGTTTTGGAAGTTGCAGGAGAGTTTTATATATTTAGCTTACCTCTTATAATTTTTTATGCAGAAGGGAAAGAGGTATTAAGAGAGGGAAGATTTATTGCTATGGATAATTTAAAAAATACTGTGGAGAGATACTATAATTTAATTTACAAATAAGATTTTATAAATATAAAGGTTAAAGGATAAGTATGTTTGTCCTTTGATTTTTGCATTTATAATTATACATAATTTATAAAAAAATCCATAAAGCAAGGACAAACTTAAAGTAATATATTATAATCTAAGTTAGATTACTAATGAAAGAGGTTATAATATGAATAAGAGAGAAATTTATTATGAGATAAGTATGGCATTATTATCTTTATTTGTGGTTATTATGTCATTAGTAGACCTTATTTTAAATCTATCTCCTAAAGAAAGATATATTTTTAATATTATTGATAATTTTATATGGATAGTATTTATTTTAGATTATGTTATTAGGTTTTTTAAAAGTCATGGCAAAATTAAATTTATTTTTAATAACAAAATAGATTTGGTTTGTATACTTCCGTTTAATCCTTTATTTAAAGGACTTAAAATGTATAATATGGGAAAAGTGATAAGAATATCTAAGTTAACAAAGATAGTAAAAGCTACAGTGTTTCTATCTAAATTTAAGAAAAAAGCAAGTGCATTTATAAAAACTAATAATTTTAATTATGCTTTGACAATAACCATAATAGTAGTAATAATAGGATCATATTCTATCACGTTTGTTGAAAAAATGGAGTTTAAAGATGCATTATGGTGGAGTTTTGTAACAGCTACAACTGTTGGATATGGTGATATTTCTCCTAAAACTGGATTAGGGAGAATCATAGCTGTAATTCTAACTATAATAGGAATAAGCTTTATAAGCATGTTAACAGGAACAATAGCTACATATTGTCTAAATAAAAGAAAATTTAGAAGATCGTATAAAAGAATAATAATCGAAGACATAAAAGATAAACTTGATAATTTTGAAAACTTAACTAATGATGATATAAAAAATATGTTTGACGTATTAATAACATTAAAGAGAGATAATACAATTAAATAGTTATTTAAAATCACTATACTTTAAGTGTAGTGATTTTTGTTTTATAATCAGTTAATAGGCTATAATTAATAATATATAAATATTCCTAAGGAGTGAAATAGTTTGAAAAAAACATCAGTAGAAATTTTAGAAAAATACTATGGATATAAAAGTTTTAGAAAAGGGCAAGAACAAGTTATAAAAAGTGTTTTAGATGGAAATGATGTTCTAGCAATAATGCCTACTGGTGGAGGAAAATCCATTTGTTATCAAATACCTGCTTTAATGATGGATGGTCTTACTATTGTAATTTCTCCATTGATTTCTCTTATGAAGGATCAAGTTGATAGTATAAAAAATATGGGAGTTAGCTGTGCGTATATAAACAGTTCATTAGGTATATATGAGTTTAATGAAGTTATAGAAAATTTAAAGAATAATAAATATAAAATATTATATGTAGCACCTGAAAGATTAGAGTCTTATGAATTTTTAAGTGCTATAAAGGATGTTAAAATATCTCAAGTTGCAATTGATGAGGCGCATTGTGTCAGCCAATGGGGACATGATTTTAGAGTGAGTTATAGAAATGTAGCTAAATTCATAGATGGATTTAAGGAAAGACCAATAGTTACAGCCTTTACTGCAACAGCTTCTAATGAAGTTAGAGATGACATTATAAATCTATTAAGATTAAAAAATCCAAAAGTATTTATAACAGGGTTTGATAGAGAAAACTTAAATATTACTATAATAAAATCAGGAAGTAAAAAAGCTTATGTTTTAAATTATATTGAAAATAATAAAGAAGATTCAGGAATAATTTATGCTGCAACTAGAAAAGAAGTAGATAATATATATGATAATTTAAGTAAAAAAGGATTTTCAATTGGAAGATATCATGCGGGACTTAGTGATGATGAAAGAAAACAAAATCAAGAAGATTTTATACATGATAGAGTAAGAATTATGGTTGCAACTAATGCTTTTGGTATGGGAATTGATAAGCCTAATATAAGATACGTAATACATTATAGTATGCCTAAAAATATAGAGGCTTATTATCAAGAAATAGGTAGAGCAGGAAGAGACGGAGAAAAAAGTGAATGTATATTATTATTTGCACCAGGAGACATTCATATTCAGAAGTATTTAATAGAAGTAAGTGTTGAGAATCCTGAAAGAAAGAAAAAACAATATGAAAAGCTTCAAGAAATGGTAGATTTAGTTTATAGCAATGATTGTTATAGAAAATATATACTAAATTATTTTGGAGAAGAATTTAATGAAAGTTGTAGCAACTGTAGTAATTGTTTAAATGAAGGAGAAATAGTTGATAAAACTATAGATGCTCAAAAGGTATTGTCTTGCATTTATAAAATGAAGAGAAGCTTTGGAACTACTATGGTGGTTGATGTGCTTAGAGGTTCTAAAAACAAAAAGGTATTAAATTTAGGATTTAATAGTTTATCAACTTATGGAATAATGAAAGAATATACAGGAGAAGAATTAAAAAACTTTATAAATACATTAGTATCTCATGGGTATATAGGTTTAAGTGGAGGTACATATCCAGTTTTAAACTTAAATAATAGGTCCATAGGTGTTTTAAAGGGACAAGAAATAGTGGAGTTTAAAGTCTTTGAGGCTAAACATAAAGATACTCACATAAATAAATTATTTAATATACTTAAAGCATTAAGACAGGAAATAGCACAGAGAGAACAGGTAGCACCCTATATTATATTTGGAGATGGCACACTTAGAGAAATGAGCTTAAAATATCCTAGAAGTAGAGAAGAAATGCTTGAGATTTCAGGGGTAGGGGAAATTAAGTATGAAAAGTATGGAGAAGAATTTGAAAAAGCAATTATAGATTATGTAAAAGAAAATAATATAAATTTAAAAAATACTTATTTAAATTTAGAAGAAAATAATAAAGATATTCCTCTTGAAGTTACAACAGATATAAAATTGTTTAATGAATTATTAAAGATAAGAGAAGATTTTGCAAGAGAAGAAAAAGTGCTTCCACAAATGATATTATCTAAAAATACATTAAAAGAGATAAGTGGAAGATATCCTTTGGATGATGAAAACCTAAAAGATATTTCAGGAATAGGACCTAAAAAGATAGAAAGATACGGCTTAAAGATACTACAGTGTGTAAATAAATATGTATATGACAATAATATAACGGTTAATTGGGTAGATAAAAAAAGAAGAAAAGCTATAATAGATGGAGAAACAAGAGAAAATAATGAAATAGCTATGGATATGCTAAGTAATGGATTTAGTTTAAATGAAATAGCAAAAGAACTTGAAGTTGGAATTTCAACTATACTTGGATATGTAACTGATTATATAAAAAATGGAGGAAATATAGATTTTGACTTATCCTTAGAAGGACTGTATACAAAAGAAGATGAAAAAATTATTGTTGATGCTTGTAATAGAGTTGGATATGAAAAAGTTAGTAAGATAAAAAAAGAACTTCCTCCAGAAATTAAATATGAATCTATAAGAGCAGTTATATTAAAAAAGTATTATTTAGCTTCTTAGAAGTAGTATTTTTATTTTTGCATAAAAATATATTTAAATTAATATCAAATAGACTTTGACTTTCTTTGACCTTTGTATTATTATATAAACATAAACAAATAATAATACAGATTAGAGGATAAATTTTGAAGAGGTGAAACATATGAATGTAGATAAAATGACTGTAAGAGTACAACAAAGTTTAAATGATGCATATAGTGAGGCAGTTAAATATAATCATCAACAAATGGACATAATACATTTATTTTCTGCACTTGTAAATCAAGAAGATGGATTAATTCCTAATATATTTGAAAAAATGGGTGTAAATATAAATGTTCTTAGAAATGATCTACATCTACAACTAGATTCTATGCCAAAGGTTTTAGGTGAGGGAGCACAATCATCAGGTATAGTAGCTACTAGAAGAATAAATGAAGTTTTAGTTAAAGCAGATAAGATAGCTAAAGATTTTAATGATTCGTATATAAGTGTAGAGCATGTTATGCTTGCAATAATTGAAATAGATAAAAGTGGAGCAGTAGGAAAATTATTAAATAAATTTTCTATTACTAAGGATGCATTTTTAAAAGTTTTACTAGAGGTTAGAGGAAATCAAAGGGTAGACACTCAAGATCCAGAAGGAACTTATGATGCTCTTGCAAAGTATGGTACTAATCTTATAGAACTTGCAAAAAAACATAAATTAGATCCTGTAATAGGAAGAGATGAGGAAATAAGAAGAACTATAAGAATTTTATCAAGAAGAAC
The DNA here is from genome assembly GCF_000014125.1 of Clostridium novyi NT. Taxonomy (NCBI): domain Bacteria; kingdom Bacillati; phylum Bacillota; class Clostridia; order Eubacteriales; family Clostridiaceae; genus Clostridium; species Clostridium novyi. The sequence continues at coordinate 1,496,546 of NC_008593.1, read as the reverse complement.
TAAAAACAATCCAGTATTAATTGGAGAACCAGGAGTTGGTAAAACAGCTATAGTTGAAGGTCTGGCTGAAAGAATTGTAAGAGGAGATGTACCAGAAGGACTAAAAGAAAAAATAATATTTTCATTAGATATGGGAGCTTTAATTGCTGGTGCTAAATATAGAGGAGAATTTGAAGAAAGATTAAAAGCTGTTTTAAAAGAAGTACAAAGTTCTGATGGAAAAATAATTTTATTTATAGATGAAATACACACTATAGTTGGAGCAGGTAAAACAGATGGTGCTATGGATGCTGGAAACTTAATTAAGCCATTACTTGCAAGGGGAGAACTTCACTGTATAGGTGCTACAACTTTTGACGAATATAGACAGTATATTGAAAAAGATAAAGCACTTGAGAGAAGATTCCAAACAGTTATAGTAAGTGAACCAACAGTAGATGACACAATTTCAATATTAAGAGGACTTAAAGAAAGATTTGAAATTCACCATGGTATAAGAATTCATGACTCTGCAATAGTTGCAGCTGCTAAATTATCTCACAGATATATACAAGATAGATATCTTCCAGATAAAGCAATAGATTTAATTGATGAAGCTGGTGCCATGATAAGAAGTGAAATTGACTCACTTCCAACAGAGCTTGATATAATAAGAAGAAAACAATTAATGCTTGAAACTGAAAAAGAGGCATTAACAAAAGAAAATGATGAAGCTTCTAAAAAAAGACTTGAAACTTTAGAAAAAGAACTTGCAGAACTTAAAGAAAAAAATAATGAAATGACTGCAAAGTATGAAAAAGAAAAAGCTCACATATTAGAAGTAAGAGATTTAAAGAGCAAACTTGACGATGCTAGAGGAGAAGTAGAAAAAGCAGAAAGAGATTATGATTTAAACAAAGTTGCTCAATTAAAATATGGAACTATTCCAGAACTTGAAGCAAAGGTTAAAGAAAAAGAAGAAGAAATGCAAAATAATTATGAAGGAGCTCTTTTAAAAGAAGAAGTTACAGAAGAGGAGATATCAGAAATTGTATCTAAATGGACTGGTATACCTGTAACTAGACTAGTTGAAGGAGAAAAAGAGAAACTTTTAAGACTTGAAGATGAGTTAAAGAAAAGAGTAATAGGTCAAGATGAGGCAACAGTTGCAGTTTCTAATGCTGTAATTAGAGCAAGAGCTGGTTTAAAGGATGAGAGAAGACCTATAGGTTCATTTATATTCTTAGGACCAACAGGTGTTGGTAAAACAGAACTTGCAAAAACACTAGCAAGAAACTTATTTGATAGTGAAGATAATATTATAAGAATTGATATGTCTGAATATATGGAGAAACACGCCGTATCTAGACTAGTTGGACCACCTCCAGGATATGTTGGATATGAAGAAGGAGGTCAACTTACTGAAGCTGTTAGAAGAAACCCTTATTCAGTAATATTATTTGATGAAATAGAAAAAGCTAATGATGATGTATTTAATATATTCCTTCAAATATTAGATGATGGAAGACTTACAGATAACAAGGGTAAAACAGTAGACTTTAAAAATACAATAATAATAATGACATCAAATCTTGGAAGCAGTTATTTACTTGAAAATAAAGGTAAAGATGAAGTTGATGAAAAAGTAAGAGAAGAAGTTATGGAAACTTTGAAGATGAGATTTAAACCCGAATTCCTTAACAGAATAGACGATATTATAATGTTTAAACCATTAACAAAAGAAGGAATTAAAAAGATTATAGATATATTTATGGAACATGTAAAAGAAAGATTAAAAGAAAGAAATATATCTATGGAAGTTACAGATGCTGCTAAAGAAGTACTTGCAAAAGAAGGATATGATCCAATTTACGGAGCAAGACCATTAAAAAGATATATAGGAAATATATTAGAAACTAAAATTGCAAAGAAAATTATAGCCGGAGAAATATATGATGGTTGCAATGTTATGGTAAATGTCAAAGATGACAATATAGAAATATTAGTAAAGTAATTGTAATTAAAATTGAATAAATATAAGGACTTTGTAATTTTTCATGGAATTACAAAGTCTTTTATGTTATCATTGATATTAATATTCATAAAATTCTAAAGAAAAGATGGAGTGATACTTTGAAAAAAACAATAAAAGAATTTAAAGAATTTGCCATGAAGGGAAATGTTTTAGACCTTGCAGTAGGTGTTGTAATTGGGGGAGCTTTTGGGAAAATAGTATCTTCATTAGTTAAAGATGTAATAATGCCAATTATAGGACTTATAACAGGAGGAATAAATTTCACATATTTAAAAATAACGTTGAAACATGGTATAGGAAATAAGCCACCTATAACATTGAATATAGGAAACTTTATTCAAAATGTAGTAGATTTTATAATAATAGCATTTTCAATATTTATGTTTATTAAATTAATATCTAAATTACAAATAAAAAAAGTAGAAGAAGAGAAGGAAAAGGAAGAAGAAACTCCTTCAGATGAAGTAGTATTACTTCAAGAAATAAGAGACTTATTAAAAAAAGACAATAAATAATAGTAATTATATACATGTTAATAAAAAAGATGCTAACTTTTATAGATAGCATCTTTTTGGTTTAGTGTTTTTTATTAAAAAGTATATTTAATATTGATGAGCCAACAATAATTATATATCCTATAATTGATAATATATCTGGCAATTCTTTAAATAAAATAAATCCATAGGTTCCAGCAAACAATAATCCGCAGTAGTCAAACATAGATATTTCAGATGCTGGAGCATTTTTATATGCTAATGTTAAAAATGCTTGTCCTATAGTAAAACAAAGTCCACCTAAAACTAATAATAAGGCATGATTTAAAGTAATTGAATTATGTATAAACATAAATGGAAACATAGTTAAAGTAGCAATTCCAGTAAATGATAAAATTATAGTATAGAAGCTCTCACGATCACCTAAAATTCTTATCATAGTGTATGCAAGTCCAGCTGTAGCTGCTGATATTACTCCCATTAGTGAAGGAATAATTGAGGAATTGAATTGAGGTTTTATTACAAATAAACTTCCCAGGAATGCTACAATTAAAAAACTAAGCTGTTTTTTAGTAATCATTTCTTTAAGAATTAAAAAAGAAAATATTATAGTAAAAAACGGACTAAGTTTTGTAAGAATAGTGGCATCCGCTAGAAAAAGATGATCTAAAGAAAAGTATAAAGTTAAAATGGATATTGTACCCATTACACCTCTTAAAACAAGATACTTTCTATTTTCTTTTTTACCAATAAAAGATTCTTTTCTATAAAAAATAATAAAGCAAACAATTATGCTTGCTATAACATTTGAAATAAATGTCTTTTGATAAGGTGTAGCCGTAGTTGCAAGCTTGCCAAAAAGATTCATTGTAGCAAATGAAAGAGAGGCAAGAATCATAAATATAATGCCTTTGCTTTTGTTCAAAATTAAGTCCTCCTTATGAATAAATACTAATAATAATTATATAATCATAAAATATTAAGTCAAATAAATTACATATAACGATTATTAGGAGAGTATTATGAAATTTATATAAATATAAATAATAATGCGTAAAAACACTTAAATATAGCTTCTGTAGAAGAATTAATGTAAGTATGATAATATTAAAATTAAGTATGAAAATATAGATGAAAAGGAAATGATTTTATATGAATATTCAAATTTTTGGAGTGAAAAAATGTTTTGATACTAAAAAAGCAGAACGTTACTTTAAAGAGAGAAAAATAAAGTATCAATTTATAGATTTAAACATGAAAGGACTTAGCAAAGGAGAATTTCAAAGTGTTAAAAATGCTGTGGGACTTACAAATTTAATAAATAAGTCTTCAAAAGAATATAAAAAATCGAACATGGAGCATATAAGAACTTCTAGTGTTAAAGAAGAAATTTTGTTAAATAACCCCAAGTTATATGTAACTCCAATAGTTAGAAACGGGAAAGAAGCTACAGTTGGGTACAAACCTGATGTGTGGAAAACTTGGGAGTAATATTAAAATTTATAATCTGTTAAAAACATATCCTATGGAGTAGAACATTAAAAATTCTATTTCATAGGAATTTTTTTGCTTTACATATACATTTGTATAGTGAAATTCAATATTTATTTATTGAAAAACAATAAAAATATATTGAAATTCAAATAATCATATGTTAATATTATGTAAAAGTAAATAGACAAAATAGGGGGAACTAAGTATGAAATATAAAAAAGAAATTTTTAATGTTTCAAAAAACGAAAGTATAAATATTTTAAAAATACTATTATTATCAGTTTTTATAGGATTTTTATTTTATAAATTTGCATTTAATTATGGAGGAATATCAGTTTTTATATTCGTAGGTACTTTAACTTTAGGATTTTTATTGATAAATGGAGTAAAAAACAAAAATTATACTGGAATATTTTTTATCATAATAAGTATATTATTGTCCTTAAGTTATGCAATTTATAGTAATGATTTATTTAGATTTCTTAATAAAGTTTTAATTCCAATTACGCTACTTTCAGGTTTTTTACTTATAACTTATAATAATATAGAATTTAAGTGTAAATCATTTAAAAGAATTTTAATAACAAGAATATTTATAGCTATACCAAATATAAAAAATATTCATAAATTAAGTTATTTATTTATAAATAAAAGTGAAAATCAAAACAATAAAAAGAAGGTATATGAAATAATACTAGGTGTCTTTATAGCTATACCAATTTTGTTTATATTAATTAAGCTATTATCTAGTGCAGATGAAGTTTTTAGTCACTATGTTTATAATATAATATTTAATATTCGCTATATTAATATTGGAGACACAGCTAAAAAGTTATTGTCATCTGTTGTATTTTCATTATTTATATTTGGATTGTATTGTAGTTTCTTAGTGAAATTAAAACAAAATGATAATAAAGTTAAAAATAAAGTTAATTTTAACCCTGTAGTAGTAATAACAATGTTAACTTTAATAACTTTACTGTATAGTATTTTTACTAAGATTCAAATAAGTTATTTATATATTAAGAAGTCTATGCCTGAAGGTTTTTCATATTCTGAATATGCAAGAAGTGGATTTTTTCAATTAGTTTTTATAGTTGTTGTAAATATAATTTTAGTTGTTTTAATTAAAAGTTATACAACAGATATTAATGAAAAGGAAAATAAGATTCTTTTAGTATTATATTCATTAATAACTATACTTACACTTAGTATGGATGTTTCCGCATTTTATAAAATAAGACTTTATATTAGAGTATTTGGATTCACAAGACTTAGAATTTTAGTTAGTATATTTATTGTTTTTTTAGCAATAATATTATTTTTATTGTTAATGTTTATTTGGAAAAATATAAATTTGTTTAAACCTATAATTATTTGTGGTGCTATACTATATGTAGCAGTTAATTTTGTTAATATAGATAATATAATAACTGTAAACAATATTAGAATAGCAAAAAATTTAGGGAAGATAGATTATGACTATTTAACAGAATTGTCCTTTGATAATTATGGTTCTATGACAAAAGCATATAAAAATGGATTAATTTCTAAGTATATATATAAACAATGGATATCTAACAATAAGAAAGTACAACAGCATTGGTATCAATACAATTATTATTACAATAAAGGAAATTCAATAAAAAAATAATTTTTAATTAAGTTTTAGAGCTTTAATTTTAAAATATATTGGAGGAAAATCATGAAATATTACGGTAAAAAATCTTTATCACAAGTCCTATTATGGATATTAAATATTATACTAATAGTTGGAATAGGACTTACTATGCTTGTATATTACAATACTTTTTTTAAAAACACAGGAAATATAACTGGAAAAAATAAAATTATACTAGGAACCCTATTAACTATTGGAGTTATATGTATATTTTTAATAGTATTTGAACTTAGAAAGATAGTTATAACTTTAATTAAGGCAAATCCTTTTATATGGTCCAATGTGACATCTTTAAAAAAGATATCAGTAAAATGTTTTATAATAGCAGCATGTTATTTTGGAAATTTTGTTGTAAGCTTTGGAAAGGAAAAATATAAATTTATATATCTAGATGCAAAAGGGATACATACAGATACAGAGCCTATAATATTTATATTAGCGGGAATATTTATTGCCATATTAGCAGGGGTTTTCAAAAAAGCTATTGAGTATAAAGAAGAAAATGATTTTACAATTTAGGAGATGAAATTTTATTATGGCGATAATTATTAATTTAGATGTTATGATGGCTAAGAGAAAAATGTCACTTCAAGATTTAGCTAAAAAAGTAGGCATAACCAATGCCAATTTATCTATACTAAAAAACAATAAAGCAAAGGCTATAAGATTTTCAACTCTTGAGGCTATATGTAAAGAGTTAGAATGTCAACCAGGAGATATTTTAGAATATGTTAAAGAGTAATAATCATAGTTTATTATTTACTTAATAGATTGAAATTACAAGCAAAGAGGATTAAAATTTTATTGTATAATAATATCCATTTAATTAAATAAGAGGTGATATTTTGAAAAGCAATAAGATGTTTAAAATATTAGCGATTTGTGTAACATCAGTATTAGGTCTTATTACAGCATCAATAGATCCAGTATCTAGTTGTAAAAATACAATGGATTCATGTAAGAACATACGAGATGACAACTAACCTAAAAAGCTATGGTATAAAAACTATACCATAGCTTTTTACTAAATTAATAGGGGGATTTTATGAAAAAATTAATAGATGGAGTTATTTTAATAAGTATTACTATTTTTTCGTTTTTTATCTTTACGTATTGTATACTTATATCAAGTGATATTCCTGTTAATATTTCACGTAATGAATTTATATTATTTGTAATACTAGATGGTATTTATTTAATGATATATTTAATCTATATTTTTAAAAGGTTAAATTTTATAAAAATAAATATAGCTTTAATTTTATTTCAGATATGGTTTTGGTTTATAATGTTAATAAGTAATATACGTTATAAATATCATTTGTATTGTACTTTAATCAGTATTATAGGATTTAGTATAAAAATAATTATATTCATTTTACTAATATATAAATTAATAAGGTTAATACAGAATAATAAAAATATAGAAAATACAAAGTTAGGGTGATAAATATGATACAAGGAAAAGACTATATTGGAGTTGGAGTAGGAGCAGTAATTAAAAATAGTAGTGGAGAAATATTATTATTACTTAGAAATAAAGAACCAGAAAAGGGATGTTGGTCCATTCCAGGTGGAAAGGTTGAAATGTTTGAGACATTAGAAGAAGCTATAAAGAGAGAAGTTAAGGAAGAAGTTAATGTAGATATAGAAATAACTAAACTTATAACTGTTACTAATCATATAATTTCAGAAGAAAAAACTCATTGGGTTGCGCCTACATTTTTAGTTAAAATAATAGATGGACAAGTAAAAAATGTGGAACCACAAAAACACCATGATTTAAAGTGGTTTTCTATTGAAAGCTTACCAGAAAACATAACCATAACTACTAAAAATGCTATAAATAATTTGTAGGGATTTTATTATGCCGTACACATATATTCTAGAATGCAGTGATTCTACTCTTTATACAGGATGGACTACAGACATTAATAAAAGAGTAAAAACTCATAATAGTGGAAAAGGTGCTAAATATACTAGGGCAAGGAGACCAGTTACTTTAAAGTATTATGAAGAGTTTAAAACCAAAGAAGAAGCCATAAAAAGGGAATGTGAAATAAAAAAATTTACAAGAAAAAAGAAATTAGAATTAATAAAAAACAAATAAAAAAATTAGTAAAGAATAAATCTTCTATTATTCAAAGTAGAGGATTTATTTTTTTACTCACATAACTTTATTTTTATTATGTGTATTTTTGAAAAAAGATTATAAACAATATAAAGGTTTGTAAAAAATACAATTATATTTAAAAAATGCTTAAAAACTACAAAATTTTGTAAAAATATAGTTAAAAGTATATAATATTATACGAATAAGTAATAGTAGACTTTTATAAAATGACAATGGAGGGAAATATGAACAGAAACGTAATTATTAAATCAATTGGAAGTTATCATCCTAAGAAAGTTCTAGATAATAAATATTATTTAGATCATTTTGAAAAGGTTAAACCTGAATTAATGGAGGAGGCGAAAGAGTATTTTGAGGAACTGGGAAGAGAAAAAAGAATGGTAGCGGATGAGGATGAAAATACTTTAACTATGTCTATAGAAAGTGCTAAATTAGCTATGAAAAAAGCATCCTTAACTGGGGATGATATAGACATAATAATATCAGCTACAAATGCTCCAGAGTATTTAACACCTTGTTGTGCTATTATGCTAAATAGAGCATTAGAGGGAAGTGCTAAAGTTTGTTTTGATGTAAGCTGTGATTGTATAAGTATGTTACACGGTGTAGATGTTGCAACAAAATTTCTAAGAGGTGACAAAAAATATAAAAGAGCTTTAGTAGTTGGTTCATATCTACTTAATAGATATTCTAGAAATGATGATGTAATCACATATGCAACAAATGGGGATAATGCTTGTGCAATTATTTTAGAGGTAAGCGAAGAAAAAGATGAAAGAGGATTTATGGGCTCTGTTACTTTAACAGATTCTGATTATGCTAAATATTTTAGGTTCCCTCGTTGCGGAATGTCAAAGGTTTTAGATACAACCATACCTACATATGACAAATTGCTTCAATGGGATCATTTCAATTGTGATTTCTTAGCTACTAACTGGGCAAAAATAATTAGAGAAGTATTAGATGAAAAAAACTTAGTACCTAAGGATGTAAATCACTTTTTTATGTCTCAATTTTCAAGAGAAGAATTAAAGGCTACTATGAAGAATTTAGGAGTATCCCAAAATAAATTTAATTTTGTAGCAGATAAATTCGGATATACTGGTCCAAGTAGTCCTTTCTTAGCTTTTCATGAAGAAATTAAAGAAACTAATTTTAAAAAAGATGATATAAATATATTCTGTTCTGTTGGAGGAGGATATAGCATGACAGCATTATTATATAAATGGTAAGTGAGGAGAATTTTATGAAAAGAATGATAGATGAATATAAGGAAAAGACATTTTTGTTTGCCAGTTCTTCTTATGTAGGAAGTGCAATTTTAGCTGCATTTGTTATGTTTATAATAAAAATAACAAATATTTTTCCAACCCTTAATTGGAAGAGTATAATAATATTTGAAATAATATTATTGTTAGAAATCCTTATATTTTTGTATATGCGTAATAAATACAAAGGTAAACTAGAACTTTTAATTAAAGATTATAGAGTGATTATAGGAATTTTCATAGCAATAACATATATAAATTATTTATTTTTAAATATAATATTACCTACAAAAGAATTTTGGATTGCAATTTCTTATTATTTGGCTATAACTTTATTATTTTTAGATAAGAGAACATCCATCATTTCAATAGTGCTTAGTGTAATTTCACAATTTATTTTATACTTCTTAAAGCCAGAATTATTTCCAAGCACAAATTTAAAATCAGAAATGGTAATAAGAATATTAGTTATATTTTTAAATACAAGTGCCATGTGGATGCTTGCTAGTACAGCAATAAATTTATTATTTAGTGTTGACGAAAAAGAAAGTTTTTTATTTAAGAATGAGCAAAAACTATTAAATGTATTTAATAGTATAAAAGAGAACATAGTGGTATTACTTTCCTCTAGCAAATCATTAAATGTTGCTGCTGAAAATTCTACAGCTTCACTTGAAGAGATTGCAAGTACTTGTTCAACTATAGACAATGAGGCGGATATAATTATAAAAGAATCATCTAAAAATAAAAACTTATTAAATGATATTTTAAATAATACCAATGAAATAACTGATAAAGTTAGAGAAACTAGAAAGTCATCTAATGAGGTTATAAAAATATCAAATAATAATGGTGATTCCTTAAACAATATGATAAGTATAATCCAAAATATTAAAGAAGGTATAGGAAAAACTTTAGAAGCAACTACAGTACTTCAGAAGAGATCCCATGAAATTAATGAACTGCTATCCGTAATATCTAATATATCTCAGCAGACAAATCTTTTATCTTTAAATGCTAGTATTGAAGCTGCAAGAGCAGGAGAAGCAGGTAAAGGTTTTGCTGTTGTAGCAGAAGAAGTAAGAAAGCTTGCAGAGAATACAGATGATTCATTAGAAAGTGTATCAAAAATAGTAGGAGAGTTTCAAAAAAATATTGGTGAAGTTGAATATTTAATAAGTGATAATAATGAAAATATTATTAATGGAAGTAATATTTTAATTGATATTGTTGATGATATAAAGTCTAGTATAGACAAGTTAAATGAAAATGGAAAAGACATAGAGGAAATAGAGACATTTATAAATGGTTTCCAAACAGAAATTAACAATATGGTTGATTTTAATGAAAAAGTATCAAATGGACTTGACTCTTTATTAAATAGTTTTAAACCTATAAGAGGAGCTATAGATGATAATACGGCTATGTCAGAAGAATTAAATGCAAGTTCATTAGAACTTAAAAATCTTGCGGAAAACATGGATAATTTAGTTAAGGAAGATAAATAAATAAAAAAGCACAAAACCCTATTGACTAAAGTTTATTATTATCAATAATTTTTAAGGGAAAATCCTACCTTAAAATATAGAATATTATGCTACACAAAAGGACTGGTATAAATTTTATACTAGTCCTTTTGTGATTTAATATTTAACTTCTGTTAATGTAAGTCCGTGAGCTGGAGCAGTTTCTGGTGCAATACTTCTATCTTTTTTATCCATAACATCTTTAACATCGTCTATAGAGATTTTGTTAAGACCAACTTCTACTAAAGTTCCTACTAAGATTCTAATCATTTTATATAAAAAACCATTTCCTGAAAAAACAATTTCTATATCATCTTCTTTTTTTCTAAAAGTGATTGAGTTAATTGTTTTTACAGTGGATTTTTTCTTTGATTTTAACGCCGTAAAACTCTTAAAATCATGTTCACCTATGAATAATTTAGATGCTTCTTTCATTTTCTTTAAATCAAGCTTTTCACGAACATGATATGAATATTTTCTAGTAAATACATCATGTACTTCGCTATTGTGTATTCTATAAGTATAAACTTTTTCTTTAACGTTGTATCTAGAATGAAAATTTTCACTAGCTTCGTTAACACTTTTAACAACTATATCTTGAGGTAAGTATTTATATAAATATTTAGATATTTCATCATTAGATATTCTAGAATCAGTTTTAAAGTTAGCAACTTGCATATTTGCGTGTACTCCTGCATCAGTTCTACCAGAAGCTATAAGCGCTACTTCTTCTTTTAAAAGTTCACCTAAAACAGATTCTATTTTATGTTGAATAGTATTATCATTATTGCCTAATTTTTGCCAACCCTTATATCTAGTTCCATCATACTGTATTGTAAGCTTTATGTTTCTCATGTATACTCTCCTTATGTGAATTTATTTATAACAATACATAACAGTGTAATCTATTTTACTTAAATTAGCAAATTAAAAATAGATAGAGAGGATAGAAAATGGAAAAATCTTTATTTATTACAGAAAAGCCTTCAGTGGCTATGGAATTTGTAAAATTATTAAATATAAAAGAAACGAAGAAAGATGGCTTTATTGAATCAGATAATGCTATTTTTACATGGTGTGTAGGTCACATGGTAACTATGAGTTATCCAGAAGCCTATGATGAAAATTTAAAAATATGGTCTTTAAAAACAATTCCTTTTTTACCTAAGGAATTTAAATATGAACTTATACCAAGTGTATTAAAACAATTTAATGTAGTAAAAAGTTTAATGCTTAGAGAAGATGTTAAAACAATTTATGTATGTACCGACTCTGGGCGTGAAGGAGAATATATATACAGATTAGTTGATATGATGGTAGGAGTAGAAGGAAAAGACAAAAAGAGAGTGTGGATTGATTCCCAAACAGAAGAGGAAATAAAAAGAGGAATTAAAGAAGCAAAACCTCTATCAGAATATGATTCCTTGTCTGATTCAGCTTATTTAAGAGCAAAAGAAGATTATCTTTTAGGAATTAATTTTTCAAGATTATTAACGCTTATATACGGAAAAACTGTATCTAATATTATAGGAGAAGATAGAGTTGTAATTGCAGTAGGACGTGTTATGTCCTGTGTTCTTGGAATGATTGTAGAGAGGGAGCTACAAATTAGAAATTTTGAAAAAACTCCTTTTTATAAGATAAATGGTAGTATTGAAATTGAAGAAAATCTAGGATATGAATGTGAATTTAAAGCTATAGAAAAATCTAAGTATTTTGAATCACCTAAACTATATAATGATGGTGGTTTTAAAGAGAAAAAAGATGCTGAAAAATTAATAGAAGAAATAAGAATTGAATCTAAAGATAATACAGCAATTATTGAAAAAATAAGCAAGAAAAAGGAAACTAAAAATCCACCATTACTATTTAACCTTGCGGAACTTCAAAATGAGTGCTCTAAAAACTTTAAAATAAGTCCTGATGAGACTTTAAATATAATACAGGAACTGTATGAAAAGAAAATGCTTACTTATCCAAGAACAGATGCTAGAGTGTTATCTACGGCTATAGCAAAAGAAATAAATAAAACTATAAGTAAGTTATTGAGATTTAAGGAAAATGAAAAAGTAAATAATGCATGTAAAAATATATTAGAAAAAAAGCTATATGTAGGACTTGAAAAAACTAAGTATGTAGATGATAAAAAGATTACTGATCACTATGCAATAATCCCTACAGGAGAGGGACTTGAAAGTTATAGAAGTTTAAAACCATTTCAAAGAAATATATATGATTTAGTTGTAAGAAGATTTTTAGCTATATTTTATCCTCCAGCTATATATAGTAAAATTACTGTAGAGACAAAGATAGGGGAAGAGTACTTTTTTACTACGGAAAAAGTATGCGTAACTAGAGGATATTTAGACATTTTAGAAGAAGCTCAAAAAGATGAAAAGGAAAAGAATTTAGATTTTTTAAACAAACTAAAAAAAGGAACTATAGTAAAAATTGATGAGCTTACTATAAAAGAGGGAAAAACATCTCCCCCTAAAAGATATACATCAGGTTCTATAATTATAGCTATGGAGAATGCAGGTAAGTTAATAGAAGATGATGAACTAAGAGAGCAAATTAAAGGTTCAGGTATAGGAACCAGTGCTACTCGTGCTGAAATTCTAAAAAAACTTGAAAGAATTGAATATATAAAAGTAAATAACAAAACACAAATAATAACTTCTACAACTAAAGGAGAAGTAATTTATAGGGTAATACGTTCATCTATGCCAAGTCTTTTAAATCCAAAGTTAACAGCAAGTTGGGAAAAGGGCCTTAGTATGGTTGTTGATAGAGAAATAACTCCAGAAGTATTCATGAATAAATTAGAGAATTATATAAATAAAAATATTAGTAATGTAGTAGATAATAATAGAGTTATAAATACTAATTATTTAATATCTGGTTTAGAGGAAAATAACAAGAAAAAAATAGATGAAGAAAAAATAGATGATGTATTGGGAGTATGTCCAATTTGCAAAAAGGGAACTATAGTTAAAAATAATAAGGGGTATGGATGTAACAATTGGAAAGAAGGATGTAAGTTTTTTGTTGCTGAAATCTGTGGTGTAAAAATACCAGTAGGAGAAATAAAGAACCTTATAAAATACGGTAAAACCAATATTATAAATGGATTTAAATCTAAAAAAGGAAATGAATTTAGAGCAAGATTAATACTAAAAGATAATAAAGTACAATTAAGCTTTGATTAATATGATAAAATATAATTTAATATTAAAACAATAAAATAATTTACATAGAAAGGGAATTTTTATGAATTTATTATCTATAGAAAATTTAACTAAAAGTTATGGAGAAAAAGTATTATTTAAAAACTTATCTTTAGGTATAAATGAAGGAGAAAAGATAGGGTTAATAGGAATAAATGGAACAGGAAAATCAAGTTTACTTAAAATAATAGCTGGTGATAATGACTATGATGAAGGAAAAATAACAAAAAATAATGATGTTAGAATAGAATATTTATCACAAGATACTACTTTTGAAGAAGATATAACTGTACTAGATGCTATTTTTAAAGGGAATTCTTCTACAATGAAAGTGGTTAGAGAATATGAAAATACCATAAATGCACTAGAGGAAAATCCACTAGATGAAAAACTTCAAAAGAGATTAATTGACTTAAATAATAAAATGGATGCAGAAAATGCTTGGGAAATAGAAAACAAAGCAAAGATGATTTTAACAAAGCTTGGCGTAGGGCATTTTGAAGCGAAGGTTGGAACATTATCAGGAGGGCAAAAGAAGAGAATTGCTCTTGCATCAGCACTTATAAATCCATGTGAACTTTTAATATTAGATGAGCCTACTAACCATATAGATAATGAAACTGTTAGATGGCTTGAGGGATATCTTAATGAGAGAAAAGGTGCATTAGTTATGATAACTCATGATAGATATTTCCTAGATAGAGTAACAAATAGAATACTTGAACTACATAATGGAAATTTATATAGTTATGATGGAAACTATAGCATGTTTGTAGAAGCTAAAGCTGAAAGACAACAACTTATGGAATCATTAGAAGCTAAAAGACAAAATTTATTAAGACGTGAACTTGCATGGATAAAAAGAGGTGCAAAGGCTAGAAGTACAAAGCAAAAGGCTAGAATTGATAGATTTAATGAATTAAATTCTAAGGATATAGATGTTGATAAAGAAAAAATGGATATATCTGTTCAAGGAAGTAGACTTGGTAAAAAGGTAATAGAAATAGAAAATTTAAATAAATCCTATGAAAATAAAAAACTTATAGATAATTTTAGTTATATATTTTCACCTGGAGATAGAGTGGGGATTATAGGAAAAAACGGAATTGGAAAGTCTACATTACTTAATTTAATAATAGACAAACTAAAACCAGATAGTGGAGAAATTCACATAGGGGAAACCGTAAGAATAGGATACTTTTCTCAAGAATATGATGATATGGATGATTCCATGAGGGTTATTGAATATATAAGAGAAGGCGCTGAATTTATAAAAGATGCTGAGGGAAATCCTATAAGTGCATCTAAAATGCTTGAAAGATTTTTATTTCCACCAAACCTTCAATACACTTATATATCAAAGTTATCTGGGGGAGAAAAGAGAAGATTGTACCTTTTAAGAGTACTTATGCATGCACCTAATGTACTTATATTAGACGAGCCTACAAATGATTTAGATATAGAAACTTTAAATATATTAGAAGAATATATAGAATCATTTAATGGTACTGTTATAACTGTATCCCATGATAGATACTTTTTAGATAAAATATGTCACAGAATACTTGCATTTCAAGGTAACGGAATAATTAAAGAAAATGTAGGTAATTATTCTGATTATGAGGAAAAGTTTAAAGAAGAACTAAAAGAATTAGAAACTAAAGAGAAAAAAGAGAAAAAGGAAAAAGTAGAGCATAAGGAAGTTAAACAAAATAAAAAGCTAAAATTTAGTTATAACGAAAAAAGAGAGTATGAACAAATTGATTCTATGGTAGAAGCAAAGGAATTAGAACTAGAAGAGATTAATGAGGAAATAAACAAGGCTGGTTCTGATTACTTAATATTACAAGAACTTTTAGAAAAAAAGAATCTACTAGAAGAAGAATTAGATAATTTAATGGAAAGATGGGCTTATCTAAATGAGCTTGCTGAAAAAATAAATAATCAATAAAATATTTTGGAGGACTTAATGCAAATAAGTAAAATTAGTTCAAGAGGATATGTATTTACCTTTTTTGAACTTAAAAATACTGAATTTAACTGTACCACTAATGTATATGTAATAAATGCAAATAAACATATTTTCATATGTGATACTTTTTTAGGACCTAAGTACATGAAAAAAATAATAAAATTTATTGATGAAAATTTAAAGCCCAAGCCAATTGTAGTTTTTAATTCTCATTCTGATTGGGATCATATATGGGGAAATTGTTATTTTAAAAATAATCTCATTGTATCTCATGTTAAATGTAGAGAAAATATTAAAAAAATTGGTGATCTAGAATTAAAAGAATATGAAAAGTTTCATGATGAGGATGTAAAAATACTTCTTCCTAATTTAACTTTTAAAAAAAGATTAAATTTTAGTGAAGATATGGTGGAATTTTTTTATTCTCCAGGGCATACAGAGTGTTCAGCCTCTTGTTTTGATGAACAGGACAATGTGTTGTTTGTAGGAGATAATGTGGAAAGACCTAATCCTTACTTAACTTGTAATAATAAAGAGAACTATGAAGAAACATTAAAAGGATATCTTAAAATGAATGCAGAGGTTATAATTCCGGGACATGGGTTTATAGAGGATAATGAACTTATAATTAAAAATTTAGATTATATAAAAAGTGTATAGATACAGTTAAAGAAAGTTTTAAATAATTATAGTATATTTGATATAATATAGTTAATAACTTTAATTACAGTTTGTCATATTTATGAAAAGGGTGTGTTACTGTATGGAAAAAAATATAAATATAAAAAACATTATTGAAAATAAAAACTTAGAAATTATATTTGAACCTGTAGTATCTATAATCAAACAAGCTATAATAGGTTTTAAAGTTTCGAATGTTGGATGCTATGAAAATGATGAATTTATTTCTATAGATAAACTAATAAAAATAGCTGAAGAATCTAATTTATCTATAGAAATTGATAGATTATATAGAGAAAAGGCAGTAGAAAAGTTTTCTCATATATATGCTACTAATAAGGAATTATTACTTTTTATAAATATAAGTGCTTCACTTATAAGTAAATTTGTTGGTTCAGGAATAATAATGGAACTTATAGATACATATAATATAAATCCTGAAAATATTGTTTTAGAAATTGTTGAAGATAAAGTAGATGACATAGAAGGACTTAGAAACTTTATTAACTTTTATAGAAGTAAAGGATTCTTAGTTTCTGTAAGCGATATAGGTTCTGGACTTGCAAACTTAGATAAAATATCATATGTAGAACCTGATATTATAAAAATAAGTGGAGTTATAACAGAGAATATATCAACTGATTACTATAAACAAGAGATATTTAAAGCACTTGTTAATCTATCTAAAAACATAGGGGCTTTAGTAATTGGTGATGGAATAGAAAATAGTATAGAAGCTTTAACTGCCATGGAACTTGGAGCAGATATGCTTGGAGGAAAGCATTTTGGAAATTGTGAAATTATAGATGAGGAATTTATAAATAATACTGAACAAAATGTGAGCTTACTTGCAAAAGAGTATGAAAATTACATGGTAGAGAAAGCTAAAATGGAAAAGAGTAGATACAAAAATTATGAAAAAACTATAGAAAAAGTTATTCATGAGTTATCAATTACTAAAGAAGAGGATTTTGATGATAAATTAAAAAATGTTATAGACTCATACAATGATTTTGAGTGTATATATGTTTTAAATGAAAAGGGAGTTCAAATTACAGATACCTTTACATATTATAAAAATATGATGCCACAAAAAGCTCTTATATTTTCTCCAGCTAAAAAAGGAACAAAGCATTCTTTAAAAAAATATTATTATTTCCTAAAGAATATGGCATTAAAAAAGTATGTGACAGAGCCATACATATCTTTAGCTACAGGAAATTTGTGTATAACAATATCATCGGTTTTTAAGGGTGAAAACGAAAAAAAATATATATTATGTATAGACTTTAATCCAAGTGACATAAATTTATAGTGTAAAAGCCATCTTGCTAAGTAAAAGTAAGGTGGCTTTTATTGTTGCAATATAAGGATAAATGTTGTTTTAAAGCTTATTATATAGTATATTTTATACATAGATTTTACTTTTATAATGTTAAGATAGGTGGTAATAATATGGATTTATTTGATCTTGCTTTAAAGAAAAGCAATGTAAATAAACCTTTAGCAGAGAGAATGAGACCAAGAAATTTAAATGAGTTTTTTGGACAAAAGCATATAATTGGAAAAGGAAAGTTGCTTAGAAGACTTATAGAAACTGATAATTTAACTTCTATAATTTTATATGGTCCTCCAGGAGTAGGAAAAACCACTTTAGCTTATATTATATCTTTGGAAACTAAAAGTGAATTTGTAAAATTAAATGCTACTTCTGCAGGAGTTAAAGAAATAAGAGAATACATAAAAAAGGCTGAAGAAGTTTTAAAATTTTATGGGAAAAGAACAATATTTTTTATTGATGAAATACACTCTCTAAAAAAAGGAGCACAACAAGATGCCCTTTTAGATGCAATAGAAAAAGGGACTGTTATTTTAATCGGAGCTACAACAGAAAATCCTTATTTTGAAATAAATAGAGCACTTCTTAGTAGATCTAAAATATTTCAACTAGAAACTCTTAAAGAAGAGGAAATAATTGATTTACTTTACAATGCCCTAAAAGATGAAACAAGAGGATATGGAAAATTAAAAGTAAAAATTCATAAAGATGCAATAAATATTATAGCAAAGCTTTCTGGTGGTGATGGAAGGGCAAGTTTAAATACTTTAGAGTTAGCTATACTATCAACATCTAGAAATAATGATGGATTTATATATATAACAAAAGATATAATAAAAGAATGTGTACAAAAACCTATGGTAAATTATGATGCAACAGGGGATAATCATTACGATATTACATCAGCTTTTATAAAAAGTATAAGAGGGTCTAATCCTGATGCAGCACTTTATTGGTTTGGAAGAATGATATTAGGTGGAGAAGATCCAAGATTTATCGTAAGAAGACTTATTGTTCATGCATCAGAGGATATAGGAATGAAAGATCCTAATGCAATGAATATAGCACATGCCGCATGGAATGCTCTTGAAACTGTTGGAATGCCTGAAGCTAGAATTCCAATTGCACAGGCTATTATATATCTTTCAACAGCTCCAAAATCCAATGCTGTTTTAGTAGCAGTTGATAAAGCAATAGAGGATGCTAGAGTGAATCAATATAGAGTGCCAAGTCATTTAAGGGATACTCATTACAAAGGTGCAGAAGACCTTGGAAGCATTGGATATAAGTATCCATATAACTATGAAGGAAATTACGTAAAGCAAGATTATTTTCCAAAAGAAATGGAAGAAAAAAAATATTATAAAGAAAAATAGTTAATGTTGACAAAAACACTCGGATTTGATAATATGATTATAGAATTCATAGTATAACACTCGGATTTAAAGGAGAGATTCAATGAAGTTATCTACAAAAGGAAGATATGGAGTACGTGCTATGGTTGATCTTGCAATAAATTATGGTGAATCTCCAATGTCTATAAAGAGTATTGCTAAAAGACAAAATATATCAGAGTTATATTTAGAACAACTCTTCTCTCCGCTTAGAAAAGCTAAACTAATAAAAAGTATAAGAGGGGCACAGGGAGGATATGTTTTAAATAAACATCCAAAGGATATCAGTGTTTCAGATATAATAAATGTCCTAGAAGGACCTATTGAGATTTCATCCTGTGTAGATACAGGTGAATGTGATAATATGAATGTTTGTCCAACAAGATTATTGTGGAAAAAAATAAAAAAGAGTATAGATAAAGTAACAGAATCTGTAACTCTACAAGATATGGCTAATGACTATAAAAGGCTAAAGAATAGGAGTGAAAATAATGGATAAAAAAATTTATATGGATTATTCAGCAACAACTTACACAAAACCAGAAGTATTAAAAGAAATGCTTCCTTATTTTACTGAAAACTACGGAAATCCATCTTCTTTATATACTCTATCAAATTTAAATAGAAAAGCTATTAATGAAGCTAGAACTAGAGTTGCAAATGCAATTAATGCAGAAGTTGATGAGATATGTTTTACAAGTGGAGGTTGCGAATCAGATAACTGGGCACTTAAAGGAGTTGCTTTTTCAAGAAAAAATAAAGGTAATCATATAATTACTACTTCTATTGAACATCATGCAATATTAAATAGTTGTAAGTTCCTAGAAAAGAATGGTTTTGAAGTAACTTACCTTCCAGTAGATGAAGAAGGATTTGTAAATATTGAAGATCTTAAAAATGCTATTACAGACAAGACAATTTTAGTTTCTGTAATGTTTGCAAATAATGAAATTGGTTCCCTTCAACCTATAAAAGAAATAGGAGCTATATGTAGGGAAAACAAAATACTATTCCATACAGATGCAGTTCAAGCAATTGGACACGTTCCAGTAGATGTTAAAGAAATGAACATAGATTTACTTTCTATGGCTGCTCATAAGTTCTATGGACCTAAAGGAGTAGGTGCATTATATATAAGACGTGGAGTTAGAATCGAAAATCTAATTCACGGTGGTGGACAAGAAAGAAATAGAAGAGCAAGTACTGAAAATATAGCTGGAATAGTAGGAATGGGAAAAGCCATAGAAATGGCAGTAAATGAAATGCCTGAAGAATCAAAAAGATTAGAAATACTTAGAGATAGATTAATTAAAGAATTAAGTGAAAAAGTACCTTATGCAAAATTAAATGGACCTAGAGGCGACAGAAGACTTCCAGGTAACGTTAATATGAGTTTCATCGGTATAGAAGGAGAAACACTTTTATTAGACTTAGATGATATAGGAATTTATGCATCAACAGGAAGTGCTTGTGCATCTAGTGATCTTTCAGCATCACACGTATTACTTGCAATAGGACTTGATCATGGGGTTGCTCATGGTTCATTAAGATTAAGCCTTGGAGAAACTAATGATGATAGTGATGTTGACTATGTAATAGAAAAGCTTCCAGAAATAATAAAAAGAAGAAGAGAAATGTCACCTTATTGGGAAGAATTTTTAAAGATGAAAGGGGAAAGATAATTATGTATAGTGAAAAAGTAATGGACCATTTTAGAAATCCTAGAAACGTTGGAGAAATAGAAAATCCAAGTGGAGTTGGAGAAGTTGGTAACCCACAATGTGGAGATATAATGAAAATCTATTTAGATGTTGAAGATAATATAATAAAAGACGTAAAATTTAAGACTTTTGGATGTGGTTCTGCCATAGCTTCATCAAGTATGGCAACAGAACTTGTAAAAGGAAAAACTTTAGAAGAAGCTTGGAAGTTAACAAACAAAGCTGTTGCAGAAGCTTTAGAAGGACTTCCACCAGTTAAAATGCACTGTTCAGTTTTAGCTGAAGAGGCAATTCACACAGCTATAAACGATTATAGAGTTAAGCAAGGATTAGAACCTTGGGATATGAAAGTTCATTCAGATCATATCCACGATGAAGTACATGGCAAATAATATTGGAATGGAATGGTGAAAATGAGTAAGAAAGTAGCCGTAGGTTTAAGCGGAGGAGTAGATAGTTCTGTAGCTGCCTATCTTTTAAAAGAAAAAGGATATGACTTAATAGGAATAACAATGAAGGTATCCTGTGATTTAGATGTTTCAGAAGACGCTAAAAAAGTTGCAGATAAACTAGGTATTCCATATTATGTTATAGATTTAACAGAAGAATTTAAAAATAAGGTAATAGATAATTTTGCTGAGGAATATTTACAAGGAAGAACGCCAAATCCTTGTGCTGTATGTAATAAACATATTAAGTTTGGAGCACTGATTCAAAAGGCAAAAGAATTAGGAGCCGACTATATAGCTACAGGTCATTATGCAAGAATAGAAGAACATAATGGAAGATTTTTAGTGTTAAACGCTAAAGATGACAAAAAAGATCAAACATATATGTTTTATAGTTTAACTCAAGATGTGTTAAAGCACATATTAATGCCTTGTGGTGAATATACAAAAGATCAAATAAGAGAAATTGCTAAAAAAATAGGACTTGAAGTTCATAACAAAAAAGAAAGTATGGATATATGTTTTATACCAGACAATGATCATGGAAAATATATTAAAGGATTAGAATGCAGGGATAGAATTAAACCAGGTAATTTTGTAGACAAAGATGGTAAGATTTTAGGAACACATAAAGGACTTATATATTATACAATTGGTCAAAGAAAAGGGCTTGGATTATCTCTTGGAAAACCAGGCTTTGTTATAGACATAAATCCAGAACGTAATGAAGTTGTTATCGGAGATGAAGAAGAAATATTTAATGAAGGTCTTATTGCAAAAGAAGTTAATTTTATTCCATTTGATTCTTTAGAAAATCCTATGGAAGTTGAAGCTAAAATAAGATATTCAACAACTAAAAGTAAAGCTACTATAATTCCTTATGATGATGGAAAAATTAAGGTTATGTTTAAGGATAAACAAAGAGCTATAACAAAAGGTCAAAGAGTTGTATTTTATATACAAGATATGCTAGTTGGCGGAGGAACTATAGAAAGTATAGTTAAATAATTATTTAAGTTATTATGCGAAATGATTTTAAAAAAATTGTTTCGCATATTTTATAATTTTTAATTTAATAATCCATAAATTGCAGGAATGTTGACATAACTACAAAATTTTCATATAATCTAAATATCTTTTATTATAAAATATTAAAAACAGTAAATAATATTAGGCGATGATAAGAATGAGTAGGTAATTTGTTATTATTAAGAGAGGAAGTGGACGGTGCGAACTTCTTAATGCAAATATTGAAGCTATCTTGGAGTCATATTAAATTAAGAGGTATATGTACATAAATTACATTTTATATGTATTCATATATAACTAGGGTGGTACCGCGAAAACTTTCGTCCCTTGAGAGATGCAAGGAATGGAAGTTTTTTGTTTTAAAATTAATGCTTTGTGGAGGTAATTAATAAATGGAAAAAATGGGATTAAATCAAGTTAGAGAAGCATATTTGAAATTTTTTGAAAGTAAAGGTCATTTAAGACTTCCAAGTTTTTCGGTTGTTCCTAAAAATGATAAAAGTTTACTACTTATAAATGCAGGTATGGCACCGCTTAAACCATACTTTACAGGACTTCAAACTCCACCAAGAAAGAGAGTTACAACTTGTCAAAAATGTATAAGAACTGGTGATATAGAAAACGTAGGAAAAACATCAAGACACGCTACATTCTTTGAAATGATGGGAAACTTCTCTTTTGGAGATTACTTTAAAAATGAAGTTATTCCATGGGCTTGGGAATTTACAACAGAAGTTTTAAAACTTCCTAAAGAAAAATTATATGTAACAATATATTTAGATGATGATGAAGCTTATGATATATGGACATCAAAAACAGATGTTGATCCAAAACACATATTTAGATTAGGAAAAGAAGATAACTTCTGGGAACATGGTGTTGGACCTTGTGGACCTTGCTCAGAAATACACTTCTATAAGGACAATGGAGAAATAAAATCAGCAGAAGAATTTATAGAAAAATCAGATGCCGATAGAGCTGTTGAATTCTGGAATCTTGTATTTACACAATTTGATAAAGATGAAGATGGAAACTACAATAGATTAGAATTCCCTAACATTGATACAGGTATGGGACTTGAAAGAATGGCAACAATTATGCAAGGTGTTGAAACTATATTTGAAGTTGACACAATAAAGAGCATATTAGATAAAGTTGCTGCACTTGCTAATACAAAATATGGAGAAGATGAACTTAAAGATGTATCTTTAAGAATCATAACAGATCACGTAAGAAGTGTATCAGTTATGATAAGTGATGAAGTATTACCATCTAATGAAGGAAGAGGATATGTTCTTAGAAGACTTTTAAGAAGAGCAGCAAGACATGGTAAACTTTTGGGAATTAAAGGAACATTCTTATACAAAATAGTAGATAGTGTTATTGAAAACTCAGGAGAAGCTTACCCTGAATTAAAAGAAAAGAAAGATTACATTAAAAAAGTTATATCAATAGAAGAAGAAAGATTTGCTGAAACAATAGATTCTGGTATGGAAATATTAAAAGAATACATAGAGGATCTGGAAAAAAATAATAAAAAGGTGTTATCAGGAGAAAAAGTATTTAAATTATATGATACTTATGGATTCCCTCTTGAATTAACTGAAGAAATTCTTGAAGAAAAAGGAATCACTGTAGACATGGATAGTTTCAATAAAGAAATGAAGGAACAAAGAGAAAGAGCAAGAGCTGCAAGATCTGAAAGTACTTATATGGGAACAGATGTTAAAATATTAGACACTATACCTTCAGAAATTGAAACAACATTTGATGGATATGAAAATCTAGAACTTCAATCAAAAGTAAAAGTTATAATAAAAGATGATGCTTTTGCAGATTGTATAAACAAAGGTGAAAAGGGAATAATAGTTACAGATAGAACTCCATTTTATGCAGAAATGGGAGGACAAATAGGAGACAAAGGAACTATTTCAGCAGATGGATTTATGGCAAAAGTTCAAGATTGTAAAAACAATATAGGTGGAAAAATAGTTCACTTTGTAGAAGTTACAGAAGGAAGTATAAAATTAGAAGACGAAGTTTTACTAGAAGTTGATAGAAAAAGAAGAGAAAATATAGGAAAAAATCATAGTGCAACTCACTTACTTCATGCTGCATTACGTAAAGTTGTAGGAGAACACGTACATCAATCAGGTTCTTATGTTGATGAAGATAAATTAAGATTTGACTTTACACACTTTGAGTCATTAACTCATGAAGAACTAAAGAAAGTAGAAGACTTAGTTAATGATACTATAGAAAGTGTATGGGATGTAGTAACTAAAGAAATGACTATCGAAGAAGCTAAAAATAGCGGTGCTATGGCATTATTCGATGAAAAATATGGAGACAAAGTAAGAGTTGTAAAAATGGGAGACTTCAGTACTGAACTTTGTGGAGGAACTCATATTTCTAATGTTGGAAAAATAGGATTATTTAAAATAGTATCTGAAAGTGGTATAGCTGCTGGTACTAGAAGAATTGAAGCTGTTACAGGACATAAAGCACTAGAATTTATAGAACATAAATCAGACTTATTAAGACAAATTGCAAGCATGCTAAAATGTTCAGAAAAAGATATAATAAATAGATTAAATCAACAAAATGCAGAATTAAAAGATAAAGACAAAGAAATATCAGCTCTTAAATCAAAACTTGCAAGTGGTTCAGAAGATGATATATTAAAAAATATAAAAGAAGTAAAAGGTGTTAAGCTTGCAGTTGCAGCACTTAAAGATGTAGATGGAGAAGCTTTAAGAAATTTAGGAGATAAAATAAAAAATAAAATAGAAAGTGGAGTAGTTGTACTTGGAAGTGAAGTAGAAGGTAAAGTTCAATTCATAGCTATGGCTAGTAAAGATGTAGTTTCAAAAGGTGTTCATTGTGGAACCATAGTAAGAGAAATAGCTAAAATCGCCGGCGGTGGCGGTGGTGGAAGACCAGATATGGCACAAGCAGGTGGAAGACTTCCAGAAAAATTAAATGATGCTATTAACGAAGTTGAAAATATCATGGAAAATTTAGTAAAATAGTATACTTTTCTTTAAATTTGGTTTATAATAAATTTAAATAAGATAACAGGTAGTTCTGCATGTCTTAAAAAAGGGGTGAGGCAGGTATGAGCATTAATGAAAATACAATGGAATTTGATATCCAAAAGAATAAAGATGATTTAACTAGAAGTATTTTAAGTGAAGTTAATAATTCATTAAAAGAAAAAGGATATAATCCAATAAATCAATTAGTAGGATATCTAATTTCCGGTGATCCAACGTATATAACTAATTACAATGGAGCAAGAGCGTTAATTAGAAAATTAGAAAGAGATGAGATTCTCGAAGAGGTTTTAAAAGCCTATTTATCAATTAAATAAAGATGCCCAATTGGGCATTTTTATTTTAAAATTAGGATATTAATAAGGAGAAACTTTATGAGAGTATTGGGATTAGACGTTGGTGATAGAACTATAGGGGTTGCTGTAAGTGATCCTTTAGGTTTTACAGCACAAGGAATAACAACTGTTCACAGAAAAAGTGTGAAAGAGGATATAGATGAGTTAAAAAAGATATGCAAAGAATATGCTGTAGAACTTATAATATCTGGACTACCTAAAAATATGAATGGAACGGTAGGAGAACAAGGAGAAAAGGTAATAGAATTTTGTGAGCTATTAAAGTCAGAATTGAAGATGCCAATAAAAATGTGGGATGAGAGACTTACAACAGTTGCAGCACATAGAGCTATGCTCGAAGCCAACTTATCTAGAGCGAAAAGAAAGAAGATAGTTGATAAAATGGCAGCAACTTATATATTGCAAGGGTATCTAGATAGTATATAAATTACATATAAGGAGAGAAACAAATGGAAAATAATATTAACGAAACATTAGTTTTAAAAGATGAAGAAGGAAAAGAAGTGACATTTGAAGTTATAATGAAACTTGATATTGAAGGTAAAAAATATATAATAGTAACTCTTGCAGATGAAGAAGTAGATGCTATTGCCTTTAGAATAGATACAGATGAAAATGGAGAAGAAACATATGTAACTATAGATGATGACAAAGAATTTGAAATAGTATGTGAAGCATATGAAACATTAAGTTTAGAAAATGAAATTTAATAACAAAGTTTAAGTGTGATTTAGTTATAAGATATTAAATTTCAATAATGATTATCAATTGACAAAATGTAAAATTAATATTAAACTTATTGTGGGTTAATAAATCACTAGATTAAAATTGAGTATTTCTATTAAAAAAGTGAGGTATTGAAAATGTCAAAAGCATCTCCAATGCAAATTGAGAAATTAAAAGAAGAATTAAAATTAAAAGGATATAAGTTAACTCCACAACGCAGGGCAATAGTAAATATAGTTATGCAAAATAAAGGAAGTCATCTTACTGCCGAAGAATTATATGATCTTGTAAAAGATGAATGCCCTGAAATTGGATTAGCAACAGTATATAGAACTATTCAGTTGTTAGAAGATATTGGTGTAGTATGTAAATTTAACTTAGATGATGGTTGTAATAGATATGAATTAGTTGATGAGGATGAAATACATCAGCATCATCATTTGATTTGTAGAGAATGTGGTAAAGTAATAGAAGTTGAAGAAGATTTACTAGATTCTATAGAAAAGAATGTAGAAAAAGAATATAAATTTAAGATTGAAAATCATAGTCTTAAATTTATTGGAATTTGCCATGAATGTTTAGAAAAATAAATAAATTTAGACATTTGTAAAAGAAGGAGGGTAGGACATTGAAGAAAGAAAAAGATAAAGTAAAAATCATACCACTAGGGGGACTAGAGGAAGTAGGAAAAAACTTAACAGTTATTGAATATAAAAATGAAATAGCTATTATTGATTGTGGACTCAAGTTTCCTGATGACGAAATGCTAGGAATTGATGTGGTAATACCTGATATTGGATACTTGCTTAAAAATAAAGAAAAAGTTAAAGGAATATTCCTAACACACGGACATGAAGACCATATAGGAGCATTACCTTATGTTCTAAAGGAACTTAATGTACCCGTGTATGGAACGAAGCTAACTATAGGAATTGTAGAAAATAGACTTAAAGAAAGTGGATTATTAAGCTCTTGTACTTTAAATCGTGTGCAACCGAGGGATATAATAAAGCTTGATAATATGGCTATAGAGTTTATAAGAACTAGTCATAGTATAGCAGATTCAGCTGCAATAGCTGTTCATACACCACTTGGAATAATACTTCATACAGGAGACTTTAAAATTGATTATACGCCTATAGATGGCCAAGTAGCGGATTTACCAAGATTCGTAGAGTTAGGGAAAAAAGGTGTTATTGCAATGCTTGCTGATAGTACCAATGTTGAAAGAAAAGGTTATACAATGTCAGAAAGAACAGTAGGTAAGACTTTTGAAAATATATTTTCAAAAGCTGATGGAAGAATAATTGTTGCAACATTTGCTTCTAATATTCACAGAATACAACAGATAATTACTGCTTCTGAAAAAATAGGAAGAAAAGTAGCTGTTTCAGGAAGAAGTATGGAAAACATTGTTGCAGTTGCATCAGAACTTGGTTACCTTAAATTTCAAGATGGAACATTAATAAGCATAGATGATATTAAAAAATATTCTAACGATAGAATAACTATAATCACAACTGGAAGCCAAGGAGAGCCTATGTCTGCACTTTCTAGAATGGCGTCTTCAGATCATAAGAAAGTTAGTATAATTCCAGGAGATATGGTTATTATTTCAGCAACTCCTATACCAGGAAATGAAAAATTAGTTTCCAAAGTAATTAATCAGTTATTTAAACAAGGTGCAAACGTAATATATGAAGCCCTTGCTGATGTCCATGTTTCAGGTCATGCATGTCAAGAAGAATTAAAACTTATTCATACTTTGGTAAAACCTAAGTTTTTCATACCAGTGCATGGTGAGTATAGAATGTTAAAACAACATGCTGAACTTGCAGTGAAACTTGGAATGCCAGAAAAAAATGCTATTATATCAGAAAATGGTGATGTTATAGAAGTAACAAGAGATAGCATTAAAAAGAGTGGTAGTGTTATGTCAGGTCAAGTATTTGTAGATGGACTTGGCGTAGGAGATGTAGGTAATATAGTATTACGTGACAGAAGACACTTATCACAAGATGGTATATTAACTGTAGTGGTTACTATAGGAAAAGATACAGGAAAAGTTATAGCTGGACCTGACATTATCTCAAGAGGATTTGTATATGTAAGAGAATCTGAAGATTTAATGGAAGAAGCTAGAGTTATTGTTAGAAATGCTTTAAGAGAATGTGAGGAAAAACACATTACTGAATGGGCAGTTATTAAATCCAAAGTAAAAGAAGTTTTAAGAATGTTTTTATATGAAAAAACTAAGAGAAAACCAATGATACTTCCTATTATAATGGAAGTGTAGGTAATGTTTTGTGGGGGGAGTATTATGAATATATACGATAAAGTACATGAACTTGCAAATGAGTTAAAAGAGTGTGAAGAAGTAAAAAACTTTAAAAAATATAAAAAAGCAGTAGAAGCAAAAGAATCAAGCAAGAAAATGGTAGAAGATTTTAGAAAAGTACAACTTCAAGCATATTCTGAACAAATGGAAAAAGGAGCTGCATCTCAAGAAACAATGGAAAAACTAGAGAACATAGGGAAAATAATTTCTATGGATTTAGATGTTTCAAATTATATGCAAGCTGAAGTTAAGTTTGGAGTATTGTGGGAAGATATTATAAAAATATTAGGAAAAGCAGTAGATGATGATTTTGTAGACCATAAATAATATCAAACATTCTACAAACATTGACTTTTTTAATTTATAATATTAGAATAGATATGTTAGTTTTAGAATTGGATACTATATAGTATCCAATTTTTGTTTGTATTTATCTACATAATTGCTATAAATATTGGAGGAAATAAGATGAGTTTATTTACAAGAAATGACATAAGAAACGTGGCTATCATTGCCCATGTTGACCATGGTAAGACAACACTAGTTGATGCAATGTTAAAACAAAGCCATGTATTTAGAGATAATGAAAAAGTTCAAGAAAGAGTAATGGATTCTAATGATTTAGAAAAAGAAAGAGGAATCACTATACTATCTAAAAACACTGCTGTAATGTACAACGGAGTTAAGATAAACATAGTTGATACTCCAGGACATGCTGACTTTGGTGGAGAAGTTGAACGTGTTTTAATGATGGTTGATAGTGTTATACTAGTAGTAGATGCATATGAAGGACCTATGCCTCAAACTAAATTTGTATTAAAGAAAGCTTTAGAATTACATTTAAAACCAATGGTTGTAATTAATAAAATAGATAAGCCAAATGCAAGACCAGAAGAAGTTATAGATGAAGTATTTGACTTATTTGTAGAATTAGGTGCTGATGATGAACAATTAGATTTCCCTATAGTTTATGCTTCAGCAAGAGCAGGATATGCAATAAAAGATGTTAGTGAAGAGCCAAAGGATATGGAATGCTTATTTGACACAATAATAAAAAATGTAAAAGCTCCAACAGGATATGTTGACGAACCATTACAAATGTTAGTTACTACTATAGACTACAATGAATATGTAGGTAGAATAGGAATTGGTAAGATTGTTAGAGGAAAAGTTAACAAAAATCAACAAGTAACCATCGTAGACAAAGAAGGTAATAAGAGAAATGTAAAAGTTTCTAACTTATATGTTTATAATGGATTAAAAAGAGAAGAAGTAGAAGAAGCTAAGCTTGGAGATATAGTTGCAGTTTCAGGTATAGCTGATATAAATATTGGTGAAACAATAGCTGATATAACTAATCCAGAAGCAGTATCATTTGTAGAAATTGATGAACCAACATTAAGCATGTACTTCATGGTAAATGATTCACCATTTGCAGGAAAAGAAGGAGATTACGTTACATCTAGACATTTAAGAGATAGATTAATGAAAGAATTAGAAACTAATGTAAGTTTAAAAGTTGAAGAAACAGATTCAGCAGATTCCTTTAAAGTAAGCGGAAGAGGAGAATTACACCTTTCTATATTAATTGAAACAATGAGAAGAGAAGGATATGAATTCCAAGTATCTAAACCATCTGTTATCTTCCACGAAGAAGATGGTAAAAAACTTGAACCAATTGAGTACTTAACAATAGACGTTCCAGAAGAATTCATGGGAGTTGTTATGGAAAAATTAGGACCTAGAAAAGCTGAAATGATCAACATGAGTTCTGCTGTAAATGGATATTCAAGACTTGAATTCAAAATACCTGCTAGAGGACTTATAGGATTTAGAAATGAATTTATGACAGATACTAAGGGTAACGGAATAATGAACCATGTATTTGATGGATATGAACCATTTAAAGGAGAAATTCCAGGAAGAACTAGAGGATCACTTGTAGCTTTTGAAACAGGTGAAGCTGTAGCTTATGGATTATTTAATGCTCAAGAAAGAGGTAAATTATTTGTAACACCTGCAACAGATGTTTATGCTGGTATGGTAGTTGGAGAATGCTCAAGAGCAGAAGATATTGATGTTAATGTATGTAAAAAGAAACACTTAACTAACACAAGATCATCTGGATCTGATGATGCTTTAAAACTTGTTCCAGTTGTCCCAATGTCACTTGAACAAAGCTTAGAATTTATAGCAGCAGATGAACTTGTGGAAATAACTCCAATTAATATAAGAATGAGAAAGAAAATTTTAGATAGCGCTGCAAGAAAGAGAGCTTCTAGAAGATAGATATTAAATTATTATAAATAAATTTTATAAAGGTGAATTAAATGAAACGGATAAAAAAAGTTACCGTAGCTTTAATAATATTATGTATTCTTATCTTTATAGGGTTTAAAACTTTCAAGAATATTAAGTATCCTTTTGTTTCAACAACTGATAAAATATCAGTTGTTGTAGCAAAAGGTGATTCTTTATCTAATGTTATTAATAAGTTACATAAGGAAGGTTATATAAAAAGACCAGATGTAATTAAATTGTACATAAACATAAGAAGAATTGATACAACCATTAAACAAGGGAAGTATAATATAAATACTAATATTTCTATTGATAGATTCATTAAGATATTGAATCAAGGTTTTGATGATGAAATAGTAAAAGTAACTATACCAGAAGGGTATAACATTGAGGATATAGGTAAACTATTAGAAGATAAAGGTATAATAAAAAAAGAACAGTTTATAAAAAGTTGTAAGAACTATAAATTACCACAATACGTAAAACAAAATAAGAATACAAAGTATTCTTTAGAAGGATATTTATTTCCAGATACATATAGACTTAAAAAGGGTGTTAGTGGTAATGAAATAATAAAAGACATGTTAGAACAATTTAAATTAGTAATAGATGATATTGAAAAGAAAAATAATAAGATTAATAATTTACATGAAATATTGACAAAGGCATCTATCATTGAAAAGGAAGCTAGATCAGAGGAAGATAGATTTAAGATATCTTCTGTAATTGACAATAGAATACAAAAACAAATGAAGTTACAAGTGGACGCTACAGTTTTATATTCATTAGGAGAACATAAAAAAAGATTATATTATAAAGATTTAAATATAAACTCTCCTTACAATACGTATAAAGTTAAAGGGCTTCCCCCTGGACCTATATGCAATCCAGGAAAACTATCAATTATAGCTGCACTAAAGCCACAAAAAACCGATTATTTATATTATGTTTTAGAAAATAATAAAGGACATTATTTTACTAAAGATTATAAAGATTTTTTAATGGCGAAAGAAAGATATAAAAAACAAATAAAAAATTAATAGTTCTATCCTAGTTTGGAGGAAGTTTTAATGAGTGGAATAACACATGATTATATAACTAAATATATTAGAAGCTTAATTAAAGAAGACAATGATATTCTAAAAGAACTTCAAGAGTTTGCAATAAATGAAAAGGTTCCAATAGTTCAAGAAGAAGTTGCAAATTTTCTAAAGTTCATGATTATGTCAAATAGACCTAAAAAGATATTAGAACTTGGAACAGCTATAGGTTATTCATCAATCCTTATGAATATAGCATCTGGTGGTCAATGTGAAATCACAACTATTGAGAGAGACGAAAATATGATAAACATTGCTAAAGATAATATAAAAAAGTATGGATTTGATAAAAAAATAAATATATTGCAAGGAGATTGTTTAGAAATTCTTCCTACAATAAATGAAGAGTTTGATATGATATTTATGGATGCAGGAAAAGGTCATTATAATCACTTCTTACCTCATTGCATGAGAATGCTTAAAAAAGATGGTATGATAATTGCCGACAATGTATTATTTAGAGGTATGGTAGCTACTAATGAGTTAGTAAAAAGAAGAAAGATAACTATTGTTAAAAGAATGAGAAGTTATTTAGAAATGGTATCAAATGATAAAGATTTAATAACTTCAGTAATACCTATGGGAGATGGTATTGCAATAACTACAAGGAGGAATATTAATGAATAAACCAGAAATATTGGCTCCTGCTGGAAATCTAGAAAAGTTAATAACTGCTATTGATTTTGGAGCAGATGCTATTTATTTAGGAGGAAGCAAACTAAATTTAAGAGCTTTAGCAGATAATTTTGATACAGAAGATTTAAAAAAAGGCTTAAAATATGCTCACGATAGAAATAAAAAAGTATACGTTACATTAAATGTATTTCCACACAATGAAGATTTAAATGGACTTGAAGAGTATCTAGTGGAATTATACGAACTTGGAGTAGATGCAATAATTGTTTCTGACCCAGGAATAATAATGACTGCAAGAGAAGTTGTACCAAACTTAGAACTTCATTTAAGCACTCAAGCAAATAGTGTTAATTATAAAACAGCAAATTTTTGGCACAAAAACGGTGTTAAGAGAATAGTTTTAGCAAGAGAATTATCTATGGATGAAGTACATACAATAAGAGAAAATTTAGATGATGATTGTGATATAGAAGCATTTGTTCATGGAGCTATGTGTGTTTCATATTCTGGAAGATGCTTAATGTCTAACTATATGACAGGTAGAGATTCGAATAGAGGTGCTTGTGCTCAACCTTGCAGATATAAATATAGCTTAATGGAAGAAAAAAGACCGGGTGAGTATTTCCCAGTGCTAGAAGATGACAGAGGTACATATATTTTCAACTCTAAAGATATGTGTATGATAGAACATGTACCTGAGCTTGTAAAATGCGGCATAAACTCATTTAAAATAGAAGGTAGAATGAAAAGCACATTTTATGTAGCATCAGTAGTAAAAGCTTACAGAGAAGCTGTGGATGCATATTTTGAAGATCCTGAAAACTATAAAATGAATCCAAAGTGGATGGAATATGTAATGAAGCCTAGTCACAGACAATATTGTACAGGATTTTATTTAGGAGAACCTAATAAACAAATATATGATACTTCTTCTTACATTAGAGATTATGACATCATAGGAGTAGTTAAGGAGTACAATAAGGAAACTAAACGTGCAAAGATACAACAAAAAAATAGAATTTTCAGTGGAGAAAGTGTAGAAGTTCTAAGACCACAAGGAGACGAATTTGAAGTTGTGTTAACAAATATGATAGATGAGAAAAATGGAAAATCCATTGAAGCTGCACGTAATGCTGAAATGATTTTTACGGCTGAAACTAATTTAGAATTAAAAGAAAAAGATATACTTATAAAGGTTAAGGAGAAGTAAGAGATGATGAGACCTATATTAATTGGAATTACAGGGGGCACTGGTTCTGGAAAAAGTACAGTAGCTAATGAAATTTATGAAAGTTTTAAAGATGATTGTATTGCTATAATAGAGCAAGATTCTTATTATAAAGATCAAAGTCATTTAACATTTGAAGATAGAATAAAGACTAATTATGACCATCCTAATGCTTTTGATACTGAACTTCTAGTAGAACATTTAAAAGAATTATCAAAGGGCAATACTATAAATAAGCCTATATATGATTTTAAAGAACATACTAGAAAAAAAGAAGTAGTAGAAGTAAAAGCAAAAGATATCATAATAGTAGAAGGAATAATGATTCTTCAAGATGTAGAACTTAGAAATTTATTAGACATAAAAATATATGTTGATACTGATGATGATGTTAGAATTATAAGAAGAATACTAAGAGACATTAAAGAAAGAGGAAGAACTATAGATTCTGTAGTAGATCAATACTTAGGAGTAGTAAAGCCTATGCACAGTCAATTTATAGAACCTACAAAAAAGTATGCTGATATAATAATACCAGAAGGTGGACAAAATAAAGTTGCAATAGATATTATGGTTTCTAAAATAAAACAAATTTTATCTGAAAATAAATAATAGTTTTGATGAATAGAACACTTCCATTTAGGTCAGAATTTACCTAAAAGGAAGTGTTTTTGTGAATAATATTGAAAATAAGAAACGTTACTATATAATATGCATGATTTTTGTTTATATATTTTTCATCCTTGCCTTTAGGATAGTTGGATTTAATTATTTTAAAGGAAAGGATCTTGCTACAGTTGCAGAAAATCAATATCAATATAAAGAAAAGAAAAATGAATTGAATTATCTACTATTAGATTACAAGGGAAGAGATTTGTTAAAGTATAAATATGAGTATTTTGTTGTTATAGATCCATATACATATCTTACAAATAATAATTATGCTAAAAAAGAGGATATGGAGGTTATTAAAATTTTACTTAAAAATTACAATAAAAATTACGATATAAATACTAAAATTAATACAAATAGTGCATCTAAAATAACATGGAATATAGACGAAATTACTTATAATAACCTAAAGAAAATAAAAGGCGTAAATGGAATTTATGCATATAAATATTCTCTTGTAGATAGGGATAACTCATATTGGAGTGTAGAAAATTTAATTACTAATACCATTAGAAATGTCAATGGTGAACCAGAGGAAAAATCTGAAGACTCTATTGAAATGAAGTTAGCAAATAAGACAAAAAATAATGAATATATATATAATGTTTTTGAAAAAGATGTCAATGGAAGAATAAATAATGAATTTAATACTGTTCCTAAAAAAAATATAAATGTTAAACTTACTTTAGATAAAACTATTCAAGAAAATATAAAAAATATATTAAATCAAAAAAAGTATAGTAGTTATGAGCAAATAGGTGTAATTTTAATGGAAAGTGATACAGGAAATATAAAAGCTATGGTACAGAAGGATGATAGTAAACCCAATATAAACATAGGTGCAAGTACTCAAAATGGATTTTTTGCAGGTTCTATATTAAAAGCCATAGTAGAAGAAGCTGGCATAAAAAATAATAAAATATCTTTAAATAAAGTATACAAACATAGAAATTTTCAAGGGTTATTTGAAGAACATGAAGATCACAAGGATAAAACAATTGAAGAAGCGTTTATAAAATCATCTAATAATATATTTGTTCAAATAGGGATGAATGTGGGTATTAAAGATTTTGATATGCTTTGCATGAACCAAGGGCTTTATGATAAAGTTTTAGGCTTTGATCATGAAGAGAAGGGAAACTTAGAAATGAATAAAAATACAACTCCAGATGATAGTGGGGACAGTCTTCAAGCCTATATAGGACAAAAAACTAGGATTACTCCTATTGAGGCAATTAGTATACCTACAACTATAATTAATAATGGAGTTTATGTTAAACCCAAATTGATAGATTCTTATGTTGATAAAGATAACAATGTTATAGAAAAGTGTGATACAGATAAAAAGAAAACAATAACCAGTTTGAATTCTAATATATTAAAAAATCAAATGATAAAAGTTGTAAGAGAAGGAACAGGAAAAAATGCATATATACCCAATATTGAAGTTGGAGGAAAAACAGGAACATCAAATAGAGTAGAAAGTATTAATTTAAAAAATAATTCTAAGGAAGTAAAAGAGTATTGCGATGGATGGTTTACAGGATTTTTTAAAGTAAAAGATAGATATTATTCAATGGTTGTATTTGTTCAAAACATAGGAAAAGACGTGAATGCATCAGGGTCAGCAGTTCCTATTTTCAAAAAAATAGTTACTGAAAATTATAATTATTTAAATAAATTTTAGGTGTACATGCAAATTTTAATATCTAAATCATATTATAGTAATAAGCATTGCTAGGAGGATATTCCTGTGTTCTTAATAAATTATTTACTTAATATGATTGATGGTATGACGTTTTTAACAGCTTATGTTAGTAACGGAACATCATTTCCACAACCTTTAAATGAGAAGGAAGAAAAATATTACTTACAACAATTTAAACAAGGGGACGCTTTAGCTAAAGGAATTTTAATAGAGCGAAATCTTAGACTAGTTGCACATATTGTTAAAAAATATTCTTATCCTAATAAGGATGTTGACGATTTAATTTCAATAGGAACTGTAGGGCTTATAAAGGCTATAGATTCTTTTGATGTTGACAAGGGAA
The DNA here is from genome assembly GCF_000014125.1 of Clostridium novyi NT. Lineage (NCBI taxonomy): Bacteria > Bacillati > Bacillota > Clostridia > Eubacteriales > Clostridiaceae > Clostridium > Clostridium novyi. The sequence goes on along the minus strand of NC_008593.1, from coordinate 1,459,659 downwards.
CAAGACTTGCAACTTATGCAGCTAGATGTATTGAAAATGAGATACTTATGCTTATTAGAAATAGTAAAAAAATCAAAAGTGAAGTGTATCTTCAAGATCCTATAGGGGTTGATAAAGAAGGAAACGAAATTTCACTTATGGACATTTTAAGTAGTGATGAAGATTCGGTTATTGAAGTAGTTGAAAATAGGATGGAAGTTAGAAAACTTTATGATAAAATTGAAAAATGTTTAACTGAAAGAGAAAAGATAATAATAAAAATGAGATATGGATTAGTTGATGGAAAATCAAAAACACAAAGGGAAATAGCAAGTCTTCTTAATATATCAAGATCATATGTATCTAGAATAGAAAAACGAGCGTTAAAAAAGATATATAAAGAATTTAACACTAGTAAGGATGTATAAAATAAGTAATTTTTATTATAAAAGTCTGATGTTAAATATCGGACTTTAATTTTTTATAATTATACAGTAAAATTATTATTAGGATGAAGAAGTTTAAGGGGGGCATAGTTATGATATTATTAAATGAATTATTAAAGAAAACTGTAGAAGAGAAAGCTTCTGATTTACATTTAACCGTTGGAATTTCTCCGGTTTTAAGGGTTAATGGAGACCTTGTAAGGGTTGGAGAAGAAAAGCTTACGGCTAGTGATACAAAAAAATATGCCAAAGAAATATTAGGTAATAAGTTTGATGAGTATGATAGTGTTGGAGAAATAGATACATCAATATCTCTTCCAAGTGTTGGGAGATTTAGGGTTAATATATATAAACAAAGAGGAAGTCATGCTTTAGCTATAAGAGCCGTTGCATTAAAAATACCAACTATTAGTCAATTAAAGTTACCACCTATAATAAAAGAGCTTAGTAATAAACATAGAGGATTAATTTTAGTTACTGGACCTACAGGAAGTGGAAAAAGTACTACTCTTGCATCAATTATAAATGAAATAAATACAACTAGATCAGCACATGTTATTACACTAGAAGATCCTATAGAATTTTTACATAAACATAATAAGTCTATTATAAATCAGAGAGAAGTTGGAAGTGATACTCCTTCTTATACCCATGCCCTTAGAGCGGCACTTAGAGAGGATCCTGATGTTATACTAGTGGGAGAGATGAGAGATCTTGAGACTATAGCAACAGCTATAACTGCTGCTGAAACAGGTCACTTAGTATTGTCTACATTACATACTATAGGTGCTGCCAAGACAATAGATAGAATAATAGATGTATTTCCTCCACACCAACAACAACAAATAAAAATACAACTTTCCAATGTACTTCAAGGGGTTATTTCTCAACAATTAATACCAAGATATGACGAAAAAGGACAAGTAGCTTCTTTTGAAATAATGGTGTTGAATTCAGCAATACAAAATTTAATTAGGGAAGGAAAAACTCATCAAATACAGTCTTTAATTCAAACAGGAAGTAAGTATGGAATGAAAACTATGGATATGAGTATAGTGGAGTTATATAGAAATAAAATGATTTCTTATGAAAATGCACTTACATATTCTGTTGATAAAAGTATGGTAAAAAGAATGATAGATATGTAAAATTATGTTTAAAAATGGAAGTTTAATGTTATACAAAAAATGTAGTATAAAAATAAAAATTATGATAAAATATTATTTAGGATAATAATAAATTTGGAAACTAATTGAAGAATATCAAATTTATTTATGATTTTATAAAACGATTTTAGACATATATAAATATATTAAAAAATTAGCTTATAATAAAGGAAAAAAATTGTTTATGTTGAATATATAGATTAAAGAGGCTTCTATAAGGGAGGGAAATCCAGAGATGCACGAATATATAGTAGGACTTGATATAGGATCATCAAATGTATATGGTGCTGTTGGTAAAGTTGTTAGTAATGGAGAAATCCGTATAGTTGGAATTACTTCTGTAAGATGTAAAGGATTGAAAAAATCTGTAGTAGTAGACATAGATAGTACCTCTCAATCTATAAAGGAGTGTATTGCTAATCTAGAGAGAATGGTAGATATAAAAATCTCAGAGGTCTATGTAACATTACCTGCAGGAGTAAATGAATTAATATGGAATAAAGGAATAGTAGCTGTAGCATCAGATGATAAAGATATAACAGAAAATGATGTTATGAGAGTTATTGAAGCTGCTAAAATAGTATCTATTCCTTCAGATAAAGAAATTATTGGCGTTGTACCACAACAATACATAGTAGATGGATATGATAATATAATTGAACCTATAGGAATGAGTGGTATAAGATTAGAGGTTGATGCTCAAGTTGTTACAGCTCAAAGTACTGTTATAAATAACCTGAGAAAAAGTATAAACAAAGCAGGAGTTGGAATTTTAGGTGAAGTTCTCCAACAACAAGCCATTTCTCACGCTGTTTCTAAAAAAGAAGAAACAGAAATGGGAATAGCATTTGTTGATGTGGGTGCACAAACTACTGATATTTCTATTTATAAAAAGGGAAATCTTTGTTATACTAAAATGGTACCTCTAGGAGGAGATAACATAACAAATGATATAGCTATTTGCTTAAAATTACCATTTTACGAAGCAGAAAAAATTAAGGTTAAATATGGTGATTTAAGTTATAATAATAACGAGAATAATATTAAAATTAATATTAATGCGGGATATGATAATTCTAAAGAAATAGATAAAGAATTTTTAAATAAAATAATAGAAGCTAGATCAGAAGAAATATTGTATTATGTTAGAGAAGAATTACAACAAAGTAAATACTATGATGATATATCAAGCATAGTTATTGTCGGAGGTGGATTAGCACTATTCAAAAATATAAACAATTTTGCTGAAGATATTTTACATAAGTCTACTAGAATTGGTTCTCCAATGTATACAGGAGCCACAAGTCCGATATATGCTACGGTTGTTGGAGTTATCAAGGATGTAATAAGCACGCTGAAAATAGACAAAAATATTGAAAAAGTTGAAAGTAACATTAGTAATAGTTTAAGAAAAGAAAATAATATAAAGAAAAAAAGTGGAGAAAATTTTGTATCAAAAATAAGAGAATTTTTTACTGAGTTTTTTTAGCAAGGAGGTAATATTGTGCTAGATTTTGATGTTGATGTTCAACAATTTGCTCAAATTAAGGTAATAGGATGCGGTGGCGGAGGTAACAACGCTGTTAATAGAATGATAATTGAAGGTCTTAAAAACGTGGAGTTTATAGGAATAAATACGGACAAGCAAGCTCTTGCTGTTTCTCAGGCTTCACAAAAGATTCAAATAGGAGACAAGCTTACTAAAGGGTTAGGTGCAGGTGCTAATCCTGAAATAGGAAGAAAAGCTGCAGAAGAAAGTAAGGATGAAATTTCACAAGCCATAAAGGGAGCTGATATGGTATTTATCACTGCTGGAATGGGTGGTGGAACTGGAACAGGTGCTGCACCTGTTGTAGCTGAAATCGCAAAATCAATGGGAATATTAACTGTAGGTGTTGTAACTAAACCTTTCCCATTTGAAGGAAGAAAAAGAATGCTTCATGCGGAAAAAGGTATTAAAGACTTAAAACAAACAGTTGATACTTTAGTTACTATTCCAAATGAAAGATTATTATCTATGGTTGACAAAAAGACTTCTTTAGTAGAAGCTTTTAAATTTGCAGATGATGTTTTAAAACAAGGTGTACAAGGTATATCAGATTTGATAACAATACCTGGACTTGTTAACCTAGACTTTGCCGATGTAAGAACAATTATGTTAGATAAAGGTCTTGCTCATATGGGTGTTGGTAAAGGAACAGGAGATACAAGAGCACAAGAAGCTGCAAAACAAGCAATTTCAAGTCCATTATTAGAAACATCTATTATGGGTGCTACTGGAGTACTATTAAATGTAACTGGTGGCGGAGATTTAGGATTACTTGAAATAAACGAGGCAGCAGAAATAGTTCAAGAAGCTGCTGATCCAGATGCAAATATTATATTTGGTGCTGTAATTGATGAAAATTTAAAAGATGAAATAAGAATTACTGTTATAGCTACAGGATTTGAAGAAAAAGCTGCAGCAGAACAAGAAGAAAAAACAATAATTTCAACACCAAAACAAGAAGAAACTTATTCTCATAACTATAATAATGGATATAGGGAAAGAGAGAGAGAAAGAGAACAAGTTCCTGTTTATGAAGAAACAGCAGCTACTCGTGAAAGAGAAAGAGAGCGAGAAAGAGACAGAGAATTTGATCAAAATGATTTAGAAGTTCCAGCATTTTTGAGAAGATATAATAGATAGTTATAAAATACTTACTGAATATTTCAGTAGGTATTTTTTTTATGCAAAAAACAATATGTAAAATAATGTAAAAACAAAAACAGAAATCTTTTTTATGAAATGACAAAATTTTGAAATAAGTAGTTATATAATATGTGTTAGGAGGGGGAAGGAAGTGATATTATATTTAGATGTATTTATAATTGAAAACTTCATAGTGAATTTATTTTTACTTTATATTACAACTCAAACACTTAGAATTAAGGAAAATATAATATATATAATCTTAGCATCAATTTTAGGCACAACTTATGCATTCATTATGGTTTATACTAAATTTTTGTATTTTTTTAATATACCATTAAAGATTATTGTTGCTATTTTTATGACACTAATAGTGTTTAGAAAAAAAGATTTAACTTTAATAATTAAATCAACTTTAATTTTCATATTTTATTCTATGCTATTGGCGGGTATATGTATTTTTTTAGAAATAAATATTAAGCATAGTATTTATAATAAATTAGGTATATTTTCTTATAAATATTTAATTTTAGCAATTATGATTATTTATATAGTCATACATAGACTTATTAATTATATAAGGGATAGAAATGAGTGTAATAGTTTTATATATGAAGTTGACATAGTTATGGATGATTACATTCAAAATGTAAAGGCTTTTTTAGATACTGGTAATGAACTTAGAGAGCCTGCTACAAATTTGCCAGTTATGATAGTAGAAAAGGAATGTTTAAGAGACTTAAAGATGAATGAAAATGAAAAGTTTATTATACCATATAGGGTTGTAAGTGGGTTTACGGGTGAACTTTATGGATTTAAACCTAAATATATTAATATTCATAAAAAAGATAAAATTGAAAAGAGAGAAGTTATTATTGCACTTTGTAATAATGGATTAAGTGAATTAAATGAGTATAATGCTTTGCTATCTAGAGGAATTATTTAAGGAGGGGTAAATCTTTGTTAAATTTAGAAGTGCTTTTAAACAAGATATTATCAAACTTTAAGTTTTTTATTAAAAGGGTCTATTTTATTGGGGGAAATGATGCGCTTCCACCTCCATTATCTAAAGAAGAAGAAGAAAATTTGGTTAATAAAATTAGAGCTGGGGATGATAGTGTTAGAACTATTTTAATTGAAAGAAACCTTAGACTTGTAGTTTATATAGCTAGAAAGTTTGAAAATTCAGGTATCCTTGTGGAGGATTTAATATCAGTTGGAACCATTGGACTTATTAAAGCTGTAAATACATTTGATCCAGAGAAAAAGATTAAACTTGCAACTTATGCATCAAGATGTATTGAAAATGAAATACTTATGTATCTTAGAAGAAACAATAAAGTTAAAGCAGAAATATCGTTTTATGAACCATTAAATACTGATTGGGATGGTAATAAATTGTTGCTATCAGATATTTTAGGAACAGAAAATGATATGGTTTATAACTTAATTGAAGATGAAGTTGATAAACAACTTTTATTTATTGCTATGAGAAAATTAAGTGATAGAGAAAAAGAAATAATAAAATTAAGATTTGGTCTTACTGGAAAAGGAGAAAAGACTCAAAAGCAAGTTGCAGACTTGCTTGGCATTTCTCAGTCATATATTTCAAGGCTTGAAAAAAGAATTATAAAAAGATTAAAAAAAGAAATTAGTAAAATGGTGTGATTGTCCTTAGTATAAAAAAATGTTCCTGAGGAAATACTTTTAATGCGACTACTTTGAAGGAGCTGATTACATTATGATAAATAAAGTGGAGATATGTGGGGTAAATACTTCAAAATTGCCTGTATTAAAAGAAAAGGAAATGAAGGAACTATTATTAAAGATGAAGGATGGTGACAACCTTTCAAGAGAAAAATTTGTAAGAGGAAATTTAAGACTAGTATTAAGTGTAATTCAGAGATTTAATAATAGAGGAGAAAATGTAGATGATTTATTTCAAGTAGGATGTATTGGACTTATTAAAGCAATTGATAATTTTGATTTAAGTCAAAATGTAAAATTTTCAACTTATGCTGTGCCTATGATAATAGGAGAGATTAGAAGATATTTAAGAGACAATAATTCTATTAGAGTAAGTAGATCATTAAGAGATATAGCTTATAAAGCACTACAAGTTAGAGATAAGATTATAAAGAAGGAAAATAAAGATCCTAATGTTTCGCGAATAGCAAAAGAATTAGATTTACCAAGGGAAGAAGTTGTATTTGCATTAGATGCAATTCAAGATCCAGTATCATTATTTGAACCTATATATCATGATGGTGGAGATGCCCTTTATGTTATGGATCAGATAAGTGACAGTAAAAATGTTGACGAGAGCTGGATAGAAAACATATCTATTAAAGAAGCTATGAAGCGATTAAATGAAAGAGAAAAGATGATACTTAATATGAGATTTTTCCAAGGACGTACTCAAATGGAAGTGGCAGATGAAATAGGAATTTCACAAGCACAAGTATCAAGGCTTGAAAAAACAGCATTAAAACATATGAGAAAGTATGTATAACAATTAAATAAAAAACTCCTAAATCAAAATGAATTTAGGAGTTTTTTATTGTAATCTATAAGTTTTTCTTATTAGCAATTCCCGTAACCATCAGTGCTATGGCACCATCACCGGTTACATTACAAGCGGTACCAAAGCTATCTTGAAGCGCAAATATTGTTAGGATAAGAGCAGTTCCAGAATCCGTAAATCCTAGTATACTTATTATAAGTCCTAAGGATGCCATAACTGTGCCACCAGGTACACCAGGTGCTCCTATTGCAAATATTCCAAGTAGTAGTATGAAAAGTATCATTGTAGAAACACTTGGAAGTGAACCATACAATATTTTTGACACTGTCATTACAAAGAATACTTCTGTTAAAACAGAACCACAAAGGTGTATATTTGCACATAGTGGAATAACAAAATCTACTATATCCTGTCTAAGAGAAGATGATTTTCTAGCACATTTTAATGCTACTGGTAGTGTTGCAGCACTAGACATAGTTCCTACAGCAGTTAAATAGGCAGAACCATAATTTTTAATAACAGTTAAAGGATTTTTCTTAGAAATAGCACCACCAATAGAGTATAAAAGAGCTAACCATATAAAGTGAGCAATAAGAACTATTACAATTACTTTTAAAAATACAGGAGCCTGTTTTGTAATAGAACCTTCGTAACTTAATGAAGCAAATGTAGTAGCTATAAATAATGGTAGAATAGGGATTATAACTCTATTTACTATGCTCAATATAATATCTTGAAATTGTTCTAATAGTTTTTCAATTAAATCTGATTTTGTCCATGCAGTTGCAAGTCCTAAAAGTAAGGATAAGGCAAGAGCACTCATAACTGTCATAACAGGAGGAATATCTAATTTAAATAAAAGCTTAGGAAGCTCTTTAAGATCTTCAGTTTGTGAAGCTATAGAAAGTTTAGGTATAAGTTTATAACCTAAAAATGAAGAGAAAAATGCAGCTCCTACAGAAGATAAATAAGCTATGAAAATAGTTATTCCTAAAAGTTTACTTGCATTATTCTTTAATTTTGCAATAGAGGGAGTAATAAATCCTAGTATAATTAATGGGACTGCAAAAAATATAATTTGCCCTAATACATATTTTATAGTTATAATAACTCCCATTACATTCTCAGGGGATTTTAGTCCTATAAGAATACCTAAAAATACCCCTAGTACAAGTTTGAATATAAGATTGTTAAAAAGTTTTTTCATAGTAATCTCTCCTAAATAAAATTCTCCTTACCATATTATTATATAAAAAATAAAAACTTCAGCCTCAATACAGGGAGAAGTTTTTTATTTTTATAATAAAGGAGTATAAAATACTTCATTGTATATGATAATTTAATATATTTATTTGTGTCAATAAAAAGTTTTAAACAATTTATGATTTTTTATTTATAAGAAAAGTGAAATATTTTATGTGCAAAATCATTGCCTGGTTTTCCTATAAAATTATCGTACATTTTAATTATTGCAGTATTTTCATGAGACTTTCTTTTTGGTAGATTAAGGTCTTGGTTGTAAAGTACAGATGAACGTAGTTTTTTGTAATCCACAAGTTCTCTAGTAGTAGAATTTACATGAGGATGTCCACCTCCATTAATGCATCCTCCTTCACAAGACATTACCTCTATAAAATGATATTGTTTTTTTCTCATCATGTCAGAGTTTATAAATTTAAATACATTGGAGGAACCATTTATTACTGCTAAGTTATATTCTTTGTTGTTTATAGTTACTGTAGTTTCCTTGATTCCTTTAAAACCACGAACTTCTTTGTAGTCTATGTTATCTAGCGATTTATTTTCTAAAAGTTCTTTTGCTGTTCTAAGAGCAGCTTCCATAACTCCACCTGTAGCCCCGAATATAGCTCCAGCTCCAGAGTATTCTCCCATGGCTGGATCTTGAACTCCATTCTCTAAATTTGGAAAATCTATTTTTTTATCTTTTATTATTTTAATAAGTTCTCTTGCTGTTAATACAGCATCTATACTATCAACACCATTTACAGCCATTTCATCCCTTTGTGCCTCAAATTTTTTTGCAGTGCAAGGCATTATGGTTACAGTAAATACATCTTTAGGATCTAGATTCATAAGATGTGGATAGTAGGTTTTACTAGCTGCACCAAAAATCTGTTGAGGGGATTTTGTTGATGATAAATTAGGTAACAATTCTTTAAAATAATTTTCGGCTTGTCTTACCCATGCAGAACAACAAGAGGTAAACATAGGATAGGGACCATTATTTTTTATTCTCTCAACTAACTCCTCAGCCTCTTCAACTATTGTTAAGTCAGCTCCAAAATTCAAATCAAATATCTTATCAAATCCTAATTTTCTTAAAGCAGTATATAATTTATAAGTTACGTCAGTACCATAGCTCATATTAAAAGCTTCTCCAATTGAAGCTCTAACAGAAGGAGCAATTGCAACTATAACGTGTTTTTTAGGATTGTTAATTGCATCTAAAACTCTATCTATATGTGGAGTTTCAGAAAGTGCAGCCACTGGACATATATTTACACATTGACCACATAGTAAACAGTTAGTTTCATCTAAAGATTTGTCATCTGTAGTTTTTACTTTAAAAGAACCATTTATCATTTTTAAAAGGATAGCTTGTGTATTTGTTTTGTTTTTGCAAGTAACAGCACATCGTCCGCATTTAATACATTTATGTCTATCTATAATAATAGATTTACTTCTAGTATCAACATAGTTTTCTTCTTCATAATTATTCATGTTATAAATAGTTTTTGGACCAACTTTATATTTTTTTACTATATTTAAAAGTTCACAATCAAATTTCCTAGAACATTTAAAGCATTTAAATTCATGTTCGCTTAAAATTTCTGAAATTCTATTTTTTATAGAAGAATTTACAGTTTCAGAACATGTACTAATTTTCATGCCGTTTTTGGGGCGAGTGCAACAAGCCCTTTTGATTTCCGTTTTATTATCAAATGTAATTTCTACTTGACATAGATTGCATTTTCCTATATTTAATGGATCTTTAATATAACATAAAGTAGGAATAAATATATTATGCTGTTTTGCTATATCTAATATTGTTAAATTATCTTTTGTTTCTATCTCGTTATTGTCTATAGTTATTGTAATTTTACTCATGGTGATCTCTCCTGTTTAAGCACAAAGTTATATTTAAGTATAAAGTTCATTTTAAAATACTATTAGTTAATAATAATTACTATTTAAGTATAGATATTCACAATGTTAAAGTCAAGGGTTACCTTATGACTTGTTAAAATTTAAATTATTAAACTTACAATGTCTATAAATCTTAATGCAAACATATAATTAGATAAAAACATTTGGAGGAGGAAAAGAAAGATGGACTTTTATTCTATAAATAATCTAAAGATTATGGAAGTTATAGATGTTAATACAGGGTGTAAACTAGGATATATAAAAGACCTAGTTGTTGATTGTGATGATTGTAAGATAATATCATTAATAATACCAAAAGAAAAGGATTCTTTTTTTGGGAAAGATGAAAACATAGAAATAAAATGGGAAGATATAGTGAAGATAGGTGTAGATGTTATATTGGTAAGTATATCTGAAAATGATATTTTAGATAATAAATAGTAGTAATATATATTAAAAAATAGTATAATGTAAATTGAAATATTATATAAAGGGCGTGATTGCTTGAAATGTCCATATTGTGGTTTTGAGGAAAGTAAGGTTGTAGATTCTAGATCAACAGAAGACCATAAAGCCATTAGGAGGAGAAGGGAATGCTTAAAATGTAATAGACGATATACCACCTATGAAAAAATTGAGGATATACCTGTCTTAGTTATAAAAAGAGATTCTAATAGGGAATATTTTGATAAAACAAAAATAATAAATGGATTGGTGAAAGCTTGTCAAAAGAGACCAATTTCACGAGTTCAAATAGATTCTATAGCAGATGAAATAGAAAAGAAAATGAATAATGATATGTTAACTGAAGTTAAATCAGAATACATAGGTGAGCTTATAATGGAAAAGTTAAAGGAAATTGATGAGGTTTCATATGTGAGATTTGCATCTGTATATAGACAATTTAAAGATATAAATACCTTTATAGAGGAAATTACTAATCTTATGTCAGATAAACATATAGGTAAAATAAAAAAATAACTACAAAATGTGTTCTTTATAAAAGAAGTAAAACTGTGTACTATTAATAATTTTGTACACAGTTTTTTGATTTGAAAAGTTAATATATATTTTGAGGATGTGATAAAATGGAAAAATTTAAATTAGTTAAAGTTGATGATTTTAATTTTTTAAGTTTTGATGATGATAAAGTAGGAATTTATTTTTCTACAGCGGATGAAAATTTAGATTTTAATAAAAATACAGAAGAGGGACTTTTGAATTTACAAAATCTAAAAGAATGGTTTAATGTAAAAGAGGTAGGATATTTAAACCAAACACATAGCGATAAAATCTTTGATTATGATGGTATAAATCACGATGGAGATGCCATAATTACAAATAAAAAACAAGTTCTTATAGGGGTATTTACGGCAGATTGTGTTCCTGTCATTATATATGATAGAAAAAAAATTGTTGTGGCAGCTGTACACAGTGGATGGAAAGGTACTATAAATTGTATAGTAGCTAAAACTATAGATAGGTTAATTAAAGATTATAATAGTGAAATAAAAGATATTAAGGTTTATATAGGACCTCACAACATGAAGTGTTGTTATGAAGTAAGTGAAGAACTTATAGAAACTTTTAAAAATAAGGACATATATAAAGATACATATATAAATGATGGAAGAAATCTAAGTCTTAAGCAATGTATAATAAAGCAGTTAAATGATAAGGGAATTTGTGATGATCAAATTAATAAATTAAATATGTGCACATACTGTTCAAAAGAATATAGTTTTCACTCTTATAGAAAGTCTAAAGAAAAAAGTGGTAGAATATTTTCCTTTATATTTATTAAGTAGTTTTAGGAGAAATAAACTTCCTCATAAACCACAAAGAACTCAAAGCTTGACGTAATAATTAAATTAATGATAATATGATTTAATGAACTGATAAAAGAGGAGTCTTTGGAGGGAAAAATGCAAAACGAAATTTCAAAAGTACTAGCTGATAGTATTGCCGAAGAAGTAGAAATAGAAGTTGGCGATAAATTATTAAGCATCAATGGTACTAAAGTTAAAGATATAATTGATTATAAGTATTTAATAGTAGATGATTACGTTGTTATAGAAATAGAAAAAAGTTACGGAGAAATTTGGGAAATAGAAATAGAAAAAGATTTTGGGGAAGATATAGGATTAGAATTTAGAGATCCTATGCTAGATAGACCTAAAAACTGTCATAATAAATGTATATTTTGCTTTATAGATCAGCTTCCAAAAGGTATGAGAGATACATTGTATTTTAAAGATGATGATTCTAGATTATCTTTTCTGCAAGGTAACTTTATTACCATGACAAATATGACTGAAGATGATATAGACAGAATTATAAGATATAGAATAAGTCCAATAAATATTTCAGTTCACACAACTAATCCTGAACTTAGATGTAAAATGATGAATAATAGATTTGCAGGAACTATATACGATAGACTTAAAAGAATTACTGATGCTAAAATAGATGTAAATTGTCAAATCGTTTTATGTCCAGGTTATAATGATAAAGAAGAGCTAAAAAGAACAATATTAGATTTATATAAATTGTATCCTTACATAAATAATTTAGCCGTTGTTCCAATTGGAGTGACTAAATTTAGAAAACAAAATGGTTTAGTGGAATTAGAACTATTTAATGAAAAAACTGCCTCAGAAGAAATTGATAGAGTTGCAAAACTTCAAGATAAGTTTATAAAAGAAGTTGGAGAACCTTTTGTAAGATTATCTGATGAGTTTTATGTAATAGCAAAAAGAGATGTTCCAGAAAATGAATTTTATAATGGATTCCAACAACTAGAAGATGGAGTTGGAATGATAAGAAACTTTAGAGAAAACATACAAGATTCATTACATAATGTAGATAAAAGTATAAATTGTAGTTTCACAATGGTTACAGGAACTTCTGCATACGAAGAAATAAAAAATGCTGCTGATAAAATTATGCAGCAAAATTCTAACATAAAAATTGAGGTAAAAAAAATAATAAATAACTTCTTCGGAGAAACTATAACAGTAGCTGGACTATTAACAGGTCAAGATATTATAGAACAATTATCTCAAGGTGAAATTGGCAAGTACATAATAATGTCAGATAATATGTTCAAAAAAGGATATGAATTAGGGGATTATACAGAACTAATCATGTTAGATGATATAAAAATCTGTGATATAGAAGAAAGATTAAACAGAAAAGTTATAGTTTGCGACTACACAGGAGAGGATTTAATACAATTAATAAACAAATATGGGCAGGAGGAATAAAAATGGGTAAACCAATAGTTGCAATAGTAGGAAGACCTAATGTTGGAAAATCTACTTTATTTAATAAATTAGCAGGAAAGAGAATAGCCATAGTAGATGATATGCCAGGTGTTACAAGAGATAGAATATACGCTGAAGCAGAATGGTTAAACAATAACTTTACAATAATAGATACTGGTGGAATTGAACCAGAAAATGACGATATAATTGTAGCTCAAATGAGAAGACAGGCTCAATTAGCTATAGAAATGGCAGATGTTGTACTATTTATAGTTGATGGTAAGCAAGGATTAACAGATGCGGATAGAGAAGTTGCTCATATGCTAAGAAAAGCAAGTAAGTCAATAGTTTTAGCTGTAAATAAAATAGATAGAAGACAATTAGATGATAATATATATGAGTTTTATAATTTAGGACTTGGGGATCCTATGCCAATTTCAGCATCACAAGGATTAGGACTTGGAGATCTTTTAGATGAAGTTATAGAAAAGTTCCCAGAAGGTAATGTTGAAGAAGAGGAAGACGAATATATAAGAATTGCCATGATAGGAAGACCTAATGTTGGAAAATCATCATTGATTAACAAAATATTAGGAGAAGAAAAACACATAGTAAGTAATATACCAGGAACTACAAGAGATGCTGTAGATAGCTATGTAGAAACAGAAGAAGGAAAATTTGTTTTAATAGATACAGCAGGACTTAGAAGAAAGAGCAAAATAAAAGAACAAGTTGAAAGATATAGTGCAGTTAGAACACTAGCTTCTATAGAAAATGCAGATGTTTGTATACTTATGATAGACGCAACAGAAGACATTGCAGAACAAGATGAAAGAATAATAGGATATGCACATGAAATTAACAAAGCAATCCTAGTTATTGTAAATAAATGGGATTTAATTGAAAAAGATGATAAGACTATGAAAAACTTCAAAGACAAGTTAAGAACAAAATTATCATTCTTACCTTACGCATCATTCTTATTTATTTCTGCAAAGACAGGTCAAAGGGTTCACAAAGTATTAGGAATGGCAAAAGAATGTTATGGCAACTACTGTAAGCGTATAAAAACAGGAATATTAAATGATATTATAAATAAAGCTGTTCTTATGAAAGAACCTCCAGTAATGGGAACAAGAAGATTAAAAATTTACTATGTAACTCAAATAGGAACTAAACCACCTACATTTGTTTTCTTTGTAAATGATCCTGAACTTTTACACTTCTCTTATAGAAGATACTTAGAAAATAAACTAAGAGAAAGTTTTGATTTTAGTGGAACTGGAATCAAGCTAGAGTTTAGAGAAAGAAAAGAATAATAAATTTTAAAACAATATGCAAATTTATATGATGATAGATGAGTCAACTTAATTTATTTTAAGTTGGCTTTTTATTTTTTGTAATATTTTAAAGGATTAATTAATATATTTATTATTAAAATTAAGACAGATTTATAAAATAATTTATTTTATAAAAATTTAATGAAGATTATTAAAGATTTTATAATATTTATACTTATTTTAAATATATATATTATATAAAAGGAAGTATTGGGAGGGGTAAAGTTGGAAGATTTTAACATATACAAAGATATTGCAGATAGAACTCAAGGGGACATATATGTAGGGGTAGTTGGACCTGTTAGAACCGGAAAATCTACATTTATAAAAAGATTTATGGAACTTATGGTTATACCTAACATAGAAAATACTTATAAAAAACAAAGGGCACAAGATGAACTTCCACAAAGTGCATCTGGTAAATCTATTCATACCACAGAACCTAAATTTGTACCTAATGAAGCTATAGAAATTGCTTTAAATGAAGAAACAAAATTTAAGGTTCGTATGGTAGATTGTGTTGGTTATATTGTAAAGGCTGCTCTTGGATATAATGAAGGAGAAACGCCTAAAATGGTAATGACTCCTTGGTATGATTATGAAATTCCTTTTGAAGAAGCAGCGGAGATTGGAACAAAAAAAGTAATTAATGAACATTCTACAATTGGACTTTTAGTTACTACAGATGGAAGCATAACAGATATTGATAGAGAAGATTATGTTGAAGCTGAAGAAAGAGTAGTAAATGAATTAAAATCTATTAATAAGCCATTTATAATAATATTAAATTCTAAAAATGCTAACAGTAAAGAAACTAAGGAACTAGGAAAATCACTAGAAGAAAAATACAATGTTCCTGTACAAATTATGGATATAGCTAATATGCAACAAGAAGATATAACAAATATATTCCAAAGAATATTAAAAGAATTCCCTATAAAAGAAATAAATATTGATATGCCAGAGTGGATTGAAAAATTAGATGTTAATCATTGGTTGAAAGAAGACTTCATATCTTTAATTAAAGATATGTGCCAAAAGGTTTATAAAGTGAGGGATATAAAAGAATTCGCAAATAAATTTGATGAAATAGAGTTTTTAGAGAATTCAAAGCTTAAAGAAATAAATATGGGTGAAGGAAATGCAAGAATACAATTAAATCCAAGACACGAATTATTCTATAAAGTATTAAGTGAAGTTTGTAGTCAAAATATAAGTGGAGAAAATGAACTTTTAAATATAATGAAAGAATTAAGTAAAGCAAAAGTTGAATATGATAAAGTAGCTAGTGCTTTAATTGATGTTAAAGAAAAAGGATATGGACTTGTATCTCCAGAACTTAGTGAAATGACTTTAGAAGAACCGGAAATAGTAAAACAAGGTACTAGGTATGGAGTTAAGTTAAAGGCTAGTGCACCATCATTACATCTAATTAGAGCTGATATTGAAACTGAAATATCTCCTATAATAGGAACGGAAAGAGAAAGCGAAGAGCTTGTAACATCTCTTTTAGAACAATTTGAAAGTGATAGATCAAAGATATGGGAAAGCAATATGTTTGGTAAGTCACTAGAAGTTATGGTTAAAGATGGACTGCAAAATAAGTTATACAAGATGCCTGAAGATGTTCAAATAAAAATGAGAAAGACTTTAGAGAAAATCATAAATGAGGGCAATGGAGGACTAATCTGTATAATATTATAAAAATATAATAAGATAATAAAAAACTAGGATGGAAAATCCTAGTTTTTTATTATATAAAAACACGAACTATAATAAAAAAAATAAAATTAATTTTCATAACGGGTTGACATATATAAGGGTATATAGTAAAATTATATTGAAATTAAAAATAAAACAGAATATTAATCACGTACTCATATAAGCCCAGAAATAAGGTCGGGCGTTTCTACCAAATACCGTAAATATTTGACTATGAGTAGTCTAGTGTAAATTATATAATAAACCACTTAGATTGCTTATAGCCTAAGTGGTTTATTCTGTATTTACACAGGAGGACAAAATATGGACAAGTTTTTTAAACTCAAAGAAAGTGGCACAGATTTAAAAACAGAAATAACAGCAGGAATTACTACCTTTTTGGCAATGGCGTATATTATAGCTGTAAATCCTAATATTTTAGGAAGTACAGGAATGCCAAGAGGAGCTATATTAACTGCCACTTGTTTAACAGCAGGAATTACTACAATATTCATGGGACTTTATGCAAACTTACCTTTTGCATTAGCATCAGGAATGGGACTCAATGCTTTCTTTGCATTTAGTGTAGTTAAAATTATGGGAGTAGATTGGAAAATTGCATTAACAGCTGTTTTTGTAGAAGGTATTATATTTATTATTTTATCATTGACTAATGTGAGAGAAGCTGTTGTAAATTCTATTCCAAATACATTAAAATTGGCAGTTACAGGCGGTATAGGAATGTTTATAGCGTTTATTGGATTTGCTAATGCTGGTATAGTAGTAAAAAGTCCTGAAACATTTGTTAAGATAGGTAACTTTACTACTCCAACTGTAATAGTGGCATGTATAGGTATTGTAGTTATAGTAATCTTATCAAAGAAAAATGTTCGTGGAGCGTTACTATGGGGTATAGTAGTAAGTACATTAATTGCATGGGCATATGCATTAGTTAATACAAAGGTTGCGGCAGAACAATACAATATATTTTTACCAAATGGTATTTTTAGATATGAATCAATTAAACCAATAGCATTTAAATTAGATTTTTCATATATAACAGATAGCAGTAAGATTTTATCGTTTTTAACAATAGTATTTACATTCTTATTTGTAGATTTCTTTGATACAGTTGGAACACTTGTTGGTGTTGCATCTAAAGTAGGTATGATTGATGAAAAAGGAAGAGTTAAAAATGCTGGAAAAGCATTGCTTATAGATTCTATTGGTACAACAGTTGGAGCTGTTATGGGAACTTCAACAGTTACTACATATGTAGAAAGTTCAGCAGGAGTTGCTGAAGGGGGAAGAACAGGACTTACATCAGTTGTAACAGGAATATTATTTTTAATATCTATGTTTTTAGCACCATTATTTATAGCTATACCAGCATGTGCTACAGCACCAGCGCTTATAATTGTGGGATTCTTTATGATAGAAAATGTAGTTAAAATAAACTTTTCAGATTTTATAGAAGGAGTACCAGCATTTTTAACAATTGCACTAATGCCTTTAACTTATAGTATTGGTGATGGATTAACATTGGGAATATTATCTTATGCAGTATTAAATTTAATAAATAACTTATTAACAACTGATAAAAATAAAAAGAAGAAAGTTTCATATATAATATATATTCTTGCAATATTGTTTATAATAAAATTAGTTGCAGTAGGAATTAGGAATAAATAGTTAAATTAAAAATCGTATAAAAATTAGCTTTTAATAAAAATTAGACTAACCTTAAAGTTAGTCTAATTTTTATATTATAAATAGTAATTTATTAATGTATTTTATTATAGTAGAAAATATGATATTATAGTAAATATGCATTTTTAGTTAATTTAAACTTGAAATTTCAATAATGGTTTATGTATAATGAATATGAACTTATTATGTGCTGCGGAAGGATGGTAAAAATGTTAAAAAGCATGACGGGCTTTGGAAGGGGAACGACAAAAGAAGGAAGTAGTCGCAGTTTTACTATTGAAATTAAAAGTGTAAACCATAGATATTTTGATTTGAACTTAAAAATGCCTAGAAACTTATTATCGTTAGAAAGTAAAATAAGAGAGTGTTTAAAAGAAAAAATCAATAGAGGAAAAATTGATGTTTTTATAACTCAAAATGTATATTCTAATGATGATATGGAAGTAAAATTCAATGAACAATTGGCAGATAGTTACGTTAATTGTTTAAAAGAAATTAAAGAAAGATATGAAACTAAAGATGATATTTCAGTATCGCTTATTTCTAAATTTCCAGATGTTATATCTGTAGAAAAAAAAGAAGAAGATTCAGATGAAATCTGGAGTTACATGAGAGAACCTCTAAATGAAGCTATAGAATCATTAGTTAGCATGAGAGAAAAAGAGGGTAAGAAATTAAAAGATGATGTTACAAATAAATGTAACATTATACAAGAATTATTAAAGGATATTGAAAAAAGAGCTCCTTTAGTAGTAAAAGATTATAAAGAAAGATTAAACGATAAGATTAATGAACTTTTAGAAAATAGTGATATAGATGAATCTAGAATAGCAATGGAAGTAGCTATATTTGCAGATAAGGCCGCTATAGATGAAGAGGTTGTAAGACTTAACAGTCATATAATTCAATTAAAAGATACATTAGAAAAAAGTGAACCAGTGGGAAGAAAACTTGATTTCATAATTCAAGAAATGAATAGGGAAACCAATACTATTTCTTCAAAAGCTAATGATTTACAAATTGTAAATTTAACTATAAATATGAAGAATTACATAGAAAAAATCAGGGAACAAATACAAAATATAGAATAAATTTTGGGAGGACTAATATGAGTATTAAGTTAATTAACATTGGATTTGGAAACATAGTTTCTGCTAATAGACTTGTGGCTATTGTAAGCCCTGAATCAGCTCCTATTAAAAGAATTATACAGGAAGCAAGAGACAGAGGTATGCTTATAGATGCTACATATGGTAGAAGAACTAGAGCTGTTATAATAACAGATAGTGATCATGTAATATTATCAGCTGTTCAGCCGGAAACAGTTGCACACAGACTATCTTCTAAAGATGAAGTTAATATTGATGAGGTAGATGAATAATGAATCAATCGGAAAAAGACAATCAGGGGCTTTTACTAGTAATATCAGGACCATCAGGGGCAGGTAAAGGTACCATTTGTAAAGAACTAATGAAGAATGGAGATTTTTGGTTATCAGTTTCAGCAACAACTAGATCTCCAAGAAAAGGTGAAGTAGATGGTCAAAATTACTATTTTTTAACTAAAGAAAATTTTGTAGATAGAATAGAACAAAAAGATTTTCTTGAATATGCAGAAGTATACGGAAACTATTATGGTACTCCAAAATCAAATGTATTAGAAAAACTTAAAAATGGGAAAGATGTTATATTAGAGATAGATATTCAAGGTGCTTTAAAAGTAAAAGAAAACTATCCTAAAGGAATTTTTATTTTTATATTACCTCCTTCTATGGAAGAACTAAAAAATAGAATAATAAAAAGAGGTAGTGAAACAGAGGAATCATTAATGACTAGATTCAAATCTGCCTATAAGGAAATTAATTATGTTTCAAAGTATAATTATGCTGTTATTAATGATG
This sequence comes from Clostridium novyi NT, assembly GCF_000014125.1. Classification (NCBI taxonomy): domain Bacteria; kingdom Bacillati; phylum Bacillota; class Clostridia; order Eubacteriales; family Clostridiaceae; genus Clostridium; species Clostridium novyi. The sequence continues at coordinate 1,439,767 of NC_008593.1, read as the reverse complement.
AAGTAGATAAAGCGGTTGAAAAAATAAAAAGCATAATAATAGCCGAAAAGTGTAGTGTAGATAGAATAGAACAAAATATTTTTTCTAAGGAGGGTTTAATCCATGAACAATTATATGATTAATCCATCAATTGTAGATTTATTAACTAAAGTTGACAACAGATACTCACTAGTTACTGTAACATCTAGAAGAGCAAGACAAATAATAGATGGAGATGAAGCTTTAGTAAATGTAGAAGATGCATATAAACCACTTACAACAGCAATACATGAAGTAAATGCTGGAAAAGTTTCTTATGAGTCTTTAGTGGAGGGAATAAAATAGAATGGATAAAAAGAAAACTGTAGTAGTTGGGGTAACTGGCGGCATTGCAGTTTACAAAGCTTTAGACGTAATCAGTAGATTAAGAAAAGCTGATGTAAATGTACATGTTATAATGACAGAGCATGCTACAAAATTCGTAAATCCACTATCATTTCAATCCTTAAGTCAAAATATGGTTACTGTAGATATGTTTGCAGAACCTAAAGCATGGGAAATACAACATATATCATTAGCTAAAAAAGCAGATTTAATGTTAATAGTACCTGCTACAGTAAATATACTAGGAAAAGTTGCAAATGGTATAGCAGATGATATGTTATCAACTACTATTATGGCAACAAAAGCTCCTGTTGTATTTGCTCCAGCAGCTAATACAAATATGTTTTTAAACCCTATAGTACAAGGAAACATAAGAAAATTAAAAGAATATGGATATAAATTTATAGAACCTGCATCAGGTAGACTTGCTTGCGGAGATGTAGGCGCAGGAAAACTTGAGGATACAGAAATAATAAGTGAAATAACACTAAGTATGCTTTATGATAAAAAAGATTTAGAAGGCAAAAAAGTATTAGTAACAGCAGGACCTACTATAGCTCCTATAGATCCAGTTAGATATATAACAAATAGATCTAGTGGTAAAATGGGATATGCTATAGCAGAAGAAGCAAGAGATAGGGGTGCTGAGGTTATTTTAGTTTCAGGACCTACAAGTATAAAGAAGCCTTTTGGAATTAAAGTTATAGATGTAAAAACTAATGCTGAAATGTTAAAAGCTGTAGAGAATAACTTTGAAAATTCTGATATAGTTATTAAATCAGCAGCAGTAGCTGATTACAAACCTAAGACTTATTCTGAAAAGAAAATAAAAAAAGGTGACGAAGAATTGTCACTTGAGTTACAAAAGGATACTGATATATTAAAGAAATTAGGATCTATAAAGAAAAATCAAGTATTAGTAGGCTTTGCAGCTGAAAGTAATGATTTAATTGAAAATGCTACATCAAAGCTACATAAGAAAAATTTAGATTATATAGTAGCAAATAATATAGTTTCTAATGATACTGGATTTGCATCAGAAGATAACAAAGTAACTATATTATGTTCAGATGGTAGAAAAATACCTCTACCTAAAATGAGCAAAAAACAAGTTGCTAGAGAATTGTTTGATTTAATTAATGAAAAGCGCTAATGCGCTTTTTTCTTGTAATTATAGAATTTAATTGTAGGTAAGGGTGAATTAAGTGTATCAATATGCTGGAATAGTAGTAAACAATGAATCGGTTCAAGTTGATAAAATTTTTACTTATAAAATACCAGAAGAGTTAATAGGAAAACTAAAGGTTGGTCATAGAGTTAAAGTGCCTTTTGGAAAGGGAAATAAAAATATAGATGGATTTGTTATAGAATTATATGAAGAATTTCATAATAAATATAAAATAAAGTCCATTACAAATATCTGTGATGAATTCACTGTTTTAAGAGAAAAAGATATAGAACTTATTAAGAAAATGAAAGAAAAGTACCTCTGTACATATTTAGAGTGTATAAAAGTAATAATTCCTACAGGAATAATAAAAGGAGTTAGAAATAAAATAAAAGAGGTAATATATATAGGAAATAATCTTTCGGAAAAATTTAATAAAGAACCTTATACTAGTATATATAATGTAGTAAAATCAAATAATGGAGTATATTCTAAAACAGAAATAAGTAAAAATTTCAAATTATCCTTATCATCTATTAATACTATGATTAAACATGGATTTTTAACTAAAAATGAAACTATAGTAAATAGGTTTAATAATAATGTCTATAGTAACTATGAAGAAAAGACTTTGAATGAGGAACAAAAGGTAGTTACAGATTTTATATTAAATTCAAATAATAAATTATTTTTAATTCATGGCATAACAGGTAGTGGAAAAACCGAGATCTATATGAACATGGTAAAAAACATGATAAGTCAAAATAAAGAATGTGTAATACTAGTTCCTGAAATATCTCTAACACCTCAGATGGTAGAAAGATTTAAAGGTCGATTTGGAAAAGACATTGCTGTATTTCATAGTAAACTTTCTGATGGAGAAAGATATGATGAATGGCTTAGAATAAAAAACAAACAAGTTAAAGTAGCTATAGGTGCAAGATCAGCTATATTTTTGCCCTTTGATAATTTAGGTATGATAATTATAGATGAGGAGCATGAAGGAAGTTATAAGTCTGATAGTAATCCTAAATACAATGCTAGGGAAATTGGAGAACTAAAGTGCAATATTGAAAATTGTAAACTTGTACTAGGTTCTGCTACACCCTCTGTTGACACTTACTATAGATGTATGAAAGGCGAAATAGAATTACTTACTCTAAAAAATAGAGCTGATGGAGCCACTTTGCCAGATGTATACACAGTAGACATGAGGGAAGAACTTAGAAGTGGAAATAGGTCTATTTTTAGTAATGCTTTATATGATGGAATAGAAAAAGCACTAAACAATAAGGAACAAATAATTTTATTTTTAAATAGAAGAGGATTTTCTACCTTTGTATCATGTAGAGAGTGTGGATATGTGTTTAAATGTAAACATTGCGATATATCTCTTACTTATCATAGCAAAGGAGATTATTTAAGTTGTCATTATTGTGGAGAAAAATATAAAGTTCCTAAAATATGTCCTAAATGTGGAAGTAAATATGTAAAATATTTTGGTGTTGGAACTGAAAGAATTGAAAGAGAAGTTAAAAAGTATTTTCCGGATGCTAGAACACTGAGAATGGATTTTGATACCACAAGAAAAAAGAATTCTTATGATTACATATATAATACTTTTAAAAATGGAGAAGCGGATATATTAATAGGTACTCAAATGGTAACAAAGGGACTAGACTTTAAAAACGTTACATTGGTTGGGGTAATAGCAGCAGATGTGTCCTTAAATCTTCCGGATTTTAGATCAGGAGAGAGAACTTTTCAACTTATAACTCAAGTTGGAGGAAGAGCTGGAAGAGGTTCAAAAAAAGGAAGTGTTGTAGTACAGACATATAGCCCTGAAAATTATAGTATAAGATATTCTGCAACTAGTGATTACGAGAATTTTTATAAAGAAGAAATAGGACTTAGATATGATATGGATTATCCACCTTTTTCTAAAATACTAGCTATAAACATTAGCAGTAAAAATGAAAATTTATTAATAAAAAATATACAAAAAATTGGTGTAATATTAAAAAATTCACTTGAAAAAAATAATAAAATAGATATGTTAGGACCATGTCCTTGTTCAATTTCAAAAGTAAAGGAATTTTACAGGTGGCAGATATTAATAAAAGGCCAATTTGATAACAAATTAGCATTAAATATCAAAAAAATTATTTATAAAAACTTACAAGATGTTTATAATGATGTAAGGATAAGTATTGATATTAATCCAAGTACACTATTATAAGCATAAAAATTAAATTACTAGGAGGAATTAAAATGGCATTAAGAAATATAAGAGTAGAAGAAGATTCTATATTAAGAAAGAAGTGTAGAGAAGTAGAAGAAATAAATGATAGAATATTAACACTTATAGAAGATATGAAAGAAACAATGTATGAAGCAGATGGAGTAGGACTTGCAGCACCACAAGTTGGAATATTAAAAAGATTAGTAGTTATAGATGTTGGAGAAGGTCCAATAACTTTAATTAATCCTGAAATTATAGAAAGTGAAGGAAGTCAAACAGATTATGAAGGATGCCTAAGCTTACCAGGAAAACAAGGAAAAGTTACAAGACCATACAAAGTTACAGCTAAAGCTTTAAATGAAAAAGGAGAACCAGTAGAAATAAAGGGAGAAGGACTTCTTGCAAGAGCTATTTGTCATGAACTTGATCATTTAGATGGAACATTATTTATTGATAAAGTAATAGAAGAAAGAGGAGAATAGTAATATGAAGATAGTTTTTATGGGAACTCCCGAATTTGCAGTACCATCACTTAAAGCTATGGTGGAAAACTTTAATGTAGAAGGTGTATTTACTCAACCAGATAGACCAAAGGGTAGAGGAAAAAAATTAGCTATGTCACCTGTTAAAGAAGTGGCACTTGAAAACAATATAGATGTTTATCAACCAGTTAGTTTAAGAAAAGAACCTGAATTTATTGAAAAATTAAAGAATATACAACCGGATTTCATTATTGTTGTGGCGTATGGACAAATATTGCCTAAGGAAGTTTTAGAGATACCAAAATATGCTTGTATAAATTTACATGCTTCATTATTACCTAAATATAGAGGAGCAGCTCCACTAAATTGGGCAATTATAAATGGAGAAAAGAAAAGTGGAAATACCACTATGCTTATGGATGTAGGACTTGATACCGGTGATATGTTAATGACTCAAGAAGTTGATATAAATGATTCCATGACAGCAGGAGAACTACATGATATTTTAATGATACAGGGAGGAGATTTACTAGTAGATACTATAAATAAAATGGTATCAGGTGAAATTACTCCTATAAAACAAGATGATAGTAAAACTTGTTATGCATCTATGCTTGATAAAAAAATGGCTTGTATTGATTGGAGTAAATCAGCAAGTGAAATACACAACCTTATAAGAGGATTAAATCCATGGCCAGTAGCATATACACATTATGATGATAAAGTTATGAAAATATACAAATCTCATGTTTTAAATGAAAATAGTAAAAAGGAACCTGGAACAGTAATTAATGTTTCAAATAAAGGTATAAAAGTTGCTTGTGGTGAGGGAATACTAGTAGTAGAAGAAATTCAATTCCCAGGTAAAAAACCTCTTAAAGTTGAACAATACATAAGAGGAAATTCTATTGAAATTGAAAGTGTTTTAAAATAAACTTATTATATAATTTAGGAGGGATATGAATGTTTTGGTTTTATGATAAGACAATGCTAATTCTTATTCCGGCATTATTAATTTCAGCGTGGGCACAGATGAAAGTGAGTTCTGCTTTTAATAAATATTCAAAAGTTAGAAGTATAAATGGATATACAGGGGCTCAAGTTGCTAGAATGTTACTAGATGCAGAGGGTCTTTATGATGTTCCTGTTGAAGAAATAGCAGGAAGACTTACAGACCATTATGATCCAAGAAACAGAGTAATGCGATTATCTACAGATGTTTATTATGGAAGTTCTGTAGCTTCAATAGGAGTTGCTGCTCATGAAACAGGTCATGCAATTCAACATAAAAAGCATTATGCACCACTAGAAATAAGAAATTCTATAGTTCCAGTGGTTAACTTTAGTTCTAATGCATCATGGATAATATTTTTAATTGGACTTTTTATGGGAAGCCGTGGTTTAACTCAGTTAGGAGTAATACTATTTAGTGCTGTAGTTATATTTCAGCTAATTACATTGCCTGTAGAATTTAATGCATCTAATAGAGCGCTAATGATATTAGAAGATAAGGCTATATTATATGGTGATGAAGTTAAAGGTGCTAGAGCAGTTTTATCAGCTGCTGCAATGACTTATGTTGCCGCTGCATTAACTGCTATATTACAACTTGTAAGACTTATCGCATTAAGTAGAGATGAATAGATTTTAAATAAAGGAATGGAGCTAATTAATGGAAAAAGCTAGAAAGATATGTGTAGATATACTTGAGGTAGTTTTTAATAAAAATGCCTATTCAAATATAGTTTTAAGACAAACACTTAATAAAAATAAAATAGATGATAAAGACAAGGGATTAATAACAGAGATAGTATACGGTACAATAAAATATAAATACACAATTGATACTATTCTAAATAACTTTTTAAAAAAAGGAATAAAAAGTTTAGATTCTTATGTACTTAATATACTTAGAATTACAGTTTATCAAATAAAATTCTTAGACAAAATTCCTAATTTTGCTGCAGTGAATGAGGCTGTAGAAATAGCTAAAAAGGAAAAATCAGTTGGAGCATCAAAACTTGTAAATGGTGTACTTAGAAACTATCTAAGAAATTTAGATAAAAAGTATTATAATGATAAGAATTTAGTAGAAACACTGTGTTTTAAGTATTCTTACGATAAGTGGTTAGTTAACATGCTTATTAAACAGTATGGAAATGAAATTGCAGAAGATATACTTAAGGGATTAAATGAAAGACCTGCAGTTACAGTTAGAGTTAATAATCTAAAGACAGATCATGATGAGGCCTTTAGTAATCTTGAGGAATATGGATATGATGTAGAAGAAGGATACATATGTCCAGAAGCTATTGTAATAAATAAAGGAAAGAGTATAGAAAAAAATCCTTTATTTAAAGAAGGAAAAATAACTGTTCAAGATGAAAGTGCTATGCTTGTAGCACCTTCTATAGATGCTAAAGAAGGAGCTACAGTTCTTGATTTATGTAGTGCCCCAGGAGGTAAAACAACTCATATATCAGAAATTATGAACAATACTGGAATTGTAAAAGCCTTTGATATACATGAGAATAAGCTAAGTTTAGTAAAAGAAAATGCTAAAAGACTTGGAATAGACAATATATCGTGTGCTGAAATGGATGCATCTAAATTCAATAAAGAACTTGAAAATTCAGCAGATATGGTATTAATAGATGTTCCATGTTCTGGTCTTGGAATAATAAGAAAAAAACCAGAAATAAAATATACAAAAGACATAAAGTCAACAAAAGATATAGTAGCTATACAGAAAAAAATAATGGAAAACGCTGCAAAGTATGTGAAAAAAGAAGGAACTTTATTGTATTCAACTTGTACAATAAACAAAGAAGAAAACGAAAAAAATATTAATTGGTTTATAAAAAAGTTTCCGGAATATAAAGTTGAACCATTATTTTATGGTAACATGAGTAATATCATATATAATGAAAATGGTACAGTTACAATTTTACCTAATAAGTATATGGATGGATTTTTTATTGCTAAACTTAAGAAAACTAGGTAGGTGTATAAATGAAAAATATTTTGAATTTTACTTTAGATGAATTAAAAGACTGGATGGACAAAAATAGTGAAAGTAAATTTAGAGCAAAACAAATTTTCCAGTGGATATATAAAAAAGCTGTTTTTAACTTTGATGATATGAGCAATATATCTAAAAGTACTAAGGAAAAGTTAAAAGAAAATTTTTATATACAAATACCGAATGTTGTAAAAAAATATGTATCTAATATTGATGGTACAGAAAAATTTCTTTTTGAATATGAAGATGGAAATATAATAGAATCTGTTGTTATGAAATATAAGCATGGAAATTCAATATGTGTATCTACTCAAATTGGATGTAGAATGGGTTGTAAATTTTGTGCATCTACTGTAGATGGTGTTGTTAGAAATTTAACTTCAGGTGAAATAATAGCACAAGTTCTAAAGGCTCAAAAGGAGATATGTGATAGAATATCTAATGTAGTTCTTATGGGAAGTGGAGAGCCACTAGATAACTATGATAATGTAATAAAATTTTTAAAACTTATAAATGATGAAGATGCTTTAAATATAGGTCAAAGACATATTACCTTATCAACTTGTGGTATAGTACCTAAGATAAAAGAACTTGCAGATCAAAAAATGCAAATAACTTTAGCGATTTCACTTCATGCACCAAATAACGAAATAAGAAAGAGTATGATGCCTATAGCAAATAAATATACTTTAGAAGAATTATTAGATGCTTGTAGGTATTATTATAGAACTACAAATAGAAGAATAACTTTTGAATATGCCTTAGTAAAAGGAGTTAATGACAGCAGAGAAAATGCAGAAGAACTAATAAAAATATCAAAAGGTATGTTGTGTCATATAAATTTAATTCCTGTTAATGAGATTAAAGAAAATAATTATGAAAGATCAAAATCAAAAGATATAGAAGAATTTAAAGAGACTTTAATAAAACATGGAATTGAAACCACAATACGAAGAGAAATGGGATCAGATATAAATGGAGCTTGTGGGCAGTTAAGAAGAAATTATATTAGAAATAACTAAATTATTCGTGTGTGATGGAGGATATATTTATATGAATAGTAGTAGGATTTTTACCGAAAAGCTATGCGTAGGACTTTTGTCAGATATAGGAAACGTCAGAGAGATAAATGAAGATTCTATAGGAAAATACGAAAATGATGAATTTGCTGTGTATATAGTAGCTGATGGCATGGGAGGACATAATGCAGGAGATGTAGCAAGTAAAATTGCCGTAGAATCTTGCATAGAATATATAAAAAGAAACAGATATCTTGATGATATGGAAAGATTGTTAAAAGAATCAATTAAATATGCTAACAATAATATATATATAAAAGCAGAAAATAGTGAAATGTTATATGGTATGGGGACAACTATTACAGCGTGTATTGTAAAACAAGGAAAAGTTGTTATTGCAAACGTAGGGGATAGTAGTTGCTATATTGTAACAGAAGAAAATATAGAAAAAATTACAAAAGATCATTCATTAGTACAAGAGTTAGTTGATGATGGAAGTATAACAGAAGAAGAGGCTATAAATCATCCTAATAAAAATATAATAACTAGAGCATTAGGAACTAAAAAAACTGTAAAGATAGATACATTTAGTGTAGATATAAGTTATAATGAAAAATTTGTATTGTGCACAGATGGTTTATCAAACGAAGTTTCCAAAGAAGAAATGTATAGTATAATATCACAAAATACAAATCAAGAGGCCTGTAGATTACTAGTAGACTTGTGCAAAAATAAGAGTGGAAGAGATAATATTTCAGTGATTATATTTGGAGGAATGCAAAAATGACTGGGACTATTCTAGGAAATAGATATGAATTATTGCAAAAAATTGGTGAAGGAGGTATGGCTGAAGTATATAAGGCTAAATGTCATTTATTAAATAGATTTGTAGCTGTAAAAGTTTTAAAAAGTCAGTATTCAGATGATATTGAGTTTGTCAACAAGTTTAAACAAGAAGCATCTTCCGCAGCTAGTTTATCGCATAATAATATAGTTGGAATTTATGATATTGGATCAGAAAATAATATAAATTATATTGTAATGGAGTACATAGATGGTAAAACATTAAAACAAATCATAAATGAAAATGGAAGTTTAGGATTTAATGCATCAATTGATATTGCAATTCAAATTGCTAAAGCTTTAGAATGTGCTCATAATAACAATATTATTCACAGAGATGTTAAGCCTCATAATATTTTAGTAACAAGAGATAGAAATATAAAAGTAACTGATTTTGGAATAGCTAAAGCAACATCATCTGTTACTATAACAAATTCAGATAAAATTATAGGATCAGCACATTACATTTCTCCTGAACAAGCAAAAGGAAGATTTGTTGATTGTAAAACGGATATTTATTCTTTAGGAATAATTTTATATGAAATGGTTACAGGAAAAGTACCTTATGATGGAGAAAGTCCTGTATCAGTAGCTTTAAAACATGTTCAAGAGGAACTTATACCTCCTATAAAGGTGAATCCTAATATACCGGAAAGCTTAAATAAACTCATATTAAAAGCTGTAGAAAAGGAACCATATAAAAGATATCAAAGTGCCCATGATATGATTATAGATTTAAATAAGGTAAAACAAAATCCAAATGTTAATATAGCTGCTAATGTTGACGAAAATGAATATACAAAAATAATGAAGCCTATAGCAGATGTTGATGAAAAAGAGCCTGATTTATATGATGATATTGAAGATGAAGATAATGAAGAAGTAGAAGAATTAAAAGGTAGAGAATTTGAAGATAAAAGAGAGAAAAAAGAGAAAAAGCCTAAAGGTTCTAGTAAAAGTAAGAAAAAAATACTAGGTGGAATTATAGGGCTTGCTGTTTTAATAATATGTGTTGTAGGAATATTTATGGTTGCAGGTGGTAGCAAAAAAACTGGAAAAGTTAATGTTCCTAATATAATAGGATTAACATCAGATAAAGCTGAAAAACTTGTAAAAGATGCTGGACTTAAATTTGTAGTAAAGGAAGAACCAAGTGATAAGCCAAAAGGAGTTGTAATAAAGTGTTACCCATCTCCAGGTACTACTATGGACTTAAGTGAAAATAATGAAGTAAGAGTTATAATAAGTTCTGGAAGTGAAAACACAGGAGTACCCAATTTGGTAGATATTGATTTTGAAACAGCTAAAGAATATTTAAATATGTATAACTTAAAACTTGGGGAAGTTACTTATAAATATAGTAATAGTGTAGAAAAAGGAAAAGTATGTGATCAATCTCCAAAGGCTGGATCAGAAATAAAACCAGATACAACAGTAGATTTAGTTATAAGTAAGGGATCACAATTAAAAATGACAACAGTACCGAATTTAATTAATAAGAAATTAGATGAAGTTGAAGGAATAGTATCAAGTGCTGGATTAAGATTAGGTACAGTAAATAAAATACCTACTACAGATAAAGAAAAAGATGGATTAGTTACAGTTCAAAGCATAGAATCAGGTACAAGAGTAAAACAACAGACAATTATTAACATAAGTTGCTATTCTTTTGGAAATAAGGATATAGTAAAGGTACCAAACTTCGTAAATAAAACAGTAAAAGAGGCTAGAATACTTGCTGAACAAAATGATTTATCCATAAGTTTTAGAGGAAGAGATGATTTTATAATAGTATCTCAAGATAAAGCACCTGGTTCACAAGTTGCAGAGGGGACATCTATTAGTTTAAAAACTGAACCAAATCCATAAATTATTACTTAGGAGGAAATATGGAAGGCATAATTTTAAAAGGAATAGGCGGATTTTACTATGTTAAAACAGAAGAAAGAGTATATGAGTGTAAAGCTAGAGGAAAATTTAGAAATAAAAAATTAACGCCTATGGTAGGTGATAGAGTAATCATCACTCCAAATGATAATAACTATGGTGCAATAGAAGAAATATGCACTAGAGATAATTACTTAATACGTCCTCAAGTAGCTAATATTTCTCAAGCTTTTATAGTATTTGCTTTAAAAAATCCAGATGTAAATTTAGATCTTTTAAATAAATTTTTAATACAATGTGAACTTAAAAATATAAAATCTATAGTGTGCTTTAACAAAATAGATTTATATGGTGATTATGAGAATCATGAAGCTGTTAAAATGGTTTCTGATGCAGGATATGATTATATATTTTTAAAGGCTAAAGAAGAAACAAATTTAGATGAACTTAAATCAAAATTAAAAGGAAATATAAATGTTTTCTGTGGTCCATCAGGAGTTGGAAAATCTACTATACTTAATAAGTTAGTAGGAAAAGAAGTAATGGAAACAGGAATAATAAGTGAGAGATTAAAAAGAGGAAAACACACTACAAGACATAGTGAACTTGTGGAGGTCAACAATGGTTTCGTTGTTGACACTCCAGGTTTTTCTACTCTTGATTTAAAGTTTGATTCAAAAGAAGAACTAAAAGATTATTTTAGAGAATTTTATGAGTATAAAGATCAATGTAAATTTAATGGATGTTTACATCATAAAGAACCAAAATGTGGTGTAAAGGATGCAGTAAACAATGAAGAAATAAATAAAGATAGATATGAATTTTATGTAAAAACTTTAGAAGAAATAATTCAGGGAGGTAGAAACAAATGGTAAAATTAGCACCGTCTATATTATCAGCAGATTTTTCAAACTTAGGAGAAGACATTAAAAAAATAGATAAGTATGGGGCAGATGTTATACATATAGATGTAATGGATGGTATGTTTGTTCCTAATATATCTTTTGGAATGCCTATAATGAAAAGTATAAGAAACATTACAAAGCTTCCATTTGATGTACATTTAATGATAGAAGATCCAGCAAGATATGTTGAAGATTTTGCGAAAAATGGAGCAGATATAATAACTGTACACTATGAAGCTGATAAGCACTTGGATAGAACAATTAACTACATAAAAAGTTTTGGAGTTAAAGCGGGAATAGCTCTTAATCCAGCAACTCCAGTAGAAAGTATAAAACACTTAATTGGTATTGTAGACATGGTTTTAATTATGTCTGTAAATCCAGGCTTTGGTGGTCAAAAATATATAGAATATTGTTCAGATAAAATAAGAGAAGTTAAAAAACTTGCTGAAGAATTCAACAAAGACCTTCTAATTGAAGTTGATGGTGGAGTTGGAGCAAATAATATTAAAAAAGTAGTTGAATGTGGAGCAAATGTAATAGTAGCAGGTTCAGCAGTATTTAAAAATGGAGAGATAGAAAAAAATATAAAAGAATTAAAAGAAGGTTTCTAGTATGAAAGTAGTTATTATATCAGGGGGAAACTCTCCTAGTTATACTTTAATAAAAAAAGAATTAAGGGAAAGTGAATACTTAATAGCTGCAGATAGTGGAGCAAATACTTTATTTAAGTATGATGTATTTCCTGATTATATCATTGGAGATTTAGATTCAATTAAAACTGTTGCATTAAATTATTATAAAAATAGAAAGGTTAGTATACTACAGTATCCACCGGAAAAAGATTATACTGACACTGAAATAGCAGTAAATAAGGCTATAGACCTTGGAGCTACTGAAATAGTTTTACTTGGATGTACAGGGAGCAGAATAGATCATCTATTTGGAAATATAGGTATGCTTTTAAAGTGTTTAAAATTAGGAGTATCCTGTGTTATAAAAGATGATAATAATACTATTTTTTTAACAGAAACATCAATAAAAATAAGGGGTAGTTTAGGAAAAACTTTTTCTATTATACCGTATTCAGAAGAAATAAGTGATTTAACTATAATTGGCGCAAAGTATCCTTTAAATAATTATAAAATGAAAATAGGAAGTGCTATTGGAATTTCTAATGTATTTGAAGAAGAAGAAGTTAAAGTTCAATTTAATAGTGGAAAAATACTAATAGTTTACCCTACAGATTAAAAGGCATGCATTGCATGTCTTTTATATTTATATTTTTGTAGCAAAAGCTAACTATATACATATAATAAACATGGGATAACATATTCAAAATTAATATGTTTATAAATACTTAAGGAGGTTATTATGAAAATAATAGCTATCAAGGTGCCTAAATTTATATCTAAAATTATTCGTTTATTTAAAAAAGATAAATAAATAAAAAAATGCAATTGATAAATCAATTGCATTTTTTATGTATTTTTTTCTATATAGCACGTTGAACTTTACCAGAACGAAGACATCTAGTACAAACGCTAACTTTCTTAGGTACTCCGTTAACTACAGCTCTAACACTTTTTATGTTTGGAGCCCATCTTCTTTTTGATTGACGATGGGAGTGACTGTATTGTACACCAGATACAACGCCTTTTCCACATACTTCACATCTTTTTGCCATCTAAAAACACCTCCCAAAATTGAAGATAATAATTCCATACAATAGAACGATTTATATTGTAGCATAAAAAACATAATCATTGCAAGTAAAATATGAAGATATAAGTAAGAAATAGTATTAATATCATTTATTTTCTTGATTATATCATTTATATATTATAAAATAAATATTATGTATAGCTATTAAGGAGGAATAAATATGTTAGTGCTTGCCAATGAAAATGGTAATATAAATTACTCTGAGGAGGCTTTAGCCAACATAGTTGGGGTTTCAACTATGGAGTGTTATGGTGTGGTAGGTATGGCTTCTAAAAGTGGTAAAGATGGTTTATGGGAACTTATAAGAGGCGAAAGTTTAAGTAAAGGTGTTAAAATTCAAAGCAAAGATAATAAACTAACTATTGAATTATATATAATAGTTCAATACGGAACTAAAATTTCTGTTATAGCTAATAATGTAGTACAAAAAATAAAATATAATGTGGAAAACTATACAGGCTTGAAAGTATCAAGTATAACTGTAAATGTTCAGGGTATAAGAATTTAAGGAGGTACGTGAGTTGGAACGTTTTAAAATAGATGGGCTTAATCTACGTAATATGGTAATTAATGCATCAAATAACCTTCAGGAAAAGAAAGAATTTGTAAACTCTTTAAATGTATTTCCTGTTCCAGATGGTGATACAGGAACTAATATGTCAATGACATTTAAAAGTGCTGTATCAGAAGTAGAAAATTTAAAAACTAAATCTATTTCTGAGGTAGCAAAGCAAGTGTCAAGAGGAGCACTTATGGGTGCAAGAGGTAACTCAGGTGTTATATTATCACAAATATTTAGAGGAATAGCAAAGGGATTAGAAGGAAAAGATGAAGTAGATGCAGTAGGTTTTGCAAAAAGTCTTGAAGAAGGAGCTAAAGCTGCATATAAGGCAGTAATGCGTCCTACAGAAGGAACAATTCTTACAATAATAAGAGCGGCAGGAGAAAGCGCAACTGGTGCAAATGAAAGTGACATAGTAAAACTTCTTAATGTAGTATGCAAGCATACTGAAGATGTACTTAATAAAACACCAGATATGTTACCAGCTTTAAAAGAAGCAAAAGTAGTCGATGCTGGTGGTATGGGATTATTTATAATATTAAAAGGTATGTATAATGCCCTAAAAGATAATATTGAAGCAAATGTACAAGAAGATGTAGCTAGTAGTGCTAAAAAATCTTCTGCTACTAAATCAGCTCAATCTACAATTAATCCTGAAGATATAAAATATGGATACTGTACGGAATTTTTTGTAAATACAAATGATGCTTCTACTAAAGCTGAAGATTTAAAGAAAACATTAACTCCAGTTGGAGATTCTATGATAGTTGTGGGTGTTGAAGATATTATAAAAGTTCATATCCATACAAATGATCCAGGTTGGGTTTTATCAAATGCTTTAAAGCTAGGAGAATTATCTAAAATAAAAATAGATAATATGAGAGAAGAACATAGACAGATTTTAGAGCTTGAATATGCAACTACAGAAGAGGAAGAAGAATCTTCAAAAGAAACTGTAGAAGATATGAAAGAATATGGTTTTGTATCTGTTACTATGGGAAATGGATTAAAACGTATATTTGAAGATCTTGGAGTGGATTCAGTAATAGAAGGCGGTCAAACTATGAATCCTAGTACACAAGATATAATAGAGAGAATAAATAAGATAAATGCAAAAAATATATTTATACTACCTAATAACAAAAATATAATTATGGCAGCTGAACAAGCAGCAGAATTATCAGATAAAAATGTTATAGTTATAAAAACAAAAACAATTCCTCAAGGAATAACAGCTGTTACTGTATTTGATAGTAGTGAGAGTGCTGAGCATAATACTGAAGTTATGAATGAGGCAATAGAAAATGTAAGCACAGCTTCTGTAACTTATGCTGTTAGAGATACAGAAATTGATGGTAAACCTATAAAAGAGGGAAACATACTAGGATTAGTTGAAAATAAAATAAATGAAGTTGGAGAAGATGTTTACGATGTTTGTGAAACTTTAATATCAAACATGGTAGATGAAGATAGTGAGCTTATAACAGTATTTTATGGAAAAGACTGCGAAGAAGAAAAAGTACAAGAATTTGCAGAAAAAATAGAAGAAAAATATGATGATATAGATGTTCAATTTTATAGTGGAGAACAACCATTATATTATTTCATTGTATCAGTTGAATAAAATTGAAAAACATTTAAATTAAAAGCTAGATAACTTTTAAAAGTTATTTAGTATTAAAAAGCCATTTAGTCTTAAAAAAAGCCATTTAGGCTTTTTTTTTACCCAGAAGTTTACAAGGAGGGATTGAAGTGAATGTTTATGATGATATAGTTTCTTTGAAGGGGATTGGACCTAAAACTAAGGAGCTATTAAATCAGTGCAATATATATAACATATTGGATCTTTTGTTGTATTTTCCAAGGGATTATGAAAAGACTTATTATTGTGATGATATAAGCAAAATAACTAATGAAGATAAGGTTCTTATAAAAGCTAAAGTTAAGAGCATAAAAAAGGATGCTTATGTAAAAAGAAATATGGTAATATCAACTGTAGAATTTATTAAGGATAATGTTACCTTTAAGGGAAAGTGGTTTAATCAAAAGTACATTAAAAATAAGTTTATGGTTAATAAAGAGTATTTTATTTTTGGAAAGGTACAGTTAGAAAGAAATAATATTACTTTTACAAATCCTACTATAGTAGAAGATCCTGAAAGTTTTTTGAATGTAATACCTAAGTATTCTTTAAAGGGAAGTTTAACTAATAAATTTTTTGAAAAAACTATTAAACATGTATTAGATAATATAGAGATAGTAGAAAATTTGCCATCACAGATATTAAATAAGTACAATTTAATATCTTTAGATGAAGCTATTAGAAACATACATAAGCCTACGGGATTTAAGAGTTTAGAAGAGGCTCAAAATAGATTAAAGTTTCAAGAGCTTTTTACATATTCTTTAAAGCTTCTAATGTTAAAACAATATAAAAAATCAGAGGGAGTAGCTTTTAAAATATCTGATGAATTAAAAATATTAAAGGATAGTATACCAGTTACTCTTACTAATTCTCAAAATAAAGTTATAAGAGAAATATTAATTGATGAAAAAAGAGATGTACCAATGAACAGATTGGTTCAAGGTGATGTGGGAAGTGGAAAGACTATAGTTGCTTTAATTTCTATTTTTAATGTAATAAAGAATGGATATCAAGGATGTTTAATGGCACCTACAGAAATTTTAGCAAATCAACATTACACTCAGGCCATAGAGCTATTTAAAGATTTTAATATATCTATAGAACTTTTAACTGGAAGCACAAAACATAAGGATGAAGTTAAAAATAGATTGAAAAATGGAAGTATAGATTTAATTATAGGAACCCATGCATTATTAGAAGATGATGTGGAGTTTAGTAAATTGGGCATTGTAGTTACAGATGAACAGCATAGATTTGGAGTTAAGCAAAGAAGCAAACTCTATAACAAGAATAATAATATAGATATACTTGTTATGACTGCAACGCCAATTCCAAGAACACTTGCCCTATCAATATATGGGGATTTAGATGTATCTTCAATAGATGAACTTCCACCTGGTAGAAAGAAAATAGATACTTATGCTGTTAATGATAAATTTAGGAAGAGAGTTTATAATTTTGCCTTAAAGGAAATTCACAGTGGAGCACAGGTGTATATAGTGTGTCCATTAGTTGAAGAAAATGAAGATTTAAATATAAAGTCAGTAGAAAAATTGTATTTAGAGTTAAAAGAAAATTATTTTAAGGATACAGAAATTGAAATTTTACATGGCAAAATGCCTTCTAAAGAAAAAGATCATATAATGAATAAATTTAAAAATGGCCATATAAAAGTTCTTATTTCTACTACAGTTATAGAAGTTGGAGTTAATGTACCTAATGCAACTTTAATGATAATTGAAAATGCAGAAAGGTTTGGACTTTCGCAATTACATCAATTAAGAGGAAGAGTTGGAAGAGGAGATAAAAAATCTTATTGTATACTAATAACTAATTCAAACAGTGAAATAACTAAAAAGAGAATGAATGTTATAACTAAAAGTAATGATGGATTTTTCATTGCAGAGGAAGATTTAAAATTAAGGGGTAGTGGAGAGATATTTGGTTTTAATCAACACGGAGAAGATGGATTTATAATATCAAATATTGTAGATGATTATAAAATACTTAAAAGTGCAAATAAAGAAGCTAGAAGTTTAATTAATAGCAATAATAAAGAAGATATTAGACTGAAAAAGGATATAATAAAAGAAATTGATAGAACTTCAAAATACATTTGTTTCAATTAATAAATACAGTATATTAAAAATGGTTTTGTATAATTAGTATATGTATGTTAAAATATGAGATAAGATAATGCATTTTTGGACAGTTAAAAAGGAGGAAGACTATGAGAATTATTGCAGGAAGAGCAAAAGGAAAAAAGATTTTGCCGCCTGAAGATATGGTTACAAGACCTACTTTAGATAGAGTTAAGGAAAATATATTCAACATAATTCAAAATAGAGTTGTAGATGCGGTAGTTATAGATGTTTTTGCGGGAACAGGTAGTCTTGGATTGGAATCTGTAAGTAGAGGAGCTAAAGAATGTTATTTAGTTGACAGATATCCAGTTACTTTTAAAAGATTACAACAAAATGTAAAGAGTTTAAGATTTGAAAATGAATGTGTGTGTTTAAACATGGATTCATATAATGCTTTAAAGAATTTTGCAAAAAAGAAAAAAATTTTTGACTTAATTTTTATTGATCCACCTTATGCAAAGGAAATGATTCCACCAGCTATAGATATAGTAGGTAAAGAAAGATTATTAGAGGAAGATGGATTAATTGTGACTAAAATTGATTCAAGTGAAGAAATATTTGAAGGAAATGATGACATAGTATTGATTAATCATAGAAAATATGGAAACACAACAGTTTGTTTCTATGCATATAAGGAGGACTAAAATGAGAGTAGCAATATATCCTGGAAGCTTTGATCCAATTACTGAGGGACATTTAGATATAATAAAAAGAGCTTCTAAAGTGTTTGATGAAGTAATTGTTTCAGTTCTAGTAAACCCAGATAAAAAGGGGCTCTTTTCTATAGAAGAAAGAGTTAAACTAATAGAAAAGGTTACAGAGGATATAGATAATGTAAAGGCTGAAAGCTTTGAAGGACTTCTTGTTGACTATATGAAAGAGAAAGATGCTAAAGTAATAATAAAGGGATTAAGAGTTGTTTCAGACTTTGAATATGAACTGCAGATGGCACACATGAATAAAAAGTTAGATTCATCTATAGAAACGGTATTTATGATGACAAATGCTAAGTATTCATATTTAAGTTCTTCTTCAATAAAACAAGTAGTTATGTTTGGAGGATGTATAGAGGGTTTGGTTCCAAATAAAATTATAAAAGATATTATAAACAAAATTGGTAAAGTAAGGTGATGATATGAATGGAGATTATGAAATTATTAGAGTATCTTCAAGAGATAATAGAAACATCACATAATCTTCCAGTTGTTGGGAAAATTGTAGTTCAGAAAAAAGAAATATTAGATATAATTGAACAAATAATAGAATATCTTCCTGATGAATTAAAAAAAGCTCAATGGATATGTGAAGAAAAAGAAAGAATTCTAGGTAATGCACATATAGAAGCTGATAATATCAAAAGAGAAAGTTATGAAATACTAAAAAAAGAAATAGAGCGTCATAGTTTAACTAAAGAAGCTAAGGTAAAGGCTGAAACTATAATAGCCTCAGCCAAAAGAGATGCTAAAACAATTAAAATGGGTTCAAGAGAATATGCTGATGAAATTTTATGTCAATTAGAAAAAGAAATAAGCATAAAAAGCGAACAACTTATTTATAGTATTAAACAACAAACAGAAGAATATGTTAAAAATCTTCAATGTAATACATCAAATACTACTAAAATAATAAGAGAAAATATTAAGGAATTAAGAGACACAGGAAAATAGTTTTTTTAATTTGTATATTATTATAGGAGTTATAAGTAGGATCATTTCAAAAAGCAATAATATAATGAATGAGTTTTTATTATAAAATAATACTTGTTGTGAAAATGTTTCTTTCGCAATATTAAAAATATTTATTTTATATAAAATAACAGTTATTATACTACAAATAATTCCTTGAACAAATTTTAGTTTAATATATTTATTTAATGATAGCTTAGAGTTATGAATAATAGAATAAGTTTGTGAGATAATGGACAAACCACTAAAAGCTAAAAGAAAGCTTATTATCACTAATTTATACATAATATTCATATTAATAGGTGCTATTAAACTGCAACCATTAGTCATTTCTAATAGTCCGAAGAAGAAACCTTCTAAAGCGGATTTTTCTATATTAAAAATTAGGGATAGATTTTTTAAAACAATATCTGATAGGATATTGTTTTTTATTATTGAAGTCAAAACTGAAAATAATACTATAAAGCCACCAATAGAGAAAGCTGTTTTAAAAGCATTATCAGTACTGGACTTTAGTATTTCACCTAAAGTTTTATTTTCTTTTGGGGTATTTATTTTGTCCACTTTTTCTTTAAAATACATATTTTTCTTTCTAGGTAAAATTAATGCCATAATTACGCAAGATAAATAGGTAGAAAGAAGAAGAAGAACTCCAAGTGAAGAATTTTTAAGCATTGATGCACCTACTACTCCAAGAATAAAAATTGGACTAGGATTTGATGCTATATTAATAAGACGATGACAAGTATGTATATCTATAGCATTTTTTTTATACAAATCATAAGCGTATTTAGCTCCTAGTGGATAACCACAGAGCATACTTACAATTAAGACGACAGAACAATTTTTAGGTAATCTTAAAGGACGACATATAATATTACCTAAAATTTTTGAATATATGTTTATGCCATCAAAGCTTATCATTATGTTAATTAAAATTAAAAATGGGAAAATCGAAGGAAAAACTGATGTTATAAAGAGTTTGCCACCATATAAAGCTGATTTTAAAGACCTTTCAGGTGACAAAACAATATTTACTATGAATAATGTGCAAATTAAAGTCATAATTAAGTTTACATTTAACTTAAAGTTTTTAGACTTAAACAGTATAAATATAAAAATTGCTATTACTATGAATATTAATAGCAATGAAATAAGTATAACCATATAAAATATCTCCTTAAATTAATTTATTATCTATATAATTATACTTTTTAATCTAGTAACAATATTACTGTTATTTCAAATAAATAGGTGAAGTTTTAAAATCTGAGTCATAAGATACGGATTTATTTATCATGCTATATGCATAGGTGCTTTGTATATCTAATTTTAGCGTATCATTAAGTGTTTTAGGTAATTTCATATAAATAGGTATAGAACTTTTCTTTTTCATTTCTTTTAATATTTTTCTACCAGTATCATTAAATCCAAGTACTCTTCCGTAAGGAGATTTCTTAGTTCTTAAATATTCTAAATTAAAATTCTCCATTCCAATAAAATACTGACATAGTATTCTACTTATTCTAGTGTAGGCATATCTTTTACTTTTTATATTAGATACAAGTTCATAAAAAGAGTTAGAGTTTTTTAATTCACTATATATTTTATTATGAAGGCCCTCTTTAACATCTGGTAAATTTTCTAATTTATTTTTTAAAGTTAAGGATTTATACTTTATAAATGAAAACATGGAGTCTTCAAAAACTAAATTATTATTGTTAAATTTGTCATAAAGATAATTAAAAGTTTTACTAGGAAGTATGTCCTTTAAAATATTTATGTTTTTTGAATTTTTAACATGGGATCTTATGGCTGTTGCACTAGAAAATTTACTTTCTAATTTATCATCATTATAATTAGAACCCTTTCTTTGTATAGTATAAGGGATGATAGTGCTTTTTAATTTAAGTAGACTTTTGCAGTACTCTATTCCTAGTATGTTGTTAGAACTTTTTAAAATTTCTTGAGTTTCTAAGTTATCATTAAAATATTCTACTAAGGCTTTGCTTCTAGCAACGGGATAAGAAACACCTTTATCTAAATAATCTTTTAAATGATTTTTAAATTCAGAGGGCTCATTATTTAAAATTTTTGCAATTGATTTTATATCATCAATATTTCCGCTTTCACTTCCAAAACATATATTATTTATAATCCCAATAGAATTTAATAAGCTAATTGAACCATATGCGAAAAATTCAGCTGATGATAGACTGTATACACTTGGTAATTCTATAACTAAGTCTACTCCAGAATTTAAGGCAAGTTCACATCGTGTCCATTTATCCATAATAGCTGGAATACCTCTTTGAACAAAGTTTCCACTCATTATGCATACAATTCCATCACAACTTGTTAATTCTTTTGTTTTGTTTATATGATATATATGACCCTTATGTAGAGGGTTATACTCTGTTATAATTCCGGTTATGTTCATATGTTTTTCTCCTTTGTGCTATTATATTTATATAAAACACACATATTTATGTCATATAAAACTATAAAAGATATATTAATTCATTTAAACAAATAAGTGTAAATTTTGTTAAAATAATCACATTTGTCATGTAAAAAATGTTGAAATAATAATAAAAAATATATATTCTTATTGAAAATTATATGAGAATAAGTGTATATTATTATATAGGATATATTATAGCATATTAAACTTATATGTAGACTGAAAGGAGAAAGTTTATATGGGATTTATGGATGAAATGAAACAATTAGCTAAGAAGGATTTAAAAACTATCGTATTGCCAGAGGGAGAAGAAGAAAGAAACCTTATTGCGGCAGGAAAAATAAATGATAGTGCATTAGCAAATTTAGTATTAATAGGTAATGAAGAAAAAATTAGAGCTAAGGCTAAAGAATTAAATTCTAATATTGAAGGATTAAAAATAGTTGATCCTGAAACATATGAAAAAACAGCAGAATATGCTAAAGAGTTATATGAAATAAGAAAGAAAAAGGGTATGACTGAAGAAAAAGCTGCAGTTATTATAAAAGACCCTCTATATTTTGCAACAGTAATGCTTAAATTAGGACACGTAGATGGAATGGTATCAGGGGCTATACATACAACAGGAGACTTATTAAGACCGGGTCTTCAAATAGTAAAGACAAAGCCAGGAATAAAAGCTGTATCTGGAGTTGTTATGCTTGAAGTTCCAAACTGCGAATATGGAAAAAATGGATTAGTATTAGTTGCAGATGCTGCTGTTAATCCAAATCCTAATGCAGAAGAATTAGCATCAATTGCTATTGCAACTGCTGAAACAGCTAGAGATTTATGTGGAATGGATCCAAAGGTTGCTATGCTTTCATTCTCTACAAAGGGAAGTGCTGAACATGAACTTGTAGATAAAGTAAGAAGAGCAACTGAAATTGCACAAGAACAAAGACCAGATCTTGATATAGATGGTGAATTACAATTAGATGCTGCTTTAGTTCAAAGTGTTGCAGATTTAAAAGCACCAGGAAGTAAAGTTGCAGGAAAAGCAAATGTATTAGTATTACCTGACTTACAAAGTGGAAATATAGCATATAAATTAATACAAAGATTTGCAAAAGCAGAAGCTACAGGCCCTATATGTCAAGGTTTTGCAAAACCTATCAATGACTTATCAAGAGGATGTAGTGCAGATGATATTGTAAATGTTGTTACAATTACAGCAATACAAGCTCAAAATAATTAATTTATAAATATTACCATACGGTGAAAATAACATATTAGGAGGACTACACATGAAAATTTTAGTAATAAACTGCGGAAGTTCATCTTTAAAATATCAACTTATAGATATGACTTCTGAACAACCTATAGCTCAAGGATTAGTAGAAAGAATTGGAATCGAAGGATCAGTATTAACTCACAAAGTTAATGGAAAAAAATATAAAATCGAAGAAGAAATGAAAGATCATAAAAAGGCTATTGAATTAGTTTTAAATGCATTAGTTAATGAAGAATATGGTGTTATAAAGAACATGGAAGAAATATCTGCTGTTGGACATAGAGTTGTACATGGTGGAGAAAAATATGCAGAATCTGTATTAATCGATTCAGAAGTTATGGAAGCTTTAGAAGACTTCGTTAAACTTGCACCATTACACAACCCACCAAACATAATAGGAATAAATGCATGTAAAGAATTAATGTCAAGTACGCCTATGGTAGCTGTTTTTGATACAGCATTCCATCAAACATTACCAGATTATGCGTACATGTACTCACTTCCTTATGATTTATATGAAAAACACGGAATTAGAAAATACGGATTCCACGGAACTTCTCATAAGTATGTTTCAGCAATGGCTGCTAAAGTATTAGGCAAAAACATAGAAGATTTAAAATTAATTACTTGTCATTTAGGAAATGGATCTAGTTTAGCTGCAGTTAAAAATGGTAAATGTGTAGATACTAGTATGGGATTTACTCCTCTTGCAGGATTAACTATGGGAACAAGATGCGGAGATATAGATCCTGCTATAGTTACATTCTTAATTAAAGAATTAAACTACTCAGTAGATGAAGTAAATAAAATAATGAACAAAGAATCAGGTGTTCTTGGAATATCAGGAATAAGTAGTGACTTTAGAGATATATTAAAAGCAGCGTCTGAAGGAAATGAAAGAGCAGAACTTGCATTAAATATATTCAAAAATAAAGTTATCCAATATATTGGTGCATACACTGCTGTTATGGGTGGAGTAGATGCTATAATATTTACAGCAGGTGTTGGAGAAAATAGTGAACCAATTAGAAAGAGAATTATAAGTGACCTTGGATTCTTAGGAATTAAATTAGATGAAGAAAAAAATAAGGTTATGGGAGAAACAGAAACTATTAGTACAGAAGATTCAAAAGTAAAAGTTTTAGCTATCCCAACTAATGAAGAATTAATGATTGCAAGAGATACAAAAGAAATAGTTGAAAAAAACAACATAAAATAGTAGTGCTATAAGAAAATGCTTGACTTTTTATGAGCATATTTATATAATAGGTTTTGGCTAATAAGTTCTAGTTTTCTAGGGCTTTATTAGCCCATTTATGATAATAGAGGTGTATTTATGCATATTGATATTTCAGATTTGCTAGGAAAGAGAGTAACTGAAAAGAAAGTTGATGTATCTTTTGAAGGCAAGGATATCATATTTGAAGGAGAGGAAATTTCCTTTGCAGAGCCTGTTAATATTAAAGGAACATTTAAGTTAACAGATCGCATAGTAGATTTCCAAGGGACATTAAGCACTACTCTTAGTCTTACATGTTCAAGATGTCTTGAAAAGTTTAATTATCCTCTAGAAATCGAAGTTAATGAGGAATTTTCAAAACAAGGAAATGATAAAGATAATGATATTATCATTATAAATAGTGATAGGGTAGATTTCGAACCAATCATTGAAACTAATATCATTTTGTCACTACCAATGAAGAGACTTTGCAGCGAAGATTGCAAAGGATTATGCTTAGGTTGTGGCACTAATTTAAATCATTCAAAATGTGATTGCAAGGAAAATGATATTGATCCTAGACTTGCACAGTTAAGAGATTTTTTCTCAAATAACTAAGGAGGTGAAAATAAATGGCACATCCAAAAAGAAAAATGTCAAAATCTAAAAGAGATTCAAGAAGAGCTCAAACTTTTAAATTAAGCTTACCAGGAATAGTTGAATGTCCACAATGCCACGAAATGAAGCTTGCTCATAGAGTGTGCAAAGATTGCGGATACTATGATGGTAAAGAAATAGTTTCAAAAGAAAATTAAGAAAAAGAAAGTCATATGACTTTCTTTTTTTGAATTTAAATACATTTAAAAAGATTAAAAGGGAGAGAATACTATGAAGATAGTTGTAGATGGGATGGGCGGAGATTATTCACCACATATAGTTGTAAAAGGATGTATAGAAGCAATTAAAGAATACAATAATATAGATATAATAATAACAGGTCCAGAAAAGTTAATAAATGATGAACTTCAAAAGTATGAATATAATAAAGAAAAAATAACAGTACTTGATGCTAAAGATGTAATAACTAATAATGAACATCCTGTAATGGCAATAAGACGAAAAAAGGAATCTAGTATCTATAAAGCGCTACAAATGATGAAAAACAAAGAAGCTGATGCTGTAATATCGGCAGGAAGTACAGGAGCATTTTTAGCAGGTGCTACTCTTGTGGTAGGTAGAATTAAAGGTGTAAGTAGACCAGCTCTTGCCCCTATAATGCCAGGAAAAAATGGACCATTTATGATAATAGATTGTGGTGCTAATGCGGAATGTAAGCCTAGTAATTTAGTGCAATTTGCAAAAATGGGAGAAATATATTTTGAAAATATATTAAATGTAAAAAATCCTACTGTAGGATTAATCAATATAGGTTCAGAAGAAGAAAAAGGTAATGAACTTACAAAAGAAGCTCATAAACTTTTAAAAGATATGGATTTTAATTTTGTAGGAAATGTAGAGCCACGTGATATTCCAACAGGAAACACAAATGTGTTAGTGTGTGATGGTTTTGTTGGAAATACTGTACTAAAAATGTATGAGGGAGTTGCATCCACAATATTTGAAACATTAAAAGATGAAATCATGTCTTCTTTTAGAACAAAAATAGGAGGACTCCTTTTAAAACCTGTATTTAAAAAATTTAAAAAGGATTATGATTATAAAGAATATGGTGGAGCAGCGTTTCTTGGAGTAGATGGTATATGTATAAAAGCACATGGAAGTTCTGACGATAAAGCTTTTAAAAATGCTATAAAGCAAGCTATAAACTTCTATGAGAATGGTATAATAGATAAGATAAAAAGTCATATAGAACAAAAAATGATTTAATAACGAATATTTGTTATTGACGATGTATAAGTTATGTAATATTATCATATTGTAGAATTTTTATAGGAGGTGAAACAAATGGTTTTTGAAAAAGTTAAAAAGATAATAGCTGACCAACTTGGTCTTGATGAGAATATAATAGATATGGATTCATTATTTGTTGACGATTTAGGAGCGGATTCACTAGATGTAGTTGAACTTATAATGGCTTTAGAAGAAGAATTTGATATTGAGATACCAGATGAAGATGCTGAAAAGGTAACTAAAGTTGGAGATGTTGTAGAATATATAAATTCTCACGTTGAAGAATAGGAACCGTTAGAAGTCCCGTATGTTACGGGACTTTAATTTTATATAAAATATATAGGAGAGGTTTTAATGAAAAAGAATAGGAATATTATTCTGAATGAAGTTGAAAACAAACTTAAAGTTAAGTTTAATGATATAAATATTTTAGACACTGCACTTACACATAGTTCTTTTATAAATGAAAATAAAAATATAAATTCTAATGAAAGATTAGAATTTCTAGGAGACTCAATTCTTCAACTATGTATATCTGAATTGTTATATAACAAATATAACGATGAACCAGAAGGATTTTTAACTAAAAAAAGAGCTCTTATTGTTTGTGGAAATTCATTACATGAAGTAGCTAAAAAGTGGAATATAGGTAAGTATATAAATATGAGTAAAGGTGAAGAAATGACAGGAGGAAGAACAAGAATTTCTATTTTATCTGACTGTGTTGAAGCTATAATTGCCTCTATTTATTTAGATCAAGGGTATGAAGTTGCTAAAAACTTTATAATCGAAAACTTTAATGAAATAATACAAAAGGCTCATAGTAATGAGATAATATTAGATTATAAAACTAAACTTCAAGAAACTATACAAAAGTTTGGCGAATACAATATAGAATACACTCTTGTAAGTTTTGAAGGTCCTCCTCATAGAAGAAAATTTGTTACAGAAGTTTCAATAGATTCTTTAGTAAAAGGCGTAGGAGAAGGATACAGTAAAAAAGAATCAGAACAAAACGCAGCTAAAGAAGCTTTAAAGGGATTAGAAAATAAAGATGAAGAAAAATAGACATTATATTATCCCTATATTTGTTCCACATGAAGGATGTCCACATGATTGTGTTTTTTGCAATCAAAATACTATAACAGGAACTTCAAACAAAGTTAATGGCAAGTTTGTAGAGGAAACCATAGAACAATATTTAAAAACTATAAAAAGAGAGAATTCAATTGTAGAAGTTTCTTTTTTTGGAGGAACATTTACTGCCATAGATATAGAAAAGCAAAATGAATTATTAACAGTTGCAAAAAGATACAAAGATATGGGTAAAATAGATTATATCCATTTATCTACAAGACCAGATTATATAGATGATTTTATACTAGAGAATTTAAAAAAGTACTCAGCAGATGTAATAGAATTAGGAGTTCAATCACTAGATGATGAAGTTCTTATAAAATCCGGAAGAGGGCATACTGTAGAGGATGTTATAAAAGCATCAAAACTTATAAAAAAATATAATTTCGTACTAGGGCTTCAAATGATGCTAGGACTTCCAGGTGATACCTTTGAAAAAGATATAGAAACTGCTAAAAAAATAATAAAGATTAAACCAGAAATAGCTAGAATTTATCCTACATTAGTTGTAAAAAATACTCCCATGGAAAAAATGTACATAAATAATATTTATAAACCCTACACTTTAGATGAAGCTGTTAAAATTGGAAAAGTGGTTTATTCAATGTTAATAGCTAATGATATAAATGTTATTAGAGTTGGACTTCAACCTACAGAAGAAATAAATTATGGAAAAGAATTAGTTATTGGACCTTTTCATCCAGCCTTTAGAGAATTAATAGAAGGTAGCATATACAATGATATAATACACGAAGAAATAAATTGTGGACATAGTGATAAAGTCACAATAAAAATAAATAATAGAGATATTTCAAAGTTATATGCATATAAAAAGAAATTTTTTAATGACATGCTTTCTGAGAATAAGACAAAAAATATCAACGTATTGCAAGATTTATCTGTCGAAAAAGGAGTTTTAATAATAGAAAGCGACGAAAAAGATACAAAAATAACAATCACACAATTTCTACAAAAAAGGTATAAAGAAGGATATTGAGAAAATTTATAGAATATATTCTCTGTAAAGGTTGCAATAATATTCAATAATAAATTTTGTAGGGAGGATTTAAAATGGAAGTATTAAAGGTATCAGCTAAATCTCAACCAAAATCAGTAGCAGGTGCACTTGCAGCTGTACTTAGAGAGTCTGGAAGTGTAGAAGTTCAAGCGGTAGGAGCAGGAGCAGTCAATCAAGCAGTTAAGGCATTAGCAATTACAAGAGGCTTTGTAGCACCTAATGGAATAGACTTAGTAGTAATTCCAGCGTTTTCTCAAATATCAATAGATGGAGAAGAAAGAACAGCTATAAAATTTATCGTAGAGCCTAGATAAATAGGGAAAGCCGTGTAATCATACGGTTTTCTTATATTAAAGATATTTATTATTTGGGATTCACTTTTAATTGATATTTATATGGATATGATTTAAAATTAAAAAGTAACATTAATAATTCATAAAGGTTGTATATACAACCTTTATTTTTCTTAGCAAAAAAATAAGTACATTTAAATAATAGGAGAGATAAGTATGTTTTTGAAGTCACTTGAGATAAGAGGCTTTAAATCCTTTGCAGATAAAACGGAACTAGTTTTTAAAAAAGGAATTACAGCTATAGTGGGTCCCAATGGAAGCGGTAAAAGTAATATTTTAGATGCGGTAAAATGGGTTTTAGGAGAACAAAGTGTTAAAAATTTAAGAGGCGGTAAGATGCAGGATGTAATATTTTCAGGAACTGAATATAGAAAACCTGTTGGACTTTCGCAAGTAACTTTAGTTTTAGATAATAGTGATGAAGAATTACCTATAGATTATAGTGAAGTTACTATAATGAGAAGATTATTTAGATCTGGAGAAAGTGAATATTACATAAATGGTACAAAGTGTAGACTTAAAGATATACAAGAATTATTTATGGATACGGGAATAGGTAAAGAAGGATATTCTATAATTGGACAAGGTAAAATAGAAGCATTACTAAGCGGAAAACCAGAGGAAAGAAGAAGTCTTCTTGAGGAAGCTGCTGGTATTGTCAAGTTCAAAACAAGAAAGCAAGAAGCGGAAAAGAGATTAGAAAACACAGAAAATAATCTTCAAAGAATAGAAGATATATTTAGTACATATGAAGAGAGAATAGAACCTCTTAAATTAGAAAGTGATAAGGCAAAAGCTTTTTTAGAAATTTCTAAAAAGTTAAAGGAAAGAGAAGTAACTTTAATTTTAGACAATATTGATAAATGTAAAGAAAAGATAAATTCTGTAAAAGAAAAAATTGAGGAAACTAATATTAAATTAAAGGATGCTTTTAATAAAAAAAATATACATAAAGAAAACTTAGATAATCTTAATAAAAAATTAGAAGAGTTTGAACTTGAGAATAATGAAAAAACAAAAAAATACTATGAAAGTAAAACTAAAAAGCAAGATATAATAAATGAAAATAATCTTTTAGAAGAAAGAATAACCAATTTAAAGAAATCCATAGATAAGTACAATGAAAATTTATATTCACTTCAGGAAAAATTAAAAAAATTAACCCATAATAAATTAGAAGAAGAAAAAAGATTAAATGATTTTATAAAAAGACAACAATTACTAGAAAGTAATATAATAGAATTTGAAAAATCAATTGGAGAAAAAAATGATAGTATAAAACAGCAATTAAATTTTATAAATGAAACTAAAGCATATCAAGTAGAACTTTTAAGTAATATTTCAAAGCAGAAAAATGAAATTACTATACTTAAAAATGATATTAATAATCTAGAATTAAAAAAGGAAGATGCTAAAAGTTCTGTAGAGGCATATTCCAATTCTATTAAGATAAATAATTCTACTAAAGAAGTACTTAAAAAAGAAGTTGCAAAAATAGACAATAAAATTCAATCGTATAAAGATCAAATAAAACAATGCGCAAAAGAGATGTCACTAAAAAGAAGAGAACTTTCAATTGCAGAAAATAAATTCAAAGAAAATTCAACTATATATAGCAGAATGGAGGCTCATTGTAATGCATTAATAAATTTAGAAAATAAGCATGAAGGATTTAATAAATCAGTTAAGAATTTAATGAAGCATGTTGAAGAGGAAAAGATACAAAACGCTAAAGGTAATGTTCATATATTAGGAGAAATAATTGAAGTAGATAAAATATATGAAATTGCTATAGAAATAGCATTAGGTTCATCTATATCTAATGTAATAACCGAAAATGAGTTTATAGCTAAAAATCTTATAGGATATTTAAAAAATAATAATATGGGTAGAGCTACATTTCTTCCTCTTAATATAATTAAAGGTAAGACAATAAGTGTACCTAATAAAGTCAAAAGTATAGAAGGGTATATAGGAATTGCAAGTGAACTAATAAAATATGATGAAAAGTATTTAAATGCAATGAACTATACTTTAGGAAGAACTGTTATAGCAAAGGATATGGATTCTGCACTTAATATAGCTAAAGAATGGGGATACTCATATAAGATAGTTACATTAAATGGGGATGTTGTAAATCCAGGGGGAGCTTTAACGGGAGGAAGTTTATATAATAAAGGTTCCAATATTATAGGTAGAAAAAGAGAAATTGAAGAGTTAAAAGAAAAAATAAATAAATATAGTAAAGATATAAGTGTAATAAATGATAATATTAATAATTTAAAATCTAAAATAAAGATATTAGATGAAAATTCTATTAATTTAAAGGATGAAATACACTACGAAAATCTTGAAAAGACTAAAATCGCTGGAAAGATTAATGCCATTGATGGAGAGACAGAAAAGTTAAAGAGAGACTTAAAAATAGAAAGCAATGAACTTATTTTAATTGAAGAAAATTTAGAAAATAGTTTTAAGAATTTAAAATTAAAGAATAGTAAAATAGAAGAATTAAACAATCTACAAGAAGAAAATTCCTTAAAAATTATAAATTTTGAAAATCAATTAAAAACTAAGGAAAAAGAAATAGCTGATAAAAATCAAGGCATAGTAACTTTAAAAATAGATAAAGCAAAAGTTGATGAAAGCATAATAAATTTAAATAGAGAATTACAAAGATTACAGGAAGATATTAAAGCTATAGAAGAAGAAGTTAAAAATCTAAAAAATGATATTAATGAAGCAGATAAAGAAATAGGGGATTCATTACGAAAGATTAGTTGTAATAAAAATCAAATTTTAAATATAGAAGAAACTATTTTAAAATTTGAAGAAAAATTTAAGGATATTGAAATAAGAAGAATAAAAATCAAAGAAGAAATAAAAATTAATAACAGTGATTTAGAAACTATATCTATAATGTATAATAATATAGATAAAAATAAAAATTCTCTTGAAATAAATTTGGCAAGATACGAAACAGAAGAAAAATCTATATATACTAAATTAAATGATGAAATGGAATTAACATATGCAGAAGCTTTAGAGTTTAAGATACAGAATCAAAATATAGATGAATGTAGAGCTGATATACAAAAGTACAAAAATGAAATATCAAAACTAGGAGTAGTTAATCTAGGTGCTATAGAAGAGTATAGAGAAGTTATGGAAAAGTATACATTTATGAAAGAACAAAAGGAAGATTTAATAAAGGCAAAAGATGAGCTACTTTCTGTAGTTTCTGAAATGACTCATAAGATGAAAACAGTATTTCATGAAAACTTTAATAAACTTAGAGTAAACTTTAATGAAACCTTCAAAGAATTATTTAAAGGGGGAAAAGCAGATTTAATATTAGAATCAGATGATGAACTTACTTCTAATATAGAAATAAATGTTCAGCCACCAGGAAAAAAACTTCAAAATATAAATCTTATGTCTGGTGGAGAAAAAGGACTTTCAGCAATTGCACTATTATTTGCTATTTTAAAAATGAAGCCAACACCATTTTGTATATTAGATGAAATTGAAGCAGCCCTAGATGATTCTAATGTCCTAAGATATTCTGAGTTTTTAAAGAAGTTTTCTGATAATACCCAATTTATAATAATAACTCATAGAAAAGGAAGTATGGGAGCTTCTGATGTTCTTTATGGAGTTACTATGGAGGAAAAAGGAATATCTAAAGTTGTTTCAGTTGATTTAAGTGAATAGAATTATTTAACTATAAAAGGAGTAGATGATTATGCTAGGAAATTTATTTAATAAACTTAAAGATGGATTATCAAAAACCAAAAATAATTTTACAGAAAAGGTTTCAGAGGTTTTAAATCTAGCCGTAAAAATAGATGAGGATCTATTTGAGGAGTTAGAAGAAATATTAATTACTGCAGATATTGGAGTTGACACATCTTTAGATGTTATAGAAAGAGTTAGGGTAAAAGTTAAAGAAAGAAGGATAACAGATCCTAAAGAAGTATATACTTGTCTTAAAGAAGTATTAATGGAGATTTTAAATGAAGATAATAAAGAAGAAGAAAACATTACTCCAAAAACAGTGCTTGTAATAGGGGTAAATGGTGCAGGTAAAACTACATCAATAGGAAAGATGTCACATAGATTAAAGGAAGACGGTTATAAGGTTTTAATGGCAGCAGCAGATACATTTAGAGCAGCAGCTATTGATCAATTAGAAGTTTGGAGCAATAGAGCAGGAGTAGATATTATAAGACATCAAGAAGGATCAGACCCAGCTTCAGTTGTTTTTGATGCAATACAAGCAGCAAAAGCTAGAAAGACGGATGTATTAATATGTGATACTGCGGGAAGATTACATAACAAAAAGAATTTAATGAATGAGCTTGAAAAAATAAATAGAATAATAGATAGAGAATATGGAGAATCAAAAAAAGAAACTCTATTAGTACTTGATGGTACAACTGGTCAAAATGCTCTTCAACAAGCCAAGCAATTTGCAGAAGTATGTCCTATAGATGGAATAGTAATAACAAAACTTGATGGTACAGCAAAGGGGGGAGTTATAATAGCAATTAAACATCAATTAAATATTCCAGTTAAATTTATAGGAGTTGGAGAAGGAATAGATGATCTTCAAGAGTTTGATGCAGAAAGTTTTGTAGAGGCATTATTTTAATTTTTAAGGTGTTAAGTAAAAGTACTTGACAGGGGTTAATTTTTTTGATATTATCTCTTTTGTGAGTTGGTGATTAATTATGGAGGATAGAATAAAGATATCTATTTTGATGGATTATTATAGAGAGCTTTTAACAGAAAAACAAAAATACGTTATGGAACTTTATTTTAATCAAGATTTATCGTTAGCAGAAATATCCGAACTTACTAATACTAGCAGGCAAGCAATATATGACATAATTAAAAGATGTAATAAATTATTAGTAGATTATGAAAAAAAATTAAATCTTGCTAGGAAAAATAAAGAATTAATAAAAGCAAAACAGATAATAATAGAAAAAATTAATGATTTAGAATATAGTAATAATAAAAATGATTTTAAAAATTCTTTGGAAGATATAAAAAATACTATAGTTCAGTATATTTAGGAGGAGTAATATGGCATTTGAAGGATTAGCAGAAAAACTTCAAGATACTCTAAAAAAGTTAAGAGGAAAAGGAAAGCTATCCGAAAAAGACATAAAACAGGCTATGAGAGAAGTAAAATTAGCCTTACTTGAAGCCGATGTTAATTATAAGATTGTAAGACAATTTGTAAAAACTACAGGTGAAAAGTGTCTTGGTGAAGAAGTTATGAAAAGCCTGACTCCAGGACAACAAGTTGTCAAGATAGTTAATGATGAATTAAAAGAACTAATGGGTAGCACAGAAAGTAAAATAGAATTTTCAAATAAAGGGCTAACCGTTATAATGTTAGTTGGACTTCAAGGTGCTGGTAAAACAACTATGGCTGGAAAGCTTGCTCTTCAGCTTAGAAAGAACAATAAGAAACCATTACTAGTTGCCTGTGATATATATAGACCTGCAGCAATAAAACAACTTCAAGTTGTAGGAAAGCAAATAGATGTTCCTGTATTTTCTATGGGGGATAAAGTAAGTCCTGTGGACATTGCTAAAGCATCTATAGAACATGCTAAAAATAACAATAATAATGTTGTTATTATAGATACTGCAGGAAGACTTCATATAGATGAAGCTCTTATGGAAGAATTAGAAAATATTAAAGGTTCTGTAGAACCAAATGAGATTTTACTTGTTGTTGATTCTATGACAGGTCAAGATGCAGTTAATGTTTCTGAAACATTCAATAATAAATTAGATATAACTGGAGTTATTCTTACAAAACTAGATGGTGATACAAGAGGAGGAGCTGCATTATCTATAAAAGCAGTTACTGGAAAACCTATAAAATATGTAGGCTTAGGAGAAAAAATGAATGACCTTGAAGTATTCCACCCAGACAGAATGGCTTCTAGAATACTTGGCATGGGAGACGTACTATCTTTAATTGAAAAAGCTCAAGAAGCTATAGATGAAGAAAAAGCTAAAGAGCTTGGAGATAAGATGTTAAATTTAGAATTTAACCTAGAAGATTTTAAAGATTCCATGGCTCAAATGAAGAAGATGGGACCTCTAACTAAGATTATTGAAATGATACCAGGAGTTAATTCAAAACAACTTCAAGGATTAGATTTAAGTAGAGGGGAAAAAGAAATTAAGAAAATAGAAGCAATGATTGATTCTATGACTTTAAAAGAAAGAAGAGATCCAAATCTTGTTGCAAGTTCCCCATCAAGAAAAAGAAGAATTGCAAATGGATCAGGCTGTAATGTTCAGCAAGTTAATAAGTTATTAAAAGATTTTCAAATGATGAAAAAGATGATGAAACAAATGAAAAATCAGCAGAAATCTTTTAAAAAAGGTATGTTTGGAAATTTTCCATTCATGAAATAGATACAATATTAAAAGGAGGTGAAATACATGGCAGTTAAAATTAGATTAAGAAGAATGGGTGCTAAAAAAGCTCCGTTTTATAGAGTAGTTGTTGCTGATTCAAGATCTCCAAGAGATGGAAGATTCGTTGAAGAAATAGGATATTACAATCCAATATCTGAACCAAAAGCAATTAAAATAGATGAAGAAAAAGCTATAAAATGGGTAAAAAATGGTGCACAACCAACAGATGTTGTTAAGAGACTTTTCAAAGAAGCAGGAATAGATGAAAAGCTTTCTAAGTAGTAACCAGGGGGTGTAGTAGATGAAAAATTTACTAGAAATAATTGCTAAAGCATTAGTTGATGACCCAGATATGGTTAGTGTTAATGAGATTATTGGTGAACAATCAATAATTCTTGAGTTGAAAGTTGCCCAAGAAGATATGGGAAAGGTGATTGGAAAGCAGGGAAGAATAGCTAAAGCTATTAGAACTGTTATAAAGGCAGCAGCTGTAAAAGAAGATAAAAGAGTTGTTGTTGAAATTATCTAATTACATATACATTTACAAAAAAGAGTTAGGGGAATATCCTAACTCTTTTTTAGAATACTAAAAAAAGGGGTATAGATATATTATGGAACAGTTTTTAGCTGTAGGCAAAATAATAAATACTCATGGTATTAAAGGTGAAATAAAAGTAATGCCATCAACTGATAATGTTGAAAGATTTAAAGAACTAAATGAAGCTTATATAGATGGTAATATTGTAGAAATAGAAGGCTGTAAGTTTCAACCGGGTAAAGTTATTTTAAAAATAAAAGGTATAGACTCTATAGAAGATGCTCAAAGATTAAAAAATAAGTATATAAAAGTAAGTAGAGAAAATGCTGCAACGCTAGATGAAGATTGTTACTATGAAGCTGATATTGTAGGATGTACAGTATATGATGAAAATGAAAAACAATTAGGTAATATAGATGAAATAATACACACAGGAAGTAATGATGTTTACTGGATTAAGGGACCAAATGAACTTTTAATACCAGCAATAAAAAGTGTTATAGTAGATATAGATGTAAACAATAAAAAAATCATAATAAAACCATTGGAAGTATGGCAATGAAGATAGACATCTTAACATTATTTCCTGAAATGTTTGATATTTTTAATCATAGTATTATAGGTAGAGCCATTGATAAGGGAATCCTAAAAATACAGTCTCATAATATAAGAGACTATTCAATGAACAAACATAAAAAAGTAGATGATTATCCATATGGCGGAGGAGCGGGCATGGTCATGACTCCACAACCTATAGTAGACTCAATAAAAGATTTGAAAATAAATAATAAAGGAAAGGTTATATTTTTAGGTCCTAGAGGGAAGACTTTTAATCAAGAGATTGCAAAAACACTTTCAAAAGAAAAAGAACTAATCTTTATATGCGGTCATTATGAGGGAATAGATGAAAGAGTCTACAAGTATATAGATGAAGAAATTTC
This sequence comes from Clostridium novyi NT, assembly GCF_000014125.1. Lineage (NCBI taxonomy): Bacteria > Bacillati > Bacillota > Clostridia > Eubacteriales > Clostridiaceae > Clostridium > Clostridium novyi. The sequence goes on along the minus strand of NC_008593.1, from coordinate 1,402,771 downwards.
ATTAGGAGATTTTGTATTAACTGGAGGAGAAATGGCATGTATTCCTGTAGTAGATAGTATTTGCAGGCTTGTACCAGGAGTGTTATCATCAAGTGAAAGTTATATGGAAGAGTCATTTTATAATGGACTTTTAGAATATCCTCAGTATACTAGACCTGAATGTTTTGAAGGAGAAAATGTGCCTAAAGTTTTACTATCTGGACATCATGATAATATAAGAAAATGGCGTAGATATAAATCACTTACTATTACTAAAACTAGAAGGCCTGATTTGTTTAAACAAATAACTTTATCTAAAGAAGATAAGAAATTATTAGAAATTTATAGTAAAGAGTAGAGATTAATATATTATTTTATTATAAAATAATATATTGAACAAATTATATATTTATGGTAGAATAAAGTCTGTGCTAGTACGGGCGGTCCTCTGTCTATAGTACACAATATACATAGAGTACGAACGTCAAAGAAAATATAAGGAGGGAAAGCACATGTTAGATATAATAAAAGCTATCGAAGCTGAACAAGTAAAAACAGATATAACTGAATTCAACGTAGGAGATACTGTTAGAGTTAATGTAAGAATTAAAGAAGGAAACAAAGAAAGACTTCAAGCTTTCGAAGGAACAGTAATAAAGAGACAAAATGGTGGAATTAGAGAAACTTTCACTGTTAGAAGAGTAGCATACGGTACTGGTGTTGAAAGAACATTCCCAGTAAACTCTCCAATGCTTGAAAGCATCAAAGTAGTAAGAAGAGGTAAAGTAAGAAGATCTAAACTTTACTACTTAAGAAATAGAGTAGGTAAGGCTGCAAAAGTTAAAGAAGCTCTTAACAGATAGTAAAATTGGGACTTTATAGTCCCTTTTTTTTATACAATATAAATTGTTTAATTCAATTTATTAGGAGGAGTTTAGTATATGGCGATAAATTGGTTCCCAGGACATATGGCAAAAACCAGAAGAGAAATAAAAGAAAATTTAAAATTCGTAGATGTAGTAATAGAAATTAGAGATGCTAGAATAGTAAAATCTAGTGCTAATCCAGATATAGATAGTATATGTAACAATAAATCTAGAATTATATTATTAAATAAAAGCGATCTTGCAGAAGAAAAAATAACTAGACAGTGGATTGAAAAGCTATCTAATGATTCTGTAAAGGTTCTTAGTGTTAATTGTGTTACAGGAAAAGGATTAAATAATATAAAGCCTACTATAAATGAACTACTTAAAGAAAAACATGATAGGCTAAAATCAAAGGGCATGGTTAACATAACAACAAGAGCTATGGTTGTAGGTATACCCAATGTAGGAAAATCTTCATTTATAAATAAAATGGCTAAAAATAATACTGCTAAAGTTGGAGATAGACCAGGTGTTACTAAAAATAAACAATGGATTAAAACAAAGATGGGTATTGAGCTTTTAGATACTCCTGGAGTTTTATGGCCTAAATTTGAGGATGAAAGTGTTGGATTAGATTTAGCATTTACTGGTGCCATTAAAGATGAAATAATGGATATAGAAACTTTAGCTTTTAAATTAATAGGTAAGCTTCAAGAAGAATATCCAGAAAAATTAATGGAAAGATACAAATTAAATTCACTAAGTGAAGATACATTAGAGAATATGGACAGTATAGGAAGAAAAAGAGGGGCTGTAATCTCTGGAGGAAATATAGACTATAATAGAGTATCTGTTATGATTTTAGATGAATTTAGAGGTGGAAAATTAGGTCCTATATCGTTAGAAAGGCCGTGATATATATGAATATAGGTAACATGAAAGCTACAGATGTAAAAGCTTATATTTCTAATATATTAAAATCTGAAGATAAAAGTATAGATTATGAAGCCTTAATAAGAACATTAGAAGACGATAATAGAGTAACTGTAAAAAATTTAGGAAAAAATGTTATTAAGTTTCTTGAAAATAGAAAGAAAGAAAGAATTCGTGTAAGAAATATGTATGAGTTTGATAAAAAATATATTAAAAGTGGTACATATTTAGCTGGGGCGGATGAGGTAGGAAGAGGACCTCTTGCAGGGCCTATAGTAGCAGCTGCTGTAGTATTAGATTTAGATATTATAAATGATGAGAATTTAATACTTAGAATAAATGATTCTAAAAAAATAAGTTTTGAAGTGAGAGAAGAACTTTCAAAAATTATAAAGGAAAGAGCGGTTAGTTACTCTATACAAGAGATAAGCAGTGAAGAAATAGACGAAAAAGGAATTGCTTGGTGTAATAATGAAGTCTTAAAAAGATCAGTATGTAATTTAAAAGTAGATCCTGATTTAGTATTATCTGATGGATATAAAATAAAAAATTGTACTATAAATAATGAGTTTGTTGTAAAAGGAGATGCGAAAAGTGCATCTATAGCATGTGCATCTATCATTGCTAAAGTATATAGAGATAATTTAATGATAGAGTACTCTAAAAAGTATCCAGAGTATATGTTTAATAAAAATATGGGATATGGTACAAAAGAGCATATAGAAGCTATAAAAAAATTTGGATGTACAAAAATCCACAGAAAAAGTTTTTTAAAGAATATTTTAAATACATTTTAATAAAAATAATAAACTACTACTTGAAAATTAAGTAGTAGTTTATTATTTTTATTAAAATATCAAAAGGCATTTTCTATAAAATTTATAGAATAATCATTGCTATATTTATTTAATATAATTTCTATTACATTAAACTTAAAGTTATTTTTAAATAATTTATTTATGTATATATAAAATTTAGCTGTATTTCTTATCTTTTTTATTTTGGTAATGGTAACAGATTCACAAGGAATGCCAAAAGAATAGTTATAACGGGTTTTTACTTCTGTAAAGCATATATAATTATTGTGACTACTGATTATATCTATTTCGCCACTTCTGCATCTAAAGTTTTTAGTTAAAATTTTATGACCTTTAGATACTAAAAAGTTTTCAGAAATATGTTCTCCATAAGATCCTATAGGTTTGTTAAAGTTATACATAAAAGTCCTCCTTTATATTATGATTTTTGACATAGTTTATAGTAATTAAACACAAGTAAAAGATATTATGTATTTAAATATAGTTTACATAATCAAAATTATGTATTTAGAAATAAAAATGTAAACCATAAAAAATTTTAAAAACATTATATTAATAAATTATTTGTCAATAATCTAAAAAGAAGAGGTGATTGTATGGTTACAAAAATAAAATCAGCTACTTTTACAGGAATAAATGGAACTATTATAAATGTAGAAATAGATATTTCAAATGGACTACCGGCATTTAATATAGTAGGAATTCCTGATATTGCTGTTAAAGAATCAAAGGAAAGAGTAAGAGCTGCAATAATAAATTCTGGATTTGAATTTCCAATGAGAAGAATAACAATTAATTTAGCACCAGCTGATTTAAAAAAAGAGGGTTCACTATTAGATCTACCTATAGCTATAGCTATATTATTAGCTAGCAATCAGATAAAATGTGACAATGTTGAAGAATTTTTATTTATAGGAGAACTATCTCTTTTAGGTGAATTAAAAAAAATAAGAGGATCTCTACCTATTATAATAGATGCAATAGAAAATGGATTATCAAACTTTATAGTGCCTATGGATAATGCAAATGAATGTGCTTTCGTAAATGATGCAAAAGTTTTCCCATTTGAAACATTAAGTCAAGTTATTGAATTTCTTAAATATAGAGATCTTATTCCATATAAATTTGAAGAAAATAAAAAAATATTAAAAGATAATTTGGATTTTTCAGATGTACTAGGCCAAGAAAGCTGTAAAAGAGCTATAGAGGTAGCAGCTGCTGGAGGACACAATATACTTATGTTTGGTCCCCCAGGATGTGGAAAGACAATGATAGCTAAAAGAATTCCAACTATACTTCCAGAGTTAAGTTATGAAGAAGCATTAGAAGTTACTAAGATTTATAGTATATCTAATAAATTAAAAGATAATAATGGATTGATATATGAAAGACCTTTTAGAAGTCCACATCATACTGCATCTCAGGTTTCATTAGTTGGAGGTGGAAATAAGCTAATGCCTGGTGAAATTTCATTAGCTCATAATGGAGTATTATTTTTAGATGAAATACTAGAATTTAATAGAAAAACCCTAGAAGTTTTAAGGCAACCCCTTGAAGACAGAGTTATAAAAATAAGTAGAGCCAGTGGTGCTGTGGAATATCCTAGCAATTTTATGCTTGTTTCCAGTATGAATCCTTGAACGTGTGGTTTTCTACTTTGATAAAAGAGTACTTAATATCTAAACTTGCACTCTTAGTATTATTTTCTTCAATAGTATTAACAGTAATTTTATCTAATAGTGTTTTTACTATTTGTCTTTTATCTTCAAAAGAGATATTATCTTGATTAATAATTAGTTTCATGCTTTTTAACATCTCATCAACTTTAGTGTAATCGGGAATATCGTACATTTCATTTAATTTATGATTAATAGCATTTAAATTATCTTGTATAGCATTAAATTCTTTTTGTATTTTAGATAATTGGATTTCAACATCATTCGCAGTTATTATTCCTTTTCTAAATAAATCTAATATAGATTGTTTTTCAGTTTCTTTAGCTCTTAAATTTGTTTCTAGAAGTTCTTTTTGATTAATTAAATCTTGCTTATTAGAGTCCTTAGTTTTTAAGTTTTCCTTTAAAATATTTATAGTTTCACCTGGATTATTTATAAATTCAGTTATGTCATTCCATATCATATTTTCTATATATTCTCCATTCAAATTCTTAGATGTACATTTACCAAATGGACCATTGTATTTAATTTTACCGCCACATACATAGTAGTAATTACTGTGTTTATATTTAGCTCCTACATAATTGCAACCGCATTTACCACACTTAATTAATCCTTTCAATAAATAATTTCTTTTGCGATTCCGAGTAGCTTCTATTATATTATCTTTTATTACTCCTTGTGCTTTGTTCCAAATATCTTCTGTAATTATAGCTGGAACTTCTCTAGTTATAATTTCTCTTTTCTTTTGGGATCGCTTACCGTATTCATGCACACCTTTATATGTTGTATTATGCAACATTCGCAATATACTAGAAGGACTCCAAATGCCAGAAACACTTACTTTTCTTTTACCTTTTAATATTTTTCTATTATCTTTTTTATAGCTTGGAGGAATGTTTAAGGAATTTAGGTAGTCGGCAATTTTTATACAACTCATATTATTTTCAGTTGCAAGACTAAAAATTAATTTTACAACATCAGCTTCACTCAGATTTATTTCAGATATTATATTATTATTTACCTCTAAATATTTATCTTCATTAACAAAATAGCCATAAGGAACAATTCCTCCAAGCCATTTGCCTTCCTTTGCTGCTCTATTAGCACCGAGCCACATACGTTCTAAAATTGTGGACCTTTCTAAGTCAGCTACGCCTGCAAGCATAGTTATCATAAATCTGCCAGAGGGGGATGAGGTATCAAATGGTTCGGTCATAGATTTAATTTGCACATTTAATTCTTCTAATAAATGTATAGAGTTTAATGTTATCCTAGCAGACCTACCAAGCCTATCTAATTTGTATAAAAGTAATGTATCAAATTTATTATTTTTAGCATCTTTTATAAGTTGCTTTCCTTGTGGTCTATCTTCTAAGGGTATAGTACCAGAAACACCATCTTCTTTATATATCTTAAACAACTTAAGTTCATGTAAATCACAATATTTCTCAGCAAAAGAAATTTGATTTTCAATTGTTTTTCTTTCTTGTTGGTCTTCTGTAGATACTCTACAGTATACAGCTATCATTTTTACTACTCCTTTCTTAAACTTATGTTCGATTAATGATTATAAATTTGCTAGTTGCTTTAAAACTCTTACAGGAACTTCTACAGAATTAGCAATTTTTTTAATAGTCATTTCTTATAAATATAACTATAGTTGCAGCAAAGATAATAAGATATTGTTTATCTTATTATCTTTATTAAATTAGAATGGTATATTATTATCATCAATATCAGATGCAACTTGTTCCACAGCATCTCTATTTAGTTCTTCTAATGTCTTATTGGTTTTCCAATCTCTTAATAATCCTTGAGTATAAAAAGTAGTAGGCTCACCACATTTTTCACAAAATCTAGCATTACCAGGAGAAATCATTCCACATTCATCTTTAATTTTAATAGTATAACCATACTCGTTTTGCTCCCAAATTCCATGATCATTAGTGCATTTATTTATTAAATAAGTGCCGCATATTCTGCAATAGACTCCATCAGTTAAGAATTGCTCATTTTCACAGTTAGGACATTTTAAAGCTTTACCATTACTATTTAATTTAAAACCATCATTATAAATCATTTTTCCATCTCCTCTTATTAATTTTTCTCCACATATAGGACAATATTTTGCAGTTTCGGAAATAAATCCATAACCACAATTTAAACAATTTTTTTTATAAATAAAATCATGAAATTGGTAAATAATTTTTATATCAGAACAATTCATGTATTTACGTTTTTTCCATTTTAAATATTCTTTATATCTATAAATAGATGCTTCTTCTGATAATTTGCAAATATTCATTATATCAATATTATTTTTTATATTTAATTTATGTAAAATTACTGGGTTGGCTAATAACAAAGATGCAAATCTATTTGCTTCAACTTCCATCCATCTATATTCATCATCAGTTAATGTATTCCTAAATATTTTGGTTTTATTACTTATGATATGATGACACAAAAAAATATGACCAAGTTCATGAGCTAATGTCCATCTTCTTCTTGCAGGTTTTTTATAATAGATATTTAAATCATTATAAAAAACCAAATATCTATTTTTTTTAAAATTATATATAGTGCAGCCTTCAGCAGAGCCAAAATGTTGTATTACTTCAGTCTCTGTTAAATTGTATTTTTTCATATGATTGCTATAAGAAACAACTCTACAGTTCTTAATTTTTGAAAAAATATTAATAAGATTAATTGGATATGAATTTATACCTAATTGTATAAATAGGTTATTTACTGTGTTTTTTATAAATTTATATCTAGTCCTCCTCATCATCAAAATAATCCTCAAAAGAAGCTTCTAAAATTTTCATCATTTTTTCTTTATCTTTTAAAGGCATTTTATTTCTAGCTCTTTCAATTCTGCGAATATCTTCATCAAAGCTCTCACTAGTTGAATCTTTAAAGGAGCTGTCAAAAAACTCATTTACTGATATATTAAGTGCATCTGCAAGTTTTTGCAAAGATTCAGCTTCGATTTTTCTTTTACCATTCTCCATTTTACTTATTGTTGATTGTGGAATTCCAGTTAATTCAGATAATTCATAAGTAGTTATATTTCTACTAATTCTTAATTGTTTTAATTTTTCATAAGGTTTCATTTTTATCTCCTTTCTAAAATGGAATCTAAAATATTTGTTAATTCTATTTTAGAATAATTCAATTTTAGAATTATGTCAAGGATTTTAAAGAAAAACAGAGTAAAGAAGAGTTATTTTTAAATAATAATTCTAAATTAGAATTGAAATATAAGTAAATTAATTCTATAATGTAATTAATTCGAAAATGGAATTGGGGTGAGAAAATGAAAGTCGGATACAGAATTAAAGAAATTAGAGAGAACTTAGGGGTATCTCAATATGAATTAGCCAAATCTATCAAAATACTAAATCAATCTCAAATTTCTAAGATTGAAAATGAAAAAAGAGGATTAAAAGCTGATGAATTAATGGCAATTTCTAAAGCATTAAAAATTTCAATAATTAAACTGATTGAGGAAAATAAGGAGGACAAGCAATGAATAATTTACAGATTTTTAAGAATGAGCAACTTATACCATTACAAGAAAATGATAATGGTGAGATTTTAGTAAGTGGTAGAGAATTACATGAGTTTTTAGAAGTTAAGACAAGATATGATATTTGGTTTTCAAGAATGAAAGAATATGGATTTATTGAAAATCAAGACTTTATAGCTATTGTACAAAAAAGAACAACAGCTCAAGGTAATGAAACTACGTATACAGATCATGCTATAAAGTTAGACATGGCAAAAGAGTTAGCAATGATACAACGTAATGAAAAAGGTAAACAAGCAAGACAATATTTTATAGCAGTAGAAAAAGCCTGGAATAGTCCAGAAATGATTATGAAAAGAGCTTTAGAAATTGCTAATAGAAATGTTGAAAGTTTAAAACTAGAAAATGCTCAAAAAGAAAAACAACTTAAGGAGCAAAAACCCAAAGTATTATTTGCAGATGCAGTAAGTACAAGCCATACGTCAATATTAGTTGGAGAACTAGCAAAGATTTTAAAACAAAATGGAGTTGATATGGGACAGAATAGACTATTCAAATGGCTTAGAGATAATGGCTACTTAATTAAGAGAAAAGGAACTGATTACAATATGCCAACTCAATACAGTATGGATTTAGGATTATTTGAAGTTAAAGAAACCTCAATAACTCATAGTGATGGACATATAAGTATCAGTAAGACACCAAAGGTTACTGGAAAAGGTCAGATGTATTTCATAAATAAGTTTATTGAGAATGAAGTACTACAAGAAGTGGCTTGCAGTAGATAGGAGTGTTAGTAATGGCATATAGGACAGATTGTTATGTAGTTAATAAAAGTTACAAATTAGATAAAGAAAAGGTTAAAAAAGCATTTCAAATAATCTTAAATGCAAAAATAAAAGAAGAATTAGAAAAAGATAAAAGCACATCTAAATAATATAGAGTTTAAGCATTTCAACAGTGCCGCAACGGCAAGTAGTACAAGCTCCAACTTAAATCCTGTTGGTTCTAAAGGTAAATAAAAAAGATAAGGAGTTGAATTTCAATGAACAAATTAGTAAATGTAAAAAACAAAGATGGACAACTTGTAGTAACTAGCAGACAAATAGCAGGAGACTTTCAGAAAAGACATTCTCATGTAGTTGAAGCTATTGAAAATAAAATTAAAAGTTTAACTACCGAAAATTCGGAGGTCGAAATTTCAAAGTTATTTATACCAACATCATTTAATCATAATGGAAATGAATATAAAGAGTATTTATTAACTAGAGATGGATTTACTTTTATAGTTATGGGGTTTACAGGAGCAAAGGCTGATGCATGGAAATTAAAATACATTGAAGCATTCAACAAAATGGAGAAAGTATTAAAGACTAAGCAGTTAAGTCCAATGGAACAGTTAAAACTTCAATATGAAGTTATAGAAGAACATGAGGAAAAGTTAAGCAGTATAGAAACTAAAGTTAATAAATTAGAAAACAGTATGACTATAGACTATGCACAACAAGAAGAATTGAGCTCGTTGGCTAGAAAAATTGTAGTACAAGCTTTAGGTGGTAAAAATACTCCAGCTTATAAAGAATTAAATAAAAAAGCTTTTAGCACATTATGGAGAGATTTCAAAAGAATAATGCAAGTCAATAGTTACAAGAATACATCTGTAAAACAGTTTTATAGAGCAAAGGATTTGATAAATAATTGGAAGCCTAACAGGGAACTTGAACTTATGATTAAGGGTGCTAACTCACAAATGAGTTTTTAAAAGGAGAAATAGAAAATGAAGCATTTAAAAAGATTGTCTAGAAATCAGAAGAAAGCATTAAGTAGCTTAGGACTAGAATCAAAGCATTATTTAAGACTTACACAAGATGGGCAATATTTTGTTCCTGTAGATATAAGAACAATGAAAGTTTTACCACCAGTTAGATACTAAGGAGGGGATTACATGCTAAAGGCAATACTAGAAAGGAGATTTAATAGACGTTTAACTAAAGAAGAATTTGAATCAATTGCAAAAATGGTTACAGATGATATTAAGTTTAACAGAATTAATTTTAAAAAGTGTACAAGCTTACATGAAGTATTAAATATTGCAGAAATAAGTTTATTCATTTTAAAAAAGTATAAATGTGCATGAAGGGAGGTGAAAGAATGTATCTAGAAAATTTAGTTGCATTGCATATAGCAATAGAAAAACATTACACACCGGAGATGGCATTTAGATATTTAGATAAAGTTTTGGAGGGAGAAGCTAATCCAAGAATACATCAAGTATGGACTAATAAGGACCTTGAAGATATAAAGAAGTTTAGAGCACAAGGATTAAGCTTTAGTAAAATAGGTGAGCTGTATGGTACAACAGCACAAGCAATTTTTAAAGTTCTTGATTATAAAAAAAAGAGCTGCGCCAACAGCTCAATAAAAAGTATTTAAAAAATTCAAACAACTACAGTATAAAGAAAATAGGAGGATTTGTAAAGATGATGAATGCATTATTAAAGAATGAGATAAAAGAAATGAATGAGGTTATACAAGAGCAGGTTACTACTTTTAAAGTAGATAGTTTAGAAAGTGCGAACTGGTGCTTTAGAAATATAAGGGCACTTAAAGAGCAAATAGAAACCAATAAAGCATTAGCAGATGCTGAAAGATTTAGAATAGATTCATGGGAAAAGAAAGAAAATGAAGGTGCTTTAAATAGTATAAGTTATTTTGAAAGTTTAGTAACAGAATATTTTAAGGAAGAAAGGACTAAAGATAATAAGTTTAAACTTAGTACACCTTACGGAAAAGTAAGCAGTAGAAAAATTGAAAAATATAATTGGGATGATAAAGAAGCATTGCTTAATTATTTAAAAGAAAACAAACAAGATAAACTTATAAGAGTTACGGAAGAAATAAATAAAACAGAGTTTAAAAAAGTTTATAAACATGGAATAAATAAAGAAACGGGTGAAATACTTCCAGGAGTAATTGTTGAAGAAAAGGAAAGCATTTCTGTAAAAGTTGAGTAGGAGGAAAAGGTATGGGAGTATATGAAAAATTACTTAGAGTACAAAGTGAGCTCAAAGCTCCTAAAAGTCAGTTTAATAAGTTTGGCAACTATGCTTATAGAAACTGTGAAGATATATTGGAATCAGTTAAACCTTTATTGCTAGAGAATAAGCTATCTTTAACAATAGCGGATGAAATATTACTAGTAGGTGACAGATACTATATAAAAGCTACAGCAACTGTTGTAGATATTGAAACAGGAGATAAAGAAAGTGTTAGTGCATTTGCAAGGGAAGAAGAGAATAAAAAGGGAATGGATGCAAGTCAGCTTACAGGTAGTACAAGCTCATATGCTAGGAAATATGCACTTAATGGATTATTTTGTATAGATGATACTAAGGATTCTGATACAACTAATACAGGCTCAAAGACAAGTAATAAAACTAGTGGTAAAAAGTTAACTCAAGCACAACTAAAAAGACTTTATGCAATAGCAGGTGCGGCTGGATATGATGCTAATGTAATAAAGAATCAAGCATTAAAGAAATATAATGTTCAACATTTAGAGGACTTGACAAAATCTCAATATGATGAATTATGCGAAGGATATGAGAAGTTGAAGAAATAGGAGGGATAAAATGTTATCAGAAAAGCTAAGTATAGCATTAAGTGATTTTATAGAAGCAGCAGAAAAGCAGGAAGATTTGATAAGAGAGAAAGACAAAGATATACAAGCTATAGTTTCAGAATGTGAAAGAGCATTAAGAGAACCTAATATATACAAAGATATACTTAGTAACATTGTAGAGGAATATAAACAAGCATTGTAGGAGGAAGTCATGGCAGAAGGATGGATTAAGATTTATAGAAACATACAAGAACATTGGATATGGCAGGATCCACAAAAGTTAAAATGGTGGCTAGATATCCTCCTTCTAGCCAATCATAAGGATAATAAATTTTTATTAGGCAATGAATTAATAACTATTGAAAGAGGAGAACACCATACATCAGAGCTAAAATTGGCTGAAAGATGGGGTGTATCAAAAACAACTGTTAGAAAGTTTTTAAAATTACTTGAAAGTGATAACATGATTGAATTAAAAAAGTCAAAAAAGGGTACCACCTTGAAAGTCACTAATTACAATGATTATCAAGACTTTTCAGAAGGAGAAAAAACCATAAAAAAACCACAAAAAAACCATAGCATAGACCATAAAGAAACCATAAAAGAACCATACGCTATACCACAAAAGAACCATGAGGTATACACAAACAATAATGAAAAGAATGATAATAATGAAAAGAATGATAAGAATGAAAAGAATGATAATAAGAATAAATATATGTCTGATTCAAATGAATACAGACTAGCCGAATATTTGTACAAACATATTAAAGTTAATAATCCAAATGCTAAAGAGCCTAATTTTCAAAACTGGGCAAAAACATTTGACTATATATTAAGAATAGATAAAAGAGATTTAGAAGAAGTGAAGCAACTTATAGTATTTTGTCAAAAGCATAGTTTTTGGTATAAGAACATATTAAGTGCAGATAAGTTCAGGAAGCAATATGAAAGACTACTACTAGAAAAGAATGATAGTAAAAAAGTTAAATATGAAAATAAAGTATATGGTAACAAAATGGACGAGTTCAACAATCATCCGCAGCGTAACTATGATTTTGACGAACTGGAAAAGAAGCTGCTAGGTTGGGATCAAGAAGATACTCAAAAATAGTAAATTGTGAAGGAGGGAAATATTTTGGTAGCAAGTGAATATAGAATAGGTAAGCGATTAAGACATAAAACAACTAAAGAAATTCTAGAAATACAAGAAGTTAATGGAATGAAGATGTGGGTAAATCTAAGGGGAGATATTTTCGATTGGGTAGATGAAGATCTCTATATAGATTTAGATTATTATGCTGATTAGATAAGTTCAAAATAATAAAGGAGTACGAAGTATGGACATTAACTTTTGGGTAGAGGAAGTAGCAAGATTATATTTTGATGGATGTTCAGTATTAGAAGCTATTGAGATAGTTAAAAGTATTATGATTAAAATTATATAAAAGGAGAAGTGAATTATGGCTGATAAAAATTCTATCCTAATAAGTCCAGCAGAGGGCATGAGGGTTTTAGGTGTAGGAAGGAATACTATGTATGGTGATTTGTTAAAAAGAAAAGATTTTCCTTGCATGAAGATAGGAAAAAAGCATTTTATAAACCGTGAGCTACTGCAAGAGTGGGCAAATAAACAATGTATTAAAAAAATAAGGAAGTAGGATATATAAGGCTATCAAATGGTATTGCTGTAAGTTTGTATTATTATTTGATAGTCAGTTAAAAACAAAGAAGGTGATGAAGTTGGCTAAGAATGATGGGAAGAAGTTTGAGGAAGATTTTAAAAAGTCAGTTCCAGAATGGTGCTGGTGCAATAGATATAAAGATGGTACTGCAAATTTCAAAGGAGATAAAAATGAAAATGTAAGATTCCAGGCTCATAACATATGTGACTTTGAAGTGTTTGCAAAAGATAAATTGTTTCTATTAGAGCTTAAGAGCTATCAAGGTGTAAGTATTCCGTTAAGTGGAATAAGAAAAAATCAACTTCAAGGGATGATAAAGGCTAGTAGATATAAAAATGTAATACCTTATTTTTTACTTAATTTTAGGGGTGTCCAACGAGTTTATGCAATAAAGGTACAAACACTCTATGAGTTCATTAAAACAACCACAAGGAAGTCAATACCAATTAAATTTTGCATAGAGCATGGTATAGAAATACCTAGTGAACAAAAAAGGACACGATTTAGGTATAACTTAGAGATTTTATTTACTGAACAAATTGAAGAAAGTGAAGTAAAGGAAAGCAAAGGGTGGAAATACAAAGAGCTTAAGTTAGGAGTATAGATATGAACAAATATATTGCTGAAGGTCAAATAAGTATCTTTGATATACAAGTAACGAAAGCTGCTAAGAAAATAACAGAAAAGCCTAAAAATGTTATGGAAACACATGAAAAAGTTACAGAAAGTATAGATTTAAGTACAGTTTTAGAAAAGTATAAGTATATGGATAACTTATCAAGAATCATTAAATATTGTGGTGGAAGTTACGGAATAGAGCTTATTGCTCCAGGAGGATTCAAAACTATATATGTAAATAAGCAAGGTATTGAAGAGTTTAAGTTTGATAAAAGAATCAATGTGTTACCTATGGACCAGGTGCTTTATTATAAACACGAATTAAAAATAAATGAGCTACAAGAAGATAGATTAAAGACTATTAAAGAGAAGTATAGGGACCTAAGAGAAATTAGACGTAAAGGTGATGAAAATATAATAGTAGAGTTGGAAGATAAGGTTATTAGCATAAATCCTCTAGGGTGGATATTAGAGTTTAACAATGTACGAGCTATATATTCACAAAATGAGGTCATACAAGAGCAAAATAAAGAATCAGAAGCAATTGATATAAAGCAGATGCAAAAGAGCGTTAAAGTTGGAGACAGAGTACAAGCATATAGAAGTAAATCAGAAATTATAACAGGAGTTATTACTAGAGAATATGGACTTGCAAATGAGATATTAAATATTTCATTCAAGAGAGGAGAGGTTGGAGTAGCTACGGCTATAGGAAGAAGGCAAATTATTAAAATATTAGAAGTGGGGGCTTAAAGTGAAGGAGTCATTAATTATAGTAGTGGCAATACTTATTGTTGCTGCTGCTGTAACTATATTAAGAATTGAGAAATAGGAAGTAAATTCTTATGAAAATTATAATTATGAATGCTAATAAGAGTGATTGGTATTCAAGTAAATTAGGTAAGATTTATGAAGTTAAGAAAATAAATAAATTCAGTTACACTACTAAAGCTGGTGAAGTAAGCAAACGTGATGCCCAGGTAATTGAGAGGTGAAAGGAAAGTTATAGCTAAGTACTAAAAAAGAACTGAAAATAGACATAAGCTATATCTAAAAAGATTGAAAATAGGAGAAAAATTATAATAAGTGTTGTTTGTTCTTTGAAAATTGAATAATACGGTAGAAAATAGAATTAAAAATTTTTTTATACATGATATAATTGATAATATATAGTTTAAATTGAAAAATATAACACAGTAAATTATATAACTAGGATTTAAATTTAAAAAGTTTAATGATTATATATTAAATTTATTAAAGGTTAAATAATTTAAAATATAGTACACTAAGGAGGCAAAAATGTTATATAAGGATCATAAAAATATAAAGGTAGATGTTAATGATAATGAAATAACTTTTAAAGATATTTATAATAAAGATTATTTTCCAATAGAATATGAATCACAAATAAAAAGGGCAAATGTTTTATTGATACCTATAGAAAAATTTAAGGATTATAACTCTCCAGTATTTCCAGAGGGAACGCAAGAGTTTTTTGAATATATAAAAGAAAAATCAGTAGGTACAAAATTAGTTCCGGATATATGTATATCAGACAATAATTACAAAGAATTAGAACTTCATTCTAGTGTTATAAATTTGTGTGAAATTATAGTTAAGCAAGCTGTTTTGTCAATTATTACAAGTATGATTGGTTCATATTTTTATGAAAAATTAAAACAAACAAAAGATACAATACGTGGAACAGTAAAAATAACTGTTGAATGTGATGGTGAATCTAAAAAAATACAATTTGAAGGAAACATTGAGGATTTTGAACGAACAGTAGACTCAATTTCTAATAAATTTTTTGATAAATAAGGTGAGTTTCATGAATTTAGAAAATATTATACTAAATTTAAATAACAAAAAAGGTTTAATAGATAAAGATATTATTAATAATTTACAAGAGTTAAAACAAATTTATGTTAGACAAAATGATCAAAATAAAGCAAAAGAAATATGGTGTATACAGCAAGTTATTAAAATTAAAAATCATTATATAAATGCATTCAATAATCTTAAAAAGAAAAAATATTTTGAAGCATGGAAAGATTATGAAAGGGTAGAAGTTGAATTTACATTTTTAAGAAGACATTTTAACTATTCTAATAATCTTTATAATTTAGAATTTATAGAATGTTATTCAAGAAAATTTCAAAAACTGTTTCCTTATGTTCTTTTCATGAGTCGTGAATCAATAATAAAAAAGTCAAAATGTTCAATTTGTGGTAAAGAAATATCTTTGCGGAAATCATGTGGACATAAAATCGGTGAAATTTACAATGGAGAAATGTGTTTTAGAAATGTAGTTGATATGGAGTTTTTAGCCATGGCTATTGTTAAAAATCCAGCAGATAAGTTTGCAGTATTGTTTCTAAAAGACAAAGAATATGATTATTCTATGCTACAGAACTTAATAAATTATTTAGATAATCCTTATGACAAATGGGACTTGAAAATATTAAAAGAACTAAATCCTAAATATAAAAACGTGGGACGAAATGAAAAATGTCCTTGTGGATCACAAAAAAAATATAAAAAATGTTGTTTAAAAAATGATAATGATAAGATAGAACATTATAAAATTGTACTTTATGATAAAGCTAAAAAACAAAGCATTCCTAAAACTTTGAAAGAATAAAATTAATTTTAAATACCGTATTATTCAGAAAAGAATAATCGGTATTTTTTTATCCAAAATTAAGAGGTGATATAAATTATGGCAAAAGACTATAGAAGACTACAAGCCAGAGAAATGCTTAATTCCTATTTAGTGTGGAAAGGTGATATAGAAAATATACAACTTGAAATAGAAGCTACAGAAAATGATTATGATATACAAGCTATGACTTTTAGTGAAAGGACTTGTGAAACTTTTAAAATAAATAGAGAGTTAGAAAATAGAATTATTAGTAAAGCAGATAAGATTAAACAATTAAAAAAATTAAAAAAAATGTATGAAATTAATTGTAACAAGATAGAAAATGCTTTTAATTCATTGAAATCTGAATTTGAGAGAAGTGTAATAGAACTACGATACATGAAAGCACCAGTTGGAACATGGTATATAATTAGTAAACAGCTTGGATTTAGTATGGTAGCCTGTCAGAAAGCAGAAGAAAGAGCAATAATAAACATGATGCCACTTTTAATTAAATAATTGTTGTATATAAAATATATACTTTATATATATCCTATATATAGATTAAAAATGATATAGTATTAATATAGAAAAAGATAACACAGCAGGGACACTGTAAATCTTAGCTTAGGCACTCGGAAACGGGTGTCTTTTTTGTGTGAATTTAATATAATAATATAGAGAATATTAAAAATAAAAGCTTGATGAAAAACATCAAGCTTTTATTTTGAGATATAGGATCTTTACGTTGGAATAAAAGTTCCTAGTTTAATCTAGTGTTTATGCAAATAATAATAAGTGAACAATATCATTGCTGATAAGATTAAAAAATATACGTCGGTAGATTTAATAATTCTATCCGTTGAAAACACTAACTTAGTTATAAAAGTACTTATCAGACTAGTTACTATAGGATTAATATACCCTTTTATATTAGTCCTAATTTTTTTGCTTATTATTTTGCCTTTATAATTATTTTTACGGTAGCTTCTTTTTTTAGTGTTTTTCATAGAATTAGCTTTCTTAAACATATTAGCATATTTATGAAAAATAAAAGAAACTAACACGTTAAGACCTCCTTTCAAAGATAATTCCAACGCAATTTCATTATAACATTTTTTGGAAAATATTTAAATTAATATATTCTGAATTAAACTAGGTTAGTTTTAATTTATTACTAATTTTTAAAATATGATTAAATGGAGGTGGCATTGTGAAGCTAACACCAAAACAGAAGGCATTTGCTGACTATTATATACAGTTAGGCAATGCCACAGAAGCAGCAATAAAAGCTGGATATAATAAGAAGACAGCAAGGCAAATAGGAAGTATGAACTTAACAAAAGTTGACATTAAAAACTATATACAAGAAAGAATGACGCAATTAGAAGACAAACGCATAGCAAAAGCAGAAGAAGTGCTTCAATATCTTACTAGAGTTGTTAGAGGTGAAGAAAATGAACCTTTAGCAGTTCAAGAGCAAGAGCCAGTAATAGGAGAAGATGGTAAGAAAAAAGGCTATAGAACTGTAACTAAAGTCATTAATATAGGACCTAACATAAAAGATAGAAATAAAGCCGCAGAACTCTTAGGAAAGAGATATAGATTATTTACAGAAAAAGTTGAAGTTGAAGGGAATGTAGGGATAGAGATAGTAGATGATATAGATGAATAAGCAAATAGTAAAATTAAAATCAATAATAGCACCCAGTTTTCATCAAGTTCATAGAGATATTAAAAAAGGACTTTATACTCATCATTGGCTAAAGGGCGGTCGTGGTAGCACAAAGTCCTCTTTTATTTCTATTGAAATTATATTTAATATGATGAAGGATTCAAAGCAAGGCAAAGTTACTAATGCAGTAATTTTTAGAAGGGTAAAAGATACTTTAAGAGGGTCTGTATTTGAACAGATGTTATGGGCAATAGAGAAACTTAAATGTGAGAGTGAATGGGAAGTTAATTATTCACCGTTAAAGTTAACATATAAACCTTTAGGAACTGTAATATTATTTAAAGGTGCTGACAATCCTCTTAAAATGAAATCTATTAAAGTTGCCAAAGGATATATTAAATATATTTGGTATGAAGAAGTAGATGAATTTGAAGGTTACGATAAGATAAGAAATATTAATCAATCTCTTATGAGGGGTGGCCCAAAGTTTTGTGTATTTTATTCTTTCAACCCACCAGAAAGTCAAAGAAATTGGGCGAATATGGAGGTGTTAGAAACAAGAAAAGATAAGTTGGTTCATCATAGCAATTATTTAGGTGTTCCTAGAGAGTGGCTAGGGAAACAGTTTATATTAGAAGCTGAACATCTTAAGAAAGTAAATCATCTTAAATATGAACATGATTATTTAGGAGCAGTTACTGGAACTGGTGGAGAGGTATTTACTAATGTAACTATACGAAAAATAACTGATGAAGAAATAGCAAGCTTTGATAGAGTACATAGAGGTTTAGACTTTGGTTATGCTAGTGACCCATTACACTATACAGTAAATCATTATGATAAAACTAGAAGAAGATTATATATATTCTATGAAATTCATAAGGCTGGAATGAGTAATAGTTCAGCAGTAGAAACTATAAAACAAGAAAATAAAAGTAATAACAGAATTGTAGCAGATAGTGCTGAACCTAGAACAATAGCAGAATTTAAAAAATTAGGATTAAAGATTATTGGAGCAAAGAAGGGTCCAGATAGTGTAGAGCATGGTGTTAAGTTTTTACAGGACTTAGAAGAGATAATTATTGATAAAGAAAGATGCCCTAATACTGCTAGAGAGTTCTTAGGTTATGAACTAGAAAAAGATAAAGAAGGAAACTTTAAAGCAGAGTTCCCAGATAAAAATAACCATAGTATAGATTCTATTAGGTATTCATTAGAAGATGAAATGAAAGCTAAGAAATGGCTAGTGTAGGAGGTGATAAGCTTGAATGGTTCAGAAATTAAAAAACTAATAGATAGAGATAGAGTATCTCAAAGTAAAGCAAAGGCTAGAGAAGGACTACAATACTATAAAGGACAACATGAGATATTAAATTATAGATTATTTTATTATGATAATAATGGTATTTTAAAAGAAGATAAATATAGGAGCAATATAAAAATACCTCATTTATTTCACACTGAACTTGTGGACCAGAAGGTACAATATTTATTATCTAACCCTATAGAAGTTATAACAGAAGACCAGGAGCTACAAGAGAAATTAAAGGAATACATCAATGAGGACTTTCAAGAGGTGCTACAAAATGCTATTGAAGGAGCATCTAATAAAGGACTTGAATATGTTTATGCTTATGTAGATTCTAGTAATAAAATTAACTTCCAGGTAGCAAATAGCTTAAGTGTTATTCCTGTATATGATGAACTAGATCATTATAAATTAAAATCTATAGTGAGATATTACGATACTAAAATACAAGACCAGGACAAGGAAGTAATAATTACTAAAGCGGAGGTATGGACAGATAAGGATGTAACTTATTATATCCAGGATAAAGATAGCAAAGAATTTAAATTAGACAATGGTATAAAACCAAATCCAAGACCACATATAACTCTTGAAGATGAAAAAGCTTATTATGATGGTGGAAGTTTTGGTTATATACCATTTTTTAAGTTGCAGAATAATAAATATGAAAAGACGGACTTAGAACCTATTAAGGCACTTATAGATGATTATGACCTTATGGCTTGTAGTTTATCTAATAACTTACAAGACTTTCAAGAAGCGATATATGTAGTTAGAGGTTATCCAGGAGATAATTTAGATGAATTAACTACTAATTTAAAAACTAAAAAGACTATAGGAGTAGATGAAAGTGGAGGATTAGATGTTAAGACTATAGATATTCCACATGAAGCTAGAAGGGTTAAACTAGAGTTAGATAAAGATAGTATCTATAAGTTTGGTATGGGGTTTGATAGTAGCCAAATAGGAGATGGAAATGTTACTAATGTAGTTATTAAATCTAGATATGCTTTATTGGATTTAAAATGTAATAAGGCAGAAATAAGACTTAGAAAGCTTATAAGACAGTTATTAAAAGTTATAGTAGAAAACATTAATAAGAGGTTTAATAAAGCTTATAACTATATGGATATTGATATTAACATAGTAAGAGAAACTATGGTTAATGAAAATGATATTGCTAATAATGAAAAAATAGAAGCAGAGAAACAAGGACAATTAATAAATAATGTTCTTACTGCTGCAACAAGACTTGATGATGATACAGTATTAAAATTACTATGTGATATTCTTGAACTCGATTATGAAGAAGTTAAAGAAAAAATAGACATGCAACCTTATGCACCTATTAATTTAGATGCAATAACAGAAAAAGAAATAAATGAGGATCAAGACAATGGAGAAGCTTAGTAAATATTATTTAGAGATATTAAAGCTTCTTGAAGAAGGAGAAAAGGATACAAATAAGTTATTGCTTGCTAATTATAAATCGTCACTTATAGAAATGAAAAAGCTTTTAAACTCTTATTTAAATAGATATGGAGATTTAAGTTTTCAAGAATGGTTAAAAGTAGATAGGTTAAAGTCATTGCTCAATCAAATAAATAATGTATTAGATAATACTTATAAAAATAATGAAACGTTGATAAGCAATCATGCTAAAGAAGCTTATTCTAAAACATATAATGGTTTATTCTATCAATTAGAAGTAGAGAATGGATTAACATTAGATTTTACAATGATTGATACTAAAACAGTAGAAAAAGCTATTCAGATGCCTATAGATGGATTAAGGTTAAGTGAAAGATTATATGATAAGCATTTACATAATCTTAAGCTTAAAACTAAAGGAGCTTTAACAAGAGGTCTTATAAATGGTTCTGGGTATAGAGATATAGCCGTTGATATAAGCAATATAGGGGTAGCTGATTATAAACAAGCTTTAAGGATAGCGATAACAGAAGGAAACAGACTTAGAAGTTTAGCAAGAGAAGATAGTTATCAAGAAGCAAGTAAATTAGGAATAGGATTAAAGAAAAGATGGATTTCAACATTAGATCATAAAACAAGAGATACACATAGAGCATTAGATGGTGTAACTATAGGTATAGATGAAGAATTTGAAATAAGAGGATATAAAGCCTTGCAACCTAGATTGTTTGGTGTAGCAAGTGAAGATATTCATTGTAGATGTGACACTATATCTATAGTTGAAGATATAGCGTCGAATTTAAGGAGAGATAATACTACTGGAGATATTATAGAATATGAGAATTATAATGAATGGTACAGTAAAAGATTTGGAAATGATGTTTATAAAGGTGGATACTGGTACACCAAAGATGGTATAATAAAAATAACAGAGGATCATAAGGGAGAACATTATAGTCCTCCAAGAAAACATAAACCTTATTCAGTAATAGAGAGTGATAAAGTTAGTAAAAATGGCTTTAATCAAGTTGATAGGACTTTATATGATAAATATGGAATGATGGTTAAACAAATTCATTCGGGACATCATAATAGACCTAAACAGCATCCTTATGGTAAGCATGGAGAACATAGCCACATTTATAAGTGGGATAAAGAAGAAAAAATGATTTCAAGAGAAGTTAAAGAACTGACTAAAAAGGAAAGAAGACAGCATAGGGATATATTGAAGGAGTGATACTATGAATCTTAAAGATTTACAATATCAAAGTGAAACTGATGATATTACTTTTTATTATAAAGATAAAGAGTATGTAATATGTTTGCTTAATGATAAATATTACACAGGTGAAGCCGGTAATGATGAAGATGAAAATGAATTTAATTCATTTATGGATATGGCTGATAACTGGATAATACAAGGCGAAAAGTTAAAAGATATTGTCAAATATATAAAGTTAATATAAAAGTACTTACTAAGTTAAATAGTAGGTACTTTTTATTTTGACCTCTAAAAGTGGTATAATGTAATAAATTATGGCATTGGGGGGCGACTATATGGAAATTCAAGTAAAAGGTATACTAAAGAAACTTAGTGTTACAGATGATAAAGTCAATGTAGGAAGACTTGAAATTGCAAATAATAAAATAACAGAGATTAAGTATCAAATGGCAACTACATGGACACAAGGCTTTATAACATTTTGTACTAATAACAGTGGACAAAACGTAGAAAAGTTAGAAGATGCTAGTTTAAATAAAAATAGTATTATGTTTTACAAAGGTAATAATGAAAAGGTTGAAGAAGTTTTAAAATTCTTTTCTGAAAAAGTAACTTTAACAGATGTTACAGGAATTAAAAAAGCAGAGAAGGTAAAACCAAAATCAAAAGATGAAGATGTGGTGTGTTGCCCTAAATGTGGCTCTACACAAATAACAGCTAATAAAAGAGGGTTTAGTATTGGCAAAGCATTACTTTTAGGCGGTGTAGGAGGATTTATAGGAAAAGATAAAATAGAAATAACCTGTTTAAAATGCGGTTACAGATGGAAAGCAGGTAAGAAATAACACTCTAGAAGTAGGGTGTTTTTATTTTGCTCTTTTTTAAGTGTTGCAGAGCATAAAGAACAACGGTACTCCTAACTGGGAGCAACCAGTATAAATATGCTATTGGAGGTAATGAAAATGGAATGGTTAAAAAAATTATTAGAAGGCGCAACAATTAAAGATGGAAAGTTAGATATTGATGGATTAATGAAGTTAATTAATACTGAATTTCCTAAAAATGCAGTACCAAAAGAAAAGTATAATGAGGTTTCAAATGACCTTAAAACTGCAAATAAAACTTTAGATGATTTAAAGAAAAATCATAAAGATATTGAAGAATTGCAAACAGAAATTGAGAATTACAAAAATAAAGCAGCAGAATCAGAAGCGGCTAGAGCAAAAGAACAGAAGGAATTTACTATTAAGAGTAAGTTAAAAGATTTAGGTTGTACAGACGTAGATTATATGCTTTATAAACTAGGTGATATTGATAAGTTAGACTTAGAAAAAGATTGGGAAAATAAAGCTAAGGAATTAAAAGAGAAAAATGCTACATTCTTCCCAGTAGAAGATAAGAAAGAGCCAGGAAAACAAGATCCTAAGATAATAGTAAATAAATTACCTGGAACAGATAATCCACCACAAAGTTTTACTATGAATCAGTTAAGAAATATGACAGCAGATGAAATAAATAAGAATTGGGATACAATAAAAGACTTAAAATTTGATGAATAAGAAAGGAAGATGTTAAATGTCAGTAAAGAATTTTATACCACAAATATGGAGTGCAAGATTACTTGCTAACTTAGATAAGAAACTAGTATATGCTAATGCAGTAAATAGAGATTATGAAGGAGAAATTAAGAAGTATGGTGATACTGTTAAGATAAATCAAATGGGTGATGTAACAGTTAAGGACTATAAAGGAGGAACTATAGAGGATCCAGAAGAATTAAAGTCAAACCAAACTATTTTAACTATAGATCAAGCCAAATATTTCAACTTTAAAGTGGATGATGTGGACAAGGCACAATCAAATATATTACTAGTAGATAAAGGAATGGGTAGGGCATCATATGCAGTACAAGATGTTATAGACAAGTTTATAGCGGCACTTGTTAAAGATGCAAAAATAAAAATTGGTAGCACATCTAAACCAATTGAAATAACAGTAGCAAATGCTTATGATACTTTAGTTGATTTAGGAGTTGAACTAGATAATAAGAATGTACCAAGAGTAGGGAGATTTGCTATTCTACCACCTTTTTATTTAGGATTATTATCTAAAGACCCTCGTTTTACTAAAGACTTTAAAATCTTAGAAAATGGAGTTGTAGAGGGTGCTACAGTTAGTGGATTTAAACTAATGATGTCTAATAATGTTCCTTTTTCAGCTAACAATTATTCTATTATGGCGGGAACTGATATGGCTATTTCATATGCTGGACAAGTAACAGAAATAGAAGCATATAGACCAGAAAAAAGTTTTTCAGATGCAATGAAAGGGTTATATGTATTCGGTGCTAAAGTAGTTCAACCAGATTGTTTAGCATGTTTAACTGTAAAGCAAAAAGTAGCAGAAGTATAGACTAAGGATTAATTTTCTTAGTCTTATTTTATAGGTGGTGATAAATTGATTTTATATTTAGAAGAAGCTAAGAAACTTTTAAAAATCAAAGATGATAGCCAGGACTTTGAATTAGAGCTTAAACTTAAAGCTTTAGAAACTATGATAAGAAATAAAACTAATAATAAGTTTTTAGATACTAGGGTTAGAGCAAGTAAGAAATTACTATTTAATGATGGTAATACAATAACAGGTGCTAATTTTAATGATTTAGGGTTTAGAGTAGGAAATACTATTGATATAGATGATAGTATTCAAAACAATGGAGTATATGAAGTATTAGAAGTATCTGAAACATATATGAAAGTCAAAGAAGATATACAGGAAGAAGAATGTAATTGCCTTATAACTAAAGTTAATTATCCAAGTGATATAAAGCTAGGGGTTATTAAATTATTGCAATATGATAATAAAATGGCAGATAAGATAGGGATTAAAAAAGAAACAATAGCTAGAATGTCAACTGAATACTTTGATATGGGTAATGATGAAAGTGTGGAAGGTTATCCGGCGGCATTATTAAAGTTTTTGGATAAGTATAAAAAACTGAGGTGGTCATAATGGATACTTCAAGAGCACCAAGTTTTTCAGTTATGGGTATTATTAAAAAAGATAATGGTATAGGTGGACATATAGAGAAAGAAGAAGAATTGTTTAAGATACAAGGATATTTAGATTTACTAACTGGAGATGAAACAAATACAAATAATGCTTTTATTCAAGAAAGTTCACATATTCTTATAAGTGATTATAGGGAAGATATATCTAATAAGAATTGGATTATAGATAGTAAAAATAATAGATACAATATAGTCTTAGTAGATGATCCAGTATCAATGCATAACCACTTAGAAATATATTTAAAATTTATAGGTGAGCATAATGTTTAGAGATAATAGTAGAGCGTGTAAAGAAGCTATAAAAAGAGCAGAGTTAAGATGGTTACAAGCTGCCGCATTAGTCATCCAAAGTCAAGCTAAAGCATTAGCTCCAGTTGATACAAGTAATTTAAAAACAAGTATTAACCATAAGATAGTAGTTGATAAATTAGAAGCATATATAGGAACGAATGCTGACTATGCAGTTTATGTTGAATTTGGTACTGGAGAATTTGCAGAGAATGGACAAGGAAGAAAAGGTGGGTGGGTTTATACTAACAGTGAAGGTAAAACTATATTTACTAGAGGTTCTAAACCACAACCATATTTAAGACCAGCTTATACGCAAAATAAACAAGCATTAATTCAACTACTAAACAGATATTTAAGAGAAATAAGGTGATAACATGATACCTTTTTTAATAGAACTAACTAAAGAGTTTAAAAAAGTATGTAAAGAAAGCTACTTAGAAATTAATACATCTGAAAAAGTTATATATCCATATTTGACCTTCTCTTATTCTAGTGAAATTCTAGAGAACAAAAGAGAAGGTTTTTATATTGAAGTAGATATATTTGATAGTTGTGGAGCTGATACATTAAAGCTAGAACAACTTACAGAAGATATAAGACAACACTTTTTAAAATCAAGTATATTAACAGAGAAGGTTCTATTACAGTTTAAAGTTGGAAGTAGAAGAATGATACCTACTACAAATAAGCATATAAAAAGAAGATGGCTGCAACTATATTGTAAAGTAGATTGGAGGGAATAAAATGAGTGTCCAAAGAACAGGATATACAAAATCAACACCACAACATTATTGGGTAGATGCTGGAGCAATATATGATAATCTTACATTCAATAAAGAAACTAAAACATGGGAAGGTGGAAAACCTATAGGTGCTACGGCAGATGGAAACAAAATTACTTTTGAACAAGAATATAGACAGATAGAAGTAGACGGGGTATTTGTACCAGCAGTAGGACAGAAAGTTTTAAAAAGTGCTAGTGCAAAATTAGAAGTAAATGTAAAGGAGATTACACCGGAAAATATAAGAAAATCCATAAATGGTATTATACGAAAAGATGAAAATTATGAAGGGTATTCTATTATAGAATCAAAAGCTCAATTAGAAGATAGTGACTATATACCTCATTTATATTTAGTAGGAACTATAACAGGCTCAAAACAACCTATTATAGTTGAATTTGATAATTGTTTATGTATAAGTGGACTCAATGTAGAAACAAAGGATGATGATGAAGCAGTTATAAAAATGGAATTTGAAGCACATGCAAGTGCAGAACAAGTTGCTAATAGAAAAATACCAGCAAGGTTTTATGCTCCTGACACTGGAGAAGAAATAAGTATTCAAAAACTTACTGGTAAAAAGGAAGAATAATTTAGAACTCATATAGTGGGTTCTTTTCTATTTTTAAGGAGGAACGATTGTGAATAATGAACAATTAAGAGCTGCATTAATACACAAATTTCCTATGAAGCTAGAACATGCAGACATATTAATAAAAGAATATGGCTGCATAGCTTTTACAATAGCTTATCAATTATATAATCAAGGATTTATTTTTACAGATTTAAGTTATATGAATTTAGATAAAGCATTAGATCAAAACAAACGGTTTAAAAAAGTAGTATCAAAAGTTATAAAAACACACCAAAATAATTTGAAAAATTATAAAGATTATTAATAAGGAGGATTATATTATGGAAAATAAATTAGAAATGAGAAAATTAGGTGGACAAGATACTTTTTTAATGTTAAAGATTATGTCTAAAACAGGAGCTAAGAATGCAATAAAAGAGTTCCTAAAGAAGCAAGGAAGCTTTGGAAAGGATAAAAAAACAGAAGAAGATTACAAAGCTATAGGTATAGAAGTAATGCTTGATGTTGCTGATACAGTAATGTGCAATTTAGATAATGCACAATCAGATATTAATAAACTACTAGCTAATTTATGTGATGTTAAAGTAAAAGAAATAGAACAATTAGATTTTATGGAATATAATACTTTGATTATGGATTTCTTTAAGAAGGAAGAATTAAAAGTTTTTTTCAAACTTATATTCTCATCATTCAAATAGGTGAGAATAAGTTTATAGATATTTTATATAAAAGATATGGTAATCCGTTAGAACTCTTATCCAATATGGATTTTGAGGAACTAACGGATTTTATTTTGTACTTAATTAAAGAGCAAAGAGAAGAAGATTTGTGGCAAATATGGCTACACAAAGATATAGATAAAGATTTTGAGGAATGGAAAAAAGAAATTCAATTTAAGCAAAGTACAACTAATAAAAAAATGACTAAGGACCAGGAAAAAGAAAACATTTTAAAAGCTGAAAGAATTTTAGGAAGGATAAAAGATAAGTAAGGGGGTGAATAGATGGAGCTATTTGCCCTAATGGGTAAAATTGCAGTAAACGGAAAGGATGCAAACAAAGAAATAGATAGTGTAACTGGTCACGCCCAAAATGCAGAAGGAAAAATCTCTAGTGCTTTTTCAAAAATAGGCAAGGCAGTGGCTGGTGCTTTTACTGTTGCAGCAGTAGCAGGATTTGAAAAGAAAATAGTAAGTACTTATGCTACATATGACGACCAAATGAGAAAAGTTCAAGCAGTTAGTGGTGCAACAGGTAAGCAATTTGAAATGCTTAGAGGTAAAGCAGAAGAACTTGGGGCAAAAACTAGATTTAGTGCAACAGAAGCAGGACAAGGAATGGAGAACCTTGCTAGAGCTGGTTGGAAAACTGGAGAGATCATGAGTGGTATAGGTCCAGTACTTTCCTTTGCAACTGCAAACGCTATAGATTTAGGAAGTGCTGCTGGAATAGTATCTGATGGACTTTCACAATTTGGACTAAAGGCTAAAGATACTGGAATGTTTACAGATGTTTTAAGTGCTACTGCAGCATCAGCCAATACAGATATTAGTTTATTAGGGGAAACTTTTAAGTATTGTGGGGGACCTGCGGGTGCTTTAGGGTATAAACTTAAAGATGTTGCTGTAGCTATTGGACTTATGGCTAATAAAGGAATAAAGGGTTCGCAAGCTGGAACAACATTAAGAAGTGCTATGACAAGACTTGCAAATCCAACTGGTAAAAGTGCTAAAGCTATGAAAAAACTTGGTATTTCAATTACAGATAGTTCGGGTAAGGTTAAGCCATTTGCTATACTTATGCAAGAATTAAGAGGGAAGTTTAGTAAATTAAATGAAGCTCAAAAAGCTCAGATGGCAAGTACTATATTTGGACAAGAAGCAATGTCTGGTATGCTTGCTGTTGTCAATTCTAGTGATGAAGATTTTAATAAAATGACTAAAGCTATAAGTAATTGTGATGGACAAACACAGAAAATGGCTGATACTATGGATGGTGGCCTTGGTGGAGCGATAGCTGGAGTTAAAAGTGCTTTTGAAGGATTGCTTATAAAGTTAGGTGGAATGCAAGAAGGAATTTTAGTTGATGGTTTTAGAAAGTTAGCAGAAGTACTTCAAAATTTACCTAGTAAAATACAGAGTGCAAGTAACAAAATAAATTCATTTAAAAATTTTTTAAAAGATAATGAAACAACAATAAAATCAGTTACAATTGCGTTAGGGGTCTTAGGTATTGGAATAGGCGTTTACAGTGGAAAACTTACAGTAGCTACACTAGCCACTAAAGCAATTAGTGCAGCTCAAACTATATATATAGCAGGCCTTTACGCAGCAGAATTTGCAACAAAAGCATTTGGAGCAGCTATAGGTTTTATTACAAGTCCAATAGGAATAGTAACTATAGCGGTCGCAGCCTTTGCAGCAGCAGCTTATCTTATTTATAAAAACTGGGATAAGATAGGACCTTGGTTATCTAATCTTTGGAATGGTATTAAAGAGGTTTCGGAAAATGTTTGGAATGGTTTAAAAGATTTTTTTTCAACTACATGGCAAGCTATAGTAGATATATTTATAACCATATGGGAAGGAATTAAATGGCTTTTTGAAATGCTATGGGAAATTATAAAAGCAATTGTATTATCCGCTATGTCAATATTAGAAGCTGTAATAGGAACTGGATTAAATGTAATAAAAGCTATATGGGAGCTTATATGGAATAATATAAAAGATTTCGTACTTCCTGTATGGAATGCTATCAAAACTACAATTCAAACAGTTATAAATGCAATAAAAAATATAGTAACAACCGTTTGGAATGCAATTAAAAGTGTTACTACAACTGTTTGGAATTCTATCAAAAGTGTAATAATTACAGTATGGAGTGGCATAAAAAGTGTAGTTACTTCTGCTATAAATGTAGTTAAGTCAGTAATAACAACAGTATGGAATGCTATTAAATCAGTTACTAGTTCCGTATGGAATGGAATAAAAGGTGTGATAAGCGGTGTATGGAATGGAATAAAAAGCGTAGTTACTGGAGCAGTAAATGGAGTTAAAAGTGTAATTACTAGTGTATGGAATAGTATTAAAAGTGTTACAAGTAGTGTATGGAATTCTATCAAAGGAATTATACAAAAACCTATTCAAGATGCAGCAGATTTTGTAGGTAAACAAGTGGAAAGAATCAAAGGGTTCTTTTCTAGACTTAGTATTAAATTTCCACATATTAAATTACCTCATTTTAAATTAGATGGAGAATTTTCTTTAATGCCACCTAAAGTACCACATATAGGTGTTGACTGGTATGCAGAAGGTGGTATTCTTACAAAACCAACTGTATTTGGCATGATGAATGGTAGACCACAAGTAGGTGGTGAAGCTGGACCCGAAGCGGTACTGCCTATAGAAAAGCTATCGGATATATTAATAGATACTTTTAAAAATATGGGTATGGAAAAGCCTATAATAATACAACTAGATGGAAGAACTATCGCAAGAGTTACAGCACCATACATGAGTGAAGAATTAAGTTTTAGGAATAAAAGGGGGTTTTAAATTTGTATGGATTTGAGTTTAATAATAAGTACTCTAAGGCTTTAGGAATATATATAGGTAAAAGACCTCCTATTCCTAAAGCTGAAAAAGTAATTAAGCATATTGAAGTACCAGGCAGAAGTGGAACTTTAACAGAAGATACAGGAGCTTATAAAGACATAGAGCTACCTTTTGAATGTACTATAAAAGACATTGATGTAGAAGAAAAGACAGTACTATTAAACAATTGGTTAGATGGTTCTGGAATTTTAAAACTAGACTATTTAGCCAACTTCTTTTTTAAGGTTAAAGAGGTTAAGTTTGATGGAACAGATGTTGATTATATAACAGGAGATTTTATAGTTACTTTTGTATGTGATCCATTTAAATATTATATAGATAATTCTGCTATAGAAACAAAAAAGCCTACCATTATATATGGTCCTGAGTTTACTTATAAATCCGAACCAGTAATTAAAGTTTATGGTAGTGGAGATATAAAGTTAAACATAAATAAGTATTCTATAAAATTATTAAATGTACAAGATTACGTTACTGTAAATTCTGTACTACAAGAGTGCTACAAAGATAATCATAATAACAAAATGCAAGGAGAATTTCCAATGTTTTTACAAGAAGAAAATAAAATAAGCTGGAATGGTGATGTACAAAAGATAGAAATTATACCGAATTGGAGGTGTTTATAATAGATAAGATATTTAATTTAAAGATAGATACTAAGAATAAAAGTATAACTACAGTTACAGGATTAAAGCAGTTTGATAATAATTCTATATTAAACATTACTTTACTACAAAATAGTTTAGCATTAGACTTATCTAACTGTACTGTAAGACTTAATTTTATTAGAGAAGATAAGAGGGTACTACTTTACATGACTGATATAGTTAGTGCTAGAGAAGGAAAAGTAAGTATCAAATTAAGTCCAGAAGTATTAGAAAAGCCAGGAAATATTCAAGCTGATATAAGTGTATTCGATAGTAATTTATTAAAAATAACTAGTGCTACATTTAATTTAAAAGTAGATAAAAGTATATATAGCAATGACTATTATTTTAATATGAAAGATTTTGATATAGTACAGAGAATGCATATAGAAGAAGAGGCAAGAATTAAAAATGAGAAAACTAGAATAGAAGCTGAAAGTAATAGAATTACAGATGAAAAGAAGAGAAGTGATGCTGAAGCTCTAAGAAATGAAAAGGAAACTGAAAGAATTAGTAATGAAGAAAAAAGAGTTCAAGCTGAAAATAAAAGAAATGAAGATGAACATATTAGAATAGAAGCTGAAAATAAAAGAAAAGAATATGAAAGTAATAGAATAGATCAAGAAAAAATAAGAGTTGAAAATGAAAAAGCCAGGAGTAAATCAGAGGATCAAAGAAAAATAGCAGATAATACTATGGCTGAAAATGAGTTAGCTAGAATAACATATGAGCAACAAAGACAAGCTAACGAAAAAGCTAGAACAGAAAAAGAAACTAAAAGAATTACAAATGAAAAATTAAGAACTGAAGCAGAAGAAAAAAGAGTAGAAGATGAAAAGCTTAGAGTAGAAAAAGAAATAGAAAGAGCTAATAGTGAAAATACTAGAGTTACAGCTGAACAGAAAAGAGAAACAAATGAAACTAATAGGGTTGAAGCAGAAAAAACAAGGGTA
The DNA here is from genome assembly GCF_000014125.1 of Clostridium novyi NT. Taxonomy (NCBI): domain Bacteria; kingdom Bacillati; phylum Bacillota; class Clostridia; order Eubacteriales; family Clostridiaceae; genus Clostridium; species Clostridium novyi. Next base: position 1,370,803 of record NC_008593.1, on the reverse strand, counting down.
GAAGAATGGGATAAGATAAAGAATACTTTCAAAGATAATGCTCCAGGAGATATGAAGGCAGTTGTTTATGATAAAAACAATAATGGCAAAGTTGATATTGCTGAAGTAGCTGAAAGTATTGATTGGGGTAATGTAAAAAATAAACCTGACTTTTCGGAGATTGGAAAAGTTAAAAGTGTTAACTCTAAAACTGGAGAAGTTGTATTAAAAGCAGCAGATATCAAAGGAGAAGATGGTACTAATTTAGAAGAGCTTATTTCTAAAACAAAAGTAGTTCCATTAGAAGACAACGTAATTTATGTAAATGCCCTTAAAGGGAATGACAAAACCGGAGATGGTTCTTTTGATAATCCATTTGCTTCTTTAACAAGTGCAGTAGTTGAATCAAATAGACGCAATTTATTAACTAATTTAACACCTATTGTAATAAAATTACAATCAAATTTAAATGATGCTCAATTTATAAATAATTTTCATGGATGCTTAAACTTAAATAACCATGAAATCAATGGCACATTAACTATGCGTAATTGTACTGGAAATATAATTAATGGAGTGATTGAAGGTTTTAGAATAAGGCATTGTAATCTTATAATTCAACAAGTTATAATGAAAGATCTTAGCGACATTGAAGTTTCACATTGCAATATAACTGAGTGTTTGTTTAATCCAGAACAAAAACAAAATATAACTGCGATTAACTCGTTTGCAAGTTTATGTATTATTTTTGGTTGTAAAATATATAATTACACTAATCCGATTAAAAATGTTGGAGGACTTGTTATAAGTGATGGTACAAAATTTGAAAATTGTGCTTCAAAAGTTACAGATGTATATAATGCTAAATCATATGGTTTTTAGAGGTGATAGAATGTACTTATTAATAGAAAAAAAAAGGCTCAAAGATACATTAACAAAGAAAGATTTTCAATTTGATAAAATAGTTAAATATAAAAATAAAATAGAGTGTTATAAAGATAATAAAATCAATGTGAAAATACAAGGTATATCAAATATGGATATATTTGAAGTTGAAGGTGGGGATTTTACTAATGATAAACTAACAGAAGAAGAACAACAGTTAGAAATAAACTCAAAATTGTTAAAAGATAGTGCAAACTTACAAATACATCTTAAAAAGCAACAAGAATTAAATGCAAATTTATTAATTAAGCTTGCACAATTAGGAGGGAATATTAATGATTAAATTTATAAAAGAATATTTTTTAATGGGATTATATGTAGAAAAAGACTTAGACATTTTCGTAACAGCTAAGTGGATTACAAAACAAGAAAAGGAAGAAATAATTAAAAGTAAAGTTGATGCATACTAGAAAAATATGTAAGGTAAAATTAAATATTCAAAGGCAATAGATCATGACTTTTATAAGTCTTTTTTTATTGTCTTTTTTAGGTGGTGATAAAAATAATAAATATATATGATGCAAAGGAAACAGACTTTAACCATAACGGACTTGCAGTATTTAACAATGCTATAAGATGTGAAGTAGAAGAAGAACTTAATGGTTTTTACGGATTAGAACTAGAATATCCTATATTCGATAAAAAATCTAATTATTTAATTAAGGATAATATTGTGAAAGCTAACACTCCTAATGGTTATCAATTATTTCGTATATACAGACCAGTTAAAAATATGGGAGTTGTATGCGTATATGCAAAACATATTTTTTATGATCTAATAGATAATTTTATAGAAAGTTATAGAACTGGAAGTGTCAAAGGTGATACTGCTATAAAAGGAATTTTAAACAGTACACAATACCCTCATAATTTTAAAGGAAACAGTAATCTAAATGAGAAGTCAGATGCATTCTATGTTAGAAAAAATCCAATACAAGCTTTAATAGGAGATAATGAAAATAGCTTTTTAAGCAGATGGGGTGGAGAGATATTAAGAGATAAATTTAATATTTCTATATTAAATAGTATTGGAACTGATAAAGATGTGACTATAAGCTATGGGAAGAACCTTTTAGGACTAGAAGAAGATTTAGATAACAGTGAAGTCGTTACAAGGATTATGCCAACAGGATTAACAGAAAATGATTCAGTAATTATGTTAGAAGAAAAATATATAGATTCTCCTAATTTAGAAAAATATCCGTTTCCTAAAATCCGACATATGCATTTTGGAGATATAAAAGTAGATTCCGAAAAAGGTATAACAGAATCAGATGTAAAAAGAATGCTTAGAGAAAAAGTTCAAGAGTTATATCAAATTCAACATATAGACATTCCTAAAACTAATTATAAGGTAGATTTTATAGAGCTTAGTAAAACAGAAGAATATAAAAACTATAGTTGCTTAGAAGAAGTAGGATTGGGAGATATAGTAACTGTTAAACACTTAAAGATGGGTATAGATATAAGACAAAAAGTAATCAAGTATAAGTGGGATTCTATTTTAAATAAATATTTAGAAATAGAGCTTGGCAGTTTTAAAGAAAATTTATCTACAGATTTAAGTAATCTAAGTAATTCTATAGATGAAGTAAAAGAAAGTTTAGAAAATACTAAGAAACAATTTAATAGTAAGATAGAGCAACAAGATGACAGAATTACTCTTACTGTAGAAGAAATAAATAAGACCAATACAAAGATAGAGCAAACTGCAAACTCTATTACATTAGAAGTAAATAACAAAATAGATAAGTGCAATAGTAAAATAGAGCAGACAGAAAAAGGTATTATAGCAACCGTAAATGGACAAATAAGAGACGTTGATGGCAAGATTAAAGATTGCAATACTAAAATCGAACAAAACGCTGATAATATTGCATTAGTAGTTTATGGAGGAGAAATTAATGGCAATGCTTTGGTTAGTGCTATAAATATGAGTGATAAAAAAATAGGAATGAGGGCATTAAATATTGATTTAGATGGCTACGTAACTTTTAGAAATTTAGAAAGAGGAGAAACCAGAATTGATGGAAGTTGTATAAAGACTGGTACAATAGATGCGGATGAAATAGGTTCTAGGATGAGTAAAGTAAGTGACTATGTTGTAATAGATGGTGGAAGAACCAACTCTGTAAATGGTATCGGCACAAAGCAACGTGGCGATGGTAAGGGATACTTACAATTAATATCTAGTACAGGAATTATATTAGACGCCCACAATGTAGTAGATCAAGACATGAATGCTTTTGTAACAGAAGATTGGGTAAGACAATATGTTAGAGAGCAATTAGAAAACTGGAGATAAGCGTACAGTTATGAAGATTGTACGCTATTTTTATATTAAAAAACAGGAAGAAGGTAATTAAAAATGGCAGAATTAATACAAAGTTTTGGGTTTCCAGTAGCGTGTGTTATTGGATTAGGACTTTATCTTAAGCAACTTACAGAGCAACAACGACAAGATGCTAAAGAAGATAAAGAAAGACTTTATACAAACTTAGAAAAGTTAAATCAATCAAATACAGAAGTTGTAACTACAAACCGTATGCTTGTGGAACATATGCAAGGAGATATTAAAAACATAGAAGTCAAAGTAGATAGCATTGCAAATAAGATAGAGCAGCAGTAATTGTTGCTCTTTTATTTTATAAAAAAGGAGATTGCTATATGGATAAGCAAACAGAATTTATTCAAAAAATTAAGGATGCAGCAATAGAAACGCAAAAGAAATACGGAATTTTTGCTAGTGTAACAATAAGTCAGGCTATCCTGGAATCTGGTTGGGGTACAAGTACTCTTGCACAACAATACAACAATTTATTTGGTATTAAAGCTTTAAGAGATTGGACAGGGGAAACTGTTAATTTAGACACTAAAGAATACACAAATGATGGAATTATAACAGTTAAGCAGCCTTTTAGGATTTATAAAAGTTGGAGAGAAAGTATACTGGACCATGCTAAATTTTTAAAAGCTAAATGGTATACAGAATCTGGTGTTTTTAAAGCTACAAATTATCTAGAACAAATAAAAGCAATAGTAGTTGGAGGTTACTGCTCTGCTCCAGACTATATAGAAAAGGTTGAAAATATTATTAAAAAATACAATTTAAATGAGGTGGATAATAACATGGAGATTACAAGAAAAATATCAAACTATAATCATTCTAGTGGAAATAATATAAAATTTATTGTAATGCACGATACTGGAAATTATAAAGATACAGCTTTAGCAAACGCTAATTATTTTGGAGGAGGAAATAGAAATGCATCTGCACATTACTTTGTAGATGAAAATAATATTGTACAAGTTGTGGAAGATTCTAATGCGGCATGGCACTGTGGAGATGGACATGGTAATTATGGAATAACTAATCATAATTCTATAGGAATTGAAATGTGCAATAGTGGTGGATATATAGCAGATGCTACTATAAATAATGCTCTATGGTTAGTTAAAAAACTACAAGCTAAATACAACATTGATAATGACAATGTAGTCAGGCATTATGATGCTTCAAGAAAGAACTGTCCAGCTAATATGTCAACAAATAACTGGGCTAAGTGGTGGGTGTTTAAATCAAGACTAACAGATAATAAAGGAGTAACTTTACCTAGTATTTCTAATGTACCTCTATGGAAATTATGTATAAATGGAAAGATTGTTGAAAGATTACAGCATGAATTAAATACTCAATTTCACGCTAGAATAAAAGAAGATGGTTGGTTTGGAGATACAACATTGAATAAATGTTGCATAGTTACGCAAGGGGCAAAAGGAAACATAACTAAGATTATTCAAGAAAGATTAATAGATAAAGGTTATAGTGTAGGAAAATGGGGGGCAGATGGTAGCTTTGGAAGTGGAACCTATGATGCAGTAGTAAAACTACAAAAGGATAATAGTTTAAGTGCAGATGGTATTGTTGGTAAAGATACATGGAGGGCTTTATTTAAGAAGTAATTTTAAAGGGATGCTATTTTATATAGTGTCCCTTATTTGGGGGTTGGTGTATTTACATATTATATTAATTTATCACATTCGATTATTTTGATTAAATTATAATTGACCGTAGATTAGTATTTGTTATAGTATTAAAATAACAAAAATGAATACTAAAATAACAAAAACAATAAATTAAATAACAAAACATTGACTAAAAAAACATAAAGGAGTAATATATATTACAAGGAGAGATGAACTATGTATACGGAATTAATTAAGATAATTGAGGGTGGACTTAAGGGGGATAAGGAGAAAGTTTTAAACTATTCAAAAGTATTAGTTGAGAATTTAAAAAAAGAGGGCCAAGAGAATTTATCTAAAAGGATATTAAATATTATAGAACATAATAATACAAGAATGATATCACTTGACTCATTTGCTACTAAACCTGTAGATCAAGAAAGTAGGATGGATATAGTTGATATAAAGATGCCAACTTCTATAGGTGAAAATCTTATATTTGATAGGTTTATAGAAGAAGAGGTCAGAGATTTTATTGAAACTTTTGAATATAGAGATGTACTAAAAAGTAAGGGCATTGATGTAAGTAATACTTTATTACTTTATGGACCACCTGGGTGCGGTAAAACTTCATTAGCAAAGCATATAAGCAATAAAACACAGTTACCATTAGTAACAGCACGGTTTGATTCATTATTATCTTCACTTTTAGGGAACACAGCTAAAAATATAAGAAAAATATTTGATTACGCATCTAAAAGACCATGTATATTATTTTTAGATGAATTTGATGTAATTGCAAAAGTAAGAGATGATAAAAATGAGTTAGGAGAATTAAAAAGGGTAGTAAATAGTTTGCTTCAAAATATTGATGAATTTAATGAAGAAAGTATTTTGATAGCTGCTACAAATCATCATGAATTGCTAGATTCGGCTATTTGGAGAAGATTTTATAAAATTGTAGAGTTAGGTAAGCCATCAAAAAAGCAAATTGAGAAATTAGTTATTGGTTATTGTAAAAATTATCCGGTTGATTTTATTGAAAATGATAAGAAGATGGATAATGTAATAGATGCAGTAACCGAACTAAGTCCAGCGGATATAAAAAACATTATATATACATCAATTAAAAAATCAATAATTAGAAAAAATACTAGTTTAGAATTTATTCAAGTTATATATGAAACCTATTTATTTAAAAATCATAATGTTACAAATGAAGAAAATTTAATTAAATATTTAAATTCATATGGTGTAACACAAAAAGAAATTGTAGAATATTTTGATTTTTCTATAAGAAAAGTTAGAGAGATATTAAGTAAATAAGGAGGAATAATTATGGGGGATAATATACCAATAAAATTCTTTGCAAAAAGAGAAATTGATAATAGTAGAACAGAAGGTGGTGGAAACGGAAAGCTTCCAAGTTGGGTTTTAGAAGGTGAGGATCTAAGACTAAAAAGTAAACAACTTGAATATAGTTTAAATTTAATTAAAGATGTTTTAGATAAGAGACCTTCGGAGGAAGATTTTATACCTACTGTTGTAAAAACAAAGATAAATGACTTTGCAAAGGCTAAGAGTCATAGAAGTGAAGTAAGTGGTTTATTTAAAGTTAATTCTCAAAATAGTGTTATTGGTCTTAGTGGAGAAGATGAGTTATTAATCAAAATAGCGACTAAAGAGGATTTGAATAGAATAAGAGAAAAGATTTCTAATTATGATGAAAATGCATATGCGATTTCTTGTATCAATAAAATAGAAAAACTAGAACCAGAAGTTGTAAAGAAGGATAAAGAAAAAAATTATAAAGTTAAATTAATAAAATATCATGATTATGAAATAGATAGGTTAGTTAACGAGGTGTTTCAAAAAAAATGTGAAGAACTAAATATAGAGTTTAGTAAGACTATATATACAGATGAAATGATTGTATATAATATAAAAAATGTTACAACTGATGAAATAGATATTTTAGAAGATTACACAGCTCTTTTATTAATCGAACCTATGCCAAAGTACTCTATAGATTTAGATTTTTTCAATATAAATGAAAATCCAATAATAAAAATGCCTAAAGAAGGTAAAAACTATGTTACAGTAGGAGTTTTAGATAGTGGGATAAGTAAAATAAAAAGTCTTAAACCTTGGCTGGTAGGAGAAAGACAAACATTTTATCCTGAAAGTGTAATAGATCCATCACATGGTACATTTGTCGCAGGAGTAATTTTATATGGAGATGAATTAGAAAATAAGGAATATACAGGGTTAAAGGGATGTAAATTATTTGACGGCAACGTATTTCCTGATTTAAAAAAGGAGTCTATTTACGAAGATGAGTTAATTAATAATATTAGAGAAATAATAAAAAATCATTGTGAAGAAATTAAAATATGGAATCTTTCAGGGGGGTTAACAACAGAAATAGATGAAAATGAATTTTCTGATTTTGCTAAAGCGCTTGATGATATTCAAGATACTTATGGGGTAATAATATGTAAGTCAGCGGGTAATTGCAGTAATTTTATTCATGGAAAACCTAAAGGCCGTATAGTAAAATCAGCAGATTCAGTTAGATCAGTAGTAGTAGGATCTATTGCACAGGAAAAAAATTTAGAAAGTGGAGTGGATGTTGATTTCCCATCACCGTTTACAAGAGTAGGTAGAGGTCCAGCAAGTATAATTAAACCTGATGTTGTTCATTATGGAGGAAATGCAGGAATAGATAGTACAGGAAAACTTATCATAAATGGAGTTAAGTCTTTTGATTTGAATGGAAATATAAGTAGAAACATTGGTACAAGCTTTTCTACACCAAGAATAACATCTATATTGGCTGGACTGCAGGAGGAAATAACTGAAGAGTTTGATCCATTACTATTAAAAGCGTTATTAATTCATTCTGCTAATTATGGAAGCAATATTATGATGTCACCAAGTGAAAAATTAAATCAAATGGGATTTGGAAAGCCTAAAAGAATAAATGAAATATTATATAACAATCCTAATGAGATAACTTTGATTATGAGAGATACAATAAGAAAGGGACAGTACATAGACATTCTAGATTTCCCATATCCACAAGGATTAAAAAGAGATGACTTATATACTGGACAAGTCGTTGTAACTTTAGTTTATGATCCTATTCTTGAACCATCTCAAGGTTCTGAATATTGTCAATCAAATATTGACATTTATTTTGGAAGTTATGATAATAAAAAACAAAGAGATATAACAAAAAATAATATATTAAATCCTATAGGCAGAGAAAATTCAAAAAATATTTTATTGCCAAGTAACTATAGTAAAGCCGCTATAAAATCTTCTCAGGAGAAATTTGCACTCACTGAAAGAATGCTTATAAAATATGGTGATAAATTCTATCCAATAAAGAAGTATGCTGTAGACTTAGCGGAAATGACACCGTCAAATAAAGAAAAATATTTAAAAGGTGATAAGTTATGGTTTCTAAAAATAGATGGTCTTTATAGAGATTTTATAGAAAAAAAAGCATTAACTCAATCACTTGAATTAAGTCAAGAATTTTGTGTTATTATAACCATAAAGGATCCACTGAAACAATGTCAAGTTTATGATGAAGTAACAAGATTGTTGGATGCTAATAACTTTTGGCATAATAATATTAAGCTTCGTCAGGATGTAGATATTAGAATTAATGAAATGTTTAATCAATAAATAATAAAGAGTTTTAGTCATTATAAAAAACCCCTACATTATTGTATATATTTATATACAATAATGTAGGGGTTTCGTGGGTGAACACGTATAATTATTGAGGTGTAAACTATAAATACATTGAAAAACAGAATGGTGTCGAATCCATTCTGTTTTTGTTTTGTGAAATAGTTTCTACATTATTATATAGGTAAATATTTTAATGTGAATTTAAAATTCAAAAAGTTTCTTCATATTATATAGGCTTATTTTTTTATCAATATTTCTAAAAAAGTTTCAAGTTTTTTCAAATTTGAAACATTAGGCTTATTCTTATCTTTTTCCCAATCTATTAGTGTAGATTCTTGAACACTTAAAACATTCGCAAACTCTTTTTGTGTGTACCCATGCATAAGCCTACATTTAGTTATTTTTTCCCCAAGTGTTTTTTGTGGTAGTTTATCATATCCGCCTAACCACCAAAATGGTTTTTCTAAAACATCTCCTAATTTCTTTAAAGTACTAGGACTAGGATCATGTTTACCTAATTCTATTGCACTAATATGTGCTCTAGTAATGTTGTAACGTTTAGAAAATTCATTAATGGATATACTCTTTTCTAAACGTGTTTTTCTTATACGTTCACCGCATAGTGTTTTTGGATGAGGTTGTTTAGTGTTTAAATATTTGTGGTGAATGATCTCAAAGTTATTATGTTCATGGTTGTCCTTGTGGTTTTCATGGATATGAAACTATTAATAATCAGTGTACTTGTACTTCATATGAAATAAAAAGATATTTAAATAAATTATCAAAACCAATATTAGATAGAATAGATATGTTTATTGGATTAAATCCTGTATCTTATAATAAATTAAATCATAATAGTAATAATGAAAATTCAAAAACTATAAGAAAAAGAGTAGAAAAAGCACGCATTATACAAAGAGAAAGATTTAAAAATGAAGGAATATATTGTAATGCTCAAATGAATATAAAATTATTAAAAAAGTATTGTAAGTTAGATAAAGATACTAGTAGTATTATGGAAAAAATATATATGAAATTTAATTTAAGTACAAGAAGTTACAGCAGAATTATAAAAGTTTCAAGAAGTATTGCTGACTTAAAAGGAAACAAAAAAATTCTAAAGGAAGATTTAATTGAGGCTCTTCAATATAGAAGATTTATTGAAGAAAAGATTATATAAAATTAAGGAGAAAATATAATGAACGATTATGAAATATGGTTTGCTTGTGCTAAGTTATCTTGTAATATAAAAAATAAATTAATAAACAAATTTAAAAATGTGCAAAATATATGGTATTATAGTACACATGATGAAAAATGTACTTATATTAATGAAAAAATAAAAAATGCTTTATTATATGCATGGAATAAAGAAAATATAAAATCTATAAAAGATAATATAGAAAAAAATAATATAAATGTTGTTACAATAACAGATGAGTTATATCCAAAAGCACTTAAAGAATATGATGATTCACCGTATATGCTATTTTATAAAGGGGACATAGATAGACTAAACAAAAACAAGTCTGTTTCAATAGTAGGCTCTCGAGATTGTAGTAGCTATGGTGTAAATATTACTAATATAATATGTAATGATCTTTCGAGAAATAATATAAATATAATAAGTGGAATGGCACGAGGGATAGATTCAATAGCTCATAAAAAATGTATAGAAAACAATTCCTATACATGTGCTATTTTAGGCTCTGGAATAGATGTAATATATCCTCGGGAAAATAAAAATATATATGATGAAATAATAAAAAATGGATGTGTTATATCACAGTTTCCACCTGGTACAAAACCATATGCTTATAACTTTCCAATAAGAAATAAAATTATAAGTGGACTAAGTGAGGTTGTAGTAGTTATTGAAGGAAGTGAAAAAAGTGGTACGCTTATAACTGCATCATCAGCATTAGAACAAGGCAAAGATGTTATTGCAGTGCCAGGCAATGTATTTTCAAAACAAAGCAAGGGAACAAATAAACTAATAAAAGATGGAGCTTATATTTTTACTGAAATGAAAGATATTTATGAAATCTTAAATATGAATTATATAAAAAATTCATTTAATAATAACAGTAAAATGACTAGTATAGAAGATAAAGTCTATAACAAAATTAATACTACTCCGATACATTTTGATGAAGTTTTGAGATTAACTAATATTGACATAAAACAATTATATGAGGTATTATTTGAATTGCAACTGAAAGATGAAATAATGTGTTTAAGTGGAAATTATTACGTTAGAAATAATAAAACTGTTTAAAAACAACATAATAATTTAATAATAGTAATAAATAATATAATAAATAACTTGAATTAATGGAGGGGATAGTATGGGTCAGAAACTAGTTATAGTAGAATCTCCAGCAAAAGCTAAAACTATAGGAAAATATTTAGGCAAGAATTATATCGTTACGGCCTCCATGGGTCATGTAAGAGATTTACCTAAGAGTCAATTAGGCGTTGATATAGAAAATAATTATAATCCTAAATATATAACTATAAGAGGCAAAGGGGAATTATTAAGTTCTTTAAGAAAACAAGCAAAGAAAAGTGATAAAGTCTTTCTTGCAACCGACCCTGATAGAGAAGGGGAAGCTATATCTTGGCATCTTGCAGAAGCTTTGAAAATAGATGAAAATGAAGAGTGCAGAATAGAATTTAATGAAATAACAAAAAATGCTATAAAATCAGCTATAAAAAATCCTAGAAGGTTAAATTTAAATTTAGTAGATGCACAACAAGCAAGAAGAGTTTTAGATAGATTAGTTGGATATAAGATAAGTCCTATACTTTGGAGAAAAGTTAAATGGGGATTAAGCGCAGGAAGAGTTCAATCAGTTGCATTAAAGATGATATGTGATAGAGAAAACGAAATAAAAGAATTTAATCCTAAAGAATATTGGACAATAGAATGCGAATTAAAAAATGAAAAATCTAAAAAATCATTTACAGTAAAATTAGTATCTAAAAATAATGAAAAAATTGAGATCAACAATGAAGAAGAAAGTAATTCAATAATAAAAGAATTAAAACAAAACAAATACATTGTTAAAAGTATAAAAAAATCAGAAAAGCATAAAAAACCATTGCCACCATTTACAACAAGTACTTTTCAACAAGATTCATATAAAAAGCTAAATTTTTCAACAAAAAAATCTATGTCTGTTGCTCAGCAATTATATGAAGGAATAGACATAAAAGGAAAAGGAACTATAGGTCTTATAACATATATGAGAACAGATTCTGTACGTATATCTGATGAAGCACAAAAAAATGCTAGACAGTTTATTACAGAAAATTTTGGACAAAATTATGTACCAGAAAGTATTAGAAATTTCAAGGGAAAGAAAAATATTCAAGATGCCCATGAAGCTATTAGACCTACATATATAGAACTTGCACCAGATGAAATAAAAGATAATTTAAAACCAGATCAATTTAAAATATATAATTTGATTTGGAAAAGATTCATGGCAAGTCAAATGGCAGATTGCATAATGGATACTATGTCCATAAATATAAATAATGGACAATATACATTAAGAGTTAGTGGTTCAAATATAAAATTTGATGGTTTTAAAAAAGTATATAAGTACGAAGAAGATGAAGAAAGTTTAAAATTCCCTGTATTAGAGGAAAATGAAATACTTCAGGATAAAAAAGTAGAAGGTAAACAACACTTTACTCAACCACCTGCAAGATTTTCAGAAGCAACTTTAGTAAAAACATTAGAAGAGAATGGTATAGGAAGACCTAGTACTTATGCACCTATAGTATCTACATTACTAGATAGAAAGTATATTGAAAGAGAAAAAAAGACGTTAACTCCAACAGAACTTGGATTTATAGTAAACAATATTGTAAGTGAATATTTTAAACAGATAGTCGATGTTGAATTCACAGCTGAAATGGAAAGTAAGCTAGATAATATAGAAGAAGGAAAAGAAAAATGGAAAGATGTTGTTAATGAATTCTACTCTCCGTTAATTGAATGTATAAATATAGCAGAAAAAGAAATAGCAAAGATAAAAATTGAGGATGAAGTTACAGATATAAAATGTGACAAATGCGGAAGAAATATGGTTATAAAACATGGTAGATTCGGAGATTTTCTAGCGTGTCCAGGATATCCTGATTGTAAAAACACAAAACCAATAGTTAAAGAACTAGATGTACCATGCCCTGTGTGTGGTGGAAAGATACTACTTAGAAAAAGTAGAAAAGGAAGAAAATTTTATGGTTGTAGCAATTATCCAGAATGTAATTTTGTAAGTTGGTCAGAACCAGTAAAAGATAAGTGTCCTAATTGTGGAAGCTATATGGTTAAAAAACAAAGCAAATCAAAAGGAAATTATATAGAATGTTCAAACAAAGAATGTAAAACAAAAATACAACAAGAAAATCAAAATGTTGAAAAATAATATAGATATTTAATGTTTTATAATAAAATTAAAATTTATGTCGAAAAAATAAAAATATAATATTGAAATGTAATTAACACTATGATATTATAATTTAAAGTAAAAGAAACAATTCGGAATATTTTAAAAAATATGAAAATAATGCGTAAATGATTTTAAATGCTAAAAATGATTTGAAAAGGAGATGTACAAATGGCTTCAGAATTATTAACTAAAATACGAAGACTTAATAAAATAATACAAAAAACAGGAGCTGAACCAGTTGTATTCGATGATATATGCCATTCATTAAGTGAAGTATTAGAATGCAATGTATATATAATAAGTAGAAAAGGGAAAATACTGGGACATAGATTCTTTAATGGAGTTGAATGTGAGAGTATAAAAGAAAAAGTTGTTTCAGAAAGAAAGTTTCCAGAAAAATTTAATTCTAAGTTACTAAGTATAAATGAAACTATATCAAATATTGAAAATAATGGAAAATCATCTTTTGATGAAAAGAAACCAGCTGAAATGGAAGGAAAACTTTCAACTATAGTACCTATAGTTGGAAACAGAGAAAGACTTGGAACATTATTCCTTACAAGATTTGAAGGATTATTTTCTGATGAAGATTTAATATTATCTGAGTATAGTGCAACTATAGTAGGACTTGAAATTTTAAGAGCCAAAAATGATGCACTTGAAGATGAAGCTAGAAAAAAGGCAGTTGTACAACTTGCAATAGGTACTTTATCATATTCTGAACTTGAAGCTGTAGAACATGTATTTAATGAATTAGATGGTAATGAAGGATTGCTTGTAGCATCAAAGATAGCTGATAAAGTAGGTATTACAAGATCAGTAATAGTAAATGCATTAAGAAAGTTTGAAAGTGCCGGAGTAATAGAATCTAGATCATTAGGTATGAAAGGTACTCACATCAAAATTTTAAATGATAAATTATTAGATGAATTAAAAAAGATAAAATAAGGTATAATTATAAGGAATAGATTTTGTAAGTCTATTCCTTGTTTATATAAAATATTCTATAAAAAGTGAAGTTTTTTATTATTTATGTTGAATGCTCATAATTCATATGATATACTACATAAGGAAGAAAAACACACATTGCTTGATTTATGAATTGGTGCCTAAAATAGGTTTTCATGACAAAGCAATGGAGGTAAAAACCAATGGGAGGTAATATTAATGTCAATTATTTCAATGAAACAATTATTAGAAGCTGGTGTACATTTTGGTCACCAAACAAGAAGATGGAATCCTAAAATGGCTCCATACATATTTACAGAAAGAAACGGTATCTATATAATAGACCTTCAAAAAACTGTAAAAAAAGTTGAAGAAGCATATGAATTCGTTAAAAGTGTAGTTGCTGATGGAAAAGAAGTTCTATTTGTAGGAACTAAAAAACAAGCACAAGAAGCTATAGAAGAAGAAAGCTTAAGATCAGGAATGCACTTTGTAAACAATAGATGGTTAGGTGGAATGCTTACAAACTTCAAAACTATCAAAACAAGAATTAACAAATTAGAACAATTAGAAAAAATGGAAGAAGACGGAACTTTTGAAGTTCTACCTAAAAAAGAAGTAATAAAATTAAGAAATGAAAAAGAAAAATTAGAAAAAAATCTTGGCGGAATAAAGAACTTAGATGCATCTAACTTAGGAGCTATATTCATAGTAGATCCAAGAAAAGAAAAAAATGCTATAGATGAAGCAAAAAATCTTGGAATCCCTGTAGTTGCAATAGTTGATACAAACTGTGATCCAGATGAAATAGATTATGTAATACCAGGAAATGATGATGCAATAAGAGCCGTAAGATTAATAACTTCTAAAATAGCAGATGCTATAATCGAAGGAAATCAAGGTGAACAATTAGCTGAATAATTTAAAATTAACTTGTTAGGAGTGTGTGATATACATGGTTACTGCAAAGATGGTTAAGGAATTAAGAGAAAGAACTGGCGCAGGAATGATGGATTGTAAGAAAGCTTTAACTGAAACTGATGGTGATATGGAAAAAGCTGTAGAATTCTTAAGAGAAAAAGGATTAGCTGCTGCCGCTAAAAAAGCTGGAAGAGTTGCTGCTGAAGGATTAGTAACTACTTACTTAAGCGAAGACAATAAAACAGCTGTTGCTTTAGAAGTTAACTGCGAAACTGACTTCGTTTCAATTAACGAATCATTCGTTGAATTCACAAATTCAATAGCAAAACAAATCGCTACTTCAGATGTTAAAGATGTTGAAGAATTATTAGAATCAAAATACATTGCAGATGAAAATGTTACTGTAAAAGAAGCTTTAACAGCATTAATAGCTAAAATCGGTGAAAACATGAACATAAGAAGATTTGAAAAGCTTACAATTGATAACGGAGTAATCAACGGATATGTTCATGGTGAAGGAAGAATCGGTGTATTAGTTGAATTAGGTTGTGAAAAAGAAAGTGATATATTAATGCCACTTGCTAAAGACATAGCTATGCAAGTTGCTGCTGCAAATCCACTATTCTTAGATGAAACTAGTGTAGATGAAGAAGCTCTTGATAAAGAAAGAGAAATCTACAGAGCACAAGCTTTAAATGAAGGAAAACCAGAAAAAATCGTTGAAAAAATGGTTGAAGGTAGAGTTAAAAAATACCTTAAAGAAGTATGCTTAATTGATCAAGTATGGGTTAAAAACTCAGATTACACAATTAAAAAATTACTTGAAGAAAAATCAAAAGAAGTTGGCTCACCTATAACTCTTTGCAAATTCGTTAGATTTGAAAGAGGAGAAGGTTTAGAAAAGAAAGAAGAAAACTTTGCTGAAGAAGTTCAAAGACAAATGAACCAAAAATAGTGAATAACTAAAAATAAATAAAGAGGACACTAAGTGTTCTCTTTTTTTAAAGCTATTTAAAAAATTTATATATGAATTTTATATAGTATTTTAAAGTGTGGAGGTATAATAGTAATATGAGTTCATCTAAGTATAAAAGAGTAATGCTAAAAATATCTGGAGAAGCTTTAAGTGGAAAAAAAGGATTTGGATTTGATTTTGACGTTACTCAAAGAATTGCTAAAGAAATAAAAGAAATAGTAGATATGGGAATTGAAGTTGGTGCTGTAGTTGGTGGCGGAAACATATGGAGAGGCAGAAACGGAGAAGAGATGGACAGAACTACTGCTGATTATATGGGAATGTTAGCTACATGTATTAATGCTTTAGCGTTACAAGATTCTTTAGAAAATATAGGCGTAAAAACTAGAGTTCAAACAGCTATTGAAATGAAAGAAGTAGCTGAACCATTTATTAGAAGAAGAGCAATGAGACATCTTGAAAAGAAAAGAGTTGTTATATTTGCGGCTGGAACTGGAAATCCATATTTTTCTACAGATACAACAGCTGCATTAAGAGCTGCTGAAATAGAAGCAGATGCAATATTATTAGCTAAAAAAGTAGATGGAGTATATGATAAGGATCCAAACAAGTATGATGATGCAAAGAAATTTGATAAACTTACATACATTGAAGTTTTAGAAAAGGGATTACAAGTTATGGATTCTACAGCCACATCTTTATGTATGGACAACAATATTCCTATATTAGTTTTTGGACTTGATAAGCCAAACAATATCAAAAAAGTAATAATGGGTGAACAAATAGGAACAATAGTTTCTAAATAAAAAAGGAGGAAGTGCTATGATAAAAGACATTTTAAATAAATCTGAAGAAAAAATGTTAAAAAGTATATCTGTATTAAAGAAAGATCTTGGATCAATGAAAGCAGGAAAAGCTAATCCAGCTATGCTAGATAGAGTTAATGTTGAATATTATGGAAGTGAAACACCTATCAATCAATTAGCTAATGTATCTTCTCCTGAACCTAGAGTTTTATTAATTCAACCTTGGGATAAAAATTCATTAAAAGATATTGAAAAAGCAATATTACAATCAGATTTAGGATTAAATCCTTCAAATGATGGATCAGTTATAAGACTTATCATTCCTGAATTAACAGAAGAAACAAGAAAAGATATAGTTAAAAAAGTTAAAAAAATAGGTGAAGAAAGCAAAATAGCTATAAGATCTATAAGAAGAGAAGGAAACGACAAAATAAAAAATCTAAAGAAAAATAATGATATAACAGAAGATGAAGCAAAAGAAGGAGAAAGTTCAGTTCAAAAAATTACTGATAAATATATAACTGAAATTGATAATATAGTAAGCGCAAAAGAAAAAGAAGTAATGTCTGTTTAATTATTACAATAATTGCATAGTTCAAATTTTTAAAATACCTGCTTTAAAAGGCAGGTATTTTAAAAATTTTATAAAATTTGAGGGGAAATTAATTATGAAGAATATATTGAATTTTTCTAAGGATAATAAGGAAATAATAAGTATTGATATGGATAGAATTCCAGAACATATAGCTATAATAATGGATGGAAATGGAAGGTGGGCAAAAAAAAGAAAGCTTCCTAGAACTGTTGGACATAAAGCAGGGGTAGAGACTATAAGAGAAATAGTAAAAGAATGTAGTAAGTTAAATGTAAAAGCACTTACTTTATATGCGTTTTCAACAGAAAACTGGAAAAGACCAAAAGATGAAGTTAGTGCATTAATGAAACTTTTAGTAGAATATTTGAAAAAAGAATTAAAAGAACTACATGAAGAAAATGTAGTTATAAGATATATTGGAGATATATCAAAATTACCAAAGATATGTCAAGATGAGCTTATAAATGCCTCAAATAGAACACAAAATAACACAGGATTAATATTAAATCTTGCTCTTAACTATGGAGGAAGAAACGAAATTGTAAATGCTATTAAGTCTATAGCTGAGAAGGTTAAAAATAATACATTACAAATACATGAAATAGATGAAAGCACAATAGAAGAATTTTTGTATACTAAAAATTTAAAAGATCCAGATATCATAATAAGAACAGCTGGAGAACAAAGATTAAGTAATTTCTTATTGTGGCAATGTGCATATTCAGAATTTTGGTATACAGATATAAAATGGCCTGATTTTAAAAAGCAAGATTTATTAAGAGCAATTTATGATTATCAAAATAGAGATAGACGCTTTGGCGGTTTAAAGTAGAGGTGAAGATATGAATAAACGATATTTAGGAGCTGCTATTTTATCACCCCTAATTATAGTTTTATTTTTAGGTGGAATATACTTAAAGGTTCTTGTAGCATTACTTTCCTTAATGGGAATATATGAGTTTTATAATGTTTCAAGAAAAAAAGGTATTAATCCATTAAGTATTGTATCTTATATTTTAACTATTATTTATTATATACTGATTATAAATAATTCATTTAGTTTTCAAAAATTATTTTTAATGATACTATTTGCACTATTTATTATGCTTTGTATACCTGTAATATCTGATAAGTATAATTTTATAGATGTAGCTGTAACATTAATGGGATTTTTATACGTTACTATGTTCTTTAGCTTTATTGCATTAATAAATGATAAACCAAATGGAAAATATCTTATTTGGATTATTTTTATATCAGCTTGGTTATGTGATACATCTGCGTATTATGTAGGAAAGTATTTTGGAAAAAATAAATTATGTCCTAGAGTTAGTCCTAAAAAAACAATTGAAGGTTCAATTGGTGGACTTATAGGAAGTACTTTATTTTGTGGAATTTATGGATTAGTGATTAATTCCTTTGGAGTACAAGTGCCTGTATACCATTTTATATTTATGGGAATTGTATGTGGAGTATTTTGTCAATTTGGTGATTTAGTAGCCTCATCCATAAAAAGATATGTTGATGTTAAAGACTATAGTAATCTAATACCAGGCCATGGAGGAATATTAGATAGATTTGATAGTATACTTTTTACATCAGTTATAGTATATTATTATGTTACAATGATAATGAAAATATAATAATATGCTGACAAAATTCATATAATATAAGTATATTATGGTTTTGGTTTTGAAATATAAAAATAGTATTATTTACTTTATTTATAGATAGTAATATAGTATATTGTAGATAAAATAATTTTTAGATTATGATGGGAGTTTAGCAATGAAAAATATATGCATATTAGGAGCTACTGGTTCTATAGGAACACAAACTCTAGATGTAATAGAAAAGGAAAGTAATAAATTCAAATTAGTAGCTTTTTCTGCAAATAAAAGCTATGAAAAGATTATAACTATAATAGAAAAGTTTAATCCAGTATATGGTGCTATTAATGATAAAGAGACTTTTTTAAAGGTAAAAGATCATTGTAATATAAATAATATAAAAATAAACTTATTATATGGAATGGATGGATTAATTAAAATATCTACTTTAGAAGAAGTTGAATTAGTAGTAACATCTATTGTAGGAATGATTGGACTTGTTCCAACATTAGAGGCTATTAATGCAGGAAAAGATATTGCCTTAGCAAATAAGGAGACTTTAGTTACAGGTGGAGAACTTGTAATGAAGGCAGCAAAACAAAACAATGTTAAAATTCTTCCAGTAGATTCTGAACATGGAGCTATATTTCAGTGTCTTCAAGGAAATTCCTATAAGGATATAGAAACAATCTATGTTACTGCATCAGGAGGACCTTTTAGACAAAGTAAATTAGAAGAGCTAATAAATATCACACCAGAGCAGGCCTTAAAACACCCTAAATGGAATATGGGTAAAAAAATATCAATTGATTCTTCTACCATGATAAATAAAGGATTAGAAGTAATTGAAGCTCATTGGTTATTTAATGTAGGTTATGATAAAATTAAAGTTCTTGTCCATCCACAAAGTATAGTCCATTCAATGGTAGAATACATAGATGGAAGTATAATTGCACAACTAGCTAGTACGGATATGAGGCTTCCTATACAATACGCTTTAAATTATCCTGTTAGAAATAAAAAAGTAGTGGAAAAACTAGATGTTTATAATATGGGAAATTTAACTTTTGAAAAACCTGATTTTGAAAAATTTAGAGGATTAAAACTTGCATATGAAGCAGGAAAATTAGGGGGAATAATGCCTACTATTTTTAATGCTTCAAATGAAGTTGCAGTAAATATGTTTTTAAATAACCATATTAAATATTTAGAAATAGTTGATATTGTTGAAGAGTGCATGAATAAGTTTGAAAACAAAAGTATAAAAGATGTAGAAGATATTTTAAATGCAGAAGCTAAAGTTAGGTCATTTATAAAAAATAAATATAATTTTTAAGTGTAGTTTGTATAAGGAGGGAAAAATTTTTGAATGTATTGTTAAATATTATTTTTGTAATATTAGCCTTTAGTGCATTAGTTATTATTCATGAATTTGGCCATTTTGCACTAGCAAAACTTAATGGGGTTAAAGTAGAAGAATTTGCAATAGGAATGGGTCCTAAGTTATTTGGAATAAAGGGTAAAGAAACTCTTTATGCATTTAGAATAATTCCTATTGGAGGATATGTAAAAATGCTTGGAGAAGGTGAAGAGGAAGAAGTTCCTATAGATGATGAAAGATCTTTTTCAAATAAATCACCATTAAGAAGACTTAGCATTGTAGCAGCTGGTCCAATAATGAATTTTGTATTGGCAATTGTGTTATTTGCTATAATAGGGCATATGAGAGGATTTTCAGTTCCAATTGTAAGTGAAGTAATTCCAAATAGTCCTGCCATAAAGGCTGGAATAAAACCAGGAGATACAATAACGAAGGTTAATAATAATAAGATTAATACTTGGGAGGATGTTATAGGACAAATAAATATGTCAAAGGGTTCTCCAATTGATGTACAATTGCTTACAAAAAACAATGAACAAAAATCTGTAAGTATAGTGCCTATAAAAAATTCTAAAGATGGAACTTATATGTTAGGAATATGTTCTTCTATAGTGGAAAAACCTAATTTCTTTCAATCTGTAAAATATGGACTTCAAGAAACAAGTTCAACAATAAAGCAAACATTTCAATCTTTGGGCATGATTTTTAAAGGAAAAGCATCCAAAAATGATTTTGGTGGACCTGTAACAATTTTAAGAGTTACTTGGGCAGTATCTAAGGCTGGACTTATGAATTTGGTTTTATTTTCAGCATTCATAAGTATTCAATTAGGTATATTTAACTTACTTCCTTTCCCAGCACTAGATGGATTTTGGATATTTGTTTCTTTATATCAAATAATTACAAAGAGAGAAATAAATAAAGATAGGATAGGGGTTATAAATACCATTGGATTTGCTTTGTTATTATTACTTATGGTTGTAGTTACAATAAAAGATGTACTTTACCCTATTAAACTTTAATATTTAGGGGATGGATGTATGAATAGAAAAGAAACTAAAAAGATAAAAGTTGGAAATATATATTTAGGTGGAGATTCACCTATTAGTATTCAATCTATGAATAACACTGACACTAGAGATGTTAAGGCAACTATAAATCAAATAAAAGCATTACAAATGGCTGGTTGTGATATAACAAGATGTGCAGTTTTAGATATGGATGCGGCTGATGCATTAAAAGAAATAACAAGTAGTGTAGAAATTCCTGTAGTAGCTGATATACATTTTGATTATAAATTAGCTCTTAGATCTATAGAAAATGGAGTAGCTGCTTTAAGAATAAATCCAGGAAATATAGGAAGTCGTGAAAGAGTAAAATTAGTTGCAAAAGCAGCTAAGGAAAAAGGTATTCCTATAAGAATTGGTGTTAATTCGGGTTCATTAGAAAAAGAGTTATTAGAAAAATATAATGGAGTTTGTCCAGAAGCATTAGTTGAAAGTGCTCTAAAACATGTTAATATTTTAGAAGATATTAATTTTGATGATATAGTAATATCAATTAAATCTTCAAATGTAAATCAGATGATAGAAAGTTATAGAATGATATCTTCTAAAGTAAATTATCCACTACATATAGGGGTTACTGAATCAGGTACTATATGGAGAGGTACTATAAAATCAAGTGTAGGAATAGGAACTCTTATTTCAGAGGGAATAGGAGATACTATTAGAGTTTCTTTAACCGGAGATCCAATTGAAGAAATAAAAGTTGGAAGAGAAATATTAAAAGCTACTGGACATATAAAGGAAGGAATAGAGTTTGTATCCTGTCCTACATGTGGTAGAACTAAAATAAACCTAATAAAGTTAGCCAATGATGTAGAAAAGAGACTTGGAAATATAAATAAAAATATAAAAGTTGCTATAATGGGTTGTGTTGTAAATGGACCAGGAGAAGCTAAAGAAGCTGATGTTGGAATTGCAGGTGGCAATGGAGAAGGCTTAATATTTAAAAAAGGCAAAATAGTTAAGAAAGTAAAAGAAGAAAATTTAATAGATGAACTTATAAAAGAAGTAGAGAATATTTAAGGCTATGATTTTTCATAGCCTTAAATAATTTAAACTATTAAAGAAAGCTAATTAGAATGGAGGAAACATTGATGAATGCTAGTTTAGTTCAAATATTAAAAACTGAATTAGATTCCAATAATGTATATGACGAAAATATAAGAATACTTAAAGTTAAATATTTAAGTAAAAGTAATAAACTAAAAATAGTTTTAAAGTCAACCAATGAACTAGAAGAAAGTACAAAACATTTAATAAAATCAGTTATATCTAAAAAATTAATTGGATTTGAAAATATAGATTTATTGTGTTACAAAGATATATCAAATGTATCTTTAGAGGATATTACAAATAAATATTGGGTAGACATTGTTGAGAATGTGTCTAAAATTATACCTGTGTGTAAACAAGTGCTTATGTCATGTAATAAAGTAGTTGAAGAAAATTTATTAGTTATTCATATAGGCGATAAGTTTATGTGCAATTTATTGCAAAATAAAAATTTAAATAAAATCATTCAGAATGTAATAAGTGATATATTTGGAGTTAAAACAATTGTTACAATAAAATATAATTCACAATTAAAGGAAACTAACTACATTGCAGTTAAGGAACAGGAAGAAAAAGAAATAATAGTAAGTACATTAAAGGAAAATAAAGCAAATATATCAAGTGGAGCTAGTAAAGAAAGTTCACATAATAAAAATGAAAATAATAAAAATTCAAATAAAAATACTTATTATAAAAAGAACCATGGTCCTAAGAACCCAAATGCTATATTTGGAAGAGATGTTCAAGGAGAAATTGAGGATATGGTTAATATAAATGAAACATCCGGAGTAGTTAATATATGTGGTGATATTTTTAAAGTAAATATAATTGAAACTAAGTCTGGTAGAAAAATAATAACATTCTTTATAACTGATTATACAAGTTCTATAACAGTAAAGTGTTTTCCAAAACCAAAGGAAACTGATGAATTACTAGAAGAAATAAAAGCTGGATTACATTGTAAAGTTAGAGGAGAAGCGGTACATGATTCATTTGCAAGAGAAGTAGTTATTATGGCAAGAGACATAGTTAAAACATCTAAACTTGAAAAGATGGATACTTGTGAAGAAAAAAGAGTAGAATTACATATGCATACTCAAATGAGTGCTATGGATGGTCTATCTTCTGCTACTTCTTTAATAGAAAGGGCAGCAAAGTGGGGTCACCCAGCTGTTGCAATAACAGATCATGGAGTAGTTCAAGCGTTTCCAGAAGCTATGGATGCAGCTAAAAAATTTAATATTAAAGTTATATATGGTGTTGAGGCTTATCTTGTAAATGATGGAGTTCCTATTGCTACTAATGTAAAAAATCAAAATATAGATGATACATTTGTAGTATTTGATTTAGAAACTACAGGATTTTCAAGTCAATATGATAAAATAATTGAATTTGGAGCTGTAAAAATTAAAAATGGAAATATAATAGATTCTTTTAGTGCTTTTGTAAATCCTGAAATTAAAATACCATATAAAATTACGGAACTTACAAGTATAACTAATGATGATGTGAAAGATGCTGAAACTATAGATAAAGTATTGCCTAAATTCATAAAATTTGCAGAGGGTACTGTTCTTGTTGCGCATAATTCTAATTTTGATATGTCTTTTATAAGAAAGAATTGTAAGGATTTAAATATTGAGTGTAACTATACAGTAATGGATACTATACCTTTAGCTAAATTTTTATTTCCAGAATTAAAAAGATATAAATTAAATACCATTGCAAAGCATTTAGGAGTTTCACTTGAAAATCATCATAGAGCTGTAGATGATGCTAAAGCTACGGGAGATATATTAGTACATTGTTTTAAATTATTAAAAGAAATGAATATAACATATTTAGATGATTTAAATAATAAATTTTTAGGAAATATTGATGTTAAAAAGCTTCCAACATACCACTTAATTATTCTTGCTAAAAATCAAGTGGGACTAAAAAACTTATATAAGCTTATTTCATTTTCTAATTTAGATTATTTTTATAAAAAACCTAGAATGCCTAAAAGTTTAATTGAACAATACAAAGAAGGATTAATAATAGGTTCTGCATGTGAAGCTGGAGAAGTATATAAGGCTGTTTTAGAGGGAAAAAGTAACGAGGATTTAAAAGAAATCATTAAATTCTATGATTATCTAGAAATACAGCCAATTATGAACAATGAATTTATGCTTAGAAAAGGTATTGTAAAGAACCAAGATCAACTTAAAGAAATAAATAGAAAAATATATGAATTAGGAATAAATAATAATATGCCTGTAGTTGCTACAGGAGATGTACATTTTTTAGATCCTAAAGACGGTAAGTTTAGAGAAATATTAATGGCTGGTCAAGGGTTTTCAGATGCTGAAAATCAACCTCCATTATATTTAAAAACTACAAATGAAATGCTTAAAGAATTTGAATATTTAGGAGAAGATATAGCAAAAGAGGTAGTAATAAACAACCCTCAAAAAATTGCAAATGCAGTGGAGTTTGTAAAACCTATACCAGATGAAACATTTCCACCTAAAATAGATGGAGCAGAAGAAGATATAAGAAATATGACACTAGAAAAGGCTTATTCTATATATGGAAATCCACTTCCTAAGGTTGTACATGATAGACTGGAAAAAGAATTAAATTCTATTATAAATAATGGATATGCGGTTTTATATTTAATAGCACATAAACTAGTTGCTAAATCTCTTGAAGATGGATACTTAGTTGGTTCAAGAGGATCTGTTGGATCTTCACTTGTTGCAACTATGTCTGATATTACAGAAGTTAATGGACTTCCACCACATTATGTATGTCCTAATTGCAAAAATAGTGAGTTCTTTACGGATGGGTCAGTTTCATCTGGAGCAGATTTACCTCCTAAAAAATGTCCTAAATGTGGAGCTGATTATAATAGAGATGGACACGATATACCATTTGAAACCTTCCTTGGATTCAATGGTGATAAAGAACCAGATATTGACCTTAACTTCTCTGGAGATAACCAAGGAGATATTCATAAATATACTGAAGTGCTTTTCGGAAAAGGTCATACTTTTAAAGCAGGAACTATAGGTACAATAGCTGATAAGACAGCTTATGGATTTGTAAAAAAGTATTTAGATGAAAAAAACATGGTAGTATCACAGGCTGAAATTGAAAGATTAACTCAAGGATGTACTGGAGTTAAAAGAACATCAGGTCAACATCCAGGTGGAATTATGGTTGTACCTAGTGATAATGAAATATATAATTTTTGCCCAATACAACATCCAGCAGATGATGCTAATTCAGATATTATAACTACTCACTTTGATTATCATTCAATAAGCGGAAGACTTCTAAAGCTAGATATACTAGGACACGATGATCCTACTGTACTTAGAATGTTAAAAGATATAACTGGACTTGATCCTATAAAAATACCTATAGGAGATGAAAAAGTATTAAGTCTTTTTACTTCTCCTGAAGCTTTAGGAGTAACAGCAGAGGAACTTGAATGTCCTGTAGGATGTTATGGTATACCTGAATTTGGTACTAAATTTGTAAGGCAGATGTTAGTTGATACAAAGCCAAAAACATTTTCTGATTTAGTGAGAATATCTGGACTTTCTCACGGTACTGATGTATGGCTTAACAATGCTCAATATTTTATAAAAGAAGGATATACTACTCTTAAAGATTGTATAGCAACGAGAGATGACATAATGGTATATCTACTTCATAAAGGGTTACCACCTAAAGATGCATTTACAATTATGGAAAAGGTAAGAAAAGGTAAGGGACTTTCAGAAGAACATGAAGCTTTAATGAGAGAACATAAAGTACCAGATTGGTATATAGAATCTTGTAAAAAAATAAAATACATGTTCCCTAAAGGTCACGCTGTGGCTTATGTAATGATGGCTGTTAGAATAGCATACTATAAAGTTTATTATCCCGAAGCTTATTATGCAACTTACTTTACAGTAAGAGGTATTGATGACTTTGATGCTGATTTAATAGTAAAAGGTGAAGAGGTTATAAAAAGAAAAATGGATGAGATAAATGCTCTTGGAAATAGTGCTACCCAAAAAGATAAAGGTCTTTTAACTAATTTAGAATTAGCATTTGAAATGTATAAGAGAAATATAAAATTTTTAAAGGTTGATATATATAAATCTCATCCAACTAAATTTTTAATAGAAGGAAATTATATAAGACTTCCAATAGGTTCTCTTTCAGGTGTAGGACTTAATGCTGCAAAAAGTATTGCCGACGCTAGAGAAGGAGGAGAATTTATTTCTAAAGAAGATTTAAGAAAAAGATCTAAAGTATCAAAAACTGTTATTGAAGCTTTAAGTGAACATGGATGTTTAGAAGGATTACCAGATACAAACCAATTATCTCTTTTCTAATAAAATGATGTATAACTTTGAATAAGTGGATAAATTATATATAATGTAATTTCATTTACTTTATCCCTTGAAATAGGGTTTTTAGTGTGTTAAAATGAAGTAGAAATACTTAGCAGATAAATTTTAGCATAGGAGTGGGCAAAAACCCACTCTTTATATTTGTAAAAACGCAACTATTTTGTTGCGTTTTTCATTAATATTTGTTTATTTATCAGCAAATTGTTTAAACTAGAGTTAAGGAGGGTTGTCGATGAAGAACAATTTAATAAATATGGATGAAATTAACAAGTTAATAAAACCTATAGTAGAAGAATTAAACTATGAATTGTATTACATAGAATATGTGAGAGAACAAAATGAAAATTACCTTAGGATATATATAGATAGTTCAAAAGGAATAAATTTAGAAGATTGCGAAAAAGTTAGTAGAAAAGTAAGCGATATTTTAGATGAAAAAGATCCTATTTCAGATAGTTATTATTTAGAAGTATCTTCACCAGGAATTGAGAGGGTGCTTTATACTGAAGAGCACCTACATAAATACACTAATAATCAAATAATTGTAAAGCTTGCTAAGTTATTTGAGGGAAGTAGGGAACATCAAGGGAATTTAATAAGTTTTAATGATGATACAGTAACAATCGAAAAAGAAAATGAAAGTATTAACATTCCAAGAGAAAGAATAAAGAAGATTATTTTAAAAGGGGAGTTTTAGGAGGTTCGAAAAATGAATGCTGAATTTATTGAGGCCCTAAGAGAAATCGTAAAAGAAAAGGGAATCGGAGAACAATTATTATTTGATACTGTGGAGGATGCTTTAGTATCAGCATACAAAAAAAACTATGCTAAAGTAGGGGGAAATTCACAAAATGTAAAGGTAACTATTGATAGAGAAAATGGGGAAATACATGTATATGCCCAAAAGAAGATCGAAGAAGAACCTTCAGGTGTTAATGAAATTTCTCTAGAAGATGCTCGTGAAATTGATAGCAGATATCAAATGGGAGATATAGTAGATTTAGAAGTTACTCCAAAAAGTTTTGGAAGAATTGCTGCACAAACAGCTAAACAAGTAGTAATTCAAAGAATAAAAGAAGCTGAAAGAAAAGTAGTATATGATGAATTTATAGCTAAAGAATTTGATATAATTACAGGAACAGTTATAAGAAAAGATAAGGGCAATGTTTTTGTTGACTTAGAAAAAACAGAAGCAGTTCTTGGACCAAACGAACAAATGCCAGGAGAAGAGTATAATTTTAATCAAAAGTTAAAACTATACATAGTAGAAGTTAAAAATACTACTAAAGGACCTCAAGTTGTAGTTTCAAGAACACATCCAGGACTAGTAAAAAGACTTTTTGAATTAGAAGTTCCTGAAATATATGCTGGTGTAGTAGAAGTTAAAAGCATAGCAAGAGAAGCAGGATCAAGAACAAAAATAGCTGTTTATTCTAATGATGAAAATGTAGATGCAACTGGTGCATGTGTTGGACCAAAGGGAATGAGAGTTCAAAACATAGTGACAGAGCTTAAAAATGAAAAGATAGATATAATTAAGTGGGATAAAGAACCTGAAAAATATATCGCCAATGCATTAAGTCCAGCTAGAGTATTAAGCGTAGACATTGATGATGAAAATAAATCTGCTAAAATAGTAGTAGAAGATAGTCAGTTATCTTTAGCTATTGGTAAAGAAGGCCAAAATGTTAGACTTGCAGCGAAACTAACAGGATGGAAAATAGATATAAAAAGCGAATCTCAAGTAGAAGAATAATTTCTTGAGAAAGGTGGTAGAGCTTTATCATGAAAATAAAAAAAATTCCTACTAGAATGTGCACTGGGTGTTCAGAAATGAAGCCTAAAAAAGAACTAATTAGAGTTGTAAAAAATAAAAAAAATGAAGTATCTATAGATCTAACAGGTAAAAAGCCTGGTAGAGGTGCTTACATTTGTAAAAACATTGAATGTTTAGAAAAAGCATTCAAGACTAAAAGATTAGAGAGAAACTTAGAAGTTAAAATAGATGATGAAATCTATAAAAAATTGAAAAACGAAATTATGGAATAAGATAATTTTAATACACTAACTGGGGGTGAATGTTTTGGCTAAAACAAGGGTTTATGAATTAGCGAAAGAACTGGATATAACAAGTAGAGAATTAATAGATATACTTGCAAGTGAATTTAACATAACAGTTAAAAATCATATGAGTGTACTAGATGAAGAAGATGCGGAACTGATAAAGGAAATCTTTGACGATGAAGAAAATTCAGATGAGAAAGCTAATAGAAGTGTTGTTGCAGATGAAGAAATAGATGCTTCTAATAAAAAAGTCAAAAACAAGAAGAAAGAAGTTAAAAAAGGAAATAAAAATGCAGATAATGAGTCTTCTGAAGAAGAAATAGTTATAGAAATGGAAGATACTATAACTGTTAAAGCATTAGCTGATAAATTAAAAAAACCTACAACAGAAGTAATAAAACAATTAATGTTTATGGGGGTTATGGCAGCTATAAACCAAGAATTAGATTTTAATACTGCTGAAAAATTAGCAGAAAAATTCAATGCTGTTATAATGCAAAAGGAAGACGATACAATAACAAAAGAAATAGAAGATGAAGATGAAGGTACTGAAAAAAGACCACCAGTTGTAACAGTAATGGGACACGTTGACCATGGTAAAACATCTATACTAGATGCTATAAGAAAAGCAAAAGTTACATCAACAGAAGCAGGTGGAATAACTCAGCATATAGGTGCTTATACTGTAAATGTTAATGGAGAAAAAATAACATTCTTAGATACTCCAGGACACGAAGCATTTACAACTATGAGAGCAAGAGGAGCTCAAGTTACAGATATAGTTATACTTGTTGTTGCTGCTGATGATGGTATAATGCCACAAACTATAGAAGCTATAAATCACTGTAAAGCAGCAGAGGTTCCTATGATAGTTGCTATTAATAAAATTGATAAACCAGCAGCTAATTTAGATAGAGTTAAACAAGAATTAACTGAACACAACTTAATTCCAGAAGACTGGGGTGGAGATGTTATAACAGTACCAGTATCAGCTCATACAAAAGAAGGACTTGATACTTTACTTGAAATGATTATTTTAACTGCTGAAATGGAAGAATTAAAAGCAGATCCTGAAAGAAAAGCAAAAGGTACTGTAATCGAAGCTAAATTAGACAAAGGTAGAGGACCTGTAGCTTCTCTATTAGTTCAAAATGGAACACTTAAAGTTGGTGATTCTATAATTGTTGGTAATACATACGGTAGAATCAGAGCAATGTTTGATGATAAAGGTAAAAACATTAAAGTTGCAGGACCATCAATTCCAGTAGAGATATTAGGACTTTCAGAAGTACCAGATGCAGGAGATAGATTCAATGTAGTTAAAGATGAAAAAACTGCAAGAAACATGGCTGATAAGAGAAAAGAAAAATTAAGAGAAAAACGCATGCAATCAACTAACAAAGTTTCTCTTGAAGATTTATATAATCAAATTCAAGAAGGAAAAGTTAAAGAACTTGACGTAATAGTTAAAGCCGATGTTCAAGGTTCAGTTGAAGCTGTTATACAATCTCTTGAAAAATTATCAACAGATTCTGTTAAAGTAAGAGTTATACATGGTGCAGTTGGAGCAATAAGTGAAACAGATGTTACATTAGCAGCTGCTTCTAATGCAGTAATTATCGGATTTAACGTTAGACCTTCTAATAATGCAACTGTTCTTGCTGAAAAAGAAGGAGTTAATGTAAGAACTTACAGAGTAATATATGATGCTCTAGATGATATAAAAGCAGCTATGGTAGGTATGTTAGAACCTGAATATAAAGAAGTTGTCTTAGGTTCTGCAGAAGTAAGAGTTGTATATAAAATATCAAGTGTTGGAACTATTGCAGGTTGCTATGTTCTAAATGGAAAAATTACAAGAGATAGTAGCGTAAGAGTAATAAGAGATGGAATAGTTATATTTGAGTCAGAAATATCATCATTAAAGAGATTCAAAGATGATGCAAAAGAAGTTGCAAAAGGATATGAATGTGGATTATCTGTTGAGAAATTTAATGATATAAAAGAAGGAGATATAATAGAGGCCTTTACTATGGAAGAAATAAAACCTAAAAACTTATAAAGGAGAATATTATATGGCTAGATATAGACTTGGTAGAATAAATGAAGAAGTAAAAAAAGAAATCAGCAATATAATTAGAGATGATATACACGATCCAAGACTTACTGGAATGGTTAGTGTAACAAGAGTTGAAGTTACAAATGACCTAAGATATGCTAAAGTATTTATAAGTATTTTTGGAAGTGATGAATCTAAAACAGAAACTTTAGAAGCATTAAAAAGTTCAGCTGGATTTATCCGTCGTGAAGTAGGTCATAGAGTTAAATTAAGATATACTCCAGAAATACTATTAGAGTTAGATGAGAGTATAGAGCATGGTATGCATATAAATGATCTTTTAAGCAATTTAAAGGAGAAGAAAAGAAATGATAATAGATAGTATTATCAATAGAATAAAAGATAGCCAAAAAATAGGAATTACTTGTCATATATCACCTGACGGGGATTCAATAGGAAGTTCCCTTGCACTAGTGCAAGGGCTTCTTAAATTAAACAAAAATGCTTATATAATTTCAAAGGAAGATTTACCTGATACATTTAAGTATTTACCTTATTCATATATGATAAATGAAAGTGAAGGGGAAGTGCTTCCAAGTACAGATACTGTAATAGTTTTAGATTGTGGTAATGTTGAAAGAATAAATTTTAATGATGATATACAAGAGAGGGATTATACATTAATTAATATAGATCATCACTTAAGCAATGACAAATATGGTGATTTAAATTATGTGGACCCTAAAGCAGCAGCTGTTGCTGAAATTGTTTATGAAATTCTAAAATTATTAAACGTACAATTAGATGAAGGAATAAGTAAATGCTTATATACTTCATTAATAACAGATACAGGTTCTTTTAGACATTTAAATACCACTAAACTTACACATGAAATTGCTGGAGAATTAATTAATCAAGGCATAGACTTTTCTGAAATTCATAGAATTATATTTGAAAATATGAAATTTTCTAATTTAAAATTGCATGGTAAAGTTATAGAAGATATGTATTTAAAATTAAATAATAAAGTATGTATAATGAATTTAACTAAGAACATGTTACAAGATTTCAATGTTGATAAAGGGGATACATCTGATGTTATAAATATAGGTACTAGAATTGGTAGTGTAGAAGTAGCTATACTATTTAAAGAAGCAGATGATGGAACTAAAGTTAGCATGAGATCTAAAAATATAGTTGATGTTAGAAGAATAGCTGAGATATTCAATGGTGGAGGTCATATAAGAGCCGCTGGATTCTTTAGTGATAAAGATGTACATGAAATTGAAAGCATTTTACTTAAAGAAATAGAAAAAGAGTTGATTTAATGAACGGAATATTAAATGTATATAAACCTATAGGAATAACTTCTTTTGATGTTGTATGCCAAATAAAGAAAATAACAGGTATAAAAAAAATAGGACACACTGGTACTTTAGATCCTTTAGCCTGTGGAGTACTTCCAGTGTGTATTGGTAAAGGAACAAAAGTAGTTGATTATTTAATGAAGGACTTTAAAGTTTATGATGCTACTTTCAAGTTAGGAATTATTACAGATACATATGACAGAGAAGGAAAAGAATTATCTATAAGTGAAGTCAATGTATCATTAGATGAAATTGAATGTGCAGTTAATTCATTTTTAGGAGACAGTTTTCAAGTGCCTCCTATGTATTCTGCATTAAAAGTAAATGGTAAGAGATTATACGAGCTAGCAAGAGAAGGTAAGAGTATAGAAAGAGAAGCAAGACCTATTACTATATATGATATTAACATACTACATATTGATATACCTTATGTTAAATTTAGAGTAAAATGTTCAAAAGGAACATACATAAGAAGTTTATGTTATGATATTGGGAGCAATTTAAAATGTGGTGCTACTATGTGGGATCTTGAAAGAGTCCAAAGTGGAGCTTTTACTAAAGAAAATTCCATAGAACTAAATAAACTAACAACAGATAATATTAATGATTATATTATTTCAATAGATGAATCATTAAATCAATATGATAAGGCGTTTGTAAGTAGTAAATGTGAAAAATTATTAGTAAACGGTGTTAGAATAGGAGATAAAAGACTTTTACCTAACCTAGACATTAATAAAATGTATCGTATATATAGTGAAGATAATAAATTCTTAGGTCTTGGAATGAGAAATAGTAAAGGATTAAAAATTGAGAAACTATTGCTTTAGGGGTTGGGACAATGCTAATATATGAAGATAATTTCAAAACTACACTAAAGGAAAAAACTTATATAGCACTAGGAAGTTTCGATGGATTACATGTAGGACACATGAGTCTTATAAATAAAACTATTGAACTTGCAAAAGAAAATAATGCTAAAAGTATGGTATTTACATTTAAAAATCATCCTTTAACTATTATAAACAAAGATATGGCACCAAAACTTATAATAGATAATAAAGTTAAAAGTGAACTACTAGAAAAGTGCGGCATAGATATTGTTAACTATGTTAATTTTGATAATGAGTTCATGAAGATATCTCCAGAAGATTTTATAAAAAATATGGTGGAATGTTATAATGCAAAAGGTATTATTGTTGGATTCAATTATAGATTTGGATATAAAAATTTAGGAGATATAGAATTATTAAAAAAATTAAGCATTAAATTTGGCTTTGAATTAAATATAATAGAACCAGTTAAAATCGATGGTGACGTTGTTAGTAGTTCAAAAATAAGACAATTGGTTTCGGAAGGTAATATAACAAAAGCAAATAAATTTTTAAATAGACCGTTTATGATGCAAGGAACGGTAGTTCACGGTAAACAATTAGGAAGAAAAATAAATTTTCCTACTACAAATTTAAATTATAATAAAAAGTTTGTATTACCAAAGGGTGGTGTTTATTATACTTGTGTTAAGTATAATGGAGAAGTTTATAGAGGAATAACCAATATAGGTTATAATCCAACAGTAAGTGACAAAAAATTAAGCATAGAAACTCATATATTGGGTTTTGAAAAAGATATATATGATGAAAATTTAAAATTATATTTTTGCGAAAGAATAAGAAGTGAAAAAAAGTTCAACTCAATTGAAGAACTTGCAAGTCAATTATCTAAAGATAAGAATTTTGCATTAAAGCAAAATATATGTTTATGCTAGAAAGTATAATTATATGTTATATATTTAAAAAATAATTTACAATTTAATGATTATCTGGTATAATACTTGTGAACCTTATGCTATGAAGACTGACTGGCCGGCGGTATTCATGGAATAAGGGGATTATAATTTTGGAGGTGCACGAAATGGAAAAGGCTAGAAAAGAGCAATTAATTAGAGAATACGCAACACACGAAGGAGATACTGGTTCTCCAGAAGTTCAAGTTGCATTATTAACAGAAAGAATTAATCACTTAAACGAACACTTAAAAGAACACAAAAAAGATCACCACTCAAGAAGAGGACTTCTTATGATGGTTGGTAAAAGAAGAGGACTTTTAAACTACTTAAAAGAACATGATATTGAAAGATATCGTTCTTTAATTAAAAGATTAGGATTAAGAAAATAATTTAGAGCGGGCTAGTTCCGCTCTATTATTTTAGAAAAATATTTGTTAAATTATTTTTTAATGGCAATAATAACTAATAGAATATGTATAAATTTTGAAAGGAGGTTATTTTATGAACCATATTTTTGAAACTACTGTAGCAGGTAGAACGTTAAAAGGCGAATTTGGTAAGCTTGGAATGTTATCAGATTGTGCTTTAAATATAAGCTATGGAGACACTGTGGTGCTTGTTAATGTAAATGCATCACCAGAACCTAAGGAGGGAATAGATTTCTTCCCTTTAAGTATAGAATACCAAGAAAGACTTTATGCTGTAGGTAAAATACCAGGAGGTTTTATAAAAAGAGAAGGAAGACCTTCTGATAAAGCTATCCTTAATGCAAGAGCTATAGATAGACCACTAAGACCATTATTTCCAAAGGGATATAGAAATGATGTGCAAGTTGTTTGTACTGTAGTATCTGTAGACCAAGATAACTTACCTAATATATTAGCTATGAATGGAGCATCACTTGCATTATGTTTATCAAGTATACCATTTACAATACCTGTGGGAACGGTATCAGTTGGTTTAATTGATGGAGAATTTATAATAAATCCTACATCAAAACAAAGAGAAGAAAGCATACTTGATCTAACAGTTTGTGCAACTAAAGATAGAGTAATGATGATAGAAGCAGGTGGAGAAGAAATACCAGAAGATGTAATGTATGATGCTATAATGTTTGGATTTGAAGAATGTAAAAAAATTGCTGACTTCCAACAAAAAGTTATGGAACAATACGGAAAACAAAAGGCTGAGCTTATTTTACATGAAATAGATGCAGATATAGAAAAAGAAGTTAGAGAATTTGCTTTTGATATGGTAAAAGAAGCTATGTATATAACTGATAAAGATTCAAGAAATAAAGCTATGGATGAAGTTAAAGAAAAAGTTAGCGAAGAATTTGATGAAAAATATCCTGACAATTTAGGGGATATAGGTGAAGCTATATACAAAATGCAAAAAGAAGTAGTTAGAAATATGATATTAAATGAAAAAAGAAGACCAGATGGTAGATATTTTGATGAAATAAGACCACTTTCATCTGAAGTATCACTTCTTCCAAGAACTCATGGTAGTGGACTATTTACAAGAGGATTAACTCAAGTTATGAGTGTAGCTACACTTGGATCTATAAGTGAAGGTCAAGTTCTTGATGGAATTGAAGAAGAAACTTCAAAAAGATATATGCATCATTATAATTTCCCATCTTATAGTGTTGGAGAAGTTAGACCATTAAGAGGACCTAATAGAAGAGAAATAG
Source organism: Clostridium novyi NT (assembly GCF_000014125.1). Lineage (NCBI taxonomy): Bacteria > Bacillati > Bacillota > Clostridia > Eubacteriales > Clostridiaceae > Clostridium > Clostridium novyi. The sequence continues at coordinate 1,335,019 of NC_008593.1, read as the reverse complement.
GTCATGGTGCTTTAGCTGAAAAAGCAATAGAACCATTAATTCCAAGTGAACAGGAATTCCCATATGCAATAAGAGTTGTATCTGAAGTTCTAAGCTCTAATGGTTCAACATCTCAAGCAAGTGTTTGCGGAAGTACCCTTGCACTACTTGATGCAGGTGTACCTATGAAAAGACCAGCAGCTGGAATAGCTATGGGATTAGTTACTAGCGAAGATCTAGAAAAAGAAGAAATTCTTACTGATATTCAAGGTCTTGAAGATTTCTTTGGAGATATGGACTTTAAAGTAGCAGGAACAGAAAAAGGTATTACAGCAATACAAGTAGATACTAAAATAAAAGGATTATCTAATGATTGTATTAAAAAAGCAATAACTAATGCTAGAAAAGCTAGATTAACTATCTTAGAAGTTATAAATAATTGTATAGATAAACCAAGAGAAGAAGTATCTAAGTATGCACCAAAAGTATTTACAATGAGTATTAATCCTTCTAAGATTAAGGACGTAATAGGTGCTGGTGGTAAAACTATTAATAAAATAATAGATGAAACTGGAGTTAAGATAGATATAAAAGAAGATGGTTCTGTATTTGTAACTGCTGAAGATTATGAATCAGGAAAGAAAGCTTTAGCTATGATTGATGGTTATAGCAGAGAAGTAAAAGAAGGAGAAGTTTATCTGGGAAAAGTTACTAAAATAGCTAATTTTGGTGCATTTGTAGAAATTCTACCTGGCAAAGAAGGCTTAGTTCACATATCTAAACTAGATGTTAAGAGAGTTAATAAAGTTGAAGATGTTGTGTCAGTTGGCGATGAGATATTAGTTAAAGTAACAGAAATAGATTCTATGGGAAGAGTAAACTTATCTAGAAAAGATGCTATAAAAGATTCAGAAAACAACCAAGATAAAGATACAGAAAAGTAGAAGGGCAGAGATGCCTTTTTATTTTATTAAAATGAACTATGTACATATGTAAATTTAATTAAATAAGGTTACTAAGTAAGAATAAATCCTTATTTTATATCATATATATAATCTGATGTAAAGTAAGGAGGTATCTTTTATGAATGAAAACATTAAACTTTATAGTGATGTAGAAAATTGTGAAATAATTAATATTAATAATGGTGAAAAATATAATTATGTATATAATAATGATGTAATTATTGATAAGGAAGGAAACTTTAAGTTTTTAATAATAAATGATAATAGAACAGGATTTAGACTTTTTAAATCTGAAAGTTTTTTAGAAGTACCTTGGGAATATATAAATAAAATTGGTGCTAAAACAATAATTATGGATGTAGAAGAAACTGAACTTAAAAAATTATATAAATAATTAATGATTTATTGGAGGCTATTATGAAGATTTTGGTACAAAAATTTGGTGGCACATCAGTGTCAACTAGCGAAAAAAGAAAGTTAGTAGTAAAAAAAGTTTCTAATGCTATAAAAGCTGGATTTAAGCCTGTAGTTGTTGTATCGGCCATGGGAAGAAAAGGAGATCCATATGCAACAGATTCATTATTAGGATTACTAACAGATGAATTTAAAGAGAATAATTCTTTGGCTACAGATCTTTTAATGAGTTGTGGAGAAATTATAAGTTCGGTTGTAATGTCAAATGAATTAAATAAAAACAATATAAATGCAATACCATTAATGGGTGGTCAAGCAGGCATACATACAGATGAAAACTTTTCAGATGCATCAGTAAAAAGTGTAGATAACGCTAACATTATGAAAATATTAGAAGAAGGAAAAATACCTGTAGTTTGTGGTTTCCAAGGAGTTAGTGAAAAAGGATTTATAACTACACTTGGAAGAGGAGGCAGTGATGTTACTGCATCTTTGCTTGGAGTAGCATTAAATGCAGAACAAGTAGAAATATACACAGATGTTGATGGTATAATGACTGCAGATCCTAGAATAGTAAAAGGTGCCTCTCTAATAAAAGAAATAAGTTATAATGAAGTATTCCAATTTGCAGAGCAAGGTGCTAAAGTTATTCATCCTAGAGCTGTTGAAATAGCAATGAAAGGTAGTATACCTTTAGTAATAAAAAATACAATGAGTGATTGCACTGGTACTACAATAGATAATATTGGTGATTTAAATGCATCAAATATTATAACTGGAATAACTCATATGGCAAATAGAGTTCAAATAAGAATTAAATTAGAAGATAATTCTGGAAATGAAAACTATTATGATTTATTACCTATACTTGCTGAAAATTCAATAAGTATAGACTTAATAAATGTATTTCCAAATGAAAAGATCTTTACAATAGATAAAAAAGACTTTTTTAAATTTGATGGTATAATGAATTCTATAAACGTAAAATATTCTCACATAGATGATTGTAGTAAAATTGCTATAATTGGATCTAGAATGAGAGGAATTCCTGGTGTTATGGCTAAAATTCTAAAATCTCTTGTAAAAGAAAAAATAGAAGTGCTACAAACTGCGGATTCACATACAACAATATGGTGTTTAGTAGAATCAAAATATACTGAAACTGCAATTAATTTATTACATGAAGAATTTAATTTAGAAAGATTATAAAATGAATAGTAATCACTTCCTATGTAAAAACTATTACCAGAATAGGAGGTATTACTATGTGTAATAATGATCCCAATAGAGAACAAGAACAAAATAGTATTGATTCAATTAAAGAATTAGGAGTTCAAGATCCAAGCAAAATAATAGGAAAACAAAGATTTCAAGTATTACCTATTATCGGTCAAATTGAAGGACATTCTGCTTTACCACCTCAGTCTAAGGCTACAAAATACGAGCATTTAATTCCTCAATTAGTAGATATAGAAACTAATGATTCAATAGAAGGAGTTCTTATTATTTTAAATACTGTAGGCGGAGATGTAGAAGCAGGTCTTGCTATAGCAGAAATGATAAATAGTTTAAGTAAACCAAGTGTATCATTAGTTATAGGTGGAGGTCATTCAATTGGTGTGCCCCTTGCAACTTCTGCGGATTATTCATTTATATCCCCATCTGCTACAATGATAATTCATCCAATTAGAATGAATGGACTTGTATTAGGTGTTCCTCAAACTTTTGAGTATTTTAATAAAATGCAAGAGAGAATAATTGATTTTATAACACGTACATCTAAAATGAAAAACGAAACTTTTAGAAAGTTAATGCTTCAGACAGATGATTTATTAAATGATATGGGAACAATATTAATTGGAAAACAAGCAGTTGATTATGGATTAATAGATGAAGTTGGCGGTTTAAGTAGTGCTATAAATAAATTAGAAGATATAATTGATAATGGGGATAAAAGAACTAGCTGAGAATTTCTCTAGCTAGTTTTAATTTATTATATAATATAATAAGAGGAGAATTTAACTTTATGTAGAAAGAAGAAAAAGAGGTGATGCTAATGACAAAGAAAAAAAACAAGCATTCGAAGAAAACTTCAAATGTAGGACAACCTTCTCAAATACCTGATGATATAAGAGGTGTAGCCTTTATTACACTAGGTATATTGATGATACTTAGTGTTTTTGCTACAGATTCTTCGGGGATTTTAGGTAGAAGTATTAAGAAAATATTAATTGGACTATTTGGAATTGGTTCATATATACTTCCTTTATTAATTATATTTATAGGAATAAGTTATATAAATAAAAATAGCAAACTGAACTTCAATAATAGATTCTATGGAATAGTTATCTTAATTATAAATACTCTTTTATTTATACAAATGGTACATATAAATGAGTATTATTTAGAAAATGATTTTATGCATGGAATAACAAAAATATTTAGTGAAGAAAATGCTTTTCATGGCGGAGTTATAAGCTACATGATTGATGTACCATTATATAAACTTTTAGGAACTGTGGGTTCGTATATAATATTTGTTGCAGCTTATATAATTTCTTCTCTTTTTATAATGCAAATTTCATTGAGAGAGCTTATACAAATTATTAAGGGAAGTTCTGTGAAAAATGCAAATGTTAAAGTCAATTCAAATGATACAGATATAATATGTGATGACAGTGAAAATAAAACTAATGTTGGAGACTCATTTGTAAAAGGAATAAATAATAAGATAAAACTTGTTAACTTTTTAAAACCCAAAGAAAAGCAAGAAAACGATGATATTAAAATTAATACTATTGATGATAATGAACTCACAAGAAATATTAAAATAAATGAACCTAAGGTAATACATAATGAACCGTTACAAAATACTCAAATGTTTAATAAAAGTAAAAATGATGAAAATACTTATAAAGAAGATACGTCAAGTGAATCCATAAATAATGAAATACAAAAAAAATCACATGAGACTTCAAGAGAATATGTTTTTCCATCAACCGAATTGTTAAATTACAATACAAGTAATGCATATGATAAAAATAGTAAAAAAGAATTAATTAACTATGCATCTAAATTAGAAGATACATTAAATAGTTTTGGGGTTAATGCTAAGGTTATTCAAGTAACAAAAGGACCTTCTGTTACTAGATTTGAACTTCAACCTAGTGCAGGAGTTAAAGTAAGCAAAATTACACATCTATCTGATGATATAGCCCTGAATTTAGCGGCTTCTTCTGTAAGAATAGAAGCTCCTATTCCAGGGAAAAGTGCTATAGGAATAGAAGTTCCAAATAAAATTGTTTCTCCTGTATATTTAAGAGAAGTTATAGAATCAAGTGAATTTGTAAACTTTGATAAAAATATAGCTTTTGCAATAGGAAAAGATATTAGTGGAAATTGTGTTGTTGCAGATTTATCAAAAATGCCTCATTTATTAATAGCAGGGGCAACTGGTTCTGGTAAAAGTGTATGTATTAATACCCTTATAATTAGTTTGATTTATAAGTATTCTCCTGAGGATGTTAAATTATTATTAGTAGACCCTAAAGTCGTAGAACTTAATATATACAATAATATACCTCATTTATTAATTCCTGTTGTTACAAATCCTAAAAAAGCAGCTGGAGCTTTAAACTGGGCAGTAACAGAAATGTCTAGAAGATACAATTTGTTTGCAGAGAACAATGTTAGAAATATAGAAGGATATAATGAGCTTGTAAATAAGGGAAGAGCTGAAAATAAATTACCGTGGATTGTAATTATAATAGATGAACTTGCAGATCTTATGATGGTATCTCCAGGAGAAGTAGAAGAATATATAGCAAGACTTGCTCAAATGGCAAGGGCAGCTGGAATGCATCTTGTAATAGCAACTCAAAGACCTTCTGTAGATGTTATTACCGGAGTAATAAAGGCTAATATACCTTCAAGAATATCTTTTGCTGTATCAAGCCAAATAGATTCTAGAACAATTATAGATTCAGCCGGTGCAGAAAAACTATTAGGTAAAGGTGATATGTTATTTTATCCTGTTGGAGAATCAAAACCTGTTAGAGTACAAGGAGCATTTATTTCTGAAACAGAAGTCGAAAACATAGTTACCTTTATAAAAGATAAAAAAGGACCAGCAAATTATGAACAGAATATAATAAATGAAATAAATACTAAGGTAGAAAAACAAGATTCTGATAGTGATGAATTAATGGATGAAGCTATAAAAATTGCTTTAGAAAATGGACAAATATCTACATCCTTATTACAGAGAAGACTAAAAATTGGATATAATAGAGCAGCTAGAATAATAGACGATATGGAAGATAAGGGAATAATTTCGGGCAAAAATGGAAGTAAACCAAGACAAATATTAGTAGATGATGAAGAATTAAAAAATAATGAGTAAATATTTAATAATACTACTTGTTAAAATCATATATTACATTTAAAATAAATTTTATGACAAATACATAGTGGAAACATTAAGGAGGAAATTTAGTGAATAGATACAAAATTGGTCTTATAAGTTTAGGGTGCGATAAAAATAGGATAGATTCAGAGTTACTTTTAGGAAAGTTAAATGAAAAAAACGATATAGTCAATGACCCTAATAAAGCAGATATAATAATTGTTAATACATGTGGTTTTATAGAAAGTTCAAAACAAGAATCTATAGATACTATATTAGAAATGGCTAAATACAAAGAAGAGAACTGTAAAATGATAATAGCAACAGGATGTCTTACTCAAAGATACTCAAAGGAATTACTAGAGCTTATACCAGAGATCGATATAATGCTTGGAGTAAATGATTATGCTAATATACAAAATTATATAGATGACTTTTTTAATGAACATAATAAGATATGCCAATGTAAGTACAGCGATATTTCTATAAATGAAGGTAAAAGAATTTTAACAACGGCAAAACATATGGCTTATATAAGAATTTCAGAAGGATGTAACAACTTATGTACGTATTGTATTATACCTAAAATAAGAGGAAAATATAGAAGTAGAAGTATAGAAAGCATAATAAACGAAGCAAAAGAACTTGCAAATATGGGAGTTAAAGAATTGATTTTAGTAGGTCAAGATACTGCTATATACGGAAGTGATTTATATAAAGAAAATAGATTATCTCAATTATTAAGAGAGTTATCTAATATAGAAGATATAGAGTGGATTAGAATCCTTTACACTTATCCTGAAGAAATAACTGACGAACTTATAGAAGAAATAAAAAATAATGATAAAGTGTGCAAGTATTTAGATATACCTATACAACATATTAGTAATACAGTACTAAAAAGAATGAATAGAAAAAGTAGCAAAGAATTAATAACTGATAATATTAAAAAGATGAGAAAAGAAATTGATGGATTATGTCTTAGAACTTCTATTATAGTTGGCTTCCCAGGAGAAACAGAAGATGAGTTTAATGAACTAAAGGAATTTGTAGAAGAGATTAAGTTTGATAACTTAGGAGTATTTAAGTATTCTCAAGAAGAAGATACAGCTGCAGCTAGAATGAAAGATCAAGTAAGTGAAGATCTTAAAGAAGAAAGATTAGCAACTATTATGTCTATACAACAAAATGTTTCTAGTAAAATAAATAAAAATAAATTAGAAAAAGTGTATAAAGTATTGGTAGAAGGACAGAATGATAAATACTATATAGGAAGAAATTATCAAATGGTACCTGAAATTGATGGTGCAATTTTCTTTAAATGTGATAAAATATTAAATGTAGGTGAGTTTGTTTATGTAAAAATAACTGACACATTAGAATATGATTTAATAGGAGTTGTGTGTGATGAATCTGGCCAATAAGCTTACATTACTTAGAATTATTTTAGTACCTGTGTTTCTTATATTTATTTCTATTAATAAGCCAATCTTTATAGCTGTGGCTACAGGTGTATTTATAATTGCTGCAATAACAGATAAGTTAGATGGATATATTGCTAGAAGCAGAAATCAAATCACTAATTTTGGGAAATTCATGGATCCTTTGGCGGATAAATTACTTGTAACATCAGCTTTAGTAGCGCTAGTTCAGTATGGTGTTATTCCAGCTTGGATGGTTATGATAATTATAGGAAGAGAATTTGCTGTAACAGGATTAAGAGCTATTGCCGCATCAGAAGGTATAGTAATTGCTGCAAGTTGGTGGGGAAAGATTAAAACTGTTATTCAAATAATTGCTATAATATTAGGATTGGTTAGTTTAATATATATACAAAATTACTTAAAATACATTACTATTATTGCTATATATTGTGCTGTATTAATAACACTTATATCTGGAATTGATTATTTTGTGAAAAATCGTAAAGTAATCAGTACAAACAATTAATAAAAATCGATCTAATAATTTTGATAATAAGTTCCTACTAATAGTATAGGAACTTATTATTATATACTTGACTATAAAAAATTAATAAGGTATAATTCAATTAGAACAAACGTTCGGAATGAGAGGAGAGTGAGCCCTTAGGGGATTAATATGAACAATGAAAAGATGAAAGCATTACAAGCTGCTATAACTCAAATAGAAAAACAATTTGGTAAAGGTTCAGTAATGAAGCTAGGAGAAGAACATGTTCTTAATGTAGAGGCAATATCTACTGGAAGTCTTTCTTTAGATATAGCACTAGGAATTGGTGGTATTCCTAGAGGAAGAATTATTGAAATATTCGGACCTGAATCATCAGGTAAAACAACTGTAGCACTTCATATAATCGCAGAAGCACAAAAATCAGGTGGAACTGCAGCATTTATAGATGCAGAACATGCCCTTGACCCTGTATATGCAAAAGCATTAGGAGTAGATATAGATAACTTAATAGTTTCTCAACCAGATACCGGGGAACAAGCTCTTGAAATATGTGAAGCATTAGTAAGATCTGGTGCTATAGATGTCATAGTTGTTGACTCTGTAGCAGCTTTAGTTCCAAAAGCTGAAATTGAAGGTGAAATGGGAGACTCACATGTAGGTCTTCAAGCAAGACTTATGTCTCAAGCTCTAAGAAAGTTAACAGGTTCAATTAATAAATCAAAATGTGCTACTATATTCATAAATCAATTGAGAGAAAAAGTTGGAATAATGTTTGGAAATCCTGAAACAACACCAGGAGGAAGAGCGTTAAAATTCTATTCATCTGTTAGATTAGATGTAAGAAAAATAGAAACAATAAAACAAGGTGATGAATTCTTAGGAAGCAGAACTAGAGTAAAAGTAGTTAAAAACAAAGTAGCACCACCATTTAAACAAGCGGAATTCGATATAATGTACGGTACAGGAATTTCTTTTGAAGGAAATGTGTTAGACGTTGGTGTTGATAATGAAATAATTCAAAAAAGTGGTTCTTGGTTCTCATATAATGATACTAGATTAGGACAAGGAAGAGAAAATGTAAAACAATTCCTAAGAGAAAATCCTAGTATATTATTAGAAGTAGAGAATAAAATAAGAGAAAAACATAATTTAAAAACAAGAAATACAGCGGATTCAAAAGTTACAGGTGCTAAAGACGAAAAGTCTAAAGAAGAAAAATAAATAAAAAATTATAGTGGTATTTATTAAATAGCTTAATGCTATGAAGTATATACCACTTTATAGTATATTAAAAAGTTTTTATACAAAGTTTCTAGGATTTTTTGCATAAACTTGACATGAATTTAAAAATAATATAAAATGAATACAAATACTGGTTTAACATATCATAAATAATTAATATATAAGAAAACATAACACCTTTTCTAAAACTTCGATGACGCTGAAATTTGTATTAAAGCTAAAGTAAGGAGGTGTTGTTTTGGGTATTCCGTTTTATATTTACCCGTTAATGATTATTACAATTTTAATTGCTATATTTGTAATAATATATGTTAGAAAAAATATTTCGCAAGCTAAAATTGCAGAAGCAGAAGCTAAGTCTAAAAAGATCATAATAGATAGTGAAAAAAATGCTGAAGCAATAAAAAAAGAAGCAATTTTAGAGGCAAAAGAGGAAGTTCATAGGATTAGAAATGATTTTGAAAAAGAATCAAGAGAAAGACGTAATGAAATTCAAAGATTGGAAAGAAGAATTATTCAAAGAGAAGAGTTGCTAGATAAAAAAAGTGAGGCTATTGAAAATAAAGAAGAAGTCTTAAATAAAAAGCAACAGGATATCAATGAAAAGGCTGCTAGCATAGATGAGCTCTATGATAAGCAAAGAGAAGAACTTGAAAAATTATCAAATTTATCTTCTGATGAAGCTAGAGAATTATTATTAGAAGAAACAAAAAAAGAAATTAGACATGATTTAGCAGTAATGATTAAAGAGATGGAAAATAAGGCAAAAGAGGAAGCAGATAAAAAGGCTAAAGAAATAATTTCTACAGCTATACAAAGATGTGCTGCCGACCATGTTGCTGAAAGTACTGTTCATGTGGTTTCTTTACCTAATGATGAGATGAAAGGTAGAATTATAGGAAGAGAAGGTAGGAATATAAGAGCCTTAGAAACATTAACTGGTGTTGATTTAATTATAGATGATACTCCAGAAGCCGTAATTTTATCTGGTTTTGATCCTATTAGAAGACAAGTGGCAAGAATAGCCCTTGAAAAATTGATAATTGATGGTAGAATTCATCCTGCTAGAATTGAAGAAATGGTAGAAAAAGCAAAACAAGAAGTAGAAAACGATATTAAAGAAGAAGGAGAACAAGCTACTTTTGAAACAGGAGTGCATGGTTTACATCAAGAGTTAGTGAAACTTTTAGGAAGACTTAAGTACCGTACAAGTTACGGACAGAATGTTTTAAAACATTCTATGGAAGTAGCTTACTTAGCTGGTCTTATGGCATCTGAATTAGGTATGGATCCAACTTTAGCTAAAAGAAGTGGATTATTACATGATATAGGTAAAGCTGTAGACCACGAAATAGAGGGTCCTCATGCACTTATAGGTTCTGAAATGGCCAAAAAATATCATGAATCTTCTGTAGTTGTTAATGCAATAGCTGCACATCATGGAGATGTTGAATACGAATCAATTGAGGCTATCTTGGTTCAAGCTGCAGATGCTATATCAGCAGCACGTCCTGGTGCAAGAAGAGAAACTCTGGAAGCTTATATCAAGAGATTAGAAAAACTTGAAGAAATAGCAAATTCATACGAAGGTGTAGAAAAATCTTATGCTATACAAGCTGGAAGAGAAGTTAGAATCATGGTTAAACCAGAGGATATTGATGATTATGGATGTATTGAAATGTCAAAAAATATTGTTAAAAGGATAGAAAGTGAATTAGAATATCCTGGACAGATTAAAGTTAATATTATAAGAGAAGTTAGAGCAGTAGAATATGCAAAATAAAAAATAATTAGATAAAGGCCCTTTTGTTGTATTAAATTATTACAAATAAAAAGGGTTTTTATTTTTTTTATAGAATAGTAAAATATTAAAGTAATTTATATTATAAATTCAAAGCAAATGGAGGAAATTATAATGATATTATCAAAAAAGGCTAAAGAAATTTCGCCTTCAGTAACTTTAGCTATAACAGCTAAAGCTAAAGAAATGATGAAAGAAGGAAAGGATGTTATAAGTTTTGGCGTTGGAGAACCTGACTTTAATACTCCTAAAAATATACAAGATGCTGCAATTAAAGCTATACAAAGTGGACTAACAAGATACACAGCAGCTTCAGGAATACCTGAATTAAAACAGGCTATTGTAGAGAAGTTTAAAAAAGATAATAATTTAAACTATAACATAGATAATATAATAGTATCTACTGGTGCAAAAACAGTGCTTAGACAATGCATTTAAAGCTATTTTAAATCCAGGAGATGAAGTTTTGGTTCCAATACCTTATTGGGTAAGCTATCCAGAACTTATAAAAATGAGTGATGGCGTTCCGGTTTTTGTAGAAAATAGAGCTAAAGATAATTATAAATATACTCTGGAATCACTAGAAAAGTTTGTAACACCAAAAACTAAAGCGTTAATATTAAATAGTCCTAATAATCCTACTGGTTCAATATATTCAAAGGAAGAGTTAGAAAAAATAGCGGAATTTGCTAAAAAACATAATCTTATTATTATATCTGACGAAGTATATGAAAAACTTATTTATGGAGATAATAAACATATAAGTATAGCTAGTTTAAGTGAAGATTCTTTCAAAAGAACAATTGTTATAAATGGAGTTTCGAAGGCTTATGCTATGACGGGATGGAGAATAGGATATGCCGCAGGGGACAAGGAAATTATAAAATTAATGTCTAGTGTCCAAAGTCATACTACATCAAATCCTAATTCTATAGCTCAATATGCTGCTCTTGAAGCTTTAACAGGTTCTCAAGATAGCATCAAGGAAATGGTAGCTGAATTTGAAAAAAGAAAAGAATATATGATTTCTAAAATAGATTCTATGAAAAATGTATCATGTATAAAAGCTGATGGAGCATTTTATATAATGCTTAAAGTATCACATTTTTATGGAATGAAAAATAATGATAAACAAATAAAAAATTCTATAGATTTTTCAAGTGAATTATTAGAAGATAAGAATGTTGCTGTAGTTCCTGGAATTGGATTTGGATTAGATGAATATATTAGATTATCATATGCTAATTCTATGGATAATATAAAGCAAGGATTAGATAGAATAGAAAGCTTCATGAATAATTTAAAGTAATTAAATTAAAAAGTTGAGAAATATTAATATAATGATATAATAAGAGTGATATTACAAAATATAAAAAATATAGAGGTGATTTTACATGATAAAAAAGGAAGCTACAATTAAAAACTCTACAGGATTGCATGCGAGACCAGCTACATTATTAGTTAAAAAAGCATCTTCTTTTAAGTCTGATATATATTTAGAATATGGAGATAAAAAAGCTAATGTAAAAAGCTTAATAGGAGTATTATCTTTAGGAGTTACTAAAGATTCTAAAGTAACTATTAGTGCATCAGGAGACGATGAAACTTTAGCAGTTGAAGAAATGATAAAATTAATTGAATCACTATAAAAAGGCGGTTGAAGCCTTTTTTTATTGCATAAATTTAGTTTAAATAAGTAAAAAAGACAAATAAACGAATAAAAAACTTACTTAATTAGAGAATATATGTTATAATATGAATGAAATAAGAATAATAATTTTAAATATATGTGTATGGAGGTTCCAGAATGAAAAGAGATTCTTATAATACACCGTTAAATAGTAGGTATGCATCTCCTGAAATGTCATATTTATTTTCAGAAGATATGAAATTTAAAACATGGAGAAAACTTTGGACTGTATTAGCTGAATGTGAAAAAGAATTAGGATTAAATATTTCCGAAGAACAAATAAATGAATTAAAAAGTAATATAGACAATATAAACTATGAAGATGCACAAAAAAAGGAAAAGGAAATAAGACATGATGTAATGAGTCATGTATATGCATATGGACTTCAATGCCCTAATGCTAAGGGGATTATTCACTTAGGAGCAACTAGTTGTTTTGTTGGAGATAATACAGACTTAATAATTATGAAAAATGCTCTTGAAGTTATTAAAAAGAAAGTTTTAAATGTTATAAGCAACTTAGCGAAGTTTGCAAATGAATATAAAGCAGTTCCTACTCTAGGATTTACTCACTTGCAACCAGCTCAATTAACTACTGTAGGTAAGAGAGCTACGCTTTGGATGCAAGATTTATTGTTAGATTTAGAAAACTTAGAATTTGTTATAGATAATTTAAAACTAAGAGGAGTTAAAGGAACAACAGGTACTCAAGCAAGTTTTATGGAATTGTTTAATAATGATGAAGAATTAGTTAAGAAGCTTGATAAACTAGTTGCTAAAAAAATGGGCTTTGATAAAACTTATGCTGTAACTGGTCAAACATATTCAAGAAAGATAGATTCTATTGTACTTAATACTTTATCAGAAGTTGCTCAAAGTGCATATAAGTTCAGTAATGACTTGAGAATACTTCAAAGCATGAAAGAAATGGAAGAACCTTTCGAAAAGAAACAAGTAGGATCATCAGCTATGGCTTATAAAAGAAATCCTATGAGATCTGAAAGAATCAGTGCTTTAAGTAGATTTGTTATAACAACATCATTAAACCCTGCAATAACTGCTGGAACTCAATGGTTTGAAAGAACACTAGATGATTCTGCTAATAAAAGATTAGCTGTTGCAGAAAGTTTCTTAGCTTTAGATGGAGTATTAAACTTATATATGAATATATCTGAAAATATGGTTGTATATAAAAAGGTTATTGAATCACATGTGTTGCGCGAACTTCCTTTTATGGCTACTGAAAATATATTAATGGAGGCTGTAAAAAGAGGGGGGGATAGACAAGAACTTCATGAAAAAATAAGAGAACTTTCAATGGAAGCTGCAAAGAGAGTTAAGGAAGAAGGTCTTGATAATGATCTTATAGAAAGAATAATAAATGATGGATCTTTCTATATGAATCGTGAAGAAATTTTATCTATTATAGATCCTATTAAATTTACTGGTAGAGCATCAGGTCAAGTTGATGATTTTATAAATGAGGTAGTTAAACCTATATTAGAAAAAAACAAACAACTACTTGGAGCTAATGTTAGTATAAATGTATAAAAATTATATTTTATGTAGATAAGAAAAATATGTATAAAAGAGGAAGTGTTCAAATAAGTTTGGATGCTTCCTTTTAAATATTTTTAAGGAATATTTACTCCGTACAGAATGTTAACGATATTTTATGAAATCTATAGAAAACAATATAGAAAAAACCCGTAATAGAAAATTTTACATATAAATATGTAGAAAAATACTAAAATATATAGTATTATCTATTATGTAGTTAAAAATATTTTTAAAATATTCTATAGGAGGTATATTATTGTAATGATTAAACTCAAAGACAAATTAAGTTTTAGAATCACCATACTATTTATATTTATAACTTTCTTTACTGTAGTCACATTGTTTTTAATGATGTATACAAAAAGTAATAAGTTGTTGTTTGATAACTTTGCTATGAGAGCAAACAAAATAGCTAATGTTGTTATAGAAGACATTGATAAAGAAACCTTCAATAAGCTTCAGGTAAAAGAAGATAAAGAATTAGATGGTCATAAAAAAATGAGACAATATTTTAAGGCTACTAAAAGATTAGTGGGGGCTAGATATCTATATGGTATCAAAAAGAATAAAGATGGAAAATATATATATGTTATAGATGGTATGCCTGATAATGATGAAAACAAATCTGAAATAGGAGATATAGCAGAAGGCTTAGATGAAAGCTTGAACAAGTTATATGAAACTGGTCAAATTCAATCAGGAAATATGGAAATATCTAAATGGGGTGTTTTGGTAGCTAATTACTACCCAATAAAAGATAATAGTGGACAAGTCATAGGTGCGTTAGGTGTTGATTATAATATTAAAGATGAATATGATTCTTTTAAAAAAATGAAAATAGAAATTATTATAGTATGTATTGTTCTGATGGTAATTACTAGTGTTATTGGAATAATTATATCAAGAAGTATAGCAAGTCCTATAGTTGATATTTCTAATAAATCTAATAGTGTTGCAAATCATGATTTAACTGTAGAAAAAAGTAAGATGAAAGTATTTGGAGAACTTAAATTATTATCAGATAGCTTTTATATATTAGTAAACAATAATAAAAAACTCATAAATAAATTGGGGAGTATTATAGATAAAGTATCTGAAACATCTAAAGTAATAGCTAATTCTTCTAATGAAATTACATTATCCAGTGAAGAAATATCTATGAAGATTCAGGAAATAGCAGAAGGGGCAAATAATGAAGCTGAGCATGTAACAGAAGGGGTAGAAAGAGCTAGTGATTTTTCAAAAAAAATAGATGATATTTCTAAAAAATTAAATAATGCTGTAATGAATGCCAATAATATGAAAAATAAAAATGGAAAAGGAATGGAATCTATAAAAACTTTAGAAATCAAATTAAATGAAAATACAGAAATAACAAAAACTGTAGAAGAAGGAATGAAAGATTTAGTTGATAAATCTAATTCTATAAAAACAATTATAGAAACTATAAGAACAATTGCGGATCAAACGAATTTATTAGCTTTAAATGCATCTATAGAAGCTGCTAGGGCTGGAGAACACGGAAAAGGATTTGCTGTTGTTGCCGATGAAGTTAAGAATCTTGCAGAAGAATCTTCGAATGCAACTAAAGAAATAGAAAAAATAATAAATCAAGTTATAGATGATATTAATTGTACAAATATAACTATGGAGAAGAATCAAAATATAGTACAAAATGCTAATGTTTCTTTAAAAGAAGCTAAAGAAGTGTTTGATGAAATGGAAAGTTCGGTAAGAGATGTTGTGTTGCAAATTAAATCACTAAATGAAGATATAGAGTTTATAGATGATACTAAAAATAATTTATTGGAATGTATAGAAAATAGTTCTGCTATTGCAGAAGAAACAGCTGCATCAACTGAAGAAATAAGTAGTGCTGTAGAAGAACAAACAGTAGCTATACAACAAGTAAGTGAACTTACAGAAGAATTAAATAATGTAGTTGATGAATTAAGTGAAGAAATTAAAGTGTTTAAAATCTAATATTTGTGTTTAAAATGATTCAGCTAATAAAACATTTGATTTATTAGCTGATATATTTATTCAAATTTTAACTATATGTTTTAGGGGGAGAATAATATGAAATTGCAAAATGAACAGTTTATTAAAGAAAGGTTATTGTTGTTTAATAATACCAAGGAATACATTTTAGATAATGATAGAAGGTTTTCTAAAAGTGACGAAAACTTACTGTTTGAAGGAATTAACCTAAATGAATTAGGTAAAAAGTATTCTACGCCTTTTTATGTATATTCACAAAAAGAAATATTAAGAAATATAGATGAAATAAAAAATGCTTTTAAAAATCATGCTAATACTAAGATTTTTTATGCTTCTAAAGCTTGTTCTGTGATGAAAATATTGAATATTGTAAAAGAAAGTGGTATATGCGTTGAAGCAAATTCTATATATGAGGTTAGAAAGTGTTTAGATGTAGGATTTACAGGAGATCAAATAGTTTTTAATGGTGTTGTAAAGAAAAAAGAGGAATTGGAATTTGCTATAAAAAATGATTTGTACTCAATTAATGTAGATAGCTTTTTTGAACTTGATATTATTGAAGAAATAACTAATAGACTACAAAAAAATGCTAATGTTTGTGTAAGAATAGAGCCTAGTGTATCTTCTCCAACGCATCCGGGGCTTGTAACGGCTTTTCATGCAAAGTCAGGAATAGATTTAGAAGATGCAGAGAATATGTGTAAAAAAATAATTAATATGAAATATGTAAGATTAAAAGGATTACATATGCATGTTGGCGATCAAGTGCCAATATCAGAGCCTTTCAGAAAAGCTACAGAAATTATGGTTAAAGAGGCAGCTAGATTAGAAAGAGTATTAAATTACAAATTTGATTTAATAAATGTTGGTGGCGGTATTCCTGTGCCTTATAAGTATGAAAGAGGAAATGCACAAGAAGACTATTTGTATGGAGGCATAAACTCATATGATTTTGCAAGTGCTATAATAAGTGAGGTTCATAAGTGGAGAAAAGATATAGAGATTTGTATAGAACCAGGTCGAAAAATAGTTAGTAGTGCGGCTGTGTTACTTACTTCAATAAGCTGTGAAAAAACTAAAACTAATTATGATGAAAATAATAATATTCAAGATGTAGTTGATTGGAAATTTATAGATGCAGGGTATAGTATTCTTTCGGATAGTTTACATTTTGATTGGTATTTTTATTTATTAAATGCAAGCAAGACTAATGAAAAGTATGAGAGTTTATTTAAAGTTGCTGGCCCTTTATGTGATGGAGGAGATTATTTTCATCAAGGTGTGGTAGGAGAGTTTTTTGCACTTCCAAATAATACGGAAGTTGGTGATGTTCTAGCATTCTTGGATGCAGGGGCATATACAATAGAAAGCCAGACTGTGTATAATAATAGACCTAGAACTGCAGTAGTTTTAATAAATAATGAAGGAAAAGATGAACTTATAAGAAGAGAAGATTCTTATGAAGATATGCTAAAGTGTGATATATATTAATCTATATTACAAGTAAACTATATATTTATACAATTGGAGGAAAAAATAATGGAACAGACAAAGAAGTTGGGAGTAAAGGATATTTTACTTCTTAATGTAGCAGCTATTCTTAGTATAAAACAAATACCTAATGTAGCGCCTTATGGAGCATCATCTATAATACTTTGGGTTCTTGCAGCTTTAGGGATGTTTGTACCACTAGCTATGGTTTGTGGAGAATTGTCTACGGGTTGGCCTGAAGAAGGTGGTTTTTTTATATGGATTAAAGAAGCTATGGGAGAAAGAATTGGTTGGTTAAATGTATTTTTGTATTTATGTTCTTGTGTAGTGTATTTTCCTGTTACGTTACAATTTATGACTACTACTATAGGATATGCTATTAGTGAGTCGCTTGGACAAAATAAAGTATTCATTGGTTTAACATCTATAATAATTATGTGGTTACTTACATTTGTTAATGTAAAAGGTATGAATTGGACTAAAAAGATAAATAACTTAGGTGCTATTTTTGGAGTGTTTATTCCGTCCATCGTACTTATATTACTGGCTATGTATTGGGTTTTAACTGGGCACGGTATGGCAACGAATTATTCAAATATCAATAATTGGATACCTAAATTAGGAGAGTGGAACAATATAGTGTTCTTATCTTCTATGATGTTTGCTTTTGCTGGTATGGAAGTTGCACCTATGATTGCTGGACATGCAAAAAATCCTCAAAAAGATTTTCCGAGAGCTATCTTTCTTTCAGCTATTATTATAGTTGGTATATATATAATAGGAACTATATCTTTAAATGCTTTATTTTTAGATAAAGATTCAAACATTGTCGCAGGTATAATGCAGGCTATTAAGTCTGCTGCTATTAATTTAAATATACCTTGGTTGGTACCATTAATGGCTATATTTATAGCTGTAGGTGCTTTGGCTCAAATTAATTCATGGTTAATAGGGCCTATATATATGTTGAATGTAGCTACAGCTAATAACAATTTGTTGGGTAAGGAAGTGGGAAAGGTAGATGAAAATGGAACACCTAGAAAAGCTCTATATATAGAATCTACTATAGTATCTATATTTTGTTTATTTACTTTTATATCACCTAGTGCTGAAGCTGCTTATTGGACATTATCAGCATTAACAACATTGGTGTACTTTGTTCCATATCTATGTATGTTTATATCTTATGTTATATTAAAAAAGAAAAGAAAAGATGTAAAAAGAACTTTTGAAATACCGGGTAAAGTATTGCCAGTTGTATTACCTGTGCTAGGCTTTTTATCTACTCTATTTGCGGTTATTCTACTGTTTATTCCTCCGGCTCAAGTAGATACTGGAAGTATATTAATCTATGAGTTAAAAATAGCAGGTGGCGGAATTCTAGCCTGTTTGGTAGCTGATTTTATTTATTTAAGAGCTAAAAGAAAAACAAAGTTAAAAGATAAAGTATGTAATCTAAATAAGTAAGGGGTGTAGAATATATGAGCTATCCAAGATTAGAAATAAATATAAGCAAATTAAAACATAATGCTAAAGTAGAAGTGGAAACTTTAAAAAAAATTGGTGTAGAAGTAATGGGAGTAAATAAAGTTTTTAATGGGAGTGTGGAAACAGCTAAAGCCATAGTAGATGGTGGTATAAAGGTTGTGGCTGAATCTAGAATTGACAATTTAAAAAAAATTCAAAATCTTAAATGTGAAAAAGCTTTATTAAGAAGTCCTGCTTTAAGTGAAATTGGTGATGTTGTAAAATATGCAGATATATCATTAAATTCCGAAATAGAAATAATTAGAGAACTTTCAAAAGAAGCTGTTATTCAAAATAAAATTCATAAAGTATTATTGATGATAGATTTTGGTGATATAAGAGAGGGAATATGGTTTGAAAACAAAGGAGAAATAGAAGAAGTATTAAATAAAGTGAAGTTATTGCCTAATATAGAAATCTACGGACTTGGAACTAATTTTAATTGTTATGGAACAGCTCTTCCTACTGTTAAAAATGGAAAAATGTTTGTAGAACTAGCAAGAGAACTTGAGAAAAAATTAAATATTAAGTTTAAATATTTGTCAGGTGGAAATTGTACAAGTTATCACTTGATTGATAAAGGGATTTTTCCTAAGGGTATAAATCATCTTCGTATAGGTGGATTACATCAGTTTGGAATAGAATATGTAGAAGGAAAATATTTGGATGAGTATTATCATTCTGAAATGAGTATAGATAAATATGTATCTAACTTATATATATTAAAAGGGGAAATTATAGAATTAAATACTAAGCCTACAGTTCCGGTGGGGGAATTGGGGGTAGATGCATTTTTGAAAACTAAAGAATTTGAAGATAGAGGAAATAGGAAAAGGGCTTTGCTGGCTTTTGGAAGACAGGATATACCGGAAGAGAATATTCATCCTGTAGACAGTAATCTTAAAATATTAGGTCAAACAAGTGATCATACAATAATAGACATAGAAGATAGCAGTGACAATTATAAATTAGGTGATATAATTTCATTTGAAGTAGATTATACTGGACTTTTGGCTGCTTGCAATTCGCCTGGAATAGAAAAGAAGTTTATAGAAGAATAATAAATATTTAATTATAAAAGTGGTTATGTATATTTAATTTTAAATACATATAACCACTTTTATATATAATATATTAATTATAAGAAATTGCTACCTCTTTTTGCTTAGGAAATAAAATTAGGAAATTAAAAAATAAAATACAAAAATAATTTTTCAATTATATATATAAAAATTAAAAAATACTGATATTTTTATAAATTTGATAATTTAATAAATTTTGAAAAATTTCAATAAAATATAAAACGATTTATAGCAAAAAAATAATTTTTAAAATATATTAAATGCAGAATTATATCATGTAAATAATTTTGAAATTATAAAATGTATTAGAATTAAGATTGGAGTTATAAAATAACTTATAGTTTATAAAAATAAGATGAGAATTTTCATATAAATAAGTAAATATATAAATAAGAATTATTATTAGTTATTAATATGCAAGTATATATTAATATAAAGATGTTTAAAACTATCGATATATCTTTTGCTGTATAGTTGATAAATAATTTTAGCAGTTTCAAATAATACCATAGATGAGATGGTATATAAAATCATTATATAGGTATATAATCATTTTATAATACTACATGTTTTCTAATAATACTCTGAATTATTCTGACTCTGTTTTCAAGACATAAGATATATTATGTCTTGAAAAATGGAATGTGCTGTGATATAGTAATATCAAGGGTTACAAGTCTTTTGACCTTAAATAATACATAATTATAGGTGGTGTTACGCTTTGGATAATAATATATATAAATTTACGCTATTCCTTGCTGAAAATAGAAAAAGCGGAAAAACAATTGATAGTTATATAAGGGATATTAATCAGTTTAATGAGTACATAAAAGTTAACAAAAAGAAACTAAATAAAATTAATAACTCTGATATTGATGAGTATAAAAATCATTTAATATATGATAGAGGTTTAAAGATAAAAACAATAAATAGAAAGTTGGTATCTATTAATCAATTTTTGAAATTTAATAATATAACGGTAGATATAAGACAAGAAAAAGTACAAATGCAAAACTTTCTAGATGATATTTTAAGCAATGAAGATGTAAAAGCGCTAGTTAATGCTACCTACAAAAAAGATGATCTACGCGCCAGAGCCATAATATATACCCTATATTATACGGGTATGAGGGTTTCAGAGATGCTTCAGCTTACTATATATGACATAAAGAAGCAATCTATAACTATCCTAGGTAAAGGATCTAAACACAGAGAGGTATTTGTTCCAAATAAGCTAAAGGATATATGGGAAGCGTATATGAATGTTAGAATTAAAAAAGGAACGGCTCTGTTTACGGGTAAAAGAGGGCCTATAAATAGAAAAACTGTAGATAGTTTAATTAAGGAATATGCAGCATTGGCTGGAGTTAACAAAAGTAAGGCACACGCTCATAACTTTAGGCATTTGTATTGTAAGAATTTAGCAGATAAAGGTATTGATATTAGCACTATTGCAGATATTGCAGGTCATCAAAATATTAATACTACTAGAATATACACAAGAAAAACTAAAGAAGAATTACTTGATATAATAGATAATATGTAAACTAAAATAATATTTATTTATAAAGAAAAAGGCATTTTTATTATATTAAACCCCCTGTTTTTATAATAAAAATGCCTTTTTGCATAGGTGTTCGTTATTTGTTCGATTTACCCAAAACCATGAATCCTGGAAATACTTCATTAATTAAGCTATTTGTATTAGTATCATCGTCTATAAGTTCTTTTAGACCATCAATATCATCTATATACTCCATTTTTATTTCTGATTCTGTAAGATCTTTATTGATTTCTGCTAATTCTTCAATGTTTGAATCGTTAGAAGTTTCCCTAGTTAATTCTAACTCTTCTTCATCATAATCATTATCATCATCTTCTTCGAAAATTTGTTCTATATTAATAGCTTTTGTATCATACCCTTCCAATTCTAAGCATCTGCCACAATTATTACACTTTTTATTAGGATTAAGATCACATTTGTTACACTCTCCACAATCATTACATTCCTTATTTAGTTCTAATATGCAAAGTTTAGCCATTAACGTCACCTCTTTCTATATCATTAGAGTATTATATCAAAACTTTTATGCATAATCAATAGCCATAGAACATTAGTTTGATATCGGTGGAAATTTATGATATAATTCAAAATATATGAATAAGGAGTGTTTAAAATGAGTAGATCTAGTGAAGATAAACAGATAGAAATATATGAATTTATTAAAGAACAAATAATTGAAAAAGGATACCCACCTTCTGTAAGAGAAATATGCAAAGGCGTAGGTTTAAGTTCTACTTCATCTGTACATGGACATTTATCTAAGTTGGAGAAAAAAGGTCTTATAAGAAGAGATTCAACAAAACCTAGAACAATTGAAATACTAAAAGAGCCTATAGTTCCAAAAGAAATGGTTAATATACCTATACTAGGAAAAGTCACTGCTGGAACACCTATTTTAGCAGTAGAAAATATAGAAGACACCTTCCCTATTTCTTTAAACTTTATACCTAGTAATAAGGACTTATTCATGCTTAAAATATCAGGTGAAAGTATGATAGATGCAGGTATATTAGATGGGGATTTAGCTATAATAGAAAAGACTAATACTGCTAAAAACGGAGAAATAGTCGTTGCATTAATCGATAATGAAGTTACTTTAAAACGTTTTTTTAAAGAAGATAAACATATAAGACTACAACCTGAAAATAAAAACATGGATCCTATAATATTAGAAGACGATAGCGTGAGTATAGTTGGAAAACTTGCAGGGATTTTTAGAAGATACTAAATTAATTAAAAACTAGAGAAAAGCGATTTTAAATATAAAAACCATTTTTCTCTAGTTTTATTTTATTGTTAAGTAATACTATTACTGTTTTATAATTTTTACTATTTTACAATTCTACTTAAAGCTATTAAAATTCCTATTTTAGCATGATCGAATGTTAATCCACCTTGAAGATATGCAATATAAGGTTCGCGAATTGGAGCATCAGCTGATAATTCTATTGAAGAACCTTGAATAAATGCACCAGCAGCCATTATAACTTGATCAGTGTATCCTGGCATATCCCATGGCTCACATGATACAAAGGAATCTATTGGAGAACCAGTTTGAATTCCCTTACAAAACTCTATAAGTTTATCTTTATCATTGAATTTTATAGATTGGATTATATCACTTCTTTTTTCATCATACTTTGGCATAACTTCAAATCCTGCAAGTTCCATAATTCTAGAACATAATATTGCTCCTTTTAAAGCTTCCATTGATATATGAGGTGCTAAGAATAATCCTTGATACATAGAACGTACAACTCCGAAAGTAGAACCACACTCCCCTCCTATTCCAGGGACAGTTAATCTATAAGATGTCTTTTCTATGCAATCTTTAGTTCCAGCTAAATATCCTCCAGTTGGAGCAATTCCACCACCAATATTTTTAATTAATGATCCTGCAATAAGATCAGCTCCTACATCTGTAGGTTCTTTTGTATCCATAAATTCGCCGTAGCAATTGTCTACAAAGCAAATAATATCTTTTCTAATATTCTTTACACAGTCTACTATAGATTTAATATCTTCTATTAGTAAAGCTCTTCTCCATCCATAACCAGTGGATCTTTGAATATGTACAAGAGTTATAGACTCATCTTCTTTAAGAACTTTTTCTATTTCTTCTAGGTTTGGTTTTCCATCTTCTTTTAAGTCTACTTGTTTATAGTTTATGCCAAATTCCTTTAATGATCCCATATTTGAGTTTTCAGTAATACCTATTACATCATGTAATGTATCGTAAGGTTCTCCACATACAGATAACATAGTATTTCCTGGTCTTAAATTACCAAATAAAGCAGCGCCTAATGCATGGGTACCATTAACAAAGTGAGGTCTTACAAGTGCACTTTCTGTATTAAATACTCTTGCATAAACTGCATCTAATGAATCTCTTCCAATATCTCCATAACCGTAACCAGATGAATTTGTAAAATGAGCTTCACTTATTCTTTCTTCTTGAAATGCATTTAAAACTTTAAGTTGATTAAATTCTCTAATATCATCTAAAATTTTAAATTGATTTTGTATATCATTCATAGCAGTTTCATATAATTTTAAAACTCTATCATTTATATTATATTTTTTTAAAAATTGTTTTGTGCTTTCTAGCATAGATAAATCCTCCAAGCTTTATAATAACTATATTTTCTAAAATTTTCGCTAAAAATATATTAGCATATATAAAAAAAATAGGCAAATACGCCTATTTTTAATTAACCAAATACTAATTTTGCAATTTCTACAGAATCTTTTGCATCTTTTGCACAAAAGTCTGCTCCCATTTTAATTGAGTAATCTTTAGTTATTACAGCTCCAGAAGCCATAATTTTTCCCTTAAAATTAGCTTTTTTTAAGGCAGTAATAGTATCCTCCATAGATTTAACAGTTGTTGTCATAAGAGCACTTAAACCAACTAATTTAATGTCGTTTTCGATAGCTTCTTTTACTATTCTTTCAATTGGTACATCTTTGCCTAAATCTAAGATTTCGTATCCATAGTTTTCAAGAATTACTTTAACTATGTTTTTTCCAATGTCATGAACGTCTCCTTTTACTGTAGCTAGCATTATTGTACCTTTAGTTATCTCTTTTTTATTATTTCTATTTAAGTTTTCTTTAATTAAGTCAAAGGCTATTTTAACAGTTTCAGCAGCTTGTATGAGTTGCGGAAGAAATATTTCTCCACTTTCATACCTATCCCCTACTCTATCTAGAGCTGGAATTAAATAATCATTTATTATATTTAGTTCATTATTTGTTTTTAGTAGTTCCTTTACTAAGTCTTTTGTATTGCTTTTTAGTCCCTGTAGTATAGAATTTTCTAAGGATGCTTCATTTTTAAAAGCAGGGTTTAAGCTTTCATTAGAAGAATTATTATTTGTAACTATAGTAGTTGATATTTTTTTATCTTTATAGGTTTCTATGTAGTGTTTAGCATTTTTATCATTATTGTTTAAAACTTTAAATGCATTTATGATGTTTATCATATTTTCATTATTGGGGTTCATAATAGGAAGATCTAATCCTGCTCCCAGTGCTAATGATAAAAATGTTTCATTTATTATATCCCTATTTGGAAGTCCAAAAGAAATATTAGATATTCCAAGAAGTGTTTTTACTCCTAAATTTTCTTTAACCATCTTTAAAGCTTTTAATGTTTCCATAACTTCTTTTTGCTGAGCTGATACAGTAAGTGTTAAACAGTCTATATATACATCCTCTTTTTTTATACCATATTCTAAAGCAGTATTTAATATTTTTTTACCAATTTCAAATCTTTCACCGGCTGTTTTAGGTATACCCTTATTATCTAAAGTTAATCCAATTACAGAAGCACCGTACTTTTTCACTAGAGGCAGTATAGTCTCTAAAGAACTATTTTCTCCATTTACAGAATTCACTATAGGTTTACCATTGTATATTCTTAAAGCTCTTTCAATAGCTTCTAAGTTGCTAGAATCTATAGACAGAGGAATATCTATTCTGCTTTGAATTTCTTTTATAGTATTTTCTAAAATATTAGCCTCATTTATTTCTGGAAGTCCAACATTTATGTCTAATATATCAGCTCCTCCATTAAGTTGAGTTATAGCTTGTTTTAATATATAGTCCATATCATCATTTATAATGGCTTCTTTTAAGTTTTTTTTACCAGAAGGATTTATTTTCTCGCCAATTATCCTAACCTCATTTAATTCTAATATTTTAGAAGGAGTTGTAAGGAAACTCTTTTTTATAGGATCTCTTTTTAATACTTTTTTATGATGGGACATAGATTTTAGGCATTTTATAAAATCTGGTGTAGTGCCACAACATCCGCCTATGATAGAAACTCCCATATCTATTAAAGATTCAACATAATTACAAAATTCTTCAGGTGTAATAGTATATAAAGATTGTCCATTTACTATAGTTGGAAGTCCTGCATTAGGTTGAACTATTACTGGTAAATTAGTATGTTCTAATGTTTTTTTTACTATAGGTTTTAATTCTTTTGGTCCTAGTGAACAATTAACGCCTACTGCGGTGACACCTAGTGCTTCTAACGTAACTGCCATACTTTCAGGAAGACATCCAGTAAAAGTTCTACCATCATTTTCAAAAGACATAGTCGCGAATATAGGAAGATCACATGTTTCTTTTGCTGCTAATATTGCAGCTTTCATTTCATATAAGTCTGTCATTGTTTCTATAAGTATTAAATCTACTCCTGCTTTAACTCCTGCTTTTATTTGACGTTTAAAGATATTTATAGCGTCTTCAAATTTAAGTGTACCCATAGGTTCTAATAATTGACCAATAGGTCCTATATCAAGTGCTATAAAGCAGTTTGTATCTTCTTTGGCTTTAATGGCAAGAGAAACAGCTTTATATATAACATCTTCTACTGAAAATGAAGTGTTTTTTAGTTTAAGTTCATTAGCTCCAAATGTATTTGTAGTTATAACATTAGCTCCTGCCTCTATATATTTTTTATGAATATCTATTATTAAATTTTCATGAGAAAAATTTAATTTTTCAGGACTTTCTCCTAAATTTAATCCTGATTTTTGAAGCATTGTACCCATAGCTCCATCAAAAATTAGTATATTATCTTTAATATACTGTAGCACATTCATGTTTATCATCCTTTCGTGCATAAGTAAATTACATTATGGGCTGTATTATCTAATACATTCAAATAAAAAAGTCTTAGGGCATCCTAAGACTTTTAGTGAAATGCATTTTTAAAATTTATTATTTTTCTTTGTTTGTAAATAGTATTGGTGATTTAGGAATTATAGTAGAAACTGCATGTTTGTATATCATCATTTGTTTACCATTATTGTCAAGAATTATTGTGAAATTATCAAACCCTTTTACTAAACCTTCTAATTTGTAACCATTTGTTAAAAAGATAGTTACAGATATTCTGTTTATTCTGGCATTGTTTAAAAATAAATCTTGTAGATTATTGGTAGATTTATTCATGCTTATCCCCTCCAAGCTATTTTTATAAATTATTTTTTAAATTTAAAAATTTTTCTTCTATAGCATTACATACTTCTGTATCATCTTTATATTGATCTTTATCTATCCAGTTTACTCTATTATCTTTTCTAAACCAAGTTAGTTGACGTTTAGCGTAATGTCTACTTCCTTTTTTAATAAGTTCTACGGCTTCATCTAAAGAAAGTTTTCCATCCAAATAATATAAAATTTCTTTATATCCTATACCTTTCATGGATTGCATATCAGGAGTGCATCCCATATTTTGAAGGGATTTTACTTCTTCTATTAATCCTTTTTCCATCATTATATCGACTCTTTTATTAATTCTTTCATATAATTTACTTCTATCCATATTTAAAACAAAGTAGTATACATTATAAGGAATATCAAATATATCTTGCTCCTTATTAAATTCAGAAATAGTTTTTCCAGTAAGTTTAAAAACTTCTAGAGCTCTAATTACTCTTTTTAAATCATTTGGATATAGTTTTTTATAAGAAACTTCATCTATATCTTTTAAAAGCTCATGAACATATTCTTTACCATGTTCAGAGGCTAGATTTTTTAGATGTTCTCTATATTCTTCATCTTTATAAGTGTTTGCAAAATCATAATTAAATATTAGAGAATCTATATAAAATCCTGTTCCTCCTACTATCATAGGTAGTTTTCCTCTAGATGCAATGTCCTTTATTGCGTTTTTAGACTTTTCTTTAAACTCTGCAACACTGAATTCATCAAAGGGACTTACAAAGTCTATTAGATGATGAGGTATTCCTTCTTTTTCAGCTTCCGTAATTTTAGCAGAACCTATATCCATATGTTTATAAATTTGCATGGAGTCTGCTGAGATAATCTCTCCATTTAATTTTTGTGCAAGTTTAATTGAAATATCTGTTTTTCCAACAGCAGTAGGACCTGCTAAAATAAATAAATCTTGTTTCATTTAAAATCTCCTTTATTGAATACGCTTAAATTTCTTTTCAATTTCTTTTAAAGTTAATTTTATAATGGTAGGTCTACCATGAGGACAATTAAAAGGTTCTTCTATATAACGTAAATCTTCTATTAAAGAATTCATTTCTTCATAGGATAAAGTATGATTTGCTTTAATAGCTGCTTTGCATGCTAAAGAAGATATCATGTTATGCTTAATTTTTGCTATATTTCCATTGCCCATATTTTTTATATCGTCAAAAATTTCTAAAAAGAAATCTTTGGTGCTAACCTTACCAAGAAGCATTGGTGCCTCTCTTATGCTTATAATATTGTCTCCAAAAACTTCTGTTACAAAACCGCTTTCATGAAATATATTAATATTTTCGGAGTAATATGCAAAATCTTCTGCACTCATTTCAATTATTACAGGTGTTAATAAAATTTGAGATATAACATCCCTGTTTTCTATTTGATTTTTGAATTTTTCAAATAAAATCTTTTCATGTGCAGCATGCTGATCAATCATATAAAATGTATCTAAACTTTCAGCTAAAATATATGTTTTGTTAAATTGTCCTAGTATATTTAATCTAGGAAATTTTGCTTCTATAGTATTATAATTATCTATATTTTTACTTTGAGACTTTTCACATAGAATATTATCTTTTGGAGAAGCAGATATAGAATTCTCGTAATAAATATCTTTAGTTTTAAGTTCTTCAGTAGTATTTTTTAAATTAATATCTATACTATTTAAACAATTTTCTCTGCATGAATCTTTAGGTTTTTCATAGGAAACATTAGGGTTAAACTTTGGCAAATTTTCTATAATAGAATCACTTCTTTTGTTTTGAAGGTCTATTGGAATTTGTACTTGTTCTTGTTTTGGTGTTTCATCTTGTATAAGGTTATAAGTAGTATCTTTATCATCAAATATAGAATCCTTGTTTATATTAAAGGACTCTTTAATGCTAGTTGATAATGCACTATGAACAGCATCAAAGACAACTTTGTATATTATTCTTTCATCTTGAAATTTAACTTCTGACTTAGTTGGATGAACATTAACATCTATAAATTCAGGATAGATATCAACAAATAATACAAAGAAAGGGAACTTGTTTACAGTAGAAAAAGATTTGAAAGCATTTTCTACTGCTGCTGTAATAGTACCACTTTTTATATAGCGTTTGTTTACAAATATACTTTGATTATTACGACTTCCCCTACTTATCTCAGAATTACCTATATATCCATATACAGAAACTATATCTGAATGTTCTTCAAAACTTATGATATTTTCATAGATATTCTTACCATAAATTGATCTTATAGTATTTTTAACATCACTAGATGCATAAGTCATAAGTGTTTTTTTGTTATTAGTATAATATTTAAAGGATATATTGTGATTTGCAAGTGCCAGTCTATTTATAATATTAGATATTAAACTTGACTCTCTTCTGTCTGATTTTAAAAATTTTTCTCTAGCGGGAACATTAAAAAATAAATTTTCTACAGAAATAACTGTACCTATATTACAAGCTGTGTCTTTTATGTGATTTATTCTTCCACCTGAAACTAAGATTTCTTTTCCAAAATCAGAATCCATTGTTTTACTCTTTAATAATACATTAGAAACTGCAGCAATACTCGGAAGAGCTTCCCCTCTAAAGCCAAAAGTATTTATGGAGTATAAATCTTCAATTAAAGAAATTTTACTAGTACCATGTGGCATAAAAGCTTTTTCAATATCATTTGGATGTATGCCTATACCATCATCAGATATTTTAATGCTATCTT
Organism: Clostridium novyi NT; assembly: GCF_000014125.1. Lineage (NCBI taxonomy): Bacteria > Bacillati > Bacillota > Clostridia > Eubacteriales > Clostridiaceae > Clostridium > Clostridium novyi. Next base: position 1,305,134 of record NC_008593.1, on the reverse strand, counting down.
TTCCGCTTTCTTTAATTTCTATAGTTATGTTCTTGGCATTTGCATCTATACTATTTTCTACAAGTTCTTTAACAACTGAAGCAGGTCTTTCAACAACCTCTCCAGCTGCTATTTTGTTAGATGTTTCTTCACTTAATACATTTATTCTTTTCAAATAATCACCTTCTATAAAATTACAAGGATTTTGCTTTATTTATTATATCATACAATTTATCAAAACAATCTTTAACCGTCATATTAAGTATGTCTATAGAAGATATTTCTTTAATTAAAGCTTCCTTTTCTATATCTAAAAAGCCTATTTGTTTTATATCTTGAGTTACTTCTTTTTCCACTGCTACTTCTACTTGTGCTTCTTTAATTTTATTAGTTTCTAAATTAGAAATTTCATCATAAGTTTTTATATTAGATTCTGATTCTTTTATTACAGATGATTCTAATTTATCATGACTATTAGAACTACTAGATGATTCTTTTGAAATATCATTGTTTTGAGGAGAGTTTTCTTCAAGAGTATTTAGTATTTCTTTAGCCCTATTTGTAACAACAGATGGTATTCCTGCAAGTTTTGCAACCTCTATTCCGTAAGATTCATCTGCTCCACCTTCTATAATTTTTCTTAAAAAGATTATATCATCATCTACTTTTTTTACTGCTATGGAATAGTTTTTAACTCCTTTGATTTTTCCTTCTAGTGAAGTAAGTTCGTGATAATGTGTTGCAAATAATGTTTTGCTCTTTAAGTTATTATCTTTACATATATACTCAATTACTGCCCATGCAATACTTAAACCATCATAGGTACTAGTACCTCTACCTACTTCATCTAATAATATTAAACTTTTATTAGTAGCATTGTTTAATATGTTTGCAACTTCCCACATTTCAACCATAAAGGTACTTTTTCCACGAGCTAAATCATCTGATGCACCTATTCTTGTAAAAATTTTATCGCATATAACAATTTCAGCTTCTTTTGCAGGTACAAAACTACCTATTTGCGCCATAAGAGTTATTAAAGCAACCTGTCTCATGTAAGTAGATTTACCTGCCATATTAGGTCCTGTAATCAATAGTAATTGATGATCTTTATTATCAAGAATAGTGTCGTTGGATACAAAGGAATCCCTAGGTATCATTTTCTCTACTACAGGATGTCTTCCATCTTTTATTAAAAGTTCTCCATCTAATTTTATTATAGGCTTTGAATAATTGCTTTCTAATGCTACTATTGCTAAAGATTGAAGTACATCTATGCTAGATATAAGTTTAGCAGTGTTTTTTATTCTATAAATTTCTTTTTCTATAAGTTCTCTTATTTCTACAAATACATTATATTCAAGTTCCATAAGTTTTTCTTGAGCACCTAAGATTTTATCTTCTACCTCTTTTAATTCTGGAGTTATGAATCTTTCACAATTAGCAAGAGTTTGTTTTCTTATATATCTATTTTCAGGAACTTGATTTAAATTAGATTTTGTAATTTCAATGTAGTATCCAAAAACTTTATTGTATTTAACTTTTAGTGATTTTATTCCAGTTATATTTCTTTCTTGTTCTTCTAGAGAAGCTATCCATTCAGTTCCATGGGATTTTGCCATTCTTAGCTCATCTATTGTCTTATTGTAACCATCCTTTATTATTCCTCCTTCTTTTATAGAAAGCGCTGGAGAAGGTAATATAGAGTTATCTAGTAACGAATATAAATCCTCTAAACAATCTAAGCTTGAATAAATATTTTTTAAAAGGTCCGTATTATAATTTTCAATGATTTTTTTAATAATTGGTAAGTTCCCAATAGAATTTTTTAAAGAAAGTAATTCTTTTGCATTGACAGTTTTAGAAGAAATTTTTCCTGCTAATCTTTCTATATCATAAACATCCTTTAGGTTATTTCTTAAATCATCTAAAAGAGGTACATTATTTAATATTTCTTCTACAGCATTTTGACGATTTTCTATAATTTCTTTGTGAATCAAAGGTTGTTCTACCCATTTTCTAAGAAGTCTAGCACCCATTGCCGTAGTTGTCTTATCAAGTACCCATAAAAGAGAACCTTTTTTTGATTTATCTCTTAAAGTTTCTGTAAGTTCAAGATTACGTCTTGAATTTATATCTATACTTAAATAATCTACAGTTTCATAATAATCTAGTTTATTTATGTGAATTAATGTAGTCTTTTGAGTTTCTATTATATAGTTTAAAAGTCCGTTACAACCAGTTATGACTATATCATCATAGTTTTCTTCCTTAAAGTCTGGAAATTGATTTTTAAGATTCAAAGAAGCATTTAAATAGAAAAAATCTTTATTTTTAACGGTAAATGATACTTCAAATCTTTCTTTTATTGCTTTTATTATAGTGTCATCTATACTATCGATAATTACTATTTCTTTTGGCATAAATTTAGATATTTCATCTAATATAGAAGATTCATTATATTTTACATAAGTGCATTGAAAGTCGCCTGTAGAAACATCTGCAAAGGCCATACATACAAGTTCATTTTCTAAATAAAGACTCATTAAATAATTATTTTTAGTTTCTTCTAAGAAAGATGCATCAGAATAAGTTCCAGGAGTATATATCTTGATTACATCTCTTTTAACTATTCCTTTAGCTTTAGAAGGATCTTCTAATTGTTCACATATAGCTACCTTATATCCTTTAGTAATAAGCCTACTTATATATGTATTTGCAGCATGATATGGTATTCCACACATAGGGGCCCTATTTTCAAGACCACAATCACGTCCTGTAAGTACCAGTTCTAATTCACGAGCTGCAGTTTCAGCATCTTCAAAGAACATTTCATAAAAGTCACCTAGTCTAAAAAATAAAATACAATCTTTATTTCTTTCTTTTACTTCAAGATATTGCTTCATCATTGGCGTAAGTGCCATTAATATTCCTCCTTAATTTTTTATAATATAAAAAGCTCTAAAAAGAGCCTTTTATATTATTTCACCAGTTAATGAAAAAGAATTTGCTTTAGTTATTTTTATATTTACAAGTTTTCCTACTTGATCTAAACATCCATTAAAGTTTACAAGTTTTCCTGATCTAGTTCTACCCATAAGTTTTGTATCATCATTTTTACTAGGACCTTCAACTAGAACTTCAACTGTTTTTCCTTCAAATTCTTTATTTTTTCTTGCCATTATTTCGTTAACAGCCTCAACAAGTTTATTAAAACGAGTATGCTTTACATCTTCAGGTACTTGATCTTCAAGCTTTGCAGCTGGAGTGCCTTCTCTTTTAGAATATATAAATGTAAATGCTGAATCAAATTCTATTTCTTTTACAATACTTAATGTATCTTCAAAGTCTTTTTCAGTCTCACCAGGATATCCTATTATTATATCTGTACTTATTCCTACATTTGGCATAGCTTTTCTTAGTTTTTTTACTAAAGTTAAATAATCTTCTCTAGTATATTTTCTATTCATTTTTTGAAGTATTTCAGTAGAACCAGATTGGAGAGCAAAGTGACCTTGTTCGCATACTTTTTCACATTCAGCCATAGCTTTGATTAGTTCATCTGATACATCTTTCGGATGAGATGTCATAAATCTGATTCTTTCAAGTCCATCTATTTTATTAACCATTCTTAGTAAAGTGGCAAAATTAATTTCAGGTTCTAAGCCTTTTCCGTATGAATTAACATTTTGGCCAAGAAGAGTTATTTCTTTATAGCCTTTTGACACTAAATCTTTAATTTCATCTATTATATTTTGTGGATCACGACTTCTTTCTCTTCCACGTACATAAGGAACAATACAATAAGAACAGAAATTGTTACAACCATACATAATAGTAACAAAAGCTTTTATATCACTTTTTCTATCTACAGGAAGTCCTTCAACTATTCCTTTTTCTTTATCCCATATTTCTATTATAGAATTTCCTTCTGTTTTTACTCTTTCTATGTATTCAGGTAGTTTATATGAATTGTATGTACCAGCTATAATATCTACATGTGGGAATTTTTCCATAACCTTTTCTGGCATACCCTTTTGTTGCATCATACATCCAGTAACAATTAATATAAGGTTAGGATTTTTTCTCTTTAATGCTTTAAGTTCACCAAGATGACCATATACCTTTTGTTCAGCATTTTCACGTACACAACAAGTATTAAAAATAACAACATCAGCTTCATCACGTATGTCTGTTCTAGTATATCCAATTCCTTTTAATAATCCTGATATTTTTTCGGAATCTTCTTCATTCATTTGGCATCCCCAGGTTGAAATAAAGAAACGTTTATTATATATATTTTTTGTATTATTATCCAAAACTAAATCCTCCATTTATATAAAATCTCTTTTGTATTATAACATAACTAATATACCATAAATCTATAAAAAAATAAAAAAGAATATATTAAAACAAAAGTGAATAATTTAAAAAAGCTTCTTGCACTGTTTGTTTTAACATACAATGTAGAAATTAGTGTTTATATGAGTTTGTAAACTCCAAAAATTGAAATGTAAAATATAGTTTCTTTCATTTTTCGGAGAAATAATGTATAATACTAATACTAAATATAAAAATGTGCATAAAACAAGCGATTAAAATTCAATAACAAAAGAAGGGATGTTAAATATAGTGAATATTAAATTAGATATATTTTCAACTATGGCATTAGCCACTTTTGTATTTTATTTTGGTACATATTGCAAAAATAAAATACAATTATTTTCTAAGTATTGTATACCAGCACCGGTTATTGGTGGACTTATTTTTTCTATAATAGTTTTAATATTAAAAATGACTAATATAGCAACTATAACTTTAGATACAACACTTCAAACGGTATTTATGACTGCTTTTTTTACAAGTGTAGGATTTACTGCAAGTGTAAAAATGCTAAAAAAAGGTGGGATTAAGGTAATAATATTTTTGGGACTTTCTATTTTATTAGTAGTCTTTCAAAATACTTTAGGAGTTACCTTAAGTAAATTGTTTAAATTAAATCCTCTATTAGGACTTTGTACAAGCTCCATAGCTATGGTTGGAGGACATGGAACAGCAGGATCCTTTGGACCACTTCTAGAGGAAATGAATGTACGTGGAGCTACCACTGTTTCTTTTGCATCTGCAACATTTGGACTTATTATGGGAAGTGTTATTGGAGGTTTTGTAGCTAAAAGTTTAATTGAAAGATATAATTTAAAAACACCTAAAATATCAAAAGATAAATCTATTCCAGTAAGTGATTTTCATGAGGATAATGCAGCTGTTTTATGTCATAGCAGACTTATGAATGCTGTATCATGGATATTCTTTGCTATGGGAATAGGATGCTTGATTTCTAAATTTATTCAAAGTATGGGACTAACTTTTCCGTCTTATATTGGGGCAATGATGGCTGCTGCAATTATAAGAAATATTTGTGATTTTAAAAACAAGAAATTAGAGGAGAAGGAAATAGAAACAATAGGTGGTATTAGTTTATCATTTTTTCTTTCCATGGCTCTTATGGGATTGAAATTATGGGAGTTATTCGATCTTGCAATTCCAATGGTAGTTATGCTTATAGCACAATCTATACTTATGTTTTTATTCTCTTATTTCATTGTTTTTAAGGTACTTGGGAAAAACTATGAATCAGCTGTTTTTGCTTCAGCTAACTGTGGATTTGGAATGGGTGCAACTCCTAATGCTGTAGCAAATATGGATGCTTTAACTGATAAATTTGGATTTGCACCTACACCTTACTTAGTTGTTCCTATTGTAGGATGTTTATTTATAGATTTTGTAAACTCAGCTATAATTACTGTGTTTATAAATTTTATTAATTAGATATTATTAGATTATTTAAAGAGGCATGTTATTCAAAACTATGATTAACAATGCCTCTTTAAAATTATATTATTTTAATTTTATAATTTCACTAGCTAACTTCTCTACATATTTTAGCATGGCCTTTTTACCGTTGTTATCAAGTAAAGAATCTACCTTTTTAATTGTATTTTCTACAAACTTAGGATCGTTTATGTTTAGATCAAACTTTATATTACTAGACTTTGTTTGTGTAGTTTCAGAAGGTACATTTATTAGTTTAAGCTTATCTTCGAAATTTCTTAATTCCATTTTAATAATATACATAATTTTATTTTTATAATTTTCTTTAGTATAATTATTGTTTAATACATTACAGTTGTTTTCTATACAATCTAATGTTTTTATAGAGATTTCTTCTATTTTTGATTTAGGTATTTCTTCAAAAACATACCCAACAACTGTACTGTAAGTTATTTTAACATGGGCATTTTGAAATCTTGTTGAAAGTTTTTTAATAAGATCTATACCAAAATCATTGAAAATATTAAAAATAGAATCATTAATATCTTTATTTTCTGAATCAAAATCATATATTAAATTTAAATCAGTATAAATATTAGAAGAAATTATATCTAATTGTTTTTTCATTTCTTCCCTTAAGGTTTCTAAGTCTTCTAGGCTAAGTCTTCCATTATCATCTGAAAGAATATCATCTTCAAATGAAAGCATATTACTTACATTGTCTAGAAAACCTGTTGGTATTGAAGGAATATTATTTTCATTATTAATTGTCATTTTTATTTCTCCTTTTAGTTAGATTAGATTTATTATGATAGTTTATATTTTACACAGTATACAAAAATTCTTCAATAAATTAAAGCTTATATTTATACTAAATAAAAAATGTCATTCTAAATTTTTATGTAATCTATAGTAGAGGTTTATATTGGTATCATTCTATAAAAATTTTTAAAAATATAGGATCATAAGTTTTAGACCTATGATCCTATATTTTTTATTCTATTTCTGTTAATGTTCTAGGATATAATGTTGTTCCCCAAATATAGACTTTTCTGTTTTTAACTAAAGGAACATTTTTATCATCTATTATAGTTCTCCACCATTCCCAAGCAAGACCAGTGCATTCTTTAGCTTTTATGCAAATATTTCGAGCGTTACCTTTTAGGTATAATTCTGTATTGAAATGAGCTGTTCTACCGAAGTCATTTCCTTCCCATGATTTGTGTTCTACTATTTCTTTTCCATTCTTATCATAGCTTACTTCATCCCAAGTAATATTGAATTTAGCTACATATGCACCTCTATGATCAAGAGTAATTTTTCCATTAGTATATTCTGTAGAGGTTGTCTCTATATAATCTGTTTTATTGTTCACTGTTGCAACACTATTATCTTTTAGAAAAGAAGTAGTATATGCTATAGGATAACCTGGATTTCTAGGACTATATTCTGAGTTGTTAGTTATTATATTTCTTATTTCATCAAAGTTTTTAGTTATTACTTTGTTATGTTCTTTAGCTCCACCACCTAATACTGTAGCTGTAAATGAGCTTTGATTTAAAATATTTTTGTACTCAGAATTACTGCTTATATTTTGATTTTCTATTAGTGCTTTAAATGCAGCTTTTACATTGGCACTTTTAGAAGTAGTTTCAAGTTTTACATAAATAGTTCTACCATAAGATACACTTGAAACGTATACAGGAGGATTCTTACTATTAACTCCTTTTTTTGCTAAGTCATTAAATGTTACTTTATCCCCAAAGAAGTCTGATGGATGATTTGGGGCATCTACATTTACTGTATAAAAAATTTGCTTATATGCAAGAAGCATTACTTTCTTTTGTCCTTTATAAATAGAATCAAAATCAATATCCAATGCTTTATTTAAAGCTTTGAAATTACAACCTAATTTAGCTGATAATTGAGACTTACTATAAACCATAGAATCTGAATAGCTAAATCTAGTTGGAATGCTATATATTGACGAATAATGTGAATTCCACTTATTTAGCAATGAATCAATTCCTGCTTTAACAGAAGAATAAGTAGGAGAAGTTATAGTTGTCTTCCCTTCTTCACCCATCCCAGGTAAATCTATACTTATTGTTATTGGCTTTCTTTCACAAGATACTATATTAGGCTTGTTTTCTATAAGATTTCTATTTGCAAGTTGTATTGCACCAGGATAAGTTTTGTCATTCATCGAGTCTATAACAGCTATATCTGCTGTAGAATCTGATATACTTTTCTTTTCACGTTTTATAACGATGTACTTATCGGGTGTTGAAAAACCTTCGTTAGGTACAAAATTTTCAACTTTTTCTCCATTAAATGATAGTATTTTATTAGGATCATATTTTAATCCATAAATCCTATCATCTAAGGATTTAGTTTTCTTAGGTTTAATAACTTTATTAGGTCCCGATAATAAGCTTACATTTTTCTGGGTGCTTGTTATAAAGTTGCAACTACAAGTTAATGTTAATATTGAGAGAAAAGATATGCTACGAATTATAGTTTTTAAAGATTTCTTCATTAGTTACTCCCCCTATTTTGTTTAAATATAATTATTTTCTCTAATTAAATTATCGTATAAACGGTATGGAGCTTTATTTAAGATATATAATTTTTAAAAATTATAGTAAATTTTTAATCCATTCTTTTGCTTGATTTCCAATTTCTTTAGCCTCGTGTTTTAAAGGATCTTTAAATTGTATATCTCCTAAAATAGTATTTCCTTCTAGATTTTTTTTAAATACATCGAATGTTTTAGCAGCACCACCGCCACCATGACAGCAGAATAATGCTATATTTTTATTTTTTATATTATTATATTTTTCGAAAAAAGTATTAAATGCAGGTGCAAATGTTCCAGCCCATACTGGTGTTCCAAATACTATAAAATCATATTCATCAAAGTTAATATTTATTGGATTGATTTCTGGTTTCTTTTTCCTCATTGCATTAGTACCACCCACCAAGTATTTTTTTAAAAAGCCAGTTTTAGGTACATCGTTTACAGGAACTAATCGAACAATATCTCCTTTTAATACTTCATTTATACATTCGGATATAAACTTTGAATTTCCTTCTAATGAATAATAAATTATGATTGATTTCATAAGTAACCTCCATTTATATATAGTTAATTACATTTATATGGGTATTGCACAAATATTATAACATAATCATAAGATAAATGATATTAATTATCATTGAATGATATTAATTATCATTGAATGATATTAATTATCATTGAATGATATTAATAAAAGCCATAACTTAAATTAAGTTATGGCTTTTATTACATAATATATTATTTTAATAACTATTTTTTAAATAGAGCTTTCCAAGTTTCTATGCCAACTATACCATCTACTTTAAGATTATTATTTTTTTGAAATTTTTTAACTGCAAGTTCAGTATCATTTCTAAAAACACCGTCAGCTTTATAAATTCCAACATAGTAGCCTTTATCTATTAATCGTTGTTGAATAATTTTTGTTATATTTCCTCTAGCACCTCTACGAACTAGTATACAGGCATTTAAAGTGGAATTTCCAAAGTAACCATCTACTTTTAAACCTTTATTAAACTGTCTATTTAATTCTCTTTGCAAGTCTTTTACTATATCACCACTTATGCTTAATTGCCATAGAGGTTTTTCTTGTATTATACTATTATTTTGGGGAACTTTAAAATCTGAATTTATAAATATATATGGTGTAAATTTATTAGCATCACATGTATTTGGAACCCCTTCAATTCTTGCTTTATCAGTATACTGGAATCCTACCCACTTATTCCAGATACCATTATTATGAGGAGAAGCTACTCCATAATGAGCTATCCATAAAGGATAACTTGAGAGTCTTTTGTCTAGTTTTTCTATGGCAAATGAAGTATAAGTGTAAATTATACATTTAAATCCACTTAATCTTTCCATTTCCTTTAAAAATTCTAAACATCTATTTGTAACTTCAGTTTTACTTCGTTTTGAGGTTTCTATATCAAGTACAGGAATTACATGCATTTTTTTATTTTTTATAGTATTCCAAAAGTCTCTTGCTTGTTTAGTAGGATTACTTTTATCACTAAAAAAATGATAAAATCCAATTTTTAGTCCTGCTGTTTTACAACCATTGTAATGGGTTAAAAACATTTTATCTATAAAATCTACACCTTCAGTAGCTTTTATTATGACAACTTCTGTATTTCTTTTTAATTTATCATAGTTTATTCCTGATTGCCAGTTAGAAATATCAATTCCATTTATGATTTTATTACTAGCACATTGCATTATTATTCTCTCCTTTATAATATACAAGAAATAATTTTTTGTATATTATATATAAAAAAGTCAAGTTTTGACACAAAAATTTTATTGCTTAATGAAACTATATGCACAAATATAAGGAAAACATAATTAAAAAAATGAAATAAGAACATACTAACAATAGATAATATAAAAGGAGGATATTATAATGTATGATGCTAAAGAAAAAGAAGAATTAGGCGAAGTTACAGATTTAACTAAAGGATGTTGTATATCTGATAGAAGTTATTTTGGAGTTCTTCAAAATCAAAGGCTTACAAATATAAAATCATCATATGTTCCAAAAGAAGGATTACTTAATGATTTGAATTTAGAATAAAAACGTACAAAGAGAGCTTATATATGCTCTTTTTGTACGTTTGATTTAAATATTAGATAAGTACCATTTAGACCTTTCAAAGTCTTCTTTAAAATCTAGCAATTTGTATAATTCTAAAGCACGAATATTTTTAGGATCTACATTTATTTTAACAAAAGACTTCTTTTTCTTGTATAACATATTCAATAAATATTTTAAAAGTAAAGTACCATATCCTTGATTTTGATACTGAGGAAGTATTCCTAGGTTGACTATAAACGGAATCTTATTTTTTTCAATAATTTGACCATAACCAATATAACTATTTCCTTGTTTTAAAAATATAGCAGAGTCTTCACAGTAGTAATCCTGCATTTCATCATAATATATATCCTTAATTGTTAATGGTAATCTATTTTTAGATTCAAATATTGTATTTTGCAAGAAACATCTTATTGCTTCATCCTTACCCCTAATAAACTTTTTAAATTTTATATCACTTGGTACATACATTTCTTTTATTGAATTTAAATTTTGACTCATTTCCATAATCCCATGAATTTTTTCAAATCCTATTTTATTTAAGATATCAAAATTATAATGATTTTTTTCACATGTATATATAGTAGGATATGAAAGATCTAAGTTATTTATTAAATATGAATAATCATTTAATATATTGTCGTTTTCAACAATATACATAGAGTTTATTCTATGTATATTGTTCACTTTGCCACCTATCCAAACATAACCTATATATTTAAAGTCTTTTTTTAAAAGTTTTATTTTTTTTCTAAGTAATAAAATTTGCATATTATTTAATGTGTAATAAGATTGCCAAAAGTCTTTATTTAATTTATTAAAATTAGTTCTAAACTCATTTAGTTTATTAAATTCATTTAAGTTTTCTTTAGTAAGAACTTCTAATGTATACATATACCAATCCCCCAAGATGATATTCTGTAATAATATATACAAAAAAATTTTATTAATTCCAATATCTTATATATTTATATTAATTTAAATAAAATACACAAGAATTATTTAAGTTTCTTGTGTATTAATATAGTTATTCTGTTTCTTTTATACTTAAACTTAATCGTTTAGTTTCTTTATTAACATTTATTATTTTAGCTTTAACTTCTTGATTAAGTTCTAAAACATCGCTTGGTTTGTTTATTCTTTTATAACTGATTTCTGAAACATGAACTAGTCCATCTATACCAGGTTCTAATTGAACAAAAGCACCAAAGTCAGCAAATCTAACTATTTTTCCAAGTACTACAGAACCTACAGGGTATTTTTCTTCAACGTTATTCCAAGGATCTTCAGTTAATTTTTTTATAGATAATGATAGTTTTTTATGTTCTTTATCAATATTTAGTATACAAACTTTTACTTTTTCTCCTACACTTAAAATATCTTCAGGTTTTTCTACTCTTCCCCAAGAAATTTCAGAAACATGCAGTAAACCATCTATTCCATTTATATCTACAAATGCTCCAAAGTTAGTAAGTCTCTTTATTTCACCTTCTACTACATCATCCTTTTTAAAAGTTTCCCAAGCTTCTTCTTCTTGTTTAGCTTGTTCCTTTTGTAGTACATTTCTTCTAGAAGCTACTATTTTAGTACCTTTTCTGTTAACTCTAAATTCAATTATACTTACAGTCATTTCTTGTTCAATATATACGCTTAAATCTTCTACATGGAAAAGTTCTACATGTGATGCAGGGACAAAAATTCTAACTCCTCTATATCTTCCTATAATACCACCTTTTACAGATTCTTTTATAGAAATATTTAAGGTAGTCTTATTATTAAATGCTTCCTCTATTTCTTTAAATGCTTCTTCTCTTTCTATTTCAATTTTAGATAAAACTACACAATCATCATTATTTTTAAGACTAACTACTTTAGTTGTTACTTCATCACCAATATTAAATAAGTCCTTCATTGAAATATTTTCATCTCTAGTAGCTTCTTTTAAAGGTATAATACCATCTTTTTTATAACCTATGTTTACAAATGCTTCTTTTTCATTTAATGATATAACTTGTCCCTTTACTGTATCACCAACAGCTATTTGGATATCATTTTGTTCCATATAAGCTAATTGTTCATTAAATGCTGAATTGTTATTTTCACTCATTTTTGATATGGCCTCCTTTATAATCCAATCAGGTGTTGACGCGCCTGCTGTAACACCTATACTATTACTATTTTCGATTAAATCATTTGGTATTTCACTTGCATTTTCAACATGGATTGTATTTTCACAATTTTTTTTACAGATTTCATATAATTTAGTAGTATTCGAACTGTGATATCCACCGATTACTACCATAGAGTCTACTTTTTGTGAAAGTTTTTCTGCTGATTCCTGTCTTGTTTTTGTTGCATTACATATAGTATTAAAATTAGCAAGTGATTTACATAAAGGTGTTATTTTATCAATAACCTTATTAAAGTTTTCTTGTTTTTCAGTTGTTTGAGAAACAATGCAAACTTTATCAGGCAATGATTCAATATTTAATCCATCTTTTGATATTATAGCGGTATTGTTACAGTATCCATTTATACCAACAACTTCTGGATGACTTTTATCCCCTACTATTATTATTTGATAACCTAATTCATAATATTTTTTTACTGTTTCATGTATATGTGCTACATAAGGGCATGTAGCATCGGCAATTATAAGATTTTTATCTTTTAAAAGTTCTATAACATTAGGAGTAACTCCATGAGATCTTATAATAATAACATCACCTTCTTTTAAAGACTCAAGTTCATCTAACTCTATTGAAGTGATGTTTTTTGATTTTAAAAATTCAACCACGTCATTATTATGTATAAGTGGTCCTAATGTATATATAGGTTTTTTATATTCATTACTAAAGTTAATTGCAGTATCAACAGCTCTCTTAACACCAAAACAAAATCCAGCTTTCTCAGCTAACAATATTTTTTTCATAAAATCACTACCTTATTTGTTAAGTTTTTTAGCTATAATAGAACAAATACTATTTACAACTTCATCTATAGACATAGTTGTTGTATCAATTTCTATAGCATCTTTTGCTTTAGTTAGAGGATTTATCTTTCTAGTTGAATCTATATAATCTCGTTTTTTTATTTCTTCTAATATGTTATCATAATTTACTTCTATGTTTTTTGAACATAATTCTTTATAACGTCTAGAAGCTCTTTCCTCTGGAGAAGCAGTTATATAGAATTTAAAAGGTGCATCTTTTAAAACAACTGTTCCAATATCTCTTCCATCCATAATAACATCATATTTTTCTGCCATTTTTTGTTGTAGATACACAAGCTTTTCTCTTACTTCTAAAATAGCTGCATAATTTGAAACATTTTCACTTATTTTAGGTAGAGTAAGTGCATCATTTACATCTTCTCCGTTTAATATAAGTCTATCATTTTCAAAATGCATTTCAAGATTACTCATAAGATCGCATAACTTTTCAATGTTATCAGAGTTAATGTTGTTTTCTAATGCTTTTAGTGTAATAGCTCTATACATAGAGCCTGTGTTTATATACATTAGGTTGAATTTACTTCCAACCATTTTTGCTATTGTGCTTTTTCCAGCTCCTGCTGGTCCGTCTATTGCTACATTTAATTTCAAAATAATACCGCCTTTCTTATTTTAGGCATAGATAATATATTCTATGAAAAGTACTAAAATCCTTTATTTTTTTACATAAGTTAACTAATTATCTATGCTAATTCCAGCTATAAATCCAGTGGATAATGCTATTTGTATATTAAATCCCCCAGTGTATGCATCTACATCTATCATTTCACCTGCAAAGGATAAGTTATTTATTATTTTTGATTTCATTGTGGAAGGATCTATATCCTTTACACTAACACCACCAGAAGTTACTATAGCTTCTTTTATAGGTCTAAGTCCTTTTATGCTTAATTCAAAGTTTTGAATTAAATGAACTAGTCTTTTTCTTTCTTCTTTTGTAATTGAATTTACTTTTTTATCTTCAGATATATTGCTTAACTTTATTATAATTGATATTAGTCTTTGAGGTAATAGATCATTTAATGCATTTTTAAAATCTTTATTTAAGTATTTTGAAAAATCCTTTTGAATACGTTTGTCTAATTCTTCTTCTGTTAATGCTGGTTTCAAGTTTATAACTGCTTTTAAGTTAGAATTAGAATTTACAACATGACTTCCGCTTAAAACAATAGGACCTGATATTCCAAAGTGAGTAAATAACATCTCACCAAAATCCTCATATAATGTTTTGTTTTTATTTTTAATAGATAGAGTTACATTTTTAAGAGATAACCCTTGAAGTTCTTTTATCCACTCTTCTTTTAGCTCAATTGGAATTAAAGAAGGTTTAGGTTCAACTATTTTATGACCTAATTTTTCAGAGAAACTTAATCCTTCACCAGTGGAACCAGTTTGAGGATAAGAAAGTCCTCCTGTTGCAAGTATAAAATGATCACCCTTTATCTCTTTACCATTTTTTAAAATTACTTTTGAAATAGTATTATTTTCTGTTACTATATCTTTAATAGTTGAATTTAACATTATATGTACATTTTTATTTGAAAGTTCTTTTTCGAAAGCTTTTATTATATCTGATGATTTATCGGATTTAGGAAATACTCTATCTCCTCTTTCTACTTTAAGAGGCACCCCAAGACTTTCAAAGAAGTTTATTGTATCTAAATTAGTATAGGAATATAAGCTACTATATAAAAAAGTAGAGTTAGTTGGTATATTGTCAAAGAACTCACTAATATCTTTATTGTTAGTAACATTACATCTTCCTTTACCTGTTATAAAAAGCTTTTTGCCTAATTTATCATTTTTCTCTAAAAGGGTTACTTCATTATTAGGATTTTTGGCAGATTCAATAGCTGCCATCATACCAGCAGGTCCCCCTCCTATAACTATAACTTTTTTCATCAGTTCACCTCTTCAATAAATATATGACTTATCTACTATTATAATTTAATACACAGGAATAGTTTATTCAAGATATATGTATATATAAATAAAAAAAGCAAGAAATTAAAATAACTTCTTACCTTCTATACTTAAAATATCTAATCTTCTCCCTTGCAAGAATAAACTTGATATTCTTCCCAAATATTTTCTAATTCTTTAAATAAATTAGAAATATGATCTTTTTCTCTAAGGCCTACTGCAACAATTAAGGCGTTAATAACACTAAGTGGAGCTACAAGTGAATCAACGAAAGATGCCATATTGCTTTGGGCAATTAAGGTATATTGAGCTTTAGTTGCAAGTGGAGATAATAAACTATCAGTTATTGCAACTACTTTTGTACCTTTACTTTGAGCGAAAGATAATGCTTCAACTGTTCTTGCAGCATAGCGAGGAAATCCTATTCCTATAAGCAAGTCATCTTTTGTTATATTTATCATTTGATCAAATACATCACTTATGCCATGCTTTACAACTTTTACATTTACATTATCTAAAATCATGTTTAAATAAAATGCTAGAAATTCAGCAAGTACAGTGGAGCTTCTAAGACCTATTATGTATATTCTTTTAGCCTGAAATATACTATCTACAACTTCTTCAAAGTCCTTATAATTTATTTTTTCAAGGGTAGCACGTATATTTTCCATGTCACCTTTTAAAACTCCCTTTAATGAGTTTTCTTGATTTATTAAATTATTTGATATTTCTATTCTTTGTACTGTTGTAAGCTTATTCTTTATTAAGTCATGTAATGCCTTTTGAAGTTTAGGATATCCACTAAATCCAAGTTCATTTGCAAATCTAACTACTGTAGATTCACTGACTCCTACACTATTACCAAGTTTTGCAGCTGTCATAAAAGCTGCTTTATCATAATGTTTTAATATATATTCAGCGATTAACTTCTGACCTTTACTTAATCTAGTAAATTTCATCTGTATGGTTTTCATCAAATCCTGAGTATTATCATCCATTGTACTATTCAATCCCTTCTTACATTCATTGCAACAATATGAAATTTTTATTTCATTTTATCATCAATTAAATATTTTATCAATATATAATGCATATTATTGGATTTGAAACTATAAAATAAAAGGATTTATAGATTTTTTAAATATTTTATCTCACTTTCATTCAAATATCTCCACTGACTACGTTTTAAGTTATTTAGAGATATTTTACCTACTGAAATTCTTTTAAGTGCTATAACTGGGTGACCAATTTTATCACACATTCTTCTTACTTGTCTGTTTTTACCTTCATGAATAGTTATTCTAACTTTAGACTTATCTTCTAACTTATCAATTACTTCAAAATTTGCTTTGGATGTTATATAGTCTCCAATATCGAGTCCATTACAAAATTTATGTATTTCTTCATCAGATGGAACCCCTTTTATAATTGCTATATATACTTTATCTATTTCTTTACGAGGATGAATTATTTTGTTATAAATATCTCCATCGTTTGTCATAAGCAATAGTCCAGAAGTATTATAATCAAGTCTTCCTATTGGAAAAATTCTTTCTTCAACTTCTACTAAGTCCATTATGGTTTTTCTATTTCTTTCATCTTTAACTGTAGAAACATATCCTTCTGGTTTATTAAGAGCTATATATACTTTTTTTTCTTCTAAAAATATTAGTTTTGAATCTACATATACTTTATCTTTTGAAGGATCTACTTTGAATCCAAGTTCATTAACAATAGTTCCATTTACTTTTACTCTATTACTAATAATAATTTCTTCGCATTTACGTCTTGATGCAACTCCACAAGAAGCCATGTATTTTTGCAATCTTTCTTTCATTTATAATCACCTACATTATTTTATTTACAGAGTTTATTATATAGTCATTTATATTTATAATCAAATAATAAGTGTATTTGCTAAATTTGTTGTTTTATATATTATATAGTGCTATATTATAAATACTGTATTTTGATAATAATAATTAAAGTGAGGGATAAAATTACATGGCAAATTATGAATTAGTTGCAACTTCTGCTTTTGGTATAGAAGGTCTTGTAAGTAAAGAACTAAAAAGACTTGGATATAAAAACTTAAAAGTGGAAAATGGAAAAGTTACATATAATGGTGATGAGGAATGTATTTGTAAATCTAATCTTTGGCTTAGATGTGCAGATAGAGTATACATAAAACTTGCGGAATTCAAAGCTACAACTTTTGAAGATTTATTTCAAGGCACAAAGAGAATTCCTTGGTCAAACTTTTTACCTGAAGATGCAAATTTTATTGTAAATGCTAAATCAGTTAAATCAACATTATTTAGTCTTTCTGATATACAATCTATATGTAAGAAAGCTATTGTTGAAAATTTAAAAGAAGAATATAATGTAGAATGGTTTAGTGAAAGCGGAAGTGTCTATCCTATACTTATTTCTATATTAAATGATGAAGTAACAGTTTTATTAGACACTAGTGGAGATGCTCTTCATAAAAGAGGATATAGAGAAAAAGGGAGTTTAGCTCCACTAAAGGAAACACTAGCTGCTGCCCTTGTTATTTTAAGTAATTGGAGATACGATAGACTTTTCATAGATCCATTTTGTGGTTCAGGAACTATTCCAATAGAAGCTGCTATGATTGCTAGAAATATAGCACCTGGTCTTAATAGAACATTTGCATGTGAAAATTGGGATTTTATTATATCCTCATTAACATGGAAAAAGGTAAGAAAAGAAGCATATGAAGCTATTATGTATGACAAGGAATATCATATATTTGGATATGACAAAGATAGCAAGATAATTCCTGTAGCAAGAGAAAATGCTGTAAAGGCAGGAGTTGATGATTGTATTCATTTCCAAACTCAACCTGTTCAAGAATTAAGTACTCATTATAATTATGGTACCATTGTTTGTAACCCTCCATATGGAGAAAGATTAAATGAAAAAGATGAAGTAGAAGCTCTTTATAGAGATATGGGAAAAGTATTTTCAAAATTTGATACTTGGTCAAAATTTGTAATTACATCTTATAGTGACTTTGAAAAATGCTTTGGTAAGAAGTCTGATAAAAATAGGAAGTTATACAATGGAAGAATTCAGTGTTACTACTATCAATATATAGGTCCAAAACCACCAAGAAGAAATAAAGACATGGATTAATTCCATGTCAGATTGTTCAAAAAGCCCCCAACAATTGGGGGCTTTTGTTTACGCCAAAATTCTTTTATGCGATAGCATTCGAAAAATATTTATTATGTATGTTAATTTGGAATAAATTTGAATTAATGTACACAAAAAATAATGCGATAGCACCATGGCTATCTTTTTCATATTCTGAACTGCCGCTGTAAGTAAGCATTGTTCAGAAACATTTTTAATTCCTCGCATGCGACAATAACGTAGCCCATGTAATTCTTTTGAATCAGCAAAGCTACGCTCAATCTTTTCTTTACGTCGTTTGTAAATACTTTTACCTTTTTCTGTTTTAGTAAAGCTAAAAATTTGATCTTTATAGTCTTCCCAAACATGACGACGTATAGTTCTATTAATGGATTTATCAGATGTTAAGCAATTATTTTTATATTTGCAATAAGCACAATGCTCCGCATTACTTAAATATTCTTTATAACCTTCCCTCGTAGTAGTTCTATATTTTAAAAAGCAATTATTAATACACACATATCCATCTAATTCTTTAACATACTGAAATCTATATTTTGTATATTTTCCTTTAACATGGGGTCCTAAACGGAACCCAAAAACACCTTGATAATTTTTGTCTGAAATTTGTTTACAAATAGGATTCGTAGAATATCCGGCATCTGCTACTAAATATTTTGTATTAAAATTAAACTTTTCTATTTGAGTTTCTATTCTTTTAACATAAGGATCTACATCGTTTATATTCCCGGGAGTAACATGAACGTCTGTTATAATATTATACTTTCCGTCAACAGTTCTATGATCTAAATAAAAAAAGCCTTTAGGTTTTCCATCTCTAACCATATATCCACTGTCTGGATCAGTTGTACTTACTTTTATTTCCTTAGTTTCAGCTATTTTAGTCTTTTTTTTTAGAGGCTTTTTATTATGATTAATTCTATCTTTATTAATGTCATTCTCTAATTCATCAAAGTATTCCTTTGTGGATTTAGTTATTTCTTTTTTAATAAATTTATGTTTATTAGCGTTAGCTTTTAAGTGAGTAGAATCAGTATATAGAATTTTCCCATCAACCAAGTTTCTATTAATAGCTTGAAATACAATATTATCAAATATTTCTTGATGTATATTTGTATTACTAAATCTTTTTGTTCTATTCTGGCTTATAGTGGAATGACTTGGTATTTTATCAGTAAGTCCATATCCTAAAAACCATCTGTAAGCTACATTTACCTGGATTTCTTTTATAAGCTGACGCTCTGAACGTATACCGAATAGGTATCCTATAAAAAGCATTTTAAATAATACAACTGGGTCTACTGAAGGTCTTCCATTATCAGGACAATATAAATCCTTAGTTAAATCTCTTATAAATGAAAAGTCTATGTATTTATCTATCTTTCTAAGTATGTGATTTTCAGGTACTAAATTTTCTATATAAACTAGTTCTAATTGATTTTGTTTTCTTTCATTATTAGTAAGCATTTTTCCTCCGTAGGAGCCCTAACGGGCTAAAAGATTTATTGGTCTAAAATATATATTCTACATAAAAACTAAAAACCCTTTTTGTAATAAATGTAAAAAGGCTGTTGACAAATTATGTTTATCAACAGCCTGACATGGATTAATTCCATGTTTTTATTTCTTTTCTTTTTTTTCTAATCTAAGACCATCTATTAATATAGATAAGAATATAGGTATAGAAATTATAGTTAACAAATATGAAGTAGTCATTTCTAATAATATAATTCCAAGAAAAAATATTCCCCTTGGAACTATATCACCAAATCCAACAGTAAAAAATGTTACAGCACTAAAATAAACACATTCAGCAAATGATTTTCTCTCTCCATTATCCATAAAGTTATCCTTAAGATCTAATGCTATACTTGGAGGCAAATTGTTTATTATGTAATATATAAATCCATATGAAAATATAACTAGAGATATTGAAAATATTATTACAAATAGAAAAAACGAAAATCTATTTTTATATATATAGTTTTTTATTGAATTTTTATTTTTATTGTACGAGTTTACGTCTTTCCAAATAAAGTACATATTATACAACATTAAAACTAATAATAATGATATAAACAACAAACTAAATATTATTGGTTTTTTAAGATAAATAGGTTTCCCATTATACAAAGTTATAGATGTTAATAAACCATAAAGAGCTGATATTATACCTAACATCAAAAGTACGCAATTCATTAAAAATCTCTCGAAAGTATTCTTCTGTTTATGTAATATTAGTATAGAAATAATACATATAAGTGCATATATAAATATTGATACTATCATATTGACAAATCGTTAATCTCCTTTATAATTTATACCTTCTTAGATACTATATGTCTTAATATTTTTTATATGATATTTTAATTTTAAGATATGTTTATAGTTTACATTTTAATGTTAAATACATAATAATTATTATGTTAACTAAATATTTTTAAATTAAGTTTACTTTTATAAGTTTTATTATACATAATATTGTTTATGTAAACTGATTTATTTGCTCTAATTTTTGTATGTTTATTTTGTTTAATACAAAAAGGCCCCTTATTTAAGGACCTTTTCTAAAAAATATACTATTTTTTAAACTTGTATTATAATTTATTGATTACAGTTCCTGTGTTATTTACAAAGAAATTATCACATTCATTTCTGAACATTTCTACAGCTTTATCACCTGTACAATGTGAAACACCTATAAGTTTTATATTCATTTCTTTTAGCTTTTCAATTGTCTTATCTATTCTATCTTCGCTAGCTTCTACTAAATGAGTTCCACCTAAAATTCCATATATATTTTTTCCTGTTCTTTTTTCAATATCACTTACTATGTTTAAAATTCCTGGATGAGAACATCCTAGTAATATTAATATACCTTTTTCTGTTTCTATGGTTAATACTACTTCATCTTCAAAAGGATCTATAACATATTCTTCTCCTTTTTTCATCATCATATTAGGATTTAATTTTTCAAAATCATATACCCTGTTGAAGTTTGTAAAAACTTTTATTTTATCTGTAATTTCAGTACAATTAGATACATAATTGATTTGTAACCCTTTATTTTTTATAAAACTTTCATCAAAATTTATACCTATATACTTATATTCTTCACTATCTGAAGAAAAATCTAATTTTTGACTTCCATCTGAATAATGATATTTATCACTATTTATAAAAAACTTATCTCCTACATACATTTTAGGTTTTATATTAAAAGATTCTAAAAATCTTCTTACCCCTCCACAGTGATCATAATGAGCATGACTAAGTACTAAATAATTAGTTTTATTTAGATCGATGTTTAGATCCTTGGCATTTTCAATAAAATCTCCAGTTTTTCCTGTATCAAATAATATGTTTTCACTACCAGTTTCTATAAAAAAAGAAATGCCATGTTCATTATTTAGATTAGTTTTATCTCCTAGTGAATTTTCTATTATGGTTGTTATTTTCATAATAATACTCCTCCCCTTATTTATATTTAAAGCTCAGATGCCATTTTATTAAGCAAAAGTGCTGATTCATTTAAATTATCTATAACAGAAGTTATTTCCTCAATAGAGGAAACTTGTTCTTCAAAAATATTGTTAGAATCATTAATTTTATTGGATATTTCTAAAACTGAATCCTGTATCTTTTTTAGAACTTCATTAATTTGTTTAATTGATTTACTACTAGATACAGAAAGCTTTCTTATCTCATTTGCTACAACACTAAATCCTTTTCCAAATTCTCCTGCTCTTGATGACTCTATAGCAGCATTTAGTCCTAATAAATTGGTCTGAGATGCAATATTTTCAATGAATTTCAAAACTTCATCTGTATTTTTAGCCTCTTTATATGCTTTTTCTACATTATTTTGTATAAAACCGTTATATTCAGAAACACTTTGAACTCCCTTATTTATTTCACTTAAAGCAAGTGTCATTTGTTTTAAAGAATTAGATAAATCATTAGTAAGATTAGTTACTTCATTTTTACGTTTTAAACTTTTTGCAATAACTATAGTTCCTTCTATTTTACCATTTACCTTTACTGGAACTCCCATAGCTTTAACAGAAACTCCAAATACCTCTTTTGGAACCATTACAGATACTGGCTTTCTTGCTTTCAAACATTCATAAGCAGCACATCCTACTGGAATAGGGTCACCACTATTTACTCCTAATTTTATATTTTCACTATCCACTCCTCTTAAAAAATATTCTGTATTAGAAATAGTAAATGCTATCTCGTCTTCAAAGTAATATTGGAAATATGGTATTAAAGCATTAAAAGATCTTATTAAATCGTTTTCTTCTAAAGTTTTTATCATAATTTGTTACTCCTTTATCCATTATTTATTATAAAGTAATAAAAAAATTATATCATACATTCTTACATAATTATACAAAAACCAGCAAATATTATTTTATTTACTGGTTTTTGTATAATTAAAATAATGGTATTATATATGGCTTTTGACTAGTTGGATGTAATACTATATCTACTTTTATATTATATACATTTTTTATATTTTCTTTGGTTAATACTTGTTCACTAGTACCACTGTCAACTATTTTTCCTTTATTCATTAAAACTATATAGTCACTATATGTAGACGCTAAATTTAAATCATGAAGTATTGCAATAACAGTTATTTTTTTATTAATATTCAAAGATTTTAGCTTATTTAATAGCTCTATTTGATATTTTATATCTAAATGAGAAATTGGCTCATCTAATAAAATGATATCAGTGTTTTGACAAATAGCTCTAGCAATTAAAACTCTTTGTCTTTCACCTCCACTTAATGACCTTATATTTTTATCTTTTAATCTCCATACATCTAAAAATTCCATAGCCTCTTTAGCTATATTTAAGTCCTGATAGGTTTCAGTAGAAAATGCTTTTATATATGGAGTTCTACCCATTAATACTATATCCATAACCGAAAAATCAAAATCAATATTAGTATCTTGTGATACAACTGAAATAGATTTAGAAATACTGTTAAAATCCATTTTATTGATATCTTTTTCATTTATAAATATGTGCCCATTCTTCCCCTCAAGTATCTTACATATATTCTTAATAAGTGTTGTCTTTCCCGAGCCATTAGGCCCTATTATACTATAAAATTTTCCTCTTTCTATTTTTATATTTACATCATCCAGTATTTTTTCATTATTATATAAAAATTTAAGCTTTTTAACTTCTATTGGATATATATTTTTCATAATTTAACTCACCTTCTTTTTAGATGAATATAAAATTTTAATAAAAAATGGTACACCAAATAATGATGTGATTATACCAACAGGAATTTCAGTAGGCGGCACCAAAATTCTAGCTAAGGTATCACATATTATTAAAAATATAGCACCTCCTAATGCTGAAAATGGTATTATTACTCTATTATCTGATCCCAATATCATTCTTATTGTATGTGGAATTATAAGTCCTATAAACCCTATTACACCACTTACAGATACAACAAGTGCAACTATTATACTTGAAATAACCATAAGTACTTTTTTTATTTTATCAGTATTAATACCTAAATTTTTAGCTGTATCATCTCCAAGAAGCATTATATTTAAATGTCTTGAAAATATGTATAGTAATACTATTCCTATAAGAATAACGGGTGTTAAAAGTATTATTTGTTCCCAAGTAGCTGCTCCAAGACTTCCCATTGTCCACATTATTATATTTTCTATTTGTTCTCTTTTAAAAATCATAATTAATGATATAAAAGATGAAAGCATAAAGCTTATTGCAATTCCAGCTAATAAAAGCATAGTTGTAGGAATTTTCTTACCTACTCTTGCTATAGAATATACCACTATAACTGTTATAATAGCTCCTATAAATGCACCTATAGCTGTTGCCCCCATACCTAAAAAACTCCCACTTAATCCTAAGATTAAAGTGAGAGTAGCTCCAAAGGCTGCCCCTGATGATACACCTAAAATATAAGGATCAGCCATTGGATTTTTAAAGATACTTTGAAAAGAGGCACCTACAACAGATAGTCCTGAACCTACTAAAGATGCAAGTAAGACTCTAGGTAATCTTAAATTTAATATTATTAATTTAGAAGTTTCTTTTATATTGTTTAAATTAAAATATTTATTTACCATAGGTAATTTGCTTAAAATTATAATAGATGTTTGCTTAAAAGATATATCAGCAACTCCAATATAAGTAGAAAATATAATTAAAATAAATAAAAGTATTACACCTAAAATAAATAAATTATTATAATGCTTCTTCTTTTCAATAAATGACATAGTAAATCCTCTCTTACTTTAAACTTACTGTATTGTTATTTAAATGCCTCTGGATGAATTATTTTTGCTAGTGATTCTAATCCATCTACTACTCTAGGACCTTGTCTATCTAATAAATTATTATCAATTTCTATTAATTTTCCATCTTTAACTGCTTTTAAATCTTTATAGCCTGGTGTTTGTTGTATACCTTTTTTAGCATCAAAATACTTTGAACATATGATTATATCAGGATTTTTTTCAACTAACTTTTCAACACTGTATTTCCATCCCTTAACATCACTTGCTGCATTATTTCCTCCTGCCATTTCTATCATGTTTCCTATGAATGTATCTCCACCTGAAGTGAAATCACCCATTTTACCATAAGAAACTACATAGTAAACTTTAGGTTTGTTTTTATCTTTAATTTTATAATTTATAGAACTAACTTTATTTTTCATATCTGATACTAGCTTATCAGCTTCAGATTTTGCATTTATAACTTCTGCAACCTTGCTTATGGTATCATATACTCCATCAAAAGTTTCAGGACCATATAAAACTACCACTTTTATATTCATTTTTTCTAATTTAGTAAGTACATCTTTTTTAAAATGTGTAGATGCTATTACAACATCTGGTTTTAACTCTACAATCTTTTCTATATTAGGTTCAGTTAAACTACCTATAGCTGTTATATTATTTACTTCTTTTGGGTAATCACAATAATCTGTTCTACCTACAAGCTTATTACCTTTTCCAAGAGCAAATATTGTTTCTGTAATATTAGGTGCTAGAGAAACTATTCTCGTAGGTTCTTTATCAATAGTTACTTCTCTATTATAAGAATCCTTAATTTTAAGAGGATATGTAACACTTACATTTACCTCTTTTTTATTATTTACATTGTTTTTTGTACATCCTGCAAATGAAAATACACATGCCAAAATCATTGCTAGTGCTAAAAATAAACTTAAAAATCTACTACTTTTTTTATTATTTTTTAAAATCATGTTTGTTAACAAGAAAACTTAATTCTCTTGCTTCCTCCCTTCTTATTTATTAAATTATATATTTTATTTAAATATTTTCTTTAACTTTCTTATTAAAAATTCATTACTTTCTCTATCTTTTATAGCAAGTCTAAAATATGAATCAGATAATTTGTAAAATCCTTTAGGAACTCTAATTAATACCCCTTCTTTTATAAGTAATTCTTTTAAATCATAAGCATCTATATCCTCTCTATTTATTTTTAATAAATGAAAGTTTGCATTTGACTTAAATACTGTTAAATCCCTAAATTCTTTTAGTTTATTAAATAAGAATTCTCTTTCTTCATTTATCCACTTTTGAGACTTAGATATATATTCTTTATCTTTAAATATTGTATTTCCTGCTATAACAGCAGCAGTATTTATATTCCATGGTTCTAGTGTTTTTTTTATATTTGCCATATAAGACTGATTTTTGGTAATACCATATCCAAGTCTAATTCCGGGCATTCCAAAAAACTTTGTAGCTGCTCTTACTATAATTAAATTATCATATTCATCTATTAGTGAAGTCATTGTACTTTCTTCATAATTAGGCGTAAACTCTATAAAAGCTTCATCTATAAGAAGTGTACTTGTCTTATCTTTAAGTTTTTTTAATAATTTACATATATCCTCTCTTCTTGTTAAAGTTCCTGTAGGATTATTCGGATTACAAAGTATAACTAGTGAGTTATTTTCAATTCTATGTAAAAGACTATCTATATTCAAAGATAAGTAATTGTCATCAAAAACATCTATTTCTTCACATTCTATTCTATTTAATTTTACAGCTCTTTTATATTCTGAAAAGGTAGGGCTTATAACAAATGCTTTTTTGCATCCTACAGCTCCTATAGCTTTATAAATTATTTCAACAGCACCATTTCCCTGAACTATGTAGTCTATATTGCTAATACCTATATAGTCTTTAATAGTCTCTCTAAGCTCAGTATAATTAATATCTGGGTATTTAATAAAATTATTTATATTTTCTATAAGAGCTTTTTTAAAGCTTTCAGGTACTCCAAACGGGTTTATGTTTGAACTAAAGTCTACTACCTTTGTTTCTATACTGTATATATCACCGCCATGAAAATTCATACTATCTTCTCCTTAATTAATAATAAAATTAATGAAAATATAACTATACTAACAACTGTTGTAGCGTACATTAATATACATGATTTTTTTATATCTTCTTTATTTAATTCTTTTAACTTATCTCCTATTTTAGGCTTATATGTAAGTTTCCCAAAATATGAATTAGTACCTCCTAGCTGGACTTTTAATGCTCCAGCCATGGCAGATTCAGGATAGCCTGCATTAGGACTTGTGTGATTTTTTCTATCTCTTTTTATAATTTTAATACAATTTTTATAGTCTAATCTTAAAACACAAGAACTTATAATCATAAAAATTGCTGTTAGTCTAGCTGGTATGTAATTTACAACATCATCAAACTTTGCTGAAAACCAACCAAAATCAAAGTATATATCTTCTTTGTATCCAACCATTGAATCTAAAGTATTAACCGCCTTATATGCAAGTGCTAAAGGGGCTCCTCCTATGAACATATACATAAGGGGTGCTATAATTCCATCAGAAGTATTTTCTCCTATAGTTTCAACTACTGCCCTTGTGATTTCACCTTCGTCTAAATTTTCAGTATCACGTCCTACTATATAGGATAGTTGCTTTCTTGCTTTTTCTAAATTACCTTTACTTAGTTCTTTATATATTTTTACCCCTTCACTTGAAAGACATTTAGGGGCTATAGCAGTCCACATCATTACTATATTTAAAACATAATATAATTCAACATTTACATCAAAAGCCACTTTTAACACTAAATAACTTATAGTATAAGTAATAGTTACCGTACTTATAGTTAAAACTATTCCAAATATTTTTAAAGCCTTATTATTAAGTTTTAATTTTCTAATTTGTTTTTCAAAAAAGCTTATATATTTTCCTATAAATCTAACTGGATGAGGAAACCAATAGGGATCTCCTAAAATACAATCCAATAAAAACGCTAAATAAATACTAATTATCTGTTTCATCTATTCCCTCATTTACTATTTCATATAATTTTTTCATATCTACATTATTTCTTATTATATCTGCAAGTTTATCATATTCTTCATTTTTAAATTCCCAATAATCCTTTGGAGTTTCTTTTATTTCATCCATACCTGCATTTTTTCTTATGAGATTTAAAAATTTTCTTGTAAACTCTGAATTATCAAATATTCCATGAATATATGTTCCAAAAACTCTTTTATCTTTACTTATAGCTCCATCTATATCATTACATGTTTCTTCATTCCTACTATTAATAACTAAAAAATTGCTGTTATTATCATCTATAAGGGTTTTCCCCATGTGAATTTCATATCCCTTTATATTACAATTAAAAATTTTGTCCCTAGCTTCAGTTAATGTGGTTGTTTTATCTGTTTTTATTTCAGTTACAGAGTTTATTAAATTTAATCCCTCTATTGAAGTTATATTACTTTCTATGTTGTTTGGATCTTTAATTTTGCTACCTAATATCTGAAATCCTCCACAAATTCCAAATACAAAGCTTCCATTTGAATGACAATTAAGTATTGCACTATTCATTCCTGAACTTTTAAGGTATTCCATGTCTTTTATAGTATTTTTACTTCCCGGTATTATAATTAAATTAGGATTTTTTAAGTCTTCCACTTTTTCTATTAACCTAATGCTTACATCATCATACATCTTTAATGGGTTTATATCTGTAAAATTAGACATATGTGGCAGTTTAATTACAGCTACATCAATATCTCCCTTGGAATTAAAATTAAACTTACTCCAATCAGTAGCACTATCTTCATCTTCAAGATTTAAATTAAAGTATGGTATAACACCCAGCACTGGTACTTTAATAATGTCTTCTAACATTTTAAGTCCTGGTTTTAAAATTTCGTAGCTTCCTCTAAATTTATTTATGATAACTCCACGTACCATTTTTCTTTCATCTTCTTTAAGTAACATCATAGTACCAACAATAGATGCAAAAACTCCCCCTTTGTCTATATCTCCTACTAATATTACTGGGGATTTTGCTATTTTAGCCATGCCCATATTTACAAAATCTTCTTTATTTAAGTTTATCTCAGCAGGACTTCCTGCACCTTCAATTACTATTATGTCACTCTCATCACTTAACTTGTTATAAATCTTCGAAACATCCTTTTTTAATTGAGGCTTAAATTTATAATAGTCAACAGCATCCATATTTTTAAATACCTTTCCATTTATTATAACTTGAGATCCTCTATCTGAATTTGGCTTTAATAATATTGGATTCATTTTCACTGATGGAACTTTATTTGATGCCTCCGCTTGCATATATTGAGCTCTACCAATTTCACCACCATCACAAGTTATTGCAGAATTTAGTGACATATTTTGAGATTTAAATGGATTCACATTATACCCATCTTTATAAAATACCCTACAAAGTCC
Source organism: Clostridium novyi NT (assembly GCF_000014125.1). Classification (NCBI taxonomy): domain Bacteria; kingdom Bacillati; phylum Bacillota; class Clostridia; order Eubacteriales; family Clostridiaceae; genus Clostridium; species Clostridium novyi. Next base: position 1,275,730 of record NC_008593.1, on the reverse strand, counting down.
TGTACATAGTATACTCTTTCCAACAGATGAGGCGGTTCCTTGAACCATAATACTTTTGCTTTTCATTATGTATACATCCTTTAACAATTAATTTTTTTAAGTATTGCAAAATCATCAACTATTTCAAACAAGCTATACATTCCATATTCAAATGAAAATCTCCAATAACCATCTTCATTTAATCCAAGTAATATAGATGTTATAACCCTTAATGTACCTTGATGACATACTAACAAAATCTTTTTATCCTTATATTCTTTTAATATAAATTCTAAAGCATTTTTTACTCTTTTATAAAATGTTTTAAAATTCTCTCCTTCTGTGGGATAGGCATTTTTCCAATCCTTTACCCACTGATCCCATTCTTTAGGATAAATTTTTGTAATTTCTTTATAACTAAGTCCTTCCCATTTTCCAAAATCTAATTCTTTAAACTCTTCAAAAATCATTAAATCCTTATATCTACAATTAGCTATTATTTTAGATGAATCTATGGCTCTTTTAAGAGAACTTGTAATTATTACATCAAAATCTAGCTCATTTAACTGACTTAATTTCTTATTTAAATTCTCACATTGAAATATTCCTGTACTAGTTAGTTCACAATCAGTTACACCAAAATATACTTTTTTAGTATTTAACTCTGATTCTCCATGACGTGCTAAATATAATGATGTCATAGTAACCCACATCCTTTAAATGATAATAGCGCTAACATAAATATAATTTCTGCTATTTCATTGGCAGCTCCAAGTGTGTCTCCAGTCATACCATCAATTTTAGAATATATAAGCTTTTTATATATTTCAATGAATAAAACTGTAATTAAGAGTAAAGCTACATACTTATATCCTATAAGCACATATCCTATTGAAATTGATATTATAAATGCAACAATCACTCTAAAAGGTTTTACTTTTCCTACAAATACTCCTCCAAGTCCCCCTTCTTTTCTTGCATAAACAGAAAAACACATAAGTAGTGTAACAACTGTTTTTGCAACTACAGGAGACAATATTAAGGCTATTATTATATATTTTTTGTTTAAACTATTAAGTACTGCATATCTAAGCATAAAGTCAAATACTATAGCTATAGCACCATTAGTTCCAACTCTACTATCTTTCATTATTTCCAGCATTCTTTCTTTTTTTCTTGAAGAAAATATACCATCACAAGTATCTGCAAGACCATCTATATGAAATGCCCCTGTAATAATTGTATTTGCTAAAAGTGCTAATACAATGGGAAGTGTACCTAAAATAAATTTAGATGACACAAAATATACAATAGCATTAAATCCTCCTATTATCAGTCCAACTAGTGGAAGATATGAAATCCCTTTAGCAAAGGAATCTTCTTTTACATCAATTTCTATATTTATAGGAATTCTAGTAAAAAACTGAATCATTAATATTAAATTTTTCATAAATTCTATCCTCACTTAACTTTTATTGGTATACCACATACAACTAAATATACCTCACTTGCCCTTGAGGCTATATATTGATTTATTCTACCTACTATATCCCTATATACTCGTGCTAATTTATTTTCTGGAACTATTCCATAGCCTAATTCATTAGTTACAAGTATCATAGTACTATTTCCTTTAATAGCTTCATTTAAAAGCTTCTCAAAATTTGTTATTATCTTCTTTTCTACTGTATCCAAAGTAGTGTTATCTGCTTCTTCTATTTTATCTCCAATATAATCAAACATAAAATTTGAAGTCATAATAGTTACACAATCAAGTAACATACCATCATATAAATTATTCTTTTCTCTTACTACTTTATCTAAACTTTTGTATCCTTCATAGGTATCCCAAATTTCTGGTCTGCTTTCTTTGTGTTTTTTAACTCTATGC